>NZ_BAED01000007.1 GCF_000241345.1 Gordonia amarae NBRC 15530
TCGCGGACGCAACGGCGGTGCTTGACAATCCAGGTGGTTATCCTGCGGGTACACCCCTGCCGGTGTGTTGGCGTTCGCCGCCAACGGTGGCCTGGAACGTGAACAACGTGTGGCATCGAGGTCCCGATGGTCGGGATGGCTGCGGGGTTCGTGGTCCGGTTGCCATCTCATTGCGCGCAACTATTCATTGCGTACTGCGAAGGAGATCAGCTTGATCGCTTCGCTGAACGGCTCTGACTCATCGTCGTCACTGTCGGGTACAGGCGTATCGGCTACTGCGGAATCCAGTGTTGGGGTGTTGACACCAGAGGAGCCGGGGGCATCGATGCGGATACTTCCCATACACCGGATGACCATGTCGAGCAGTTGCTCCTGGTGCTCGGGGTGCGGCGACGTGATACCGAGAGACAGCGTCCACGTGGTGGCGGGGAACGGATAGAAGCCCTGTACGGCGAGCACGTTACGCTGCTTACTGCCGCCGGACTGGGTTCGCCGGACGGTGAATGTGGCGAACGCATGACCGGTCGGTGTGGTGCGTTCGGTGTAGGACTCCCGGCGCGAAGGCACGCTGGATCGGCGCCATCGACGAGAGTCGCGGCGTGGTCGACGAGAAGGTCAGACTCAATGCGGTATTGGCCACCGAGCCGTCCTCGTTGATGCCGGGCTTGAGCAGGGTGAGCAGTACCTTGTTGCGTTGTGCCTGGGAGACAACTTCTTCCAGTGAGCGTAGGAGTGCACGACGGACCTTGCTGGGTACGCGTTGGCCGGTGAAGAAGTCATCGACGATCCGTTCGTTCTGGATCTTCCACCGCGCCGGGTGGGTTTCGATCACGAGCCAGTCGGGCGGCAGCTTGATGATCCAGTCGAATGCCGGACGTAACGCATCGGGATGCCATTGGATGCCGAGAGGTCGCGCCTCCTGAGCGTCGCCGGTCTCGACGTCCTCATCTGTGATTGTCTCCGTGGGGAGTTCGTGCACGCTCACCTGTGCTCCTTCGTGTCAGTGGTTGGTGTGTGCGGCAGACACGGGGATGTCCTCTTGTGCCTTCGCGCCGTCGTCGATGCCGGGGTGTGGTGTGTAGGCCACCTGGATGCGTTCTGCCGGGGAGCCTGATCGCAACAGGTCGCCGCGTCCGGGCGGCCGATGATCCATCCACACCTTGGGCCAGATCTGACCCTCCTGCCGGTCCCCGGACAGGAGCAGCCCGGCACCGCCGGCCTCCTTGACCGCCTGCATCACAGGCTCGTACGAGGCTCGTGACGCACCGCCGCTGCGTCGCAGGACGACCAGATGTATGCCCAGGTCACGGGCCTGGGACAGGTACGGGACGAGTGACCGGAGTGGGCTGCCGCTGCCTTCGACGAGATCGTAGTCGTCGGCGACGACCACCACCTCGGGGCCCTTCCACCAGGAACGGTCACGCAACTGTTGGGGGGTGACGTCGTCGGGTGGGGTGCGGCGCCGAAGTTCCTGGGCGATCGATTCCATCAGACTTTGTGCGGCGGAGGCAGTTCCGGCGTATCCGCCGAGATACTTGGACGGGCCGGCGTCGAGCAGTTGCCGTTTGGGGTCGATGATCGCGAACACGACCTGACCCTCGCGGTATCCGGGACACAGGTCGTCGACGATCGTGCGGACGAGCGCGGTCTTCCCGGACCCGGTGTCGCCGAAGACCAGCAGATGCGGATCGGAACCGAACAGGTCCAGCGACACCGGCATCAGGTCGGTTTCGCCGATCCCGATCACGATCTTGCGGGCCGCCGGGTGTTCATGGCGGATCTGCGTCAACGCGATCATCTCGGGCAGCATGCGCACCCGCGGAACACCCGGGCCGTGCCAGGCGTCGTTGATCGCGGTGATCGTCGCGTCGGGGCCACCGTTGTCGCCGCCGAACTCGGGTAGTGCGATCTGCCCGGCGAGTCTGTCCTGGGTGACGCAGCGCCCCTGGTCGCCGGGCCTGATGGCGGCGATGAGCTTGCGGTCGATCGTCGAGTCGAGCGGATCATTGAGGCGCAGTTCTATTCTCGTGCCCAGCATGCTCTGCATCTGCAGCCGGAAATCAGCCCAGCGCGATGTGGTGAGAACGACGTGAATGCCGTAGCCGAGTCCGCGTGCCACGAGATCCTGGACGGTTGCGGCGAGGTCGTCGAACTCCTCCCGGAATGTCCACCAGCCGTCGATCACCAGAAAAACGTCGGCGCAGGCCAGTTCGGGTAGCGAACCGGACCGGTGCAGTGCACGCATCTGTTCGGCCGTCTCGATCCGATGGTCGGAGAAGACGTGTTCGCGGGTGGCCAGCTGGTGGGCGACCTCGGCGATGGTCCGGCGAATCTTGTCGACATCGAATCGGGTTGCGACGTCACCGACATGCGGCAGTCCGGCGAGTGGGCGCAGACTGCTCCCGGCCATGTCGACCGCGTAGAAGCCCACTTCGGCGGGAGTGTGGGTGAGCGCGGCGCCGACCATGAGCGACTTGAGCGCAGTGGTCTTGCCCGACTGCGGTGAGCCCAGGAGCACCACGTGCCCGCCGGCTCCGGCGAGGTCCACGACCAGCGCACCCTGCCACTGCTGTAGCGGACGGTCCTTGAGTCCGATGGGGAAAGACAGTGCCATCCTTCCTGACTCAGAAGGAATGGCGTCAAACTCGGGGTGGTCCAATGTCTCGGTGGAGAACACTGAAAGTTGCTGAGAGGACGGTGTTCTCGTGCTTGGGTGGCAGGCCTGTCGGTGAGATCAGATGATCTTGCGTAGGTGTCGCTCTGCGGTTATGATCGAACATATAAGCGATCCGAATGGGTGGGCGATCTGCGGAAGGGGGGTGGTGGCGATGGCTGGGAGTGACGTCAATGATGTTGTGGGAGAGTCGTTACCGTCCCTGTATCAGCGGCTGGATGATCTACTGGGGGCGATCTCGGCGGCGGAGGCGTCGTTGTGTTCGGACGAGCAACTGGTGGCCGTGGCCAAGGCGCATGAACGGTGCGTGCGGCGGATGGGTGTGCTCGGCGACGATGTGCTGGTCGAGGTGTTTGATCGGGGCGCATACCGGCTGACCGGGTGCACCACCCATCAGATGTTCGTGACGCACGAGCTACGGGTCACCGACCCGGTGTTGCGGTTGCGGCGGATGGAGAAGCTGGCCCGGTTCACCGCGATGACCGGGGAGCGCAGGGAACCGGAGTATCCGAACATCGCCGACGCAGCTCGTCGAGGGGAACTCGGTGCGGGACATGTGAATGCGGTGATCGAGGTGCTCACCAAACTGCCACAGGGATTGCCGCACGACACCAAGGTGGCGGCCGAGCAGACGATGGCCGAGATCTCGGTCGAGTTGACCCCGGCGGAGATCGTCACCGCCGGTGGGCGGCTGCTGGCGCACCTGGATCCCGACGGGGAGCTCACCGACGACCGTGACCGGAAGCGTCGGCGGAACCTGTGGCTGAACCGGCAGGACGCGCAGAAGATGTCGAAGCTGTGCGGGCATCTGGATCCGTCGACCCGGGCGATGCTCGAGGTGGTGCTCAATGCGTGGGGTGCGCCGGGGATGAACAACCCCGCCGACCCGCAGTCTCCGGACGGACATCCGGATACCGCCGATGCCCAACAACTTGCCGACGCCGCTGCCCGTGACGATCGCAGTGGTGCCCAGCGTCACCACGATGCGCTGGCGGCGTTTCTGCGGGCGGGGCTGGATGCGAACATCCTCGGTTCCGGCCATCGCGGGTTGCCGGCGACCGTGGTCATCACCGCCGACCTGAACGATCTGCGGAACCGGACCGGAAGCGGGACCACCGCCACCGGGACGGTGCTGCCGATCGGTGAGGTGATCGACGCGCTCGCTCGCGAACGGTGCGACAAGTATCTGGCCGTGTTCGAAGGGCACCACGCCGTTCCCCTGTACCTGGGGCGGGCCAAGCGGTTGGCCTCCCGTGGGCAGCGCTTGGCGTCGTTCGCCTCGCCTGGTGGGCACACCTGCTCGTTCCCCGGGTGTGGGCAGCCCGCCGCACGGGTGGAAATGCATCACGCCGTGCGGGATTGGGCCGACGGTGGGCGCACCGACATCGACCAGCTGGCCCCGGCCTGCCCGCGGCACAACCGGATCGTCGGGAAGGGTGCCGGGCAGTACACCACCGGTAAGGCATTCGACGGCAGATCCTGGTGGCGGCGCAACAGTTCACCCGGAGTTCCCGAAAATCCCAAGCTGGTCAATAGGTTTCCGGACATCGGGGAGAAGTTCGTGGAGAACCTGGAACAGACGCGTCGCCATATTCACCGGCCGCCACCCGAACCAGACCGGATACCTGGCGATTCGGAGATTGAACGTGTGCTCGCCGAGTTGCTTGATGATCTCTTGCGCGATGTGAGTCCTGTCTGAGGGTCGTCCCTCGCGGTGTTGATCATTGGTGCGCGGCAGTTGGTTTGGCGTGGGTGCGTCAGGTGTCGAAAGGTCACCGGACCCAACGCGTCCCTCGCTCCTTCGTCGCTTCGGCCTCAGGGATCAAGATGTGTGGTTGTTTCTTGGTTGGTTCGGTCGTGGGGTTCAAGATGTGTGGTTGTTTCTTGGTTGCTTCGGGCTTGGGGTTCAGGAGGTGTGGTTGTTTCTTGGTGCTTCGGTCGTGGGGTTCAGGGTGGTGGGTCGCGTGCCGTCATGGGTTGACTGGCAACAGGCAGACGGCGATCGACGTCGACCCCTCGGCTTGATGGCGTCCGAGAGCGCGTGGCGCGAGTGACATCTTGATCCCTGAGGAGGGTCGCGCGAGCTTGCGAGCCGACTCGTCTCGAAGGGTCAGGTGAGACGAGGCTCCCGACCCAGGTCCGGCGGTGGTTCTGTGACCTGGGCAACCAACCCTGGGCGGTGTGGGCATGTACTGCCACACAAGGGCGTGGTAGGTGACTAGGCTGCACGCAACGTCGGCAACACCGCCGGGGTGTGGGGCGAGCGTAGCGACGCACGATGTGTCGTCCCCAGTGATGATGAGGATCTTAGATGGCGAAGAAGAACAAGATCGTCGGGCGGCTGGAAGCTGAGGTCAACCGGCTGCGCGGCGAACTCAACAAGGTCACCAAACAGGCCAAGCAAGCGGATAAGTTGGCGCGCAAGCGATTCCGTAAAGCCGAGCGTGATATCACCGCGCTGCGTGACGACGTGCTGGCAACCCTCAATTTCCGTAAGGGTGACGACGGGCCCGTCGCATCCGTCACGAAGCTGGTGACCGCACCGGTGGCTGCCGACAGCGCGCCCGAAGCCGTCGCGGTCGAGAAGCCCTCTGCGTCTGAGGTCGCGGCCTCTGAAATGGCCGCCTCCGATGGCGCTGCCGCCGCCGCGCCTGTTGTGGAAGAGGCAGCCGCCGGCGAACCGGCGCTCTCCGGCAATGCCGCACCGGCTGCCGCGGAGCCGGCTGCAGCAGAACCCGCCGCGAAGGAGGTTCCGGCGAAGAGGGCAGCACGAAGCTCGGCTGTGGCAGAGGCTTCGGCCACGACGAACACCCCAGACAAGACCACCACACGCAAGGCGCCTGCGAGTAAGGCTCCGGCCAAGACGACCGAGGCCAACGCCGCGCCAACCAAGGCTGTTCCGGGCACGGCCGCGCCGACGAAGTCGACTGCGAGCAAGACGACCCCCGCCAAGCCGATCCCAGCCAGAACCGCCCCAGCCAAGGCTGCGCCGGCCAACACGGCCGCGAGTAAGGCTGCGCCGGCTAAGCCTGCCCCGGCCAAGGCCGGCCCAGCAAAGGCTGCGCCGGCCAAGTCGACCGCGAAGGCCGCGCCGAGTAAGGCTGCGCCGAGTAAGGCTGCGCCGGCAAAGTCGACTGTGAGCAAGGCTGCGCCGGCGAAGTCGACCGCGAGTAAGGCCGCGCCGGCCAAGTCGACCGCGAGCACGGCTCCGGCCAAGAGCACTTCGAGCCGGAACTCGTCGAGTGCCGCGGGCGGTGCCTCCACTCCGAAGACTGCTGCCGCTCGCGGTGGGCCGACCGTGGCGGAGCTGCGCGCCCAGGCCAAGGCGAAGGGCATCACCGGCTACTCGTCGATGACGAAGGCACAACTGATCGAGGCTCTGAGCTGACGGACTTTTGAGTCGGCCGGTGCCGTGACCCGCTCCGGCGGTACCAGCACCGCCGAAACGGTGCTTCCGCGATGCCGATCCTGAGATATTGGTCGGAGGTGGTGATCACCGACAACTGGACACATGTCTAGTCTGAAGTAAGACGCTTGGTGCCGAACGCGGCTCGTCGTGAAGCGGACCACTGTCGGTGGACACGATTTACTACGAGTGGACGTTCGGTGCGTGCGTCGATAGGCTGACGGCCAAACCTCGTCCAGTCACCACAGCTTTGCGTCGCGGAAGGAACCTCGCATGTCACAGACCGTCAAGGGTGTTATCTCACGAGCCAAGGGAGCGGCGACCGAGGTCGTCGACGTCGTGGTTCCCGACCCGGGATCCAACGACGTGATCGTCAAGATCGCGGCCTGCGGCGTGTGCCACACCGACCTGGCCTATCGCGAGGGCGGCATCAACGACGAGTACCCGTTCCTGCTCGGCCATGAGGCCGCCGGCATCGTTGAGACCGTCGGCGATGCCGTCACCCACGTCGAGGTCGGCGACTTCGTCATCCTCAACTGGCGTGCGGTGTGCGGCCAGTGCCGCGCCTGCAAGCGCGGCCGTCCCTGGTACTGCTTCGACACCTTCAATGCCAGCAAGAAGATGACCCTCACCGACGGTACCGAGCTCAGCCCGGCCCTGGGCATCGGCGCGTTCATCGAGAAGACCCTCATCCACGAGGGCCAGTGCACCAAGGTCAACCCGGAGACCGACCCGGCCGTCGCGGGTCTGCTCGGCTGCGGCGTGATGGCCGGCATCGGCGCCGCGATGAACACCGGCAACGTAGGCCGCGGCGACTCGGTGGCCGTCATCGGCTGCGGCGGCGTCGGCGATGCCGCGATCGCCGGTGCCAAGCTGGCCGGCGCCACCAAGATCATCGCCATCGACCGCGACCCGGCCAAGCTCGAATGGGCCGTCGGGCTCGGTGCCACCCACACCATCAACGGTGCCGAGGTCGACGACGTGATCGAGGCCGTGCAGGAGTTGACCGACGGCAACGGCGCCGACGTCGTCGTCGACGCGGTGGGCCGCCCCGAAACCTACGCGCAGGCCTTCTACGCCCGTGACCTCGCCGGCACCGTCGTGCTGGTGGGTGTGCCGACCCCGGAGATGAAGCTCGAACTGCCGCTGGTGGACTTCTTCTCGCGCGGCGGTGCGCTCAAGTCGTCGTGGTACGGCGACTGCCTGCCCGAACGCGACTTCCCGATGCTGATCGACCTGTACGAGCAGGGCCGGCTGCCGCTGGACAAGTTCGTCACCGAACGCATCGGCCTGAACGACATCGAGGCCGCGTTCGACGCCATGAAGGCCGGCAAGGTGCTGCGTTCGGTGGTGGAGATCTGATGACGTTCGGCATTCAGAACGTCGTCACCTCCGGCACGTTCTCGCTCGACGGCGGCACCTGGGACGTCGACAACAACGTCTGGGTGATCGGCGACGAGAACGAGGTCGTCATCATCGACGCAGCGCACGACGCCGCGCCGATCCTGGAGACCGTCGGCGACCGCACCGTGAAGGCGATCCTGCTGACGCACGGGCACAACGACCATGTCACCGTCGCCCCGGAACTGTCGCAGGCCACCGGTGCGCCGATCCTGCTGCATCCCGGCGACGACATGCTGTGGAATCAGACTCATCCCGACGTCACCCACGTCGATCTCGAAGACGGACAGAAGGTTTCGGTCGCCGGAACCGATCTCACCGTGATCAACACGCCGGGGCACTCGCCCGGATCGTGCGTCGTGTACGTGCCCGAGGCGGGCGTATTGTTCAGCGGCGACACGCTTTTCCAGGGTGGACCGGGGGCGACCGGCCGGTCGTTCTCCAGCTTCCCGACGATCATCTCCTCGATCCGCGACAAGATCTTCACCCTCGATCCGGAGACCAAGATCTACACCGGTCACGGAGACGGCACGTCCATCGCCGACGAGGCGCCGCATCTGGAGGAGTGGATCAAGCGCGGCCACTGATCCGCGCGCGACCGCGAACGTGGCGGCCGCCGGACCTGTTCGTGCACCATCGGGTGCCGGCGGCCCGGCGGCCGTTTTCGTGTGGACTGCGTCGATAGTGGTGGTGTGCAACACATTTCACGCCAATAGTGTCCGGCGCACTGTCGCCCGGCGGGTCCTGTATATGCACACGTGTGCAATTTAGCTTGGCTAGACAACCGGCCTCGCCGGTGTTCTACTAAGGCAATGCTTACCTCATTTCTCGACGACAAGGCACCCTGGGCGATCGGGATTTTCCGGATCGTCGTCGGCCTGCTGTTCTTCCTGCACGGCACCACGAGCTTCTTCAACTGGCCGGGCGAACCCTACGGCGGCAACCCCGAATTCGGCGCCTGGCCGGGCTGGTGGTCGGCGCTCATCCAGCTTGTCGCGGGCCTCCTGGTGATGCTGGGTGTGGGCACCCGGTCCGCGGCGTTCATCGGCTCCGGCTCGATGGCCGTCGCCTACTTCTGGAAGCACCAGCCCGACGGGCTGTTCCCGATCGAGAATGACGGCGACTCGGCCGCGCTGTTCTGCTGGGCCCTGGTCATCCTCGTGTTCACCGGTCCCGGCAAGCCGGCTCTCGACTCTTTGCTTACCCAGTTCACGCCGTCGGTCAGGGCGGGCGCCTCGGAAACCGCGGAGAACACCGACAAGGAGGCCGCGGAAGTCGGTTGAGCCACCGCACGCCTGCCCACTGCTGGTTGAGGCGTGACGAGCCGCCAGGCGAGGAGCCTCGAAACCCGGTAAGCGAACATTGTCGGCTCACCGGGCTTCGAGGCTCGTCGCTTGCGCTCCTCTCACCTCAACCAGCGGGGGACCTCAACCAGCGGGGGCACCTCAACCTCTGGGCCAGGGTATTGAGACCCGCGCGTGGCCGGGGCGCGCGGCGTAACGTCCCGTGAGTGAGTGACGGTAACGGGGCCCGCCCGGTATTCGGCCAGCTGGGCCGGTGGGGACGCGGCTCGGCCGGCCGGGGTCTGCTCGGGGTCGCCGCGCCGCCGTGGCTGGCCGGGTACCGGGTGCGGTGGCTCGGGCGGGACGTGCTCGCCGGCGTCACGCTCGCGGCCATCGCGATCCCCGAATGCCTCGGCTACGGAGCCATCGCGCAGGTGCCGGTGGTGGCGGGCCTGTACACGATCATCTTGCCCACCATCGTGTTCGCGCTCATCGGATCGTCGCGGTTGATGGTGGTGGGCGCCGACTCGGCCACCGCGGCGCTGCTGTCGTCGGGTATCGCCGGGCTCGGCGTGGCCGGGCTGCGCGCCGGTTCGGACGAGTGGCTGCAATGGGCGTGCCTCATCGCCTTGGTGACCGGGGCGATGTTGTTCGCGGCGTGGATACTTCGCCTCGGCTTTCTCGGTGACTTCCTGTCGACGGCGGTGCTCACCGGATTCCTCACCGGAACCGCGATCACCGTGATGACCGGGCAGCTGCCGACGATGCTCGGGATCTCCGACGGCCGCGACGATCAGATCTGGAACCGGTGGTGGGAGATCGCCCGCGGGATCGACGACATCGACTGGTGGAATGCGCTTTTCGCGGCGATCGCGCTGCTCGTCCTGGTTGTCGGAAAACGGTTCGCGCCCCGGCTGCCGATACCGTTCGTCCTCGTGGTGGCGGCAATCGCGGCGGTGTGGATCTTCGGCTGGGGTGACGACGTGGAGGTGGTCGGCGACGTCAAGGCCGGTCTGCCGGAGCTGGGACTGCCGACCGGGCTCGGATTCGCCGACATCGCCACCGCGGCGACCGTCGCGTTCGGTTGCACCATCGTGATTCTCGCGCAGAGCGCGGCGACCGCACGCGGATTCGCCCAGCGCAGAGGCGAATCGGCCGACGTCAACCGCGACATCCTGGGGCTGGCCGGGGCCAACGTGACGGCCGGGCTGAGCGGCACGTTCGTCGTCAACGGCAGCCCCACCAAGACGGAGGTCCTCGATGAGCAGAAGGCCCGCAGCCAGGTCGCCAATCTGACGATGGCGGTGGCGACGCTGCTGGTGGTGACCTTGCTCAGCGACGCACTCGGACAGCTGCCGCACGCGGTGCTCGGCGCGATCGTATTCGTGGTGGCCGCCAAGCTGATCGACGTCCGCGAATTCGTGCGGATCGGCCGGGTCCGCAAATCCGAGCTGGGGGTCGCCGTGTTCGCGGCGGTGGTGGTGATCGTCTTCGGCGTGCAGACCGGCATCGTCACGGCGATGGCGGTGTCGTTGCTGGCGCTGATCCGCAGGCAGTATCACCCCGAACGGTTTGTGATCGGGGTGAACGACCGTGGCACACGCAGCTTCCTGCCCGCGCGGCCCGGCCTGCAGTCGTTGTCCGGGCTGATTATCTTCCGCTACGACGCCGACCTGTTCTACGCCAACGCGAGCCGCTTCTCCGAGGACGTGCAGGGACTGCTGAGGTCGGCACCCACCCCGGTGCGCTGGCTGGTCCTGGACTGCACAGCGATCGGCGACGTCGACTATTCGGCGTCGACGATGCTCGGCTCGCTCATCGACTACGTGCATTCGCACGGCGCGCATTTCGTGCTCGCGGGCGTCGACCCGGAACTGCAATCGGCGCTACTCACCGAGGGGGTGCTGGCCGGACTCGACCCCGACCACGTGTTCGGCTCGGTCGGCGGCGCGGTACGCGCCTACCGGGCGGCATATCCGCACGCGGACAGCGCTTCACCGGATGACGGTGCGCCGCACGGGACAGTGGAGTGAGCGGGAGATGAATCTCGTTCTCGTCGTGGACACCTCGGCCGCACTGGCCGCGACCCGGTCGCGCATCGCGAAGACCCGGCTGCTGGCCACGCTCCTCGAGAGCGCCGATCCGGCGGACGTTCCCGTCGTCGTCGCGTGGCTGTCCGGCGAGATTCCGCAGGGACGGCTCGGTGTGGGGTGGCGATCGCTCGCGGCTCTCGAAGCGCCCGGAGCAGCGTCCGACGACGAACCCCTGACCGTGGCGGGCGTCGACAGCATGTTCACGGCCCTGTCGGCGGCGACCGGGCCTGGATCGGCATCGGCGCGTCGCACCCTTCTGTGGGAACTTCGCAGTGGCGCAACAGAAACGGAATGGCGGTTTCTGGTGGCGCTGCTCACCGGGGAGCTGCGGCAGGGTGCGCTGGGCGGGGTGATGGCCGACGCCATCGCCGTGGCATTCGGGCAGCCGGCCGAGCTGGTGCGGCGGGTCCACATGCTCACCGGATCACTGCCCCGCACGGCACAACTGGCGCTCGACGGTTCGGATGCGTTGCGGGCGACAGGTTTACAGGTGGGGCGGGCGATCGCGCCGATGCTGGCCGGGCCCGGATCGTCGCCGCAGCAGGTCGTGGACACACTCGGCCCCGACGTGGTGGTCGACCTCAAACTCGACGGCGCCCGTATCCAGGCGCACCGCGACCACGACCGGGTCACGCTGTTCACCAGATCTCTGCGCGATGTCACCGCGCAGCTCCCGGAGGTTGCCCGGGTGATCGCCGAACTGAACTGCAGTACAGCCATCTTCGACGGGGAGGTGCTGGCACTGGATACCGGCGGCCGGCCGCTTCCGTTTCAGGACACGATGAGTGAACACGCCCGCGGTGACCTGCGACCGTTCCTGTTCGACTGCCTGCACCTGGACGGCACCGACCTCATCGACCGGCCGCTGCGTGAGCGGCTGGCCGCGCTGCGCGGCGTCGCGGGGCACCTGGCGATCCCGTCGATCACCCTGACGGCCGATACCTGCGACGCCGCGGCCGTGCAGGGGCAGCTCGACGCCGCGCTCGCCGCCGGTCACGAGGGCGTCGTCGCCAAGTCGCTCGACGCCCCATACGAGGCGGGCAGGCGCGGAAAGGCCTGGCAGAAGATCAAACCCGTGCACACCGTCGACCTCGTCGTGCTGGCCGCCGAATGGGGGTCGGGGCGGCGCACCGGCAAGCTGTCCAACCTGCATCTGGGTGCGGCGTCGCCGGACGGGGCCGCGCCGGTGATGGTGGGCAAGACCTTCAAAGGCCTCACCGACGAACTGCTCGCCTGGCAGACCGAGGAATTCCCGCGCCACGAAACCCACCACGACCGGCACACCGTGTACCTGCGTCCGGAACTGGTGGTCGAGATCGCCTTCGACGGAGTGCAACGCAGCACGCGGTACCCGGGCGGGGTGGCGCTCCGGTTCGCCCGCGTCGTCCGGTACCGGCCCGACAAGACACCCGCCGACGCCGACACCATCGATACCCTGCGCGCCATGCTCCGCGGCTGACGGACTGCGCACCGCTCAGGGGGCGAGGGAGACGGCAACTTTTCCGCGGACCTGCCCGGACAGCAGGTAGTCCATCGCCGACGCGGCGTCATCGAGGGAGAACGCCTTGTCGACGGCGGGCCGGATGCGGGCGTCGTCGACCATCGCGACGAGTTCGGTCATGTCCTGGCCGGTCTCCTTGCTCACCAGACCCGTGAGACGTTGCCGCACAAACGGTGACACGAGGGTTGCGTAGAGCTGCCGCTGCACGCCGGCGGTCCAGCGGCCTCCTGTTTCGCTGCCGACCACGACGAGGGTGCCGCGGGCGGTGAGCATCCGGCGTAGCCGCCGGACCGGTAGGTTGCCGGCGATGTCGATGATGGCGTCGAAACGTGTACCCGAGCGGTCGATGGGTCCGGCGGTGTAGTCGATGAACTCGGTGGCGCCGAGCGAGCGGACGAAGTCCTCCTTGGCGCCGGAGGCCACCGCCGTGACCCGCGCACCGGCCGCGGTGGCGATCTGAACCGCGTACGAGCCGACACCGCCGGAGGCACCGGTGATCAGCACCCGATCACCGTCGGCGATCCGTGCGGCGCGTACCGCCTGCAGCGCGGTCAGTCCCGAAATCGGCACGGCTGCAGCCTGTTCCGGAGTTGCCGACGCCGGCGCGTGCGCGAGCCGGGTGACCGGGACCGGGGCGAACTCGGCCAGCGAACCGTCGGCCGTGCCCACCACTTCGTCGCCGGCCGCGAACCCGGTGACACCCGCGCCAACCGAGACGACGGTCCCGGCGACATCACGGCCGGGGATGGGTGTCCTGGGTGTGCGCAGCCCGATCGCCGGCCGGGCGACGAGCGGTAGCCCGGTCATCAGATGCCAGGTGCCGCGGTCGACGGCCGCCGCCCGCACCCGGACCAGGACCTCGCCCGGACCGGGCGCGGGCCGGGGCAGTCGCGCTACCTCGAAGGTCTCGCTGCCGCCGTACCGGTGCTGCACGATCGCCGACATCGTCGTGATGCCGGTCGCGTCCTTCTCGCCGGCGGTTTCCCTGTCGGCTGGTGTCGTGGTCATCATCGCCCTCATCCGTCGAATCACCCTTACGTTGTAAGGCCTGGCGTCAAACTACCCTTACCGCGTAAGGCCGTCAATCGGGGCGACGCGCGATCGTGGGAAGGTAGGTCCATGTCCGGAACCCGCCGCACGACGCGCACGACACCGCTGACCCGCGCCGACATCGTCGGCACGGCAATGGCACTGGCCGACAGCGAGGGGCTGGCTGCGGTCACCATGCGTGCCATCGCCCGCGGCCTCGACGTCGAGGCCATGTCCCTGTATCACCACGTCGCGAACAAGGACGCCATCCTCGACGCCCTCGTCGACGCGGTGTTCGCCGAGATGTACACCCCCCGCGTCGGCAAGCCGTGGGCCGAGGAACTGCGCTCCCGCTGCCGGTCCGGGCGTGAGGTACTGACGCGGCACCCGTGGGCCGTCGGGCTGATGGACTCGCGCAAGGGCGCCGGGCTGGACACGCTGCGGCATCACGATGCCGTGCTCGGCTGTCTGCGCGAGGCCGGTTTCACCCTCGAAGGGGCCGGCGCGGCGTTCGCCGTCCTCGACGCCTACCTGTACGGATTCCTGGTGCAGGAACTCGCGTTGCCGTTCAGCGACGAGGCGGGACCCGCCGACGTCGCGGGGGAGATCATCTCGACCATGCCCGCCGGGGACCTGCCGTACCTGCGCGAATACGCGACGGAGCGCGTCTGCGTGGCCGGCTACTCCTTCGGCGACGAGTTCGGTCCGGGGCTTGAGTTGATCATCGACGGCCTGGAACGCCGCCGGGCCGCGAGACAGAGCGGGCGCTAGCGGAACTGCTGGGGGTTGCCGTACTGCTGGGGGTAGATGCCGGTGGCGGCGGGCGAGTCGCTGGGCACGATCTGGGCGCCGAGGGGGAGCAGCGACACCGGCACCATCTTGAACGACGCAATGCCCAGCGGGATGCCGATGACGGTCAGGCAGAGCGCGATGCCGGTGGCGATGTGGCCGATCGCCAGCCAGATCCCGGCGATCAGCAGCCAGATGATGTTGCCGAGCAGCGACATCGCACCCGCGCCCGGGTCGCGCACCACGGTCCGGCCGAACGGCCACAACGCGTAGTTGGCCATGCGGAAACTCGCGATGCCGAACGGGATCGTGATGATGAAGATGAAGCAGAGGATGCCGGCCACGACGTAGCCGATGGCCATCCAGACTCCGGCCAGCAGCAGCCAGATCACGTTCAGCAGGGTCTTCATCGATGCGCCTCTCTCCCGGACAGCCGTCCTCCATTGTGCCTGCCGTCGGCGGGTGGCAACGGGATCGGCCGGCCGCCGACCCTCGTCCCGGCACTCGATCGCGCGATGTTTCACATGAAACATTGGCGATGAGGCGCATCGTCGCCGGTGGGGACGGGTACCGTTGAGGGGACAATGTGCGACCCCCGGCGCCGATCCGGCGCCGGGTGTGATCATGGCAATGGGAGTGTGGGCTACGGGACAAAGTCCCTATATCGCCCGGATTCCCGTTGCCTGCATCACAGTGTCACGGCACAATTGGACGTGATGGTGAAGATGGTGGATGGATGAGCGATCCCGCTGCGGTGTCCTCGCGCGTCCGGCGTGCGTATGAGGATTTTCTGTCCGGCGTGACGCCGTCATCCGATGCTGTCCGCACCGTGGTCCGGGACTCGTGGGCCCGATCGATGCACAACGGCGTCGACCCGGGCATCGCCAGCCCCGACGACCCGCGCGTCATGAGCCACCCCGAGTTCATCGAGTACCGCGCCGCGCACCCCATCACCGCCGTTCTTCCCCTCGTGCAGTCGCTCATGCTCGACGACATCGCCGACTCGGGCGTGCTCGTCGCCCTCACCGATGAAGTGGGCCGGCTGCTGTGGGTCGAGGGCTCCTCGGAGGCCCGCGACAAGGCCGGCCGCATCAACTTCGTTGAGGGCTCGGTGTGGAGCGAGGACGTCGTCGGCACCAACGCGCCCGGGCTGGCGCTGGCCGTCGACCGCGGGGTGCGGGTGATCGGGCCCGAACACTTCTCCGGGCCGGTGCAGAAGTGGAGCTGTGCCGCGGCACCCGTGCACGACCCCATCACCGGGCACGTCATCGGCGCCATCGACGTGACCGGCGGGCGTGAGGTGGAGGCGCCGTTCGCGCTCGCCGCCGTGCGCTCGGTCGTCGCGGCCGTCGAACGGGAACTCAAGTCGCGGGCCATCGACCTCGCCGCCATCCGCGACGGTGCCCGGGTCACCGGTCCCGTGCCGGCCGGCCCGCACGTCGTGGCGACCACCGCGGCCATGCCGCGGCGGGCCCGGCTCGAGGTGCTCGGCGACTGCGGCTACCGCTGGCACCGCGCCGGTGACGCCGCGGGCGCTCGCAACCTGTCCAAACGGCATGCCGAGATCCTGGTGCTGCTGCAGTCCTTCCCCGACGGGCTCGGCACCGAACAGCTCGCGCTGATGCTCGCCGAGGACGGGCTCGACCCGGTCACCGTCCGCGCCGAGATCTCCCGCCTCCGCAAAGACCTCGGCAGCACAGTCGTGGGGTCCCGGCCGTACCGGCTCACCATCACCGTCGAATCGGACCTCGGGCAGATTCGCGGGATGATCGCCTCCGGCCACGACCTGGTGCCGGCCATCGAGCAGCTGGGTCGCGGTGGGCTGCTGGCCGAGTCGTCGGCACCCGGCATCGTCGACATCCTGGAAGAACTGCGCGAGGACCTGCGGTCACGGATCATCGACTCCGGTGACGTGGCCGCGTTGCGTAAATGGACCACCTCGGTGCATGGCCGGGATGACCTGGCCGCGTGGCGTCGGCTGGAACACCGCCTGCCCGCCGGTCATCCCGACCGGGCTATCGCCGCCGGCCGCATCCGGTTGCTGGACAAGCGGTTCGGTATCTGACTTTCGGGGTGCGTGCGTCAGGCACTCGTCTCGCCGGACCCAACGCGTCCCGAGCGTCTCGAAGGGTCCGGTGACGTGCGCTCCTGACCGAACACCTGCAAAAACAGTGTTTACGTGCAGTTTTCCTGATGCTGCAACGTTGGCAACTTTTGTGCATGGTGACTGCAACCACCCGGGGTCTAACGTGTGCAACAGATCACATCCATGTCCGCACCACACTGTTGAGGAGAAGCGATGACTGTTTACGCCAAGCCGGGCACCGAGGGTTCGGTGATGAGCTACGAGAGCCGCTACGAGAACTGGATCGGCGGCAAGTGGGTGCCGCCGGTCAAGGGCCAGTACTTCGAGAACCCGTCGCCCGTCGACGGCAAGGTGTTCTGCGAGGTCGCCCGCTCGACCGCCGAGGACATCGACCTCGCCCTCGACGCCGCGCACGCCGCCGCACCCGCCTGGGGCAAGACCTCCGTCGCCGAACGCTCACTCGCTCTCCTTCGCATCGCCGACCGCATCGAGGAGAACCTCGAGAAGATCGCCGTCGCCGAGACCTGGGACAACGGCAAGGCCGTCCGTGAGACGCTGGCCGCCGACATCCCGCTGGCCGTCGACCACTTCCGCTACTTCGCGGGAGCCCTTCGCGCACAAGAGGGTTCGATCTCGGAGGTCGACGAGGACACCGTGGCCTACCACTTCCACGAGCCGCTCGGCGTGGTCGGGCAGATCATCCCGTGGAACTTCCCGATCCTCATGGCCGTGTGGAAGCTCGCCCCCGCACTCGCCGCCGGCAACGCCGTGGTGCTCAAACCTGCCGAGCAGACCCCCGCGTCGATCCTGTACGTGATGAGCCTCATCAGCGACCTGCTGCCCGACGGCGTCGTCAACATCGTCAACGGCTTCGGCGTCGAGGCGGGCAAGCCGCTGGCCTCCAGCAACCGGATCCGCAAGATCGCGTTCACCGGTGAGACCACCACCGGCCGCCTCATCATGCAGTACGCCTCGGAGAACCTGATCCCGGTCACCCTCGAACTCGGCGGCAAGAGCCCCAACATCTTCTTCAGCGATGTCACCGCCAAGGACGACGGCTTCCTCGACCGCGCCCTCGAAGGTTTCACGATGTTCGCGCTCAACCAGGGCGAGGTCTGCACCTGCCCGAGTCGCGCCCTCATCCAGAGCGACATCTACGACGACTTCATCGGCAAGGCCGTCGAACGCGTCAAGGCGATCAAGCAGGGCAACCCGCTCGACACCGACACCATGATGGGTGCGCAGGCCTCCAACGACCAGTTCGAGAAGATCAGTTCGTACCTGAACATCGGCAAGGAGGAGGGTGCCAAGGTCCTCACCGGTGGTGAAGCGGCCGACCTCGGTGGCGACCTGTCTGGCGGCTACTACATCCAGCCGACCGTGTTCGCCGGCGACAACAAGATGCGCATCTTCCAGGAGGAGATCTTCGGTCCCGTCCTGGCGGTCACCAAGTTCGACTCCTACGAGGACGCGATGGGCATCGCCAACGACACCCTGTACGGACTCGGTGCCGGCGTGTGGACCCGCGACGGTGCCACCGCCTACCGCGCGGGCCGCGAGATCCAGGCCGGTCGCGTGTGGACCAACACCTACCACGACTACCCGGCACACGCCGCCTTCGGTGGCTACAAGCAGTCCGGTATCGGCCGCGAGAACCATCTGATGATGCTTGAGCACTATCAGCAGACGAAGAACCTGCTGGTCGGTTACGCTCAGAGCGCGAAGGGTTTCTTCTGATCCTCAGGCTCCGTCCGGATCGGGGTTTCTTCTGATCCCAAGAATTTCCGGGAAGGGATTCTTCCGGGAAGGGATCGGTCGGACCGGGGTTGCGCCACAACGCAATCCCGGCCCGGCCCTACATACTCGCCTCACTCTGCAAATTCAATAGAAAGGTGACAGCCAGTGCCAGAACAGAATGTGCCAGAACAGGACGTTCCGGATCGCGTCACCGCCACAGACTCCGCCGTGCAGCTCCTGACCAAGTTATCGGAGCTGCACGGCGGCCTCATGATCCACCAGTCCGGCGGGTGCTGCGACGGCTCGGCCCCCATGTGCTACCCGGTCGGTGAATACCGGGTTGGCCAGCGCGACGTGCTGGTCGGTGAGATCGGACTGCCCGAACCCATTCCGGCAGTGCGGGTCTGGATCAACGGTGACCAGTTTGAACTGTGGAAGCACACCCAGCTGATCCTCGACGTGGTCCCCGGCCGTGGCGCCGGATTCAGCCTCGAGGCCCCGGAGGGCGTGCGGTTCCTTTCCCGCTCACGGGCTTTCAGCGAGGAGGAGAACACAGCCCTCGCCGCATCACCACCCAGGGTGGGGGCCGATTTCAGCGGCTGAGGCCCCATCCCGTTGGTTGAGGTGCGAAGCATGCGAGCCTCGAAACCCGGTGAGACGACAATGTCCGCAACTCATCACCCGTTGGATGTGGTTGCGGACATTGTGGTCTTGCAGGGGTTTCGAGGCTCCTCGCCTAGCGGCTCGTCGCACCTCAACCGGCGAGGGGCGGCAGTGTTGCTGTCTCTACTTGCGGCCGCCGAGGATTCCGCCGAGCAGGTCGCCGAGGCCCCCGCCGCCCTTGGATCCGCCGCCACCTGCCGCGCCGCCCAGGACCGAGCCGAGAATGCTGCCGAGTCCGCCGCCAGCGTTGCCGCCGAGAACCGAGCCGAGAATGCTGCCGAGGTCGCCGCCCGACGGTTTGGCGCCGCCGGACTTGCCGCCGCCGAGGACCTTGGAGGTCAGGTAGCTGAGCACGATCGGCGCGAGGATCGGCAGCACCTTCTTCACCAGGCCCTGGTCGACGCCGGCGGCGGCGTTGGCACCCGAGAGGGCCTGCGCCACGTTGTCAGTCTCCGAGCCGAAGATCTTGTTGACGATCTTGCCGCCGTCGGTGGTGTCGACGTCGGCGAGGTTGATGTCGCCCTCGGCGAGGTCGGCGGGGTGCTGCGCCAGGGCGGCGGCCAGACCCTGCGCCGACTGCTCCTCGCCCGTCTGCTGCTGCAGGCCGGTGAGCAGCGCGGGCACAGCCTGCTCGACGGCCGACCGAGCGGTCGCGTCGTCGACGCCGAGCTGTTTGGCGATGTCGCTGACGGGGATACGGGTGAGCAGGTCGTCGAGATCAGACATGATGAACCTTTCGTCGGCGGGCGCCGTCGCCGGCCGTCTCGGTGAACTGTGAGAACTTTATCCCGTTCCGGGTGCCGGTGAGGCCATTCCCTGTCGCCGCGGGCAGGGTACCGGCCATGTTGCATTACGTGAGGAACTGCTCTGTAATTGTGATCGCCGCCCACCGCCCCGGGCGGCGGCGGCCGCAGTTCGGCTAAATGGCACAATCGTGTCAGAATTGGGAACCACGGCTATGTGGGGGTTCACCTCCGGGGAATGATTGTAAGCATCAGTGCTGGTGCGCAATTCGGCGTGCCGGCAGTCAAGGCGGTCGGCACGCCGCCGACCGTGTTCGAGCAGGAGATCATGGTGAAGAACAACTGGCGTAGGCGCACGACGGCGCTTGCATGTACGGCCGCGGCCGCGACCCTGATGGTGGCGGGTTGCTCGAGCGACAGTGATTCCGACAGCGGCGTCGACCTCTCGGTGCTCGGCGAGGCCAAGGCGGCAGCGGGCGATCCGATCGAGCTGATGTTCAACACCACCGGCGACAAGGGTGCCTCGTACACCCACGAGACCGAGGTCGCCGACGCGACAGTCTCGTACATCAACGAGTACCTCGGCGGCATCGGCGGCAGGCCCGTCAAGCTGACGATCTGCGCGGACGAGATCCAGGCCGCCAAGGCCCGCGAATGCGCCAACAAGGCGGTCGGTTCGCAGGCCGTCGCCGTCGTCGGCGGCAGTCCGTCCAATCCGGACGTGGTCGCGGCGGTGACCTCGCCCGCGGCGATGCCGTACTTCGTCGCGGTCGGCGGCGGGCAGGCGACCATGAGCTCGCCGAACACCTACGCGCTGTCCAACGCCGTCGGCGGCCTTCTCGGTCAGCCGGCCTACCTCGCCAAGGCGAAGGGCATCAAGAAGGTGGCGGTGCTGGTGATCGACGCGCCGCTGGCCACCACCCCGTTCAAGTCGCTCGGAGCCGTGGTCAAGGCCAACACGGGCGTCGACCTGGAGGTGATCGCGATTCCGCCGGGCACCGCCGACATGACTCCGTTCGTGCAGGCGGCCGTCAAGAGCGGTGCCGGGCAGATACACATGGTCGGGGAAGAGAACTTCTGCACCCCGATCTTCAAGGCGATCGGATCGCTGGGCGTGAAGCTGCCGATCACGTCGCTGTCGAACTGCGTCAGCAAGGACTCGGCCAAGCAGATCCCGGGTGGTTATCCCGAGACCGACGTCCTGGTCTCGGCCAGCAGTGACCCCGAATCCGAGGACATGAAGGTGTTCCGGGCGGTGGGCAAGAAGTACGGCATCTCCGCGGAGCAGGAGGACGGCGTCACCGCTTACTGGTCGCTCCTGAGCCTGCAGCGCGCGCTCGACGGGATGACCGGCGAGATCTCCCGCAAGACCATCATCGACCGGCTGGGGAAGATGTCCGCACCGGTCGCCATCCCGATGATGAACGGGCAGACCTTCCAGTGCGGCAGCACACCGATGCCGATCACGCCCAATGTGTGCTCGGGCAGCGTCCTGAACGCCGCGCTGAAGTCCGACGGCACCGTCGGCGAGATCAGCGCTCTCGACGTGGCCCCGCTGTTCACGATGCCGGGCCGGTAGGCTCCCGCGCGCAGGCGCAAGCCGGTCACCCACCCGGGTGGCCGGCTTGGCGTGCGTTCACCGATTCGGGGCGGCGGATTTCGCCGAATCGCTCCGCACGGCCGGGCCGGTGGAGTAATTACATTACGTGAGGAACCGCTCTGTTATCACGTGTTCGGCGTGCTGCTCGATTTACTGGTGAAAACGGCCGGAAACCGGCACCCGGTGGGGCACAATCACGTCACACGCACATCGCGGCGGGGTTGGGTTCTCGAACGGCATCAGGTGGTCCTCTGGCGCCGAAAGTTGCTTCAGCGCAGTGGAATGCTGCCTCGATTACCTCAGGAGAAGACGTGAAGAATACCTGGCGCAGGCGGGCCATGGCGCTCGCATGTACAGCTGCGGCAACAACATTGGTGCTGGCGGGCTGCTCCGGTGATGACGACTCCGACGGCGGCGGCGGTGACAACTCCGCCCTCCTCGGCGAGCCCAAAGCCGCCTCTGGTGATCCCATCGAGTTCGTCTTCAACACCACCGGCGACAAGGCGCCCGCGTACACCCACGAGACCGAGGTCGGCAATGCAACGGTGTCGTACATCAACGAGTACCTCGGCGGCATCAACGGCCGGCCCATCAAGCTGACCTTCTGCTACGACGACATCCAGGCCGCCAAGGCCCGCGAATGCGCCAACAAGGCCGTCGGCTCGAAGGCCGTGGCCGTCCTCGGCGGCAGCCCGTCCAACCCGGACTCGGTCACCGCGGTCACCTCACCGGCGAAGATGCCGTACCTGGTGGTCGTCGGCGGCGGTCAGTCGACGCTCACCAGTCCCAACACCTACGCGCTCTCCAACAGCGTCGGCGCGCTGCTCGGCCAGCCCGCGTTCATCGCCAAGGAGAAGGGCATCAAGAAGGTGGCCGTCCTGGTGATCGACGCGCCGCTGGCCACCATGCCCTTCAAGGCGCTCGGCGGCATGGTCAAGGCCAACGCCGGTGTCGAACTCGAGGTGATCGCAGTGCCGCCGGGTACCGCCGACATGACGCCGTTCGTGCAGACCGCCGTCAAGAGCGGTGCGGGCCAGATCCACATGGTCGGCGACGAACCCTTCTGCACCCCGATCTTCAAGGCGATCGGATCACTCGGCGTGAAGCTGCCGATCACCTCGCTGTCGAACTGTGTCAGCGAGGACGCCGCCAAGCAGATCCCCGGCGGCTACCCGGCCACCGACGTCATGGTCTCCGCCGACAAGAGCGCCGACTCCGACGACTACAAGCTGTTCAAGGCGGTACTGGACAAGTACGGTGTCGGCGCCGATCAGGAGGACGGTTTCACCGCCTACTGGGCCATCCTCAGCCTGCAGCGCGCCCTCGACGGCATGACCGGCGATATCTCCCGCTCCACGATCATCGAGCGGCTCAACAAGATGCCCGAACCGGTGGTGATGCCGATGCAGAACGGCGGCACCTTCCAGTGCGGCACCAAACCCGTCGCGATCACGCCCAACGTGTGCTCGTCCGACGTGCTGAGCGCCGAACTGAAATCCGACGGCTCCCTCGGCGAGGTCAAGTCCCTCGACGTCACCCCGTTCTTCAAGATGCCCGGCCAGTAGCCCTGTCCCACAATCAATTCGGAGTTCTGGTGTCACCACCACGTGACACCAGGACTCCGAATTGTTGTGCCTGCTACCTCGCTGCGAGGGCCGCGTCGATGTAGTCGGCCAGGGAGCGGTTGTCGGTGGCGGTCATCCAGCGGCGGTAGGCGTATTCGACGACGGCCAGCACCGTCACCACCAGCACGCCGGGACGCAGGTCGTCATCGGCGTCGACGCCGAGGCGGTGCGCGGCGATCTCGATCAGCCGGCCGCGGTCGTCGTCGGCGATGAGGGTGATGCGGTCGAGGATGCCCGGGACGCCCGCGATCACCTCCCGCCACTGCGACGGGCCGTCGGCGCCGGTGGCTGCCTGGTCGCGGATCGCCTCGATCAGGTCGTGCTCGGGGGTCGACGTGGTGTGCGCCGCGAAGCGCTCGACGATCGCGGCGCTGCTGGCGCGGACCGGCCGCAGTAGTAGGTCTTCCTTGGTGGGGACGTGCCGGTAGTAGATGCTGGCCGAGACGCCCGCGGCCGCGGCGATCTCGTCGGTGGTGACCTCGTCGTATCCGCGCTCGGAGAACAGGGTCAGCGCCGCGGTGTCGATGGCATGGCGCACCGCTTCGCGCTGTGATTCCCTTGACGACGCCCGCCGGTATCTGCACGATCTCGCCGGCGACGTGGTGGCCCCGGGGCGGATCGATGCCTACATCGACCATGGCGCACAGGCACTTCGGGCGCTGTGCGGATGGGCGCCGCTCGACCTGATGTGGGTGAAGGGCTACTCCGACTACCTTCCGGAGCGGCCCGGTGGCAGGGCTGCGGGACGGTCGGTGGAGCCCCGGCCGTTCGACGTGCGCCGCCTTGGCGACGACTACGCCACGATGGAGCCGTTCTACACCAGGACACCGCTGAATGTGATTGTGCACCAGGGGGATTACAAGTGGCTGAGCACGGGGATGCGGCATTGGCGGGGGCCGCAGCGGATGCTGAAGGTCGGTGCGCGCACCATGATCGCGAAGGCGCGGGGCCGCAGGCTCGTCGGGATGGGCAGTGCGCTGGTGGGTGCGCTCATGGTGGGGGTGCGTGAGGCCGGAGTCGACGTTCGGCTTGGTTGCGGCGTAGCCGATTTCGTCGTCGAGACTGCCGGTGGCCGCGACCGGGTTACAGGGGTCCTGCTCGATGACGGGTCGACGGTGCGTGCCGCACACGGCGTGGTCGTCTGCAGCGGGGGATTCGACCATAATCATGTGCTGCGCAAGCGGTTTCATCGCGCACCGGCGGGCCCGGACCTGTCGCTGGGCGCGGCGTCGAACACCGGGGAGCCGATCGTCGCCGCCGGCGCGATCGGTGCCGCCACCGACCTCATGGACGACGCCTGGTGGGCGCCGTCGATCCCGCTGCCCAACGGCCCGTGGTTCGCGCTCGCCGAACGGTCGCTGCCGCGCAGCATCGTCGTCAACGATCGCGGAGTGCGGTTCATGAACGAGTCGCTGCCCTACGTGGAGGCCACCCACGCGATGTTCGGCGGACCGTACGGCAGCGGCGACGGGCCCGCCGAGAATCTGCCGGCGTGGCTGATCTTCGACCAGGGGTACCGCGACCGCTACATGTTCGCCGGACGCACCGCACGATCACCACTGCCCCGGCGCTGGTTCGACGACGGGTACCTGATCCGTGCCGAGTCGATCACCCAATTGGCGCAACGGCTTTCACTGCCGGATGGTGCCTTGGAGAGCACGATCGAACGCTTCAACGACGCCGCGCGCAGCGGTGTCGACGGCGAGTTCGGCCGTCGCGAGTCGGCGTACGACCGCTACTACGGCGACATCACCAACAAGCCGAACCCGAGCCTCGGTGAACTCGGCAAACCACCCTTCTACGCGGCGCCGATCGTGCCCGCCGACCTGGGAACCAAGGGTGGCATCGTCACCGACGAACGGGCGCGGGCGTTGCGCGCCGACGGGTCGGTCATCGACGGGCTGTACGCGGCGGGCAACGCGTCGTCGGCGGTGATGGGCCACACCTACGCCGGTCCCGGCGCGACCATCGGTCCGGCGCTGGTCTTCGGCGACCTCGCCGCCCGCGACATCGCTGTCAGGTGCGGGGGCCGATGAAGGCGCTCAGCTCGTCGAGGGCCTCGCGGGAAGCGCTGCCGCCGAACATCTGGAAGACGTGGCCCTGACCGGGCCAGCTCTGCAGCGTCACGTCGGCACCGGCGGCGGCCAGCATGTCGTGGGCGGCGCGGGCGTCGGCGGTCATCACCTCGATGCCGCCGTGCTGGATGAGCGTCGGCGGCAGCGCGTCGCCGGGGGAGAGCACCACCCGCATGCGCGGATGGTCGGCGGCGGCGTTGCCGGTGTACAGGCGCAGGAACTTGCGGCCGCTGGTGGCCTCGATGAACGGATCGCGGGAGTCACCGGTGCGCTGGTGGGCGCGGGCGAGGGCGAACGTCGGGTCGTACAGCGGCGACAGCAGCGCCACCCCGCCCGGCTGTGGGGTGCCGGTGCGCTGGTTGTGGCCGAGCAGGTCGAGTGCCAGATGTCCGCCCGCCGAGTCGCCGGCGACGACGATCTGCTCCGGCGCGAAACCCTGGTCGAGCAGCCACAGGTAGCCACGGATGGTGTCGTCGCCGGCGGCGGGCCAGCGGTGGCGGGGCGCGAGGCGGTAGTCGAGGCTGAACACCGCCCGTCCGGTGCGGTTGGACAGCCGCGCCGTCAGGCCGCGGTGAGTGCGGGTGGAGCAGACGACGTAGCCGCTGCCGTGCAGGTAGTAGATGATCGGCTGATCAGGACGCACGTGCCCGACACCGGACCGCCCGCCGATCACCCATTCGCCCCGCACCTGCTCTGACCTCGATGGATAGTCGAGGGTGCGGATGGTCTGCCGGACCTGCCGGGTGCGGGTGCCCGCCGGCACCTTGCTGGCCGAGGCGAGCAGGCGGTTGAGGCCCGGGCGGCTCGCCTGGACCATCGTCGCCACCACGGGCGGCGGGAGCAGGGCGGTGGTCCTCATGACCGGCGCCGACGTCGTCGACACGAACCGTTCGACATGACGCCGGGAGCGTGACCGGGGGGAACGGGCGGTGCCGGGCAGGACCGGGGACGCGGGAGCGTCGGCGGCCGTGCGGGGCGCGGGTGCTGAACTCACGATTGCCGACGGTAAGCGATCGGCGCGCCCGGCGACAGCGGTTCCCGGACACGATTCGGCAGCATTGCTGAGAACTGCTTGTGACATGGCGTTAACTGGGCAAACCTCCCAGCGATCACCCGTTTGTGGTAGCCGGATTTCCAAACCGGGTACGCAGCATGAGAAAATAGCCGACGATGCTTCTTGAGCCCCGGCATCCACACAGCCCTGTGGTGGCTGCCGGCGGGCAAGAATGTGGGTCAGCAACGGCGCTGACCGGGTCAGCAACGGCGCTGACGAACCGGATACTTGCTCCAACCGCGCGTCGGAGAGCCTGGCAGCCCCAGGCGGCGCAGAGTCGGTGAGAACGGTCCACCGATGCCTCGCGGCACAACCGCACATACGGTCTATCGGTGGCCGCACGCGGAGTGTTTCCGGAGTCCCCAATCGTTCTGTGAGCACAGTCGACCGTCCTGTGAGCACAGTCGACACTGTGTACTCGGTGCGCCGGCGATGCCGCGCACGAAGTGAGGCCGATATGAAGCACGCTCCGGGCCCCGTGGGCCTGTATGACCCTGCCAACGAGCACGACTCCTGTGGTGTCGCGTTCGTCGTCGACATGTACGGGCGACGCAGCCGCGACATCGTCGACAAGGCGATCATGGCGCTGGTCAACCTCGAACATCGCGGCGCGGCGGGAGCCGAACCGAACACCGGCGACGGCGCGGGCATCATGATCCAGGTCCCGGACCGCTTCCTGCGCGAGACCGCCGGCTTCGAACTGCCCGCCGAGGGCGCCTACGCCACCGGCATCGCCTTCCTGCCGCAGGGCTCCGAGGATGCCCGCCTGGCCTGCGAGGGTGTCGAGAAGATCGTCGAATCCGAGGGGCTGCGGCTGCTCGGCTGGCGCGAGGTGCCGGTCGACGACTCGTCGATCGGTGCGCTCGCCCGCGACGCCATGCCCACCTTCCGGCAGCTGTTCATCGCCCTGGGCGACGGCGCTCCCGCCGACGAGGACGGCATGGAGCTCGAGCGCCGCGCGTTCGTCGTGCGCAAGCGCGTGCAGTACGAACTCGGCGAGAAGGGCGCCGGCCAGGACGGCCCCGGCCGCGAGACCGTGTACTTCCCGAGCCTGTCGGGCAAGACCTTCGTCTACAAAGGCATGCTGACCACCCCGCAGCTGCGCGAGTTCTACCTCGACCTGCAGGACGACCGCCTCGAATCGGCGCTGGGCCTGGTGCACTCCCGGTTCTCCACCAACACCTTCCCTTCGTGGCCGCTGGCGCACCCGTTCCGGCGCGTCGCCCACAACGGTGAGATCAACACCGTGACCGGCAACGAGAACTGGATGCGGGCCCGCGAGGCGCTCATCGACACCAGCGCGTTCGGCCCGGATGCTGCCGAGAAGATCTTCCCGGCCTGCACCCCCGGCGCCTCGGACACCGCCCGCTTCGACGAGGTGCTCGAACTGCTGCACCTCGGTGGCCGCAGCCTGCCGCACGCGGTGCTGATGATGATCCCGGAGGCGTGGGAACGCCACGAGACCATGAAACCCGAGCACAAGGCGTTCTACCGCTACCACGCCTCACTGATGGAGCCGTGGGACGGCCCGGCGTCGGTGTGCTTCACCGACGGCAACGTCGTCGGCGCCGTCCTCGACCGCAACGGTCTGCGCCCGAGCCGCATCTGGGTGACCAAGGACGGTCTCGTCGTGATGGCCTCCGAGGTCGGCGTGCTCGACGTCGACCACGCCGACGTGGTGCAGAAGCTGCGACTGCAGCCGGGCCGCATGTTCCTGGTGGACACCAAGGCCGGCCGCATCGTCGACGACGAGGAGATCAAGGACGAACTGGCCGCCCAGCACCCGTACCAGCAGTGGCTCGACGAGGGCCTGCTGACGCTCGACGACCTCAAGAGCCGCCCGCACGAGCACATGCCGCACCACCGCGTGAACCTGCGCCAGCTCGTGTTCGGGTACACCAACGAAGAACTGAACCTGCTGGTCGCGCCGATGGCCAAGTCGGGTGCCGAGGCCATCGGCTCGATGGGCACCGACACCCCGATCGCGGTGCTGTCGTCGCGGCCCCGGATGCTGTTCGACTACTTCCAGCAGCTGTTCGCGCAGGTCACCAACCCGCCGCTGGACGCGATCCGGGAGGAGATCGTCACCAGCGTCGGCGCCACCATCGGTTCCGAGGCCGACCTGCTCAGCCCGGACGCCGGATCGTGCCGCCGGATCGTGCTGCCGATGCCGGTCCTCGACAACGACGCCCTCGCCAAGCTGGTGCGGATCGAAGAGGACAACGATCTGCCGCATCTGCGGAGCCGGCAGATTCACGGCCTGTACCCGGTCGCCGACGGCGGCGAGGGCCTGCGTAAGGCGCTCGACGAGGTGCGCGCCAAGGTCAGCGCCGCCATCGACGAGGGCATCTCGATCATCGTGCTGTCCGACCGTGAGTCCGACGAGACCCGCGCGCCGATCCCGTCGCTGCTGCTGACCGCCGCCGTGCACCACCACCTGGTGCGCGAACGCAAACGCAGCCGCGTCGGCCTGATCGTCGAATCCGGCGATTGCCGCGAGGTGCACCACGTGGCCGCGCTCGTCGGTTTCGGTGCAGCCGCGGTCAACCCGTACATGGCCTTCGAGTCGATCGAGGACATGATCGAACGCGGCGCCATCACCGGCATCGACTTCGACACCGCGCGCGCCAACTACATCAAGTCCGCGTCCAAGGGCGTGCTCAAGGTGATGAGCAAGATGGGTATCTCCACCCTCGCCTCGTACACCGGCGCCCAGCTGTTCCAGGTGATCGGCATCGGCCAGGAGACCGTCGACGAGTTCTTCACCGGCCTCAACAGCCAGCTCGACGGCATCGGCCTCGACGACATCGCCGCCGACGTCGCCGCCCGGCACGAACTGGCGTTCACCGACCGTCCCACCGAACTCGCGCACCGCGAACTGCCCGTCGGCGGCGAATACCAATGGCGCCGCGAGGGCGAGTACCACCTGTTCAACCCGGATACGGTGTTCAAGCTGCAGCACTCCACCCGCACCGGCCAGTACTCGGTGTTCAAGGAGTACACCAAGATGGTCGACGACCAGACCGCGCGCCTGGGCACCCTGCGCGGCCTGTTCGACTTCAACTTCGGTGACCGCGACCCGATCCCGATCGACAAGGTCGAGCCCGCGTCGGAGATCGTGAAGCGATTCTCCACCGGCGCCATGAGTTTCGGCTCCATCTCCGCCGAAGCCCATGAGACCCTTGCGATCGCGATGAACCGTCTCGGCGGCCGGTCGAACTCCGGTGAGGGCGGCGAGGATCCGCGTCGTTTCCACCACGACGAGAACGGCGACTGGCGCCGGTCGGCGATCAAGCAGGTCGCGTCGGGCCGGTTCGGTGTCACCGCGCACTACCTGTCCAACTGCACCGACATCCAGATCAAGATGGCCCAGGGTGCGAAACCCGGTGAGGGCGGCCAGCTGCCGCCGCACAAGGTGTACCCGTGGGTGGCCGAGGTGCGTGGCTCGACGCCGGGCGTCGGCCTGATCTCGCCGCCGCCGCACCACGACATCTACTCGATCGAGGATCTGGCGCAGCTGATCCACGACCTGAAGAACGCCAATCCCCAAGCGCGCGTTCACGTCAAGCTCGTCTCCGAGCTCGGTGTGGGCACCGTCGCCGCGGGTGTGTCGAAGGCGCACGCCGACGTGGTGCTCATCTCCGGGCACGACGGCGGCACCGGTGCCTCCCCGCTCACCTCGCTCAAGCACGCGGGTGCGCCGTGGGAGATCGGTCTGGCCGAAACCCAGCAGACGTTGCTGCTCAACGGTCTTCGTGACCGCATCGTCGTGCAGGTGGACGGTCAGCTCAAGACCGGCCGCGACGTGGTGATCGCCGCGCTGCTCGGCGGCGAGGAGTTCGGTTTCGCCACCGCACCGCTGGTGGTGTCGGGCTGCATCATGATGCGGGTGTGCCACCTCGACACCTGCCCCGTCGGTGTGGCCACCCAGAACCCGCTGCTGCGTGAGCGCTTCGCCGGCAAGCCCGAGTTCGTGGAGAACTTCTTCCTGTTCATCGCCGAGGAGGTCCGCGAACTGCTGGCCCGCCTCGGATTCCGGACACTGCAGGAGGCCGTCGGTCACGCCGAGGCCCTCGACACCCGGAAGGCGCTGGCGCACTGGAGTTCGGCCAAGGCCGGCAAGCTGGACCTGTCGGCGATCCTGGCGCAGCCGGAGTCGCCGTTCATGAACCAGGACTTCTACTGCTCCGGCAAGCAGGACCACGGCCTGGAGAAGGCGCTCGATCAGCAGCTGATCGCCGCCTGCCGCGACGCCATCGACTCGGGCAAGCCGGTGGAGTACACCACCACCATCACCAACGTGAACCGCACCGTCGGCACCATGCTCGGCCACGAGGTCACCAAGGTGTATGGGGCGCACGGACTTCCCGACGACACCATCAAGATCGGGCTGACCGGTTCGGCCGGCAACAGCTTCGGCGCGTTCGTGCCCAAGGGTGTGACGCTGCGCCTCGAAGGTGACGCCAACGACTTCGTCGGCAAGGGCCTCTCGGGTGGACACATCGTGGTCCGCCCCGCCCACAACGCCCCCGACGGCTTCGTTGCCGAGCAGAACATCATCGCCGGCAACGTGATCGGGTTCGGCGCCACCGGCGGCAAGATCTTCCTGCGCGGCGTCGTCGGCGAACGTTTCTGCGTCCGCAACTCCGGCGCGACCACCGTCGTCGAAGGCATCGGCGACCACGGCTGTGAATACATGACCGGTGGCCGGGTGATCGTGCTCGGCGACACGGGCCGCAACTTCGCGGCCGGTATGTCCGGCGGCATCGCGTACCTGTACGACCCCGAGCGCAAACTCGAAGGCACGGAAGGTCGCCCCGGCAACCTGAACCCCGAGCTCGTCGACGTCGAGGCGCTCGACGTGGAGGATGTGCGGTTCGTCTCCGACATCGTGCGTGAGCACCTGGCGGAAACCGATTCACCTGTCGCGAAGGCGATCCTGGATGACTGGGACAACACCCAGAAGGACTTCGTCAAGGTGATGCCCCGCGACTTCAAGCGGGTGCTCCTGGCAATCGAGGCCGCCGAGACGAGCGGCCGGGACGTGAACGAAGCGATCATGGAGGCGGCTCGTGGCTGATCCCAGAGGTTTTCTCAACCACACCGAGCGGGAACTGCCGGACCGTCGTCCGGTCGACCTGCGGCTGATGGACTGGAAAGAGGTGTACACCGAGTTCGACAAGGGGCACCTCAAGACGCAGGCCAGCCGCTGCATGGACTGCGGTATCCCGTTCTGCCACAACGGCTGCCCGCTGGGGAACCTGATCCCCGAGTGGAATGACCTGGTGTACAAGGATCGTTGGCGCGACGGCATCGAACGCCTGCACGCCACCAACAACTTTCCCGAATTCACCGGCCGGCTGTGCCCGGCGCCGTGCGAGGCCTCGTGCGTGCTCGGCATCAACCAGCCCGCCGTGACCATCAAGCAGGTCGAGGTCGAACTCATCGAGAACGCCTTCGACGAGGGCTGGGTCGCGCCGGTGATGCCGACGGTCAAAACCGGCAAGAACGTCGCCGTGATCGGCTCGGGGCCGGCCGGTCTGGCCGCCGCCCAGCAGCTGACCCGCGCCGGGCACGGGGTGACCGTGTTCGAGCGGGCCGACCGCATCGGCGGCCTGCTGCGCTACGGCATCCCTGAGTTCAAGATGGAGAAACGCTTCATCGACCGGCGTCTGGAACAGATGCGGATCGAGGGCACCGAGTTCCGGACGAACGTCAACGTCGGTGTCGACGTGACCGTGGACGAGCTGCGTGAGGACTTCGACGCCGTCGTCCTGGCCGTCGGCTCCACCATCGGCCGCGACCTGCCGATCCCGGGCCGCGAACTCGACGGCATCCACCAGGCGATGGAGTTCCTGCCGCAGGCCAACCGCGTGCAGCACGGCGACACCGTCCCCGGGCAGATCGTCGCCACCGGCAAGAAGGTCATCATCATCGGTGGCGGTGACACCGGCGCCGACTGTCTCGGCACCTCGCTGCGGCAGGGCGCCGAGAGCGTGCACCAGTTCGAGATCATGCCGCGCCCGCCGATGGAGCGTGCCGGGTCCACCCCGTGGCCGACCTACCCGCTCATGTACCGGGTGTCCTCGGCGCACGAGGAGGGCGGCGACCGCGTGTTCTCGGTGAACACCGAGGAATTCGTGGGCGAGAACGGCAAGGTCACCGCGCTCAAGGCGCACGAGGTGACGATGGTCGGTGGCCGGTTCGAGAAGGTCGAAGGCTCCGACTTCACCCTCGAGGCCGATCTGGTCCTGCTGGCGATGGGCTTCGTCGGTCCCGAGCGTGAGGATCTGCTCGACAAGCTCGGTGTCGGATACGGCGACCGCGGCGTGATCGCCCGTGACGGCGACTTCGCGTCGACCGTTCCCGGTGTGTTCGTCGCCGGTGACGCCGGACGCGGCCAGTCGCTGATCGTGTGGGCCATCGCCGAGGGCCGCGCCGCGGCCGCCGGCGTCGACAAGTTCCTCGAGGGCCACACGGTGCTGCCGGTGCCGATCTACCCCACGCAGGTCGCCCAGCGCTGAGGTTGCTCACCAGCCGAATTGCCGGTGCCCGCAACAACTCTCGACGAGAGTTGTTGCGGGCACTGTCGTTTGGGGGGTGGCCTTGGTGGTGGTTGTGTCAGGTGACGCCGGGCTCCCAATGGGTTACGGGATCACAGGATGCGGCGGTCGCCGAAATCCAGGGCGCCGCCCGCGTACACCTTGCCGCCGGCGATGACCGGGGCGCCGGGGGTCTTGTCCGTCGACGGGACACGCAGCTGCCACTTCGGGCTCGAACCGCCCTGCCCGTAGACCAGCAGTTCCTGCGAACCGGCGCCGCCGTTGGCGGGCACCGACAGCATCGCGAAGGAGGTGCCGTCACCGCCGAGAGGTACTCCGGCCTGACCGCTCTTGGGGGGCACGTAGATCGGGCCGCCGGATCCGTCGGAGACGTTGAACCACTCGAACTCGTTGGCCGAGGATCTGAGCACGATCGTCTCCCCGATGCCCTGAACGGAATCGGCGGACGCCGACTGATAGTTCTCCTCCCACAGCTTCTTTCCCGAGGAAGGATCGAAAGCGGCGATGCGTCGGTCGTCGTCGTTGACCAGGATCGGTACCGCGGGGACCGACGGCGGGATCACGCCGCCGGTGGGTATCGTCGGCAGGGTCCACTCGCCCGACAGGTCGGCGGTGATGTTGCCGGTGCTGTCGTAGAAGGTGAACTGTGCCGGGTCGGACGAATTGTCGGCGGGCTTGCGGACCACGAAACCGTTCCGGAACGGCTGCCATGTCTGGTCGGTGGAGTTCTCGGTGAAACCGACGATGGTTTCGCCGGTGGCGATCCCGCGCAGGGTGGTGGCGGTTCCCTCCGTGAGGTTGATGACGGGGGACCCGTTGACCGGCGGGTACGACGAGCGCACCGTGACCCCGGTGAGCGAGAAGTTCTTGCCCTTGGCCGAACCCGAGTACACCGCGTCGGAGTCGACGAGCACGTAGTCGTTGCCGGTCACCGCGTAGTCGGAACCCTGGGCGTCGGCCTTGGCCACTGTGCCCCGTCCGAGGTCGACGACATAGGGCTGCGGGTCGCCCGACTCCGACGCCCAGCAGACGACGGTTGCCGAATCATCGTCGCCGAGCGGTTGGCAGCCGGTGATCGTCAGGCTCTTGTCGCTGAGGGTCACGGTGCGTTCGGTGGTGCCGTCTGCGGCATTGAGGACGCTGAGAACCGTTGCACCGGAATCGATCTTGCTTGCCGCGATGGCGTATTCGCTGGTGCCGCCGACGATCCCGATGTCCTCCTGGTAGTTGTCGGAGAGGACCTTCGGCTTCCAGGTCCAGAGTGGTTCGCTGCGTGCAGATTTCAGGTTGGGTGTAGCCGAGGTTCCCGACGAGTCGTCGCCGGATGACAGCGCCCATGTGACGATGCCCGCCACCAGGACCACCGCCAGCACCACGGCGCCGATCAGCAGTCCCTTGCGGCTGCGGCGCCGACCGTCGGTCGCAGGTTGGGTGGCGGCCGGTCCGGACCACGGCGTGGCGAGATCGCCGGACAGTGAGAAACCGTCAGTGCCGGAGAAACCGTCCTGGGTGGTGGGACGGGTGGTGGCAGCGGGCGTCTGGTCCGGGCGCGGGGTGGCCGGGGGCTGGGCTGGTGGCCGTAGTGCCTGGTGTGCCTGGTGCGGAGGCGGTCGATGCCCCGGACCCTGTGGTCCCGAGGGTGGCGGCGTCGGACCCTGGTGGGCCTGCCACCGGGGATCGGGTCGCTGGGGATCTGGGCGCCGGCTCTGCTGTGGCGAGGCGAATCGGGTGGTAGGTGGGGCCGGATCCCGGGTGGTGGGTGGGGCCGAATTATCGGTGGGTCCCGTCCGGTCGAACCGGGCGGTCGTCGGGTCTGCCGGGGGATTGGGGAGGCGCTGGACGGCTCCCGGGTCCTTACGGGTGGTCGCACCGGGGGGCTTGCGCACGGTGGCGGTGCCGCCCAAGGGAGTCTGCCCCAGGGGAGGTCGGGTCGGCGGGGTTCCGCCGGCCGGGGGTGTCGCTGCGCCGGGACCGGGTGCGGCGGAACCAGGTGCGGCGGCGGAATCGGGTGCGGCGGGGGAATCGGGCGCCGGCGGCAGGATCGTCGCCCCCGCCCGACCGGGAGCCGGCGCCCGGGTGTCCAGGGCGGCGGTCAGGGCGGCCGCGAAGCTGCGGCTGTCGGGAAAGCGGTCGTCGCGATTCTTGGCGAGCGCCCGGCTGAACACCGCGTCGACGGCGGGGGGACCCGTCCGGGCGCGCGTTCGGTGGCCACCGGGATGGGATCGCGGACGTGGGAGACGGCGATCGCGGCGACGCTGGCACCGGAGTACAGGTTGGTGCCGGTGAGCAGGGCGAACGCTGTACACGCGAGTGAGTACTGGTCGGCGCGGGCGTCGACGGCGTGGCCCTGGAGCTGTTCGGGGGCGGCGAAGGCGACGGTGCCGAGGGCGATGCCGGTGCCGGTCAGTTTGGTGACCCCGTCGCCGGGGTAGGCAATGCCGAAGTCGGTGAGCTGCGCGCGGCCGTCCTCTTCGAGGAGGATGTTGGCGGGTTTGACGTCGCGGTGGGTGAGGCCGCGCCGGGCGGCGGCGTCGAGGGCGTCGGCGATCTGGGTGATGATGCGGGCGACCTCGGCGGGCGGCAGCGGCTCGCCCCGGGTCGTGTCCGCGGCGACGTGCCGGGTGAGGTCGTGGCCCTCGACGTACTCCAGGGCGATCCAGAGGCGGCCGTCGCTGTCGCCGCGGTCGTGGACGCTGACGATGGACGGGTGCCGCAGTCCGGCGACGACATCGGCCTCGCGTTCGAAGCGGGCGCGGTACTTGGGATCCCCGGACAGATGGGAGGCGAGGACTTTGAGGGCGTCGTAGCGGGGCAGCCGCGGGTGACGGGCCAGGTACACCTCGCCCATGCCACCGGCGCCCAGTTCCCGCTCGATGGTGTAGCCGGCGAACACGTCGCCGGGGCTGAGCCTGCTCACCGGGTGAATCTTAGGTGGTAAACGGGATGTTCCGGGAGTGGTCGGCCTTTCGGACGACGGGTGCCTTGTCCGATGAGGGGACCCGGGCGGTTGGGAACTCGGGCGGTCGGGAACTCAGGCGCTGAGCAGGCGCTGGAGTTCGGCCTGGGTGACGAGGCGCTCGGCCTCCTCGGGGAACATGCGCGCGGTGCGGGATCGCCGGCTCACCCCGAACGGGCGGATCCGTGCGGTGCCACGACCCTGCGGGAACGTTCCTTGCAACGTGGAGGTCAACTTCATGACCGGTCACATCCTCGATTTACTCCGACAACAAGCCAACGCTGAGTACTGTAGCCAACAAATTCACTATCGTGAACTACTGACAGGATCTTGACTTTTCTGTACTCGACAGGTCGGTCCCCCGACACGCGTAGTGTGAATCGATTTTTGCACGGCAGACGTTACCGAATGGTCAGCAAAACACCTCTCCAGTCACATTGGTCCCACCTGTCACAGATGTGGCCAAGGTCATAGGGCTGGGGATGAGAGCCTTCTCACAAAGCTCCGCTTCGGTGAGGTGCCGCCGGACCCTGCTGAGGTTTGGGGAAGTGCAGCGGCTTCGGAATCGGGGGAGTCCGGGATCTCCGGGAGTGCGGGTGCGTGTGTCAGGCCCGGGTGACACGGGCCGACTCGCCGTCGATCGCCACGACGTCACCGACCGCGAGCTGCCGGCCGCGGCGGACCTCCGGCTCACCGTTCACACTCACCAGTCCGTCGGCGAGTACGCCCTTGGCGTCGGCGCCGGACTCGACCAGATTGGCGAGTTTGAGGAATTGCCCCAACCGGATCGAATCGTCGGAGATCGGCACATCGAACATGGTGACCAGTATCGCCGACAGGTCCGGCCACCAGAACTTACCCGCGGGTAGGCACAGCCGTTCTCCGCGCCTATGCTTGTTCGGCATGAGCGATCTCACATTCACCGCCACGGCCGACCTCGTCGACGAGATCGGCGCTGACGTGCGCAGTTGCGACACCCAGTTCACGCAGTACGGGGGCGTCCGCGAGTTCGTCGGGCGCGTGAGCACGGTGCGCTGCTTCCAGGACAACGCGCTGCTCAAGTCGGTCCTCAGCGAACCCAACCCGGGCGGCGTCCTCGTCATCGACGGCGACGCGTCGGTGCACACCGCGCTCGTCGGCGACATCATCGCCGAACTCGGCCGGTCCAACGGCTGGGTCGGCATCATCGCGCACGGCGCCATCCGCGACGCCAAGACCATCGGCGGTATGGAGATCGGCGTCAAGGCGCTCGGCACCAACCCGCGCAAGTCCACCAAGACCGGCGCCGGCGAACGCGACGTGCCGCTGACCATCGGCGGCATCACCTTCAACCCCGGCGACATCGCCTACTCCGACGACGACGGCATCGTCGTGGTCACCCCCGAAAGCGCATAACACCCGTCCACAGAAGGCCCCGCGCAGTCACGTCGCGGGTGAATTGCCACAGGAGGCAACCATCATGGCCAAGCCAACCCCCGAAACCTTCGACCGGCTCCGTGAGCTGGCCGCCATCGACAAGCCCGAGGACCGCGCCACCCGGCCCGTGCTGGAGGCGTTCAGCGGCGCCGAGATGGCCACCATCCCCGTCGGCACCGCCGAGGACCTGCAGACCGCCGTCGACCGCGCCCGCGTCGTCCAGGAGGGCTGGGCGCAGCTCTCCCCGGCCAAGCGCGCCAAGGTGCTCGACGCGTTCGCCGAACTCGTGCACAAGCACGCCGGTGAACTGATGGACATGGCCCAGGCCGAGACCGGCAAGGCCCGCTCGTACGCGCAGGAAGAAGTCCTCGACGTCGCGCTGACCGCCCGCTTCTACGCCCTCAACGGCCCCAAGATGCTCGCCGAGCACAAGGTCAAGGGCATGCTGCCCGGCGCCACCAGCGTCCGCGTGCGGTACCAGCCCAAGGGCGTCGTCGGCGTCATCAGCCCGTGGAACTACCCGCTCACCCTCGCCGTGTCCGACGCCGTCGCCGCCCTCATGGCCGGCAACGCCGTGGTGATCAAACCCGACAGCCAGACCCCCTACTGCGCACTCGCGCTCGCCGAACTGCTGTACCAGGCCGGGCTGCCGCGCGAACTGTACGCGGTGGTGCCAGGACCGGGCGGCGTCGTCGGCCAGGCCATCATGGCCACCACCGACTACGTGATGTTCACCGGATCGTCGGAGACCGGCGCCTCGCTGGCCGAACAGGCCGGCCGCCGCCTGATCAGCTTCTCCGCCGAACTCGGCGGCAAGAACCCGCTGATCCTGACCGCCTCGGCCAACCTCGACGAGGCCGTGCCCGGCGTGGCCCGCGCCTGCTACTCCAACTCGGGGCAGCTGTGCATCTCCATCGAGCGGATCTACGTCGACAAGAAGATTGCCGACGAGTTCACCACTCGCTTCGCCGAGTACGTCAAGAACATGACCCTCGCCGGCACCTACGACTTCAACGCCGACATGGGCTCGCTCGCCTCGGCCGCGCAGGTCGAGACCGCCGAGGCGCACGTGCAGGACGCCGTCGCCAAGGGCGCGACGATCGTGGCCGGCGGCAAGCGGCGCGCCGACCTCGGACCGTTCTTCTTCGAGCCGACCGTCCTGACCGGCGTCACCGAGGAAGCCACCTGCTACGCGGCCGAGACCTTCGGGCCGGTCGTGTCGATCTACCCCGTCGACTCCACCGACGAGGCGATCAAGCGGGCCAACGACACCGAGTACGGCCTCAACGCGAGCGTCTTCGCGGGCAGCAGCTCCGAGGCCAACGCCATCGCCGACCAGCTGCGGGCCGGCACCGTCAACATCAACGAGGGCTACGCCGCCGCCTGGGCGTCGACCGCGGCCCCGATGGGCGGCATGGGCATCTCGGGCGTCGGCCGTCGGCATGGCACCGAGGGGCTGCTCAAGTACTGCGAGTCGCAGACCGTCGCCGAGCAGCGCTTCCTGGGTATCGACCGGGCGCCGTTCGTGCCGCAGAGCCTGTACCGGGCTATCACTCCCACGGCCGTGCGGGCGCTCAAGTACCTGCCCGGGCGGTAGAAACCTCCTGGCTGCGGCCGGATCCGGGCATCGCGCCCGGGTCCGGCCGCGGTGCTTTGGTCAGTCCTGCTGCCGGCGGGCTTTGCTGCGGTAGCGCAGGATCACCGCAACGGTGATCGAGGCGAGCGCCGTGACCGCGGCCGCGACCAGCGGCGTCAGGCGATTGGGGGCCGGGATCTCACCCGCACCCGGGAGGAGCCGGGCGAACGTGGCCTGCCGGGCGTCGTCGTGGGCGACCTCGTCGTCGGCGGGTGCGGGGGTGGCCGGTGCCTCGGGTTCGGGCTCCCGAATCTCGGCGTCCTGGATCTTGGCGTCCTGGATCTTGGCGTCCGGGATCTCGACCGCCGTGGTCCCGGTTGTGGGTTCTGCCGTCTCTGGTTCTGGGGTCACTGCTTCTGGGGTGTCTGCCGGGGCGATGTCCGGGACGTCGATGTCCGGGGTGCGGGAGGCGGTATCTCCCGTGTCGGAGTGGGGGTCGGTCATCGGTGCACGCTCCTCGGGCCGGGTGGGCGGCGCGCACAGCAGCGGCCGCCGATGACCTCGATCCTAGTGCCGAAACCCGCCTCGGGCGCCCCGCCGATCAGTGTCGGCGAAAGTCCGCGGCCGTTATGCCTTGACACCCAGTCGCGCGAGGACGTCGGCGTCGATCGCGCCCAGTTCGGCGTCGATGGAGGCGTGCGCGGAACGGCGCTGCGCCGGCGGCATCGTCTCGGCGGCGTCGACCGCGACCGCCAGATTGTCGAGGCGGGTGCCGATGGCCTCGACGAACGCCCCGGTGTCGGCCGACGGATCCTTGGCCGGAACCTGCTTGAGAGCGGCGCGTGCCGACTCGATGCGAGCGGCCAGGGGAGCGCCGTGCCCGGAGTACTGGGCGAGCAGTTCGGGTGCGACCCCGGCGCGGGTGGCCTTGTACTGATTGAGCTGCTCACGGGCGGCGATCGCGCCGCGATAGGCCAGGGGTGCGACTACGGGCGACACCAGCCGCGCCACGGTCAGGTAGCGCTTGATGTTGGCGGGGGTGACCTTGCGTGCCTTCTCGTCGGCCTTCTGCTTGGCCTCGATCGCCTTGGCCTCGGCGTTGGCGGCCTTGGCCTGCGCCTTCGTGGCGTGCTTGACGTTCTTGCGTTCGGCCTTCAGGCCCTTTTTGTGGAACTTGTGCTCGTCCTTGAGGCTCTTCTTCTGCGCCTTCCGGTGCTCGGAATGCTGTGCCTTCGCCTCAAGCTTGGCCTTGCGTTTGAGGGCCTTGGCGTCCGCCCGCCGCTGCGCACGGGTCTTTCCATCTGACGAGAACAATCCCATCACGGGCCTTTCAGCTGGTTGTTGTCCCGGCGTCCCGGGTGGGCGAACCGTGAGGCCGGGTGACACGCCCCGGCCCCGACTAGATACAAGCATTACATAGGGTCGATGTGAACGAAGGCACGCCGGAACGAGAGGTGGAGTGCGATGCACACCGTGCTGCATCCGAGGGACCTCGCGGGCTGCGAGCATCGGCTGGCGCTCGACAGCGCCGCGAACCGTGAGTCGGCCGCCCTCGCCGCGGCCGGCCAGGGGCCCGACGTCGAACCGGTCGCCGACACACCGTCGGTGGCCCGACGCAAGGCCGCCGCGACCGAGCACCGGCTGCGCGTCCGCGACCTGCTGGCCGGTCTGCACCCCGACACCCTGGACACGGACACCCCGGACACGTTCCGCATCATCGACCCGGAGGCGAGCCGCGCCGAACGCCTCGCCGCGACCCGGCGGGCCTGCGCCGACGGGGTGCCGTGGATCTGGAACGCGACGCTGCCCACCGACCGCGAGCGGGGTCGCCGGGGTGACAGCGAACTCCTCGTCCGCATGCGCCTCGTCGACAGGGAGTGGGTGCAGGACGGGGAGTGGGTGCAGGACGGGGCATCTGTAGCGGGCGGGGATGATGCCGGGGCGGGCTATGTGCCGGTCATCGTCGTCAACCATCGCGTCACCTACCCGGCGCGGAATCAGGCGGGCAACCGCGCGGGGGCGGACAACACCGCCGCCGACGATGCGCCGAAGCTCACCACGAGTCCTCTCGAACGCTGGCGGCCCGCACCCGACCGGACGCGCGCCGCGCGCGGCAACCGCCGCGACCAACTGCGTCTCGCGCAGCTCACCGCGATGCTGATCGACCTCGGACTGGCACCGGCTCCCGCCGAGCCGCTCCCAGCCGAGACTGTCGAGGGGGAAGACCCGGTCGCCGGGGTCGTCCTGCCGGCCGGTGGGTCGCTGCCCGCGGGCGTCATCGGGCTCGACGCGGACTGCATCGTCGTCCTCGACATGGCGCCGCTGCTGCCCGATTACGCCGAGATCTTCGCCCGCAGGCAGGCCGTCGCCGACGGACAGGTGCGTACCGAGCCGCATCGCATCGGCGAATGCAAGGGCTGCATCTGGTGGCCGCGTTGCGAGGCCGAACTGCTGCGCCGCCGCGACGTGAGCCTCGTCGTGCGGGGCGCGCAGGCCGACGCCCTCATCGACGCCGGCATCACCACCGTCGACGAGCTGGCCCGATACACCGGTGACGCGCCCGCGACGTGGCCCGGCGACGGCTTCGACGACGCGGTGATCACCGCTGCCGCCTGGCTCGCTGACGTGCCGCTGATCAGACGGGTCCGCACGCCCGTGATCCACCGCGCCGACATCGAGGTGGACGTCGATATGGAGAGCTTCGGCGAAAGCGGCGCCTACCTGTGGGGCACCCTGCTCACCGACACCGCCGACCCCGGGGTGCCCGTGGTGTATCGGCCGTTCGTCACGTGGACGCCGCTGCCGACCACCGACGAGGCGCGGTCGTTCGCCGAATTCTGGACATGGCTGAACGAGCAGCGGGCGGCTGCGGCCGCCGACGGTAAGACGTTCGCCGCCTACTGCTACTCACAGCACGCCGAGAACCGCTGGCTACTCGGCTCGGCCGACCGGTTCGCCGGGATGCCCGGCATCCCCGCCCGCGCCGAGGTCGAGGCGTTCATCGCCTCCGAGGAGTGGGTCGACGTGTTCGAGGCCGTCGGGGACAACTTCATCAGCCCCGGCGGAAAGGGACTCAAACGGGTCGCACCGATCGCCGGTCACCGCTGGCGCGACCCCGAGGCCGGTGGCGAGGCGTCGATGGACTGGTACGCCGAGGCGGTGGGCCTGACCGGCCGCACGCCCGACCAGGACCAGCGCACCCGGCTGCTCGAATACAACGAGGACGACGTCGTCGCCACCAAGGTGCTGCGGGAATGGATGACCGGTCCGGCCGTCGCCGGCATCCCCTACGCCGATGATCTGAGGCCCGAGGGGGGCTGAGGCCTCAGATCATCGCGGTTGTCAGCCCCCGGCGAGTGCTCGTAGCGAGCTGAGGAACGAGCCGCTGCCTGCCAGCGCCACCGAACCGAGCATCAGCAGCATGCCGGGGCCGAGACCGATGAGGATCTTCTTCAAGCTCGAATCCGACGCCGACGCAGGTGCCGGGGCCGCGGTGTTGTCGGTCGCCGGGCCGGAACCGTCCGAGGGGCTGTCGCCGGACGACGGCCCGCCGCCGTTGCCGCCGGACGCCGCGTTGGCGCC
>NZ_BAED01000006.1 GCF_000241345.1 Gordonia amarae NBRC 15530
CGAGTTCGCTGCTGGACAGCGACGTACACGGTTCGTAGGTAGTTCCATCGTTGTTTGCAGACCATCGATCAGGGAAGGCTGTGATGAATGGTAATGCCTTCCCAAGACTGTCGGTTTGGCGGATGGTGCTCGATGGTGGCATCAAAGTTGAACCCGTTCCAGAAAAGTGGGCTGCAGGTGTGGAGGAACATGCCGTTAATACCAGAATCGATGCTGCAACGTAACCTGTCCACCAAGGAATCGGCGATGTGAGGTGGTGTGAATTGTGTGCCATCGATAGCCGGAATGTGATCACAATGGCGCGATGTCATCAGCCGAATCCTGGTCGGCATTCGCGATCGTGCGGGCTGCGCCGAAGCATGCACTGGAGAGGTTTCGTGCCGATGCTGCTTGTTCGCGGAGATCTGCTACCCAGGTGTCGATAACGCCTCGGAACAAATCATGAGTGGTATGCCCTTCTGTGCACTCGCCCCAATAGTTTGTCGAGAACGGACGATCCGCCTGCCGCGCCAGCATTTCCAACTGTTCAGATGCTTCGTCGGCTGACTTACCTCGCGCCCTCCACCATCCCTCGGTGGATTCCAGCAGGTCACCGGTGTCGAAGTTGTAGTGCTGCCCCAACGGTTCGTCGTCGCCTGTCATGTTTCCCCCTGTGTTGTGTCGCGCGTCGAATAATCTTCGCGAAGCGAAACCCTGTTGACGGATTACCTAACTCGTCACAGTCAACACAGTAGAGTCCCTGCTGTCCAGAGCACGTGTGAGGGTTGTGAACAGATCTGGGGGTGGCCGTGGAGTCCGCGGGCGTCGATGAGTTTCGGTTAGGTGCCATCCCAGCCAACGGTCACTAGCTCGACCAACTTGTGGTTGTCCGGTCGATGAGTGGCGGGGAGGACTCCGGCAAAGTCGCGGCGCTCGGTACCGCGATATCCACGGTAGCGGCTGGGGGTTCTTCCGACGGTCGATTTCAGTCGACGGATTCGAACTCGCCCGCATCGACCTCCAGCAACGCCGCGAGAGTGACGTGCTCGGCTCGCTGTAATCCGGTGGCAAGTGCTCCCTGCACTTCCTGTCACTGCTCGACGACCCGACGTAATCGCCGACGCCCGCGAGATCGCCGAAGAGGTTGTGTCCGTGGATCTTCCACTGGCCGACCATCGCACCCTCGCTGACCTGGTCGACGGCATCCTGCCCCCCAGAAGGTCGCCTACCTCGACAAGTCGTAGTCTGGGGTGCGCCGCGAGGCTAAGGGATTGGTAACGGCATTTCCGGGATGGTGAGTTTCGTGAAACTTATCGCCCGTGCGCACAGCTTGGAAGTCTCAGGTGGGTGAGAGGTTTGAATCACGGTCGTGTGTACCGGGGAGTGCGCGGACTTCACGGTCGTCATACATGTGAAGCGGTCACGTGAGTTAACGAGGACTAACCGATCACCAACGGTTAGGTTGTATGAGATCTTGTACCACCCGCGATCACGAATGTTCTCCTCAAACGAAGGCCTGTTTCCGGTGGCTTGGCTTATGCGGCCCATGTTATTTCCCACATACCTCCAGAGGCATCCACGTGCGGTCTGATGATCCGCCAGAGCGACATCCTCGGCTGATGATGGGTCGACACCAACGGAAGCGAGATCGTCGTTTGTGAGCGCCGTGCAGGGCTCGTAGCTGGTTCCGTTGTTGTTTTTGGACCATCGGTTCGGAAACAGGGTCTTAAACGGTAACTTGCGACCTTGGTCATCGGCCTGGCGTATCGCCGTTGGGTTTTCAACCGTCGATTGTGGTTGGCCATCCGTCGTGCAGGCAGCTACCGCGCACAGTCCACTGGCACAAAGAATCGAACAATAGACACTGAAAGTCGATACCACTCGACTACGTTGACGACGTATCACGTAGACGCGACCGATTGTGCTGCATTGTTATCAGCGGAAGTGATCGTGCGGGTTGCATCAATGCATGCGGTTGAGAGGTTCCGTGCAGAAATTGCCTGTTCCTTCAAGTTGGCGACCCAAGTGTCGACAACTTCGCGGAACAGTTGGTGAGTTGTTCTCCCTTCAATGCAGTCTCCCCAGTAGTTTGCGGTGAACAGATTGTCGACGCGGCTGGCAAGCGCTTCCAACTCGTCTGCTGCAGCTATTGCTGTCTTGGCTCGCGCCTTCCACCAGGTCTCGCTGGACTCAACGAGGTCGCCGGTGTCGAAGTTGTAGTGCTGGCCTTGCGGTTCGTTATCGCCTGCCATGCTTCCCCCTGTGTTGTGTGTGTTGTGGTGTTGAACAACCTTCGCGATATGAAACCTGTTGATGGATTGCTTAACTCGTCACAGTCAACACGGTAGAGTCCCTGCTGTCCAGAGCGTGTGAGGGTTGTGAACAAAATTCGGGGGTAGCCATGGCGGGGAGTCCGTGGGGCTCGATGAGCATGGGTGAGGTGCTGGTGATCGTCCGGTCGATGAATGGTGGGGACGCCTCTGGTGATGTGCAGGCATTGGGAACGGCCATATCAGAGGCCCTGCGGATTGGGAATGTGCTGATAGCTGATTTCAGGGATACGGGGGCGAAAGGCCTCGGTGCGTCGGCGTGCCGTGATGCGGGGGATCGACTGGGCTGGACTGTGAATGTCCGGACAGAAAGAGTTTCGGTGGGGCACCACTCGATGAGTACGGCGCATGAGGTCATCGATGCGACAACCGGGCGAGAAGCCGAGCTTGAAAAACTGCGAGAGTATGCGGGCACGGTGTCGGGTCGTGTGCAGTCGGTAGTCATACGTTCTTACGTTCAGGATCTGATGAATTCGACGTATACCCATCCCATTACGGGCATTCAGGTGGCGGCGACGAATGATCTGGGTGACGCTGACGATCGAATGGCCTCGTTGTTGTCGTTGACTACTACCGCAGATGCTGCAAACTCAACGTCCGGCAGCAACGAACTGTCGGGTATAGTTCCGACCACCGCCAACCGTCCCGTGGGGGTATCGCCTGTGACGCAAACGGTCTCGACCAACAATGGAACCGTGCCGGTGTCGACGCGGCAGGACAACAACACGGTCCGACAGCCAGGGACGTCGACGGCGGCGGACACGACCAAGTCGTCTACTCAATCGTCCAAGTCGATCGGCGATATACCAAATACAGTTACCCGGCAAGAAGATACGGATATATCGACTCAGGATACCGTGGATAGCAACCGTGATGATCCCACGGTGACACCCACCCGGGACACAACTGTGCCGACCACGAACGCTCCGAACGGCTCGGGTCCGAACACTTCGGGACCGACACCGGCGGGGCCGGGGAACCGGAGTCTGAATCTGTCGTCGCCACTGTCGTTGCCGGGGTTGAACACTCCCACCGGGACTCCGGGGTCTCCGGGTTCGGTGCCGCGATCGGGGTCGGTGCCGATCACGACAGGTGGGCCGCGGTCGGTGCTGTCGCCACGGGGTGTGGCGCCGCTGGGTACGACGTCGGGTACGTCGACGACGTCGGCGGTGCCGGGTACGTCGGCTGCCCGGACGATGGGCGGTGGGGCGGTGCCGCCGGGTTCCCGCACCTCCGGTTCCCGTGACGGTGGTGGCGGTCACACCGTGGCGAGCTATCTGCGGACGCGGGGGAACGGGGAGGAATTGGTCGGGTCGTTGCCTCTGGTGGCGCCGCCGGTGCTCGGTGACTGGGATCCGGGGGACTCGGAAGATGCTGAGCGGGAGGGCGATTCCGATTCCGGTGGCGACACCCGGCGCTGACGAAGGTCGTTGTGATGCGGGATGTTTCGCGATCGGAGAACCATTGCCGTACCTGCCGTTGTGCGCGGCAATCCGTAATTGGGCTGCACTACCGGCGACTGCGACGCCGGGTGTCGTCGTCGCCGTGGCCGCTGCGGCGGTGGCTGGCCGTGTGGGCGGCGGCGGTGACCGCGGTGACCGTCGCGATCGGGGCGGTGCTGTCGGTCAGTGCCGCAGACATCGATCCGGCGCTGCGGGAGGCCGCGCATCGGGCCGCCGCGACGCTGTCCCGGATTCCGCTCACCGACAGCCGGCCCGGTGCTGACGGCACCTACGAACGCGCGCAGTTCGGCGCGGCATGGACCGACGCGGTGAGCGTCACCGGCGGCGGGAACGGCTGCGACACCCGGAACGACATCCTCGCCCGCGACCTGTCCGACATCACCACCGGCATCACGTCGAAATGTGCGCGGGCGGTGATGTCGGGGGAGTTCCGGAGTCCGTATACCGGTGAGTTCATTGTGTTTTCGCGGGAGCGGGCGGCATCGGCGGTGCAGATCGACCACATTGTTCCTCTTGCCTTCGCCTGGTCGATGGGTGCGAGTTCGTGGCCGGCGTCGCGGCGATACGCATTCGCCAACGACCCGGCGAATCTGGTTGCGGTTGATGCCCGCTCCAATCAGGACAAGAGCGATGCCGAGCCGGCGCGCTGGATGCCGCCGCTCAAGCGGTTCCGGTGTCAGTACTCGGTGCAGTTCGTCGCCGTCACCGGCGCCTACGGCCTGACACTCGACAAACCGTCAGCCCAGGCCCTCGCCGAGGTATTGGAAGACTGCTGAGCCGGACCGGACGGAAATGAGCCTCGGAAGGATCGACAACCCTCCTCCGTTACCCTGGTGACCGAACTGATTGCCGACGTCAAGCGAGGATTCATGAGCGCACCCACCGCCGAATCGGTCGGGACCGATATCGAGAGCGCGGTGTTGTCGCTGGCGACCGCCGCCAAGGCCGCCTCGCGCAGCCTCAACGGACTCACCACCGCCACCAAGAACGAGGTGCTCCTCGCCGCAGCCGAGGCCATCGAGGCGAATGCCGAATCGATCCTGGCCGCCAACACCTCCGACGTCGACCGCGCCGAAGCCAGTGGCACCGAGGCCGGCCTCATCGACCGGCTCCGGCTCACCGAGGCCCGCGTGCACGGGATCGCCGACGGCCTGCGTCAGGTGGCTGCCCTCGCCGACCCGATCGGGGAGGTCGTCTCCGGCAAGACCCTGCCCAACGGGCTCGAACTGCGGCAGGTGCGGGTGCCGCTCGGCGTCGTCGGCATCGTCTACGAGGCCCGCCCCAACGTCACCGTTGACGCGTTCGGCATCGCCTTCAAATCCGGCAACGCCGTGCTGCTGCGCGGATCGTCCTCTGCGGCGAGCTCCAACGCCGAACTCGTCCGCATCCTGCGCGAGGTCCTGGTCGCCAAGGGCGTCAGCGCCGACGCCGTGTCGCTGCTGCCCAGCGAGGACCGCGCCAGCGTCACCGCACTCATCCGGGCCCGCGGCCTCGTCGACGTGGTCATCCCGCGCGGCGGCGCCGGCCTGATCAACGCCGTCGTCTCCAACGCCACCGTGCCCACCATCGAGACCGGCACCGGCAACTGCCACGTCTACGTGCACGCCCTCGCCGACATCGACGTGGCCACCCGCGTGGTGCTCAACTCCAAGACCCGCCGGCCGAGCGTGTGCAACACCGCCGAGACCGTCCTCATCGACAAGGCCGTGGCCGCCGACGCACTGCCGCAGATCTCGCAGGCGCTGCAGATGCAGGGCGTCACAATCCACGGCGACGAACCCGGCATGGTCCCGGCCACCGAGGATGACTGGAACGCCGAGTACCTGTCGCTGGATATCGCGATGAAGGTCGTCGACGACCTCGACGCCGCCGTCGCACACATCGACACCTACGGCACCGGACACACCGAGGCCATCATCACCACCGACCTCGCCGCTGCCCGTGAGTTCACCACCCGCGTCGACGCCGCGGCCGTGATGGTGAACGCTTCCACCGCGTTCACCGACGGCGAGCAGTTCGGATTCGGCGCCGAGATCGGCATCTCGACGCAGAAACTGCATGCCCGCGGACCGATGGGCCTGCCCGAACTGACCTCCACCAAATGGCTGGTGTGGGGCGACGGCCACGTGCGTCCGGCATGAGCGCGATCGTTCCGTCGTTCAGCGGCGTCCCCGAGGTGGTCTCCCGGCTGCGGCAGACCGGTTACCTCGCCGACGACGCCACCGCCACCAGCGCGTTCCTCGCCGACCGGCTCGGCAAACCGCTGCTCGTCGAGGGGCCGGCAGGTGTGGGCAAGACCGAACTCGCCCGGGCGCTGGCCACGGCGACCGGGGCCGAACTGATCCGGCTGCAGTGCTACGAGGGCATCGACGAGGCCCGTGCCCTCTACGAGTGGAATCACGCCAAACAGATCCTCGCTATCCAGGCGACCGGTACCCGCTCGTGGGACGAGGCCAAGAGCGACATCTTCTCCGACGAGTTCCTGCTGCCACGGCCGCTGCTGCGAGCCATCTCCCGTGACGAACCGACGGTGCTGCTGATCGACGAGGTCGACAAGGCCGACGTCGACATGGAAGGTCTGCTGCTGGAGGTGCTCAGCGACTTCGCCGTCACCATCCCCGAGATGGGCACCGTCGCCGCCACCCGCCGGCCGATCGTGCTGCTCACCTCCAACGCCACCCGCGAACTGTCCGAGGCGCTCAAGCGGCGCTGCCTGTACCTGTACATCGACTTTCCCGACGCGCACCGCGAACGGGAGATCCTGTCGTCGCGGGTACCCGGACTCGGCGACGCGTTGTCGGCGGAGATCGTGCGGATCATCGGGGTGCTGCGGACTCTCGACATCCGTAAGAAGCCGTCGGTCGCCGAGACCATCGACTGGGCCAACACGCTGCTCGCGCTCGGCGCCGGCGACGACGTGTCCGGTCGCCGCGCCACCCTCGACGACGGACTGATCGCCCGCACGCTCGGAGTGGTGCTCAAACACCGCCCCGACCTGAAGACGGCGATCAAAGAACTCAAACTCGGCTGATGGCCCGTCGCGAGACCTCCCTTGAAGGCAGAGTTGCGCCCACCCCGCTCGACGACGTGCCCCTGGTGGGTCAGCTCACCGGGTTTGTCGAAGCCCTGCGCGGGAAGGGCATGCCGGTCAACCCGTCGGCACTGATCGACGCCGGCCGAGCCATGTCGGTGCTCGACCTGCTCGACCGCACCAGCCTGCGGGAGGGTCTGGCGGCGACGCTGCTGACCGAGCAGAACCACCGCATCGTCTTCGACAAGCTCTTCGACCTGTGGTTTCCGCCCGCACCGGGTGTGCGGACCACCACGTTCGAGCTGCCTCACAACGTCGAGGGCGAGATCGACGTGGAGGCGACGCGAGACATGATCGCCGACCTGCTCGCCGACGACGACGCCGAACGGGACGGTCGGCTCGCCGAGCTGGTGGCACAGATCGTCGACCAGCTCGGCCGGTACGAGTCGACCCGCGGGGAGGCGTTCTCGGCATATCAGGCGATGTCGGTGGTGAGTCCGCAAACCCTCATCGCCAAGATCGCCGCCGCGATGGACTCCGGCAACGACGGCAGCGCGGGCCGCGCCGGGACCGCCGAACGCTACCGGGCCGCCGCCCGGGCGCGTGCGGGCGGACTGCGGGCGGCCATCGAATCGGAAACCCAGCGGCGGATGGCGATGCGCAACGGCCGCGACACCGTCGCCGACTACGCGGTACCGAACCTGCCGGAGAACATCAACTTCCTGTCGGCAGGGGCACGGGAGCAGGCGCAGATCCGGCGCACCATCGAACCGCTGGCCCGGCTGCTCGCGGCCAAACTCGAGATCCGCCGGCGCCGCTCGCATCGCGGGCAGGTGGATGTGCGTAAGACGCTGCGGGCATCGATGTCCACGGGCGGGGTGCCCATCGACCTGATCCACCGCAAACCGCGGCCGCACCGCCCCGAGCTGGTGATCATCTGTGATGTGTCCGGCTCGGTCGCCGGTTTCTCACAGTTCACCCTGCGGCTGGTTTATGCTCTGCGGCAACAGTTCTCGAAGGTGCGGGTGTTCGCTTTCGTCGACACCGTCGACGAGGTCACCGAGTACTTCGACAGACACACCGACGACGGCGACTTCGGTGCCGCCATGCACCAGATGATCTCCGAGGCCCGCATCTCCACCCTCGACGGGCACTCGGACTACGGCAACATGCTGCGCGGATTCGCCGCCGAATACGCCGAATCCCTGACCCACCGGGGTGCGCTGCTGATCCTCGGCGATGCCCGCAACAACTACCACGACGCCCGCATCGACGCCCTCAGCGAACTCGTCGACCGGGTCCGCAACTCGTACTGGCTCAACCCGGAGGCCGAATCGGTGTGGGGGACCGGCGACTCTGCGGCACCGCAGTACGCGCAGGTGATCCAGATGTACGAATGCCGCAACGTCACCCAGCTCGGCGAGGTCATCGCCGACCTGCTCCCGGTCTAGGCTCCGGCAGTCCTGGTACTTGGCACCGGTAGACTCACCCTTCATGTCCTCCGACCGCCCCCGCGTGCGCCGTATCGGTGTGATGGGCGGAACCTTCGACCCCATCCACAACGGGCACCTGGTCGCGGCCAGCGAGGTGGCCTACCGGTGCAAACTCGACGAGGTCATCTTCGTGCCCACCGGGCAGCCGTGGCAGAAGATGTCTGGCACCGAGGCCAGCGGCACCGCGCCCCGGTCGGTGAGCCCCGCCGAGGACCGCTACCTGATGACGGTCATCGCGACCGCGTCCAACCCGCGGTTCAGTGTCAGCCGCGTCGACATCGAACGCGAGGGCGCCACCTACACCGTCGACACCCTGCGCGATCTGCGGGCGATCCTGCCCGACGCGCAGTTATACTTCATCACCGGCGCCGACGCGCTCGAATCGATCCTGTCGTGGCAGCACTGGGAGGAGTTGTTCGCCCTCGCCAAATTCGTCGGTGTCAGCAGGCCCGGCTACGAACTGCATGCCGAGCACCTCGCCGACCACCTGGCGAAGCTGCCCGCCGACACCCTGCAAACCCTGGAGATCCCGGCGCTGGCGATCTCGTCGACCGACTGCCGCGAACGCGCCGCCACCGGCCGGCCAGTCTGGTACCTCGTGCCCGACGGCGTGGTGCAGTACATCGCCAAACGGCGCCTCTACCGTGCGCGCGCCTCCCGCGGGGTGAGCGCACCATGACTCCCACTCCGCCGGTTGAGGTGCGAGGTCGCCCGGCGACCGAGCCTCGAAACCTCGTGAGCGGACAATGTCATCTCACGAGGTTTCGAGGCTCGTCGCTAGCGCTCCTCGCACCTCAACCGGCGGTGGGACGAATTCGATCAAACAGTGAGAGGGGACGCCATTGAGCGCCGCGCCTGAATCCCTGAAAATGGCCGAGGTCGCCGCCCTAGCGGCCGCCGACAAACTGGGACACGACATCACCGTCATCGACGTGTCCGAGCAACTGGTGATCACCGACCTGTTCGTGATCGCCTCCGCCGACAACGAGCGGCAGGTCAACGCGATCGTCGACGAGGTGGAGGACAAGCTGCGCGAGGCCGGGCACAAACCGGCCCGCCGGGAGGGCACCCGTGAGGGACGGTGGGTGCTGCTCGATTACGTCGACATCGTCGTCCACATCCAGCATGCGGAGGAACGCACCCTCTACGCCCTGGACCGGATGTGGAAGGACTGCCCGGTCATCGAGATTGAGGGTCTATGAGCGGCGGACCGGACTCCCATGACACCTCAGTCGAACGCCTGACACCGATCGCGCGCCGGCTGCTGCTGCTGCGGCACGGGCAGACCGAGTACAACGCGGGCAGCCGGATGCAAGGGCAGCTCGACACCGATCTGTCCGAGCTCGGTGTGCGGCAGGCCGCCGCCGCCGCGACGGTGCTGGCCAAGCGGTCACCGCTGCTGATCCGGTCGTCGGACCTGCGGCGCGCCCACTACACCGCCCTGGCGCTGGGACAGGAGTCGGGCCTGGAGGTGACCACCGACATCCGGCTGCGGGAGACGCATCTCGGACAGTGGCAGGGCATGACCCACTACGAGGTCGACGAGATCGCCCCGGGTGCCCGGCGCATCTGGCGCGACGACGCCACGTGGGGGCCGCCCGAAGGCGAGACGCGGGTGGATGTGGCCAACCGCGCGGTGCCGGTGGTCACCGAACTGGTCGCGGCGCTGCCGCAGTGGGGCACCGGGGACAACCCGGACGCCCCGGTGGTGCTCGTCGCACACGGTGGGGTGATCGCCGCGATGACCGCCGCGCTGCTCGATCTGCCGATCGGGTCGTGGCCGGTGTTCGGGGGTCTGGCGAACACCAGCTGGGTGCAGTTGTCCGGCCACGGGGTGCCGGGTGAGGCGCCGAGGTGGCGTCTGGACGTGTGGAATGCGTCTGCCGAGGACGCCGACCCGGGAGTGCAATGAGCATCGTCGTCCTGTCGGATTCGCTGGCCTTTTTCGGACCGAAAGGCGGTCTGGCAGCCAATGACCCGGGAATCTGGCCGTCGATCGTGGCCCGCGACTGCGACCGCGAACTCAAGCTGTTCGGCCGGATCGGCTGGACCAGTCGCGACGTGTGGTGGGCACTGACCCAGGACCCCAACATCTGGGCGGCCATCCCCGACGCGGAGGTGGTCGTGATGGCGTTCGGCGGCATGGATTCGCTGCCGTCGCCGCTGCCGACGGCGTTCCGTGAGCAGATCCGCTACATCCGGCCCAACTGGCTGCGGCAGACGGTGCGCGACGGCTACCAGTGGGTGCAGCCGCGCGCGTCGAAACTCGGTAAGCCGCTGGCCCTTCCGGGGTCGGTGACCGCCGAATACTGGGACAAGATCGGGTCATCGATCAAGCAGTTGCGGCCGGACCTGCCGATCGTGGTGTGCCTGCCGCCGACCCATGCGAGCCCCTACTACGGATTCGTGCACAAGGGCCGGTTGGAGACCACGGGTGCGATTGCCGATTACGCTCGGGCGCAATCATTTCCGACCGTAGATTTCTATCCGACGACGCGGGACGCGTTCGCCGACCCGGATCAGCAGATGAACCCGGACGGCATCCACTGGGGGCTGCAATGCCATCGCGACATCGCCGCGCTGGTCACCCCGGTCGTGCGTGACGCACTGGGCGTGCCGGCCGCCGGTACCGACGGGCTAACGTAGACGCCGTGCCTGTTGTCGTCGTCACCGACTCCTCGTCCTGCCTGCCACTGTCGGTGGCCGGGCATTACGCGATCCGGACCGTCCCGCTGCACCTGAGCGCCGACGGCGTCGACTATCGCGACGGTGTCGACGAGGTGCCCGAGAATCTCGTGACGACCCCCGGCGTGAACACCTCCGGCGCCAACCCGCACGAACTCGGCGAGGCGTTCGAGGAGGCGGTGGCGGCCAGCGACGGCGCCGGCGTGGTGGCCGTACACATCTCACGGAAGCTGTCGGGCACCTGGGGCGCGGCCCGGCTGGCGGCGGAGAAGTTCTCCGGCCGGGTGCGCGTCGTCGACTCCCGTTCAGTGGGTCTGGCCGTCGGGTTCGCGGCGATCGCCGCCGCCCAGGCCGCGGCCGACGGTGCCGACCGGGACCGCGTGTACGAGGCCGCGATCCGGCAGGCGGCGACACTCGACTCGATGTTCTGCGTGTCCACTCTCGACAACCTGCGTGCCAGTGGCCGCATCAGTGCGGCAGGCAAGATGCTCGGCTCGGCTCTGTCGATCAAGCCGATCTTGCACATGGTCGACGGCACCATGACGCTGAAAGAACGGCACCGCACCTTCTCCAAAGCCATCGCCAAGTTGAAGGACGGAGCCCTCGAATCGGCCGGCGGGCGCGCCGTCACGCTCGGTGTACAGCATTGCGAGGCACCGGAATTGGCCGCCGAGGTGGCCGACGACCTGCGCAAGCGACTCAAGGTGCTCACCTCGTCGATAATCGTCGAGATCTCGCCCGTCCTCGGCTGCCACGTCGGACCCGGTGCCGTCGGTGTTGTCATCGGCACCCACCTCGACCCGATCGAGGGCATTCCCGGGAACTGAGCTGCCGACGCCTGTCAAGTGCGTCATCCTCAGGGTGTCGCCCATCGGGGATCTATCCACAGATATTGTGTGGTAAGCACTTTCGTCTGTCCGTAGCGAGTTTCCGGCCTTAGGGTCGGTGCATGGCTTCCACGACCGGCGACCAGTCGTCCCGCACCTCCACCGGTGAACGGCCGCGCGGATCGCGCGGGGGTTCCTCGCAGACGAGTCCGCTCGATCGGTTGCGTACCGCGCCGCCGGCCCCGGTACGTGGCGATGTGGTGCCGGAGCCTCCCTCACTCGCGCCGGTGAACATCTCTGACCCATCCGCGGGACCGGCACCGATCGTCCGCTTGCCGGCACCGCCGAGTAAACCGGCAGCGGGCGACGGCACTGACCCGGACATTCTCGTCGGGATGGATGATGTTGTGTCCGAGGATGATCAATCGACCACAGGATCGCGCGAAAGGCCGGTTGCGGGGGAAGGGGCCGGTGATCGGAACGCCGGGCGGGCGGCCGGCGGTGGCTGGGACGCCGTCGGTGTGCCCGCGTGGCTGTCGGGTGCGCCGCCGGCTCCGCCCGCACCGCCACCGGTACAGGATTCCGAGTCACGGGGGCGTGATAGAGGTGATGTTGATTCGGGCGCAGGCGATCTCAGTGTCGATGAGTGGGGGAGCGGCGGATGGGACGCGCCGGACGAGGACTGGGAGTGGGATGACGACGAGCCTTCGGGTGGTCGGCCCCGATCCCGGTTCGCGGTCGCACCACCGGCGGCGATCGCGCTGATCCTTGTCGGCGTCGTCGCCTGCGTGGTAGCGGGTTTCGCGCTGTGGAAGGGTGACAGTCCCGCACCGGTGGTCGACTTTCCGGCAGCGGCCAACACATCGACGATACCGACCGGGGCACAGGCTCCCGTCGGTGACCACGCACCAACCACCGGCGAGAGTCCGGAGAAGGCAAGATCGGAACAGAAGACGCCGGCACCGCAGGCGGATTCGATGGTGGTGAGCGTTGTCGGGCTGGTGGCCAGGCCGGGTCTGATCAGGCTGCCGGCGGGTAGCCGGGTGGGAGACGCCATCAAGCAGGCCGGGGGAGCGCGCAAGAACGCGGACCTGTTGTCGCTCAACCTAGCCCAGCAATTGCGCGACGGCGACCAGGTGCTTGTCGGTTATGCCGGCCGCAGCGGTGAGTTGTCGATGCGCAGTGCGGTCGTCGGTCCCGGCTCCACGGGTGCGCCACCCGCGGCGGGTAAACCGACAGCACCGTCGTCGCCGGATGGTGAGTCCCCGGCAGCCGGATCCGGCACGGTGAACCTCAACACCGCGTCGCAGACCGAACTCGAAACCTTGCCCGGCGTGGGGCCGGTGACCGCCAAGTCGATCCTCGACTGGCGGCAACGTAACGGACGGTTCACCTCCGTCGACCAGCTCACCGAGGTCGACGGGATCGGCCCGGCCCGGTTGGAAAAGCTGCGGGACAAGGTCACCGTGTGACGTCGGTGCGCGACCTGCGACTGGTCGTGCCCGCCGCGGCTGTGTGGTCGACCACCATCGTGGGTTTGCTCGCACCATCGGCGATCAGAACTGTCGTCATCGTGTGTGTGGCTGCGGGGGTGGGAGTTTCGGGGGCCGTGGGGTTGCGGCTGCTGTCGTGGCGCTCCGTGGGTATTGCAGTGCTGGTGCTCGGTATGGCGGCCACGGCCGGAATCGCACTGTCGTTCAGAGTGGCGGTGATCCACCAGTTTCCGCTTCACGATGACCGTGGCAAGGTCACCGTCACGGTGCGGGTGGTCGATGATCCGGTGCCGCTGCGGCCCGCGGCGTCGGGGCGGTCTCGGGTCCGCGTCGACGTCGTGGCGATCGGGGAGCGGGCGGTGCGCGCGGCAGGGGCACACTTGGTGGGGTCGACATCGGAATGGGCGCAGCTGGTTCCGGGGCAGCGGGTCCGCGTCCTGGTGCGGGTCCGCCCACCTCCCGACCACACCATGCTGGTCGCGTCGCTGACCGCCGTCGGCACACCGACTCTCGTCGGCGCACCACCGGCACATCAGCGCGTGGCCGCGCACATCCGGGACCGGCTGCGCACCGTCAGCGCACGAGCATTGGGTTCTCCCGAGTCCGGATTGCTGCCCGGCCTGGTTCTCGGTGATATCTCCGGTCTCGATGACAATGTGCGCGAAGACTTCCGGGATGCCGGACTCGCCCACCTCACCGCGGTATCCGGCAGCAACTTCGCGATCGTCTGCGGTGCCGTGCTGGCACTTCTGGCGCTACTGGGTTGTCCCCGAAGGTATCTACCGATCCTCGGGCTGGCGGTGATCGTCGGGTTCGTGATCCTGGTCCGCCCGTCGCCGAGCGTGCTGCGGGCGGCGCTGATGGGGGCGGTCGGACTCTTCGCGATGTTCAGCCGCCGCAAGGCGCAGGCACTGCCCTCGCTCGGTACCGCGGTGATCGTCGGCCTGCTGTGGTGGCCCGAACTCGCACTCGCCCCCGGCTTCGCGTTGTCGGTGGCCGCTACCGCCGGAATCGTGCTGTGGGGACCGGCGATCCGGGACTGGTTGTGGGACTACCGAATTCCCACGGGACTCGCCGAGGTCCTCGCGATGGCGATCGCGGCACAACTGGTGACCGCGCCGATCATCGCCCTGATCAGCGGCCGGTTCAGCATCGTCGCGATTGTCGCCAATATATTGGTGGTACCGGTCGTCGCGGCGATCAGCATCGTCGGCACCGCCGCGGCGCTGGTCGGTTCGATCGGCGGGCCCGGCGGATTCTGCTGGATCATCGCCGAACTGCTCGCCCGTATCCTCGGCCCCGCCCTGTGGTGGATGGTCACCTGCGCCGGCGTCCTCGGCGGCTGGGCCTGGGCGTCGATACCCGTCCCCGACGGTGTTCCGGGCGCGCTCCTCGCCGCCGCCGCCACGATTGTGCTTGCAATGGGCTTGCGCCGACGGGCGCGTATCGGAACCTCCGCGAGGCGCTGAACCAACTCAGCCCACGAGAATCATCTCGTGGGCTGAGTTGGTTGTGCATCAGGAATCAGTCGGCGGTGGGAATCCCCTTGTTCTTCACCGGCTCCGGATCGTCCTCGAATTTTTCGATCGGACCGTCAGAATCGTCGGTCACGTACGTCGGAGTGATGCGCACCGGCGTCAGACCCTCGAGCTTGGTCATGAATGCACCGGTCTGACCTGCGTGATTGTCCTTCGAGTAGGCGAACGGTGTGCTCGACGGACCGCGATCGATGCCCTTCTCCAGAGCTTCGATGACGCCTTCACGGGTCAGATCCTTGCCCGCAGCAGCGATGGGCTGAAGAGCCGCGTACGACATCATGTAGCCGTGCAGGGTCGTCATGTCCAGCACCTGCCCCTTGTTGTACTTCTCGTGAATCTCCTTGAACAAGTCGATCCACGGGTTGTCATCATCGAGCAGCGGCATGTAGGAGATACCGATGGTCGGCTTCAGGAGCGCCTCGGCATTGGCACCCAGGTAGCCCTTCAGCGCGACCGGATCAGCACCGACCGAGGACATGACCCACTGGGGGCTGTAGCCCAGCTTGGCCGCGGTGCCCAGAGCCAGCGAGGTGAAGCCCGGGATCGCGAAGCTGAAGATGACTTCACAGCCACCCGCCTGCAGCTTGCCGATCTGCGGTGCGACGTTCTGGTTGGTCGCGGAGTACTGCTCCTTGACCTTCAGAGCGCCCTTGCCCAGGACCGACTCGACACCGGCGGCGCCATCCGAACCCAGGTCGTCACTCTGGCCGAAGGTGCAGTACTTCTTGCCCGCGAAGTTCTCCTTGACGTAGTTCGCCATGATCTTGCCCTCGCGCCAGTAGTCGACCTGCCAACCGAAGGTCCACGGGTACTTCTCGGGCTGGTTCCACGACATACTGCCCGAGGAGACCATGAGGTCCGGGACCTTGTTCTCGTTCAGGAAATCCAGCACGGTCGAGTGCGGGGCGGTACCGAGCGAGCCGACCATCGCGAAGACCTTGTCCTGCTGGACCAACTTCCGGGTCTTCTCCAGCGTCTGGGCCGGGTTGTAGGCATCATCTTCGACGGTCAACGCGATCTTGCGGCCGTTGACGCCGCCGTTGTCGTTGACGTAGGAGTAGTAGGCCTTCATCGCCTTCGAGATCGGCGCGTAGCCCGGAGCTGCCGGGCCGGTCAGCGGTTGCGTCGAGCCGATCTTGATCGTGTCATCGGTGACACCGGTCGCGTCGCCGTCGCCTGATCCGCCACCGCCGGGACCACCACAGGCTGACGCCACCAGCGCCAGGCTCGCGGTCATCGCAGCAACGGCATTGCGCCGCCAGCGCGGCCTTCCGATGGTGCTTTTCATGCATTTCCTCCTAGTTGTTGCAAGAACTTGTGGACGAGGGGTTCACGAGCGAGAGATCTTCCGGCCCAACTGGACCAGCAGCGACTGGATGCCACCGGGGGCCAGCAAGATCACGACGATCAGCAGCGCGCCGTAGGCCATCGCGGGTGCGTTGTCGTTCAGATCCAAGTTGGTCTTGAAGACCCGGTCGAGCGTGACGACGATGATCGTGCCCCAGATCGCACCCCGCAGACTCCCCAGTCCGCCGATGACCGCCGCCGCCAGGACCGCGAGCGACATGACGAGCGAGAAGGAGAGCGGCTCGACCCGGCCGATGGACAACGCCAGCACGCCGCCGGCGAGTCCGGCTGTGGCCGAACTCAAGACGAACGCCTTGACCTTCTCACGCCGGACCGACACGCCACACAGTTGCGCGGCGATCTCGTTGTCCCGGACCGCTGCCAGTTGCCGTCCGAAGCCCGAGTACTTCAGATTCGCCAAGAAGAACAGGACTATGGCCGCCGCGATCACCGCGATCAGGGCGACGAAGCGCTGGTTTGTCCACCCCGAATCCGACAGCGCGGCGGGAACGGCCACGCTCGGTGACTCGACGCCGTGCTCGCCGCCGAGGAAGTCGTGGAAGTAGACGGTGATTCCCGCCAGCGCCACTCCCAGGGCCAAGGTCGCGCCGGCCAAGTACGGACCATGCAGTCGCGACGCGGCCAGTCCGATGACCACGCCCACGATCATGGTCACGACGACTGCCAGCAGCAGACCGACGATGATCACGCCCAGCGATGCCTGGCGGATATTGTCGGCCTGGGTCGGGACGAACTTGGCGACCGTATAAGCACCGGTCGCCATCAGTGCCGCATGGCCCAGCGAGATCTGGCCGTTGCCGCCCACCAGAACCGTCAAACCCATGACGGCACACATGTAGACACACAGATTGATGATCAAACTGGTGTCGAACTCACTGACCCAGTAGACGGCGGTGAAGCCGACCACCACGAACAGGATCACCCAAATGCCATGGCGGAGTGAAGTATTCTTGGGAAGTTTGTCGAGCACGGTGGACATCAGACCCTCCTCGCCTTGGTCGCATGGAACAGACCCTCGGGTTTGACCAGCAGAATCACCATGAGCAGAACCAGAGCGGATACGTACGTGAGGTCAGCGCTGATGTACCCGGTCGTGTAGGCCGAAACCAGGCCGGCGGCAAGACCGCCCACGACTGCACCGACCAGACTGTCCAGACCGCCGATCACCGCGGCGGCAAAGCCGAGCACAAAGATCGGGTCCATCACCTGTGGGGTGAGTTCTGCCGACGTCGGGATGACCAACATCGCGGCCAGGGCGCCTGCGAAACCGGCCATGGCCCAGCCCAGGGTCAGCATCCTGTTGACCTTGACGCCCATCAGCCGCGCCGTATCCGGTGCGAAGGCGGCAGCGCGCATGCGCAAACCGATCGGCGTCTTCGTCAGGACGAAACCGAGGCCGAGCATCATCGCGCACACTCCGCCCAGGACGAACAGGTCCTGCGGAGAGACGAAGGGGATATCACCGATGTACCACTTCTTGGTGTCCACCGCCTCGGGGATGACGCGCTGCTCACCGGACTTCGGCGGAAAGAACAGGCCTAAGGCGCCCTGGATGAAGACCAGCAAACCGACACCGACGATGACGTTGCTCAGTTCGGGCAGCTTTTCGGCGTAGCGGAAGACCGTTTGCTGGACCAGTGCACCCAAGATGATGCCGCTCACCAGCGCCACCACGAACCCGAGCCAGTACGATCCGGTCCCGTCGATCACCAAGTACGCCAGGTACCCGGACACGGCGGCCTGGGCACCCTGGGCGAAGTTGACCAATCGGGTGGAGCGGAAAATGATCACCAGGGCGATGGCCACCGACGCGTAAACCGCGCCGAATGCCAGGCCGTTGACGGTGAAGAGTATGAAACGTTCCATCAGATCCTCTTAGAAACCCAAGTAGGCGTGTCGGAGTTTGACATCGGACTGCAGGTCGGCGGCGTGACCACGCGCGACGACATTGCCGACCGAGATCACCACCCCCTCATCGGCGATTCCCAAGGCACTACCGACGTTCTGCTCGACCAGCAGCACCGTCATGCCCATCTCGTCGCGCAGGTCGCGCAACAGCGCCATGATCCGCGCGACGATCGGGGGGGCCAGGCCCAGCGACGGCTCGTCGAGCAGTAGCAGCTTGGGCTTGGACACCAGCGCACGCCCGAGTGCGAGCATCTGCCGCTCGCCGCCGGACAACTGGTGACCGTGGAAGGTGCGACGTTCGCCGAGGCGCTCGAACAGGTCGTAGACCTCCTTGATCGCCTCGGTCGTCACCTTGGCGCCGGCCGTACCACGCCAAAGGCCACCGAGGCGAAGATTCTCCTCGACGGTCAGTTCCGGGATGACGCCGCCGCCCTCGGGCACATGGGCGAGGCCGCGCACGATCATTTCTTCGACCGGCAGGTGCGTGATGTCCTCGCCCGCGAAGGTGATGGTGCCACCGCGGGGCGGAACCAGCCCGGAGATCGTCTTGAGCATCGTCGACTTGCCCGCACCGTTGGCCCCCAGCACCGCCGTGATCGTGCTCTCCTCGACAGTCACCGAAAAATCGTGCAGCACCTTCAGCCGGCCGTAACCGCCCTCCAGGTTCGCCACTTCCAGCAGGTTCGTCATGACGTGCTCTCTTCGGTGAGTGCGGACTCCTCCGGTGGCTCTTCGCCCAAATACGCTGCGGCCACTGCCGGATCGGACTGCACCTGCGCGGGAGTGCCCGTGGCGACGCAGCGACCGAAGTCGAGAACGACCACCTTGTCGCAGACCTTCATCACCAAGTCCATGTGGTGCTCGACGAGCACGACCGAGCACGGGGTGTCCCATTCGCGCGGCAGCGTCGTGATCAGTTCGGCCAGTGGGCCGAGGTCCTCGGCGCCGAGACCACCGGCCGGCTCATCGAGCATCAGCAGGCGAGGTCGGCTGATCAACGCGCGGGCCAGAGCCACGCGCTTCTGTACCGGATATGCCAGAGTGCCGGCAGGCCGACCGGCGACGTCGGTGGCGCCGAGACGCTCGAGCCACTCATGAGCTTCCTTGCGCAGTGCCGCTTCGTCGCGGTCGCTCCTGGGCAGACCCAGCAGTGCCGAACCGAAGCCCGCCTTGCGGCGGATGGTCGCACCGAGCATCACGTTCTCGACGGCGGTCAGCAACGGGAACAGGCCCACACCCTGCAGGGTCCGTGCCACGCCGTCGCGAACCAAGTGGTTGGGCTTGGGGGAGAAGGCCTTTCCCTCCCACGTCAAGGAACCGTTGGTCGGCTTGATAAACCCACTGATGACGTTGAACAGGGTCGTCTTGCCGGCGCCGTTGGGGCCGATGACTCCGGTGACCGTCGCCTCGGGCACGTCGAAAGAAACGCTTTCGAGGGCGACGAGTCCGCCGAAGCGCACGCCAACGTTGTCGACGACGAGTCCGCCGCTCATCCGCCGATCTCGGGGAGTGGTGGATAGGTCGTGAGGTGGGTCATCAGCAGGCTCCATGTTTCGCAGATCGGTGGGCTACCCAGTTACGGCAACAACCCCGCCGTCTAGGTGATATGGATCACAACTTAACTGCACATGAAGTGCAAGTATATTGTGATTGGGGTCACGATACAGGGACGGGGTGGGGCAATGGTGCAATACCGGCAAACCGACGGCCGACTACGGCGTGGTATCCGGACCAGATCGCAGATCGTCGACGCTCATGTCGCGTTGCTTCGTGACGGTGTCCTGCGGCCTACGGCGGCGCAGATCGCGGAGCGGGCGGGAGTGTCGACACGAACCCTGTGGTCCAGCTTCGGCGACATGGAGGGGCTGCTGAGCGCCACCGTCGCCTACTGGGCAGACCTGGACGTACAGCTGCGCACACCGGTCGACCCGCACCTACCCCTGGAAGACCGCCTTGTCCGGTTCTGCAGCGATCGCAGCCGGCGTCTGGTCAGCATTGCCCCGGCTGCCCTGGCGGCATCGGTCCACGAACCGTTGTCCCCGGTGCTGCAAGCCGACCGTGCCCGGCACCTCACCCGCACCCGCACCGAGTTGCAGGAGGCGTTCGGCGGCGAGATCGCCTCTGCTGCCGATCCCGAGGCGCTGCTTGACGCGCTGACGATCACCGTCAGTTCCGAGGCCTGGAACCTGCTGCACACCAGACTGAACCAGGCGTACGACCACTGTGCGCGAGTTATGGAGTTCACCATGCGAAGCCTGTTGACCGCCTGACCAGATCGGGACGATCATCCGGCGCGGCGGCACCCGATAGACCGATGGCTTGGCAGGTCTGGAGAATTCGATGATCTGGCACGATAGTGGCCGTGAGTGAACACCTGCACTTGTTGTTGGGGGATGACGATTTTCTGACCGGACGTGTCGTTGAGTCGATCGTCGTGGAGAAGTCGGCGGAAGTCGGTACTGATGTGCCGGTGACGCGGGTGCGGGCCGGTGAGGTGACCGACCACGAGCTGGCCGAGCTGCTCAGTCCGTCGCTGTTCGCCGAGGAACGGGTTATCGTCGTCGAGGCCGCGGCCGATGCGGGGAAGGCGCCGGCGGAGCTGATCGTGGCCACCGCGAAAGCGCTGCCCGAAGGCATCACGCTCGCTGTGCAGCACACCGGCGGTGGGCGGGCCAAGTCGATGGTGGCCGCGCTCAAGAAGGCCGGCGCGGTGGAACACAAGTGCGAGAAGGCGAAGTGGCCGTCGGACAAGGCGGCTTTCGTCAGTGCCGAGTTCAAGCGGCTCGGGGCGCGGGTCAGCGGTGATGTGGTCGAGCAGGTCGTCGACAGTGTGGGCGGGGAACTGCGGGAGCTGGCCGCCGCGTGCAGCCAGCTCGTCACCGACACCGGCGGCAAGGTGACCCGCGAGGTGGTGCTCACCTACTACCAGGGGCGTGCGGAGGTCACCGGCTTCGAGGTGGCCGACAAGGCCGTCACCGGAGACCGGGCCGGGGCGCTCGAATCACTCGCCTGGGCCTGTCACCACGGGGTGCCGCGGGTGCTGCTCGCGGATGCGCTCGCAGAGGCCGTGCACGCCATCGCCCGGGTGCGGGGGGTATCGGGCGACCAGTACTCGGTGGCGCGGGAACTCGGCATGCCGCCCGGCCGGGTCAAGAAAGTGCAAGGGCAGGCGCGGGCGTGGGACTCGTCGTCGATCGCGCAGGCGATGATCGTCGTCGCCCAGCTCAACGGTGACGTGAAAGGGCAGGCGGCCGACGCCGACTATGCCCTGGAACACGCGGTGTCGACGGTGGCCGGGTTGCGGCCCGATGTGCGGTCGCGGGGGCGGTGAGGCCGCTGTCTCGACTGTGCGAAACCGGGTAGGACGACATTGTTATCTCACCGGGTTTCGAGGCTCGTCGCTAGCGCTCCTCGCACCTCAACCAGCGAGCACCTCGACCAGCGAGGGGTGGTTCGGGTCGGCGGAAGGGTTGAGTACGCCAGAAACCCGGCGATCGCGTGGAGATCGCCGGGTTTGCGTCAGCTACAGATCAGAGCTTGTTGACGGCCAGCGCGATGGCCGACTTCTTGTTGGCGGCCTGGTTGGCGTGGATGACGCCCTTGCTGGCGGCCTTGTCGAGCTTCTTGCTCGCTGCCTTGCCCAGCTCGGTGGCCTTGTCCTTGTCGCCGGTGGCAACGGCCTCGCGGAAGTTGCGGATCGAGGTCCGCAGCGCCGAACGCACCGACTGGTTGCGCTGACGACGCGCCTCGTTGGTCAGGTTGCGCTTGATCTGCGATTTGATGTTTGCCACGCGGGTTCCCTCTGTGTGTGCGGTGTAAAAGCTGTCAACTGTCTTGTGTGGCGGTTGTCACCGCCTGATCACACCTGCCGTCGGGCGGTGTGCAACAGCGGTCTACGTTACCTGACAGCCCGCAACCCCCCCAAATCGTCATGAGTCAAGGGTTTCGCCGAACCGACGCAATAGGCTCAGATCATCATGTCAGCTGTATATCTCCACATCGGACTGCCCAAGACCGGAACCACCCACCTGCAAGATCGGCTCTGGCGCAACCGTGACCTCGCGCTCGACTCGTCGGGCCTGCTGTATCCGGGTAACGAGATCGCCGACCACTTCCACGCGGCGGCACATCTGCAGCCCGAACGGTATCTCGACTGGGTGGACCCGGAACACGTGTCGGCGTGGCCGACGATGGTGGCGCAGATGACGGCGTGGCCGCAGCGCGCGCTCGTCAGCCACGAACTGTTCGCGACCGCCACGGCGCCGCAGATCGAGAAACTCATGGGCGATCTGGGTTTCGCCGACGAGGTGCATGTGGTGGTGACCGTCCGCGATCTGGGCCGGCAGCTGCCGTCGGTGTGGCAGGAGAACGTGAAGAATCAGCGCACCGCGACGATCGGTGAGTTCGTCGACTCCGTGCGTGCTCACGCGCCGGGCGCACCGGAACCGGCCACCGGCAGGGAGGAGCCCTTCTGGGAGTTCCAGGACTATGTGCGGATCCTGCGCACCTGGGCGCCGTTCGTCGGGGCGGAACGGGTGCATGTGGTCACGGTGCCGCGGACCCGCACCGGTGACGATCTGTGGGAGCGTTTCCTGTCGGTCATCGGCGTCGACCCGGCGGCGCTGACCATCCCGGTGCCCGACCTCAACTCGTCGCTGTCGGCGGCGCAGACCGAGTTTGTGCGGCGGCTCAACACCCGGCTGCAACCCGACGACATCGAGTGGCGGCGCTACGAACGGGTGATGAAGGGACAGATCATCGGCGAGATCCTTTTCGCCGAACGCGAGGGCGACGCCCAGCGGCTGTCGGGTGAGCAGCTGCGGTGGGCTGCCGAGCGCAGCGCCGCCATGATCGACGAGATCATCACCGCCGGCTACCGGGTGGCAGGTGACCTGAGCGATCTCGCCGTCGACCCGACAGGTGGTGGCGCCGCGGAGCCGACGGAAGCCGAGGTGCTCGACGTGGCGTTGGACACCGTCGCGGCGCTGGTGCAGGCGGCCCCGCTGCCGAAGGTGCGTCCCCGCTGGCAGACCCGGGCGGCGAATGTGGTGCGCAGGGGCCGGCGTCGCGCCATCGGAGCGACGCGAAGACTCCGGTAGCGCGACCGAACCGGGCCGCGGGTGGGCGGTGCGTCGCAAGGCAGTCACTCAACAGTCCTGCCGAGTTCGGGTTTTTGTAGCACCATGTCAAGTTATGAGTCCCGCGTCGACAACGAAGGCCGCCAAGCGGACCCCCGCCAAGGCTGCCGCGCCCAAGCCCGCGACCAAGTCGGCAGCAGCCGCACCGGCCAAGGGCACCAAATCCAGAACCCCGGCCAAACGTGCGAAGCCCGCGACAACCCAGCCGCGGGCGATGGAGGGCACGATCTTCGACGGTTACACCGGCGCCCCGTCGTTCGGGAAACCCTACGATGAGATGTTTGACGCCACCGGCGAGGTACGCCCCGCCTACCGCGGCATCTTCAAGGCGATGGCCGAGTCCAACCGCGCCGACCTCGAAACCCGGATCGACGCTCTCGGAAGGGCATTCATCGACCAGGGGGTGACCTTCTCGCTGTCGGGCAAGGAACGTCCGTTCCCGCTCGACGTCGTCCCTCGGGTCATCTCGGCGGCCGAATGGCACAAGCTCGAAGGCGGCATCGCCCAGCGCGTGCAGGCGCTCGAACTCTTCCTCGACGACGTGTACGGGACACAGGAGATCCTGCGCGACGGCGTGCTGCCCAAGCGACTTGTCCACTCGTGTGAGCACTTTCACCGTCAGGCGGCAAACATCCGACCGCCCAACGGTGTTCGCATCCACGTTGCCGGCATCGACCTCATCCGGGACGAGCAGGGCGAGTTCCGGGTGCTGGAGGACAACCTGCGGTCGCCGTCGGGTGTGTCGTACGTGATCGAGAACCGGCGCACCATGGCGCGGGTCTTCCCGGACCTGTTCGCCTCGCACAAGGTGCGCGCCGTCGGTGACTATCCGAGTCATCTGCTGCGCGCGCTGCGGGCATCGGCCGCATTCAACGAGGCCGACCCCAACATCGTGGTTCTCACACCGGGCGTTGCCAATTCGGCGTACTTCGAGCATTCGCTGCTGGCCCGGCTGATGGGTGTCGAACTCGTCGAGGGCCGCGACCTGTTCTGCCGCGACAACGTGGTGTACATGCGCACCACCGAGGGCGAGCAGCGCGTCGACGTCATCTACCGGCGCATCGACGACGACTTCCTCGACCCGATGCAGTTCCGCCCCGACTCGATGCTCGGTGTGCCCGGCCTGCTCAACGCCGCACGTGCCGGCAACGTGGTCATCTCCAGTGCCGTGGGCAACGGCGTCGGCGACGACAAGCTCATCTACACGTACGTGCCGGAGATCATCCAGTACTACCTGGGCGAGAAGCCGTCGCTGAAGAACGTCGACACCCTGCGCTGCTGGCTGCCGTCCGAATGCGAGGAGGTACTCGACCGCATCGATGAGCTCGTCGTCAAACCCGTTGAGGGATCGGGTGGTTACGGCATCGTCTTCGGTCCCGACTCGACCAGGGCCGAACTCGACGTCCTTGCCAAGAAGGTGCGCAACGATCCGCGTGGCTGGATCGCGCAGCCGGTGGTGCAGTTGTCGACGGTCCCGACCAAGGCCGGTGACTATGTGCGGCCGCGGCACGTGGATCTGCGTCCGTTCGCCGTCAACGACGGTGAGTCGGTGTGGGTGCTGCCCGGTGGTCTGACCCGTGTGGCGCTGCCCGAGGGTTCGCTGGTGGTCAACTCGAGTCAGGGCGGCGGTTCCAAGGACACCTGGGTGCTGGCGGCCCGCGGTTCGGAGGGTGAACGTGAACTCGCCGGCGCCAAGGTGGTGTCGAGCCGGGTCGCGGCCCGGCCCGCGGAAAGCGCCCCCGAACCGGTGCACACCCAGACGCAGCAACAGCAACAACACGGGACGACGCCCGAACCCAAGGCGGTCCGCACCGGACAGGAAGGCGGCGGGCGATGATGCTGGCCAGAAATGCCGAATCCCTGTATTGGATCGGCAGATACGTTGAACGCGCCGATGACATGGCGCGCATCCTCGACGTCGCGATCCATCAGATCCTGGAGGATTCCACGGTCGACGTCGACAGGTCGGCGCGGCGCGTGATCCAGGTCCTCGGCCTGAAGGCGCCCGACGCCGGGGTACCGGCGGATGTGTTCATGCTCACCGAACGCGTTGCCTACGACCAGGATTCGTTCGGATCGATCGTCGATCTCATTCACGCCGCCCGCGAGAACGCCCGCGGCGCACGAGAAGTCACCTCGTCGGAGATGTGGGAGTGCCTCAACACCACCTACAACGGACTCGCCGACGCCGAGAAGCGAGCCCGCAAACTCGGTCCGCACGAGTTCCTCTCGTACGTCAAGAATCGTGCGGCGATGTTCGCCGGCCTCGCCGACGCCACACTCAGCCACGACGACGGATACCGGTACCTACTGCTCGGACGGTCCATCGAACGCGTCGACATGACCATCCGCATGCTGCTCTCCCGCGCCGGTGAGCGGGTGACCTCGCCGCAGTGGGTGAGCGTGCTGGTGTCGGCGGGCGCGCACGACACCTACCTGCGCACCTACCGAGGCGTTATCGACGCCGAGAAGGTGCTCGAATTCATGTTGCTGGACCGGCTTTTCCCGCGGTCGGTGTTCCACGCGCTGTGCGTCGCCGAACACAATCTGTCCGAACTGGAAAAGGGCCCGAGCCGTGTCGGCGCGCAGGCTCAGGCGTTGCTGCTGCTGGGGCGGGCGCGAAGCTCGCTGGAGTTCCTGGACTCGGGGGTGCTGCTCGACGGTCTGGAGGAACGGTTGCTGGATCTGCAGGACACCTGCCGCGCCGTCAACGAAGCGGTCACCAACCAGTACTTCCACGTGTCACCGTATGTCGCGTGGGCCGACGCTCGGGTGAGCGACGGAGAGGTACTCGCAATCGAGGAGAGTGAACTGTGAGCTGGCGTCTGCGGGTGGTCCATTCGACGGGCTTCGCCTACAAGAGTCCGGTGACCTCGTCGTACAACGAGGCCCGGCTGACACCCCGCAGCGACCACCGGCAGAACGTGATCGTCAACCGCGTGGAGACGGTGCCGTCGTCCCGCGCCTACCGGTACACCGACTACTGGGGTTCGGCGGTCACCGCGTTCGACCTGCACGCCCCGCACAACGAGCTCGAGGTGTCGGGCATGTCGGTGGTGGAGACCGATGCGGGTGAGCGTCCGGACGAGCAGGCCTCGTGGGACGACCTGCACACCGAGTACATCGAGGATCGCTACGACGAGATGCTCACCTTCACCGCGTACGTCCCGAAGAACCGGAGTCTCGGTGCCACCGCCAAGCGTCTGGCCAAGGGGAAGACCCCGGAGGAGGCGGTCGAGGCGATCTGCAAGTTCGTCTACGACGAGATGGAGTACGTGCCCGGCACCACCGGGGTGCATACCACCGCCGTCGACGCCTGGAACGAACGCAAAGGCGTCTGTCAGGACTACGCGCACCTGACGCTGCTGATGCTGCGGTCGCTCGGCATCCCGGCACGCTATGTGTCCGGCTATCTGCACCCGGACCCGGAGGCGCCGATCGACAAGACGGTCGCAGGACAGAGCCACGCCTGGATCGAGGCATGGACGGGTGGCTGGTGGGGGTACGACCCCACCAACGACACCCCGATCACCGAACGCCACGTGTCGGTGGGTGTGGGCCGCGACTACGCCGACGTCTCGCCGCTGCGCGGGGTGTACACGGGCGGCGGTGCCACCGACCTCGACGTCGTCGTGGAGATCACCCGCCTCGCCTGACCGCTGTCGCTCCGCCGCCGCGCCGACGAATCAGCGCCAGCCGTAGTGGGCGCGTAACTCATTCGCCACCGCCGCGAAGCGTCGTTCATCGAGAACGGCGCCTTCGCGGCGGATGTCGTCGTCGACGATGAGCAGCACCCGGTCGAGCCGGAGGTAGCTGTCGCGGTGTTCGGCGTCCCACTCGCCGGTGCCGATGGCCAGCCAGTGCTCGTCGTCGCGGCGATGGCCCTTGCTCGACAGCATCAGCCCGAGCACGTGGTCGGGATCGTCGTCGCGGCGGTCGCGGCCCACGACGAGCACCGGACGGTCCTTGCCCTGGTTCGGGTCGTCCTCGTACGGCACCCACGTCCACACGATCTCGCCGGGATCGGCGTCGCCGTCGAGGTCGGGCGAGTAGCAGACGACGCGCGCGAGGTCCGCGGTGCGGTGAGGTCGGGGAGCGGGACTCACTGAGGGGGCCTTTCGGTCGTGGAGAAGGAGGAGGAAGGTGTCGGCGGCATCGGCGGTGAGTGCGGCGACCCCGGTCTTGTCCGGTTTGAGGTCGTGCGGCGCGGCCACCTCGACCACCTCCACGGGCGCGGTGAACAGTGCGACCGCCTCGGCGAGTTCATCGCTGGTGGCGAACGGGTCGCGGGTGCCGTGCACGATCAGCGTCGGCACGATGATGTTGGGCAGATGCTCGGTACGCATCCGTTCCGGCTTTCCTGGTGGATGCAGCGGATACGACGACAACAGCAAACCGTCGGCGATGTCCGGGTCGTCGGCGACCAGCATCGACGCCTGCCGACCACCGTACGAATGCCCACCGACGATCAGCGGTCCGTCCGATTCGCCACGGAACTTCTCGCACGCCTCTCTCATGCCGTCCCGGTCGGCGGCGGCCTTCGACGGACTCGGCGGCCCTTTCGGCCGCTGCTGCCGATACGGCAGATCGATCCGCGCCACGAACGCCCCGCGCGAACACAATTCCTCGGCGTACGCGCGCAGGATGGCCGCATCCCGGTTCCCGCCGGCCCCGTGCGCCAACACCACAACCCCTCGCGCCGCCCCATCCGGCCGATGCACCTCCGCCACCACAGTCACGCTGCCCACGGTAAGCCATCGCAGACTCAGCGTTTTGTGTCGACTGGCGCGACACATCGCGGAGTCTGCGACCTGCGGTGCTCGGCGCGACAGAACACAGAGCTCTGCGTGCCTACTACCGCGGGTACGTTCGATTTCATGCCGCGTTCTCGCTCGTACCCGCTGCGGACCCTCACCGAGGGACTCAATGACCTCGACCGTCGGTTGTTCGACGCCGTCGCCGAGTCACCGAGCCCCCTGCTTGACCTCACCATGCGCCCGCTGTCCTCGGCCGCGGACCACTCCAAGCTGTGGGTGCTGATCGCCGCAGGTCTGGGGTCATCGGGGAAATTGTCGATGCGGCGCGGTGCGGTGCGCGGCCTGGTCACTCTCGGCGTCACCAGCCTGGTGGTCAACCAGGGCTTCAAGCGGCTCTACCCACGCAACCGCCCGCTGTTCGCGGGTGTGCCGCTCTCCCGGCTGCGACGTCAACCCACGTCCAACTCCTTCCCGTCCGGTCATTCCGCCAGCGCGGCCGCGTTCGCGATCGGTGTCGGGCTGGAGAATCGCACCGCGGGCTATCTGCTGGCGGGTCTGGCCGGCGCTGTCGGGCTTTCCCGTGTCGCGACGGGCGCGCACTTTCCCGGTGATGTGCTGGCCGGATTTGCGGTGGGCGCGGGCGTCGCGGTCGCGGGTGCGCGGGTGGTCCCGCCGGTCGACGACAGCCGGACCCTCATCCCTGAGCCGTCCGTCGAGGACCTGGGCCCCAATCCCGACGGCGCCGGACTCGTCGTCGTACTCAATCCGGCCTCCGGCGACGGTTCGGGCGCGCGGGTCGCCGACGAATTGCGGGACAGTCTTCCCGCGGCCGAGATCGTCGAACTGGACACCGATTCCGATATCGATGCGGTCGCCGCCGACGTCGCCGAACGCGCCGACTACATCGGCGTCGCAGGCGGTGACGGTACGGTTGCGACCGTCGCCCGGCATGCGATCGCCGCGGACAAGCCGCTGGCGGTGTTTCCCGCGGGAACGTTCAACCACTTTGCGAAGGACATCGACGCGGCCAAAGTTGCCTCCACCGTCAAGTCGATTCAGTCTGGCCAGGTGGCGCGTGTCGACGTTGTCTGGCTCAACGACGAAACGCTGCTTCTCAACACGGCCAGCATCGGTGCGTACCCGGAGTTCGTGCGCGCACGTTCGCGCTATCAGCGCCGCCGGATCGAACGACCCGTGGCCACCATGCATGCGGCGCTCAAGGTCCTGCGCGACTCGTCGCCGGTGAACGTGCGCATCGAGGGCCGCCCGGCCACGGTCTCGTTCTTCTTTCTGGGCAACTCGGTCTACGGGTCGCCGAGCTTCGTTCCCGGCCGGCGCTCCCGTCTCGACGATGGCGTACTCGACGTCCGCTACCTCGAAGACGGGCATCGCAACGCGACGGCGCGGCTGCTCGCCTCGTGGATCAGCGGCCGGCTCCGGAACTCCAAGATCTATCGCGAATTGCAGGCACCCGTGGTGACCATCGAATCCGACGAACCTTTCCGCGTCGCCCACGACGGCGAGGAGGGCGACCTCCATACCCGCGCCCGCTTCCGGGTCGCCTACCGCGAGCTACGGGTATACGGCAGCTCAGTCCTGTGAATACCTTGCACACTCCGCGTTTTGTGTCGCCTGGCGTTACAAAACGCGGAGTTTCCGGCCTCAGGCTATGGGGACGGGATCGGTCATGCGGCGACCTCGCGGCCGGGTGTGGGAAACTGGACGGCGACCTGTGCCAGAACTGGCACCCGCCGAAGGAGCAGTAGAGATTCCCAACTTCGCCGACACCACCTTCACCGACCCATCGCGGATCCGGAACTTCTGCATCATCGCCCACATCGACCATGGCAAGTCGACGCTGGCCGACCGGATGCTGCAGCTCACCGGCGTGGTGGAGGAGCGTGCGATGCGCGCGCAGTACCTCGACCGGATGGACATCGAACGCGAACGTGGCATCACCATCAAGGCGCAGAACGTGCGGCTGCCGTGGAAGGTGGGCGACGAGGACTACGTCATTCACCTGATCGACACACCCGGGCACGTCGACTTCACCTACGAGGTGAGCCGGGCGCTGGAGGCGTGCGAGGGTGCGGTGCTGCTCGTCGACGCCGCCCAGGGCATCGAGGCGCAGACGCTGGCCAACCTGTACCTGGCGATGGACAACGACCTGACCATCATCCCGGTGCTCAACAAGATCGACCTGCCCGCGGCCGATCCCGACCGTTACGCGGGTGAGATCGCGCACATCATCGGCTGCGAACCCGAGGACGTGCTGCGGGTGTCGGGCAAGACCGGTGTGGGCGTGGCCGAACTGCTCGACGAGGTGATCCGGCAGGTGCCCGCACCCGAGGGCGACCCGGACGCGCCGGCGCGGGCGATGATCTTCGACTCCGTCTACGACACCTACCGCGGCGTGGTCACCTACGTGCGCGTCGTCGACGGCAAGATCGTGCCGCGCGAGAAGATCGCCATGATGTCGACCGGCGCCACCCACGAACTGCTTGAGGTGGGCATCGTCTCGCCCGAACCCAAACCGTCCAAAGGCTTGGGCGTGGGCGAGGTGGGTTACCTCATCACCGGTGTGAAGGACGTGCGGCAGTCGAAGGTCGGTGACACCGTCACCACCGCCAGGGGCGGTGCCACTCAGGCGCTCACCGGATACCGCGAACCGCGGCCGATGGTGTACTCGGGTCTGTACCCGGTCGACGGTTCGGACTACCCGGTGCTGCGTGAGGCCCTGGACAAACTGCAGCTCAACGACGCCGCGCTCACCTACGAGCCGGAGACGTCAGTGGCGCTGGGCTTCGGTTTCCGGTGCGGCTTCCTCGGGCTGCTGCACATGGAGATCACCCGCGAACGCCTCGAGCGCGAATTCGGCCTGGATCTGATCTCCACCGCACCCAACGTGGTGTACCGGGTGATCATGGACGACGGTTCCGAACATGTCGTCACCAACCCGTCGGACTGGCCGGAAGGCAAGTCGCGCACCATCTTCGAACCCGTCGTAAAGATGACGGTGATCGCGCCGAGCGAGTTCATCGGCGCCATCATGGAACTGTGCCAGTCCCGGCGCGGCGATCTCGGCGGCATGGATTACCTGTCGGAGACCCGCGTGGAGATGCGGTACACGATGCCGCTGGCGGAGATCATCTTCGACTTCTTCGACGCCCTCAAGTCGCGTACCCGCGGCTACGCCAGCCTCGACTACGAGGAGGCGGGTGAGCAGGAGGCGGATCTGGTGAAGGTCGATATCCTGCTGCAAGGCGAGGCGGTGGATGCGTTCAGCGCAATCGTGCACAAGGATGCCGCCTACGCCTACGGCAACAAGATGGCGCTCAAACTCAAAGAGCTCATCCCGCGTCAGCAGTTCGAGGTGCCCATCCAGGCAGCCGTCGGATCCAAGATCATTGCGCGCGAAAACATCCGGGCCATCCGCAAGGACGTCCTCGCCAAGTGCTACGGCGGTGACATCTCGCGTAAGCGCAAACTGCTCGAGAAGCAGAAAGAAGGAAAGAAGCGGATGAAGACGATCGGCCGCGTCGACGTGCCGCAGGAGGCATTTGTCGCCGCGCTCTCGACCGATCAGTCCGGCGACAAGCCGAAGGGCAAGTGAGATGAATCCCGTTCTCGCACAGTCGGAGCTGCCGCACGGTCTGCCGGACTTCGCGTCGATCGCCGACGACGATTTCCTGCCCGCGTTCACCGCGGCCATGGCCACGCAGCTCGCCGAGGTGGAGGCGATCGCCGGCAACCCGGAACCGGTGACGTTCGCCAACACCGCCGAGGCGCTGGAGTTGTGCGGGCGGGACCTTGCGCGTGCGAGCGGGATCTTCTTCAACCTCGTCGGCCCGGACACCAATCCGCGGCGCAACGAGATCGCGCAGCACCTGTCGACGGCGCTCACCGATCACGCCAACACGATCGCCATGAATGCCGAGCTGTTCGCCCGGATTTCGTCGCTGCACGAGCGGGCCGACGAGCTCGGGCTGACCGAATCGCAGCGCCGGCTCCTTGACAAGCAGTACCGCAGCGCGGTCCGGTCGGGAGCGGGACTCGATGCGGGCGGGCAGGCGCAGATGCGCGAGATCTCCTCGCGGCTGGCCTATCTGACCACCACCTTCTCGCAGTTGCTGCTCGACGACACCAACGACTCGGCGGTGCTCGTCGACTCGGCGGCCGAACTCGACGGACTGTCGGCGGGGGAGATCACCGCGGCCGCCCGCGCCGCCACAGACGCCGGGCATGACGGGAAGTACCTGCTGGCGCTGCAACTTCCGACGAGTCAGTCGGTGCTCACCTCGCTCACCGATCCCGCGGTGCGGCAACGGGTCTTCGACGCCTCGGTGCGGCGCTGCCTGCGCGGCAACGACTTCGACACCCGCGAGATCGTGCTGGAGATCGTGCGGCTGCGGGCACGGCGCGCCGCACTGCTCGGGTACGCGACGCACGCCGACTACGTGATCGCCGAGGAGACCGCGCCCGATCCCGCGGCCGTCGATGAACTGCTGGCCGAGCTGGCCGCCTCGGCGATGCGGGCGGGCTCGGCCGAACTGGACCGGCTCACCGAACTTGCTGGTGGCGCTCTCGGCCCCGCCGACGTCACCTACTGGCTGGCCCAGGAACGCAAGGACAAGGCTCCCGTCGACCTGAGCGTGTTCACCGACTACTGCGAACTCGACCGGGTGCTCAACGACGGCGTGTTCTACGCCGCGGGCAAGCTGTACGGGCTGCGGTTCACCCCGCGACCGGACCTGCGCGGCTACCACCCCGACGTGCGGGTGTGGGAGGTCCACGACGACGCGGGCAACGGTGTCGGGCTGTACCTGGGTGACTTCTACGCCCGGCCGTCCAAACGCGGCGGGGCGTGGATGAACAGCATCGTCGACCAGTCGGCGGCGCTGCGCAGCACGCCGGTCATCGTCAACGTGCTGAACCTGACCAAGCCCGACGACGGCGAGCCGTGTCTGCTCTCGACCGACCAGCTGACGACGCTGTTCCACGAGTTCGGGCACACCCTGCACGGGCTGCTGTCGTCGGTGGAGTACCCGTCGCAATCGGGCACGTCCGTGCCGCGTGACTTCGTGGAGTTCCCGTCGCAGGTCAACGAGATGTGGGCGCTGCACCCCGACGTACTGGCCAACTACGCCCGGCACTACCGCACCGGCGAGCCGATCCCGGCCGAACTGGCACAGGCCGCACGGGATTCAGCGAACACCGAAAGCGCCCACGGCACCGTCGAATATCTCGCGGCCGCTGTGCTCGACCTCGCCTGGCACCGGCTCACCTCCGAGGAGGCCGAGGCCGTCACCGACGTGGAGCTGTTCGAGCGGCAGGCGCTGGAGAACGCCGGGCTCGCCACCGAACTCGTGCCGCCCCGGTACCGCACCGCCTACTTCAACCACATCTTCGGCGGGGGATACTCGGCCGGTTACTACTCGTACATCTGGTCGGAGATCCTCGACGCCGAGACCGAACAGTGGTTCCTCGCCGAGGGCGGGCTGCGGCGGGAGAACGGCCGCCGGTTCGTCGCCTCGACGCTGTCGCGTGGGGACAGTGTGGATCCGCTGGTCGCGCACCGCGAGCTGATCGGCCGGACGCCGGGCATCGATCCGTTGCTCCGGCGCCGGGGGCTGGCCGTTTCCTGAGGAGCGGCTCGTGCGAGGTGGCTGCGTCAGGACGTCACGTCACCGGACCCTTCGAGACCCTCGCTCCTTCGTCGCTTCGGCCTCAGGGATCAAGAGGGGTGGTTGCGGTGACTGTTGTCGCTGTGGTGTCGGGGATCGAGAGGGGTGGTTGCGGTGCTTCGGGTTGCGTCGGGCTCAGGGATCACGATGGGTGGTCGGGGTGGAAGTATCATGGCCAGCGACCGGACTGCCACTCGGCGGGCCGGTGTTGCAATCAGGATGAGTGAAACCTCCGCCCGGAAGCGGACCGACGAGATGAGATGACGTGAGTTCCTTCCTGGACTGGTGGGACGGCGTCGAGGAGTGGCTGACCGGACTGTCGTTCGTGCCGCAGCTGCTGGTGACTCTCGTCGTGGTGGTGCCGTTGGCCGTCGGGGCCGCGGTGCTGCTGAACCTGCTGGTGGGGGCGGTGACCGGTCTGGTCGACCGGCGGCGGTTTCTCGACGACGATGGGACTGGGCTGTAGCCGATGATCCGTTCACGTGTGACGATGGCGCTGGTCGCCCTCATTGTTCTGGTGATCATCGCCTGGTTGCTCACCCGCTGATATTCCCTGGTCACAGGGGTTCTGTTCAGCATGATTTCAAGGCGCCGCGTCCGGCGCCGACATTGCTAGCTTGTATCGGCATCAGTCTTCAGTGGGTCCCCGACGGTGGGGGCCCGATCGCCGGTGAGGAGAGCAATGAACAGAAGGGCCAGATCATGGCGTGCCATGGCGACCGGACTGGTTGCGCTCTGCGCGGCCGGCGCCGTGACCGCCTGTGGCGGCGGATCGACCGACGAGCCGGGCGGGGAGGACATCTCCAGCGGCAGCCAGCACGTCAATCTCGTCGCCTATGCCGTCCCCAAGGCCGGGTTCGACCTGATCATCCCCGCATTCCGGGAGACCGACGAAGGCCGCGAGGTGGGGTTCTCCCAGTCGTACGGCGCCTCCGGTGACCAGTCGCGCAAGGTGGCGCGACGAGTGCCGGCCGACGTGGTGAACTTCTCCGTCGAACCCGACATCACCCGCCTGGTCAAGGAGGGCGTCGTCGACAAGGACTGGCAGGACCAGGCTCCCTACAAGTCGACGCCGTTTGGTTCCGTCGTGTCGCTGGTGGTGCGCAAGGGCAACCCCAAGAACATCAAGGACTGGGACGATCTTCTCAAGCCGGGTGTCCAGGTGGTCACGCCCAACCCGGGCAGCTCGGGATCGGCCAAGTGGAACCTGCTCGCGCCGTTCGCGGCCAAGAGCAACGGCGGCCAGAACGTGCAGGCCGGCCTCGACTATGTCAGTGAGTTGATCCGCGACCACGTCACCGTGGTGCCCAAGTCGGGCCGTGAGGCCACCACCGCGTTCGAGCAGGGCCAGGGTGATGTCCTGATCAGCTACGAGAACGAGGCGATCATGCTGAAGCGGCAGAACGCGACATCGCCGAAGAGCCAGCAGGTCGACTATGTGCTGCCGCCCCAGACCTTCAAGATCGAGAATCCGGTGGCCGTGGTGAACACCTCCGACCACAAGACCGCCGCCAAGGCGTTCGTCGACTTCCTGTTCACCCCCGAGGCGCAGCGCCTGTGGGCCAAGCAGGGTTTCCGGCCGGTCGTGCCCGAGATCGTCACCGAGACGGTGGGCCTGTTCCCCGGCCACATCGACACGCTGTGGACCATCGACGAACTCGGCAAGGTCCTCGGCCAGGGAACCGCCGCCAAGAACGACGGCAAGGACCTGACCGGATGGAAAGCGGTCGACGGCGCGTTGTTCGGCTCCAAGGGTGCCATCACCAAGATCTACAACTCCGGAGGGCGACTGTGAGTATCGCAACCGAACACACATCCGCCGGTGCGGCGGCACCGGGAGGATCCGGCGTACCGGGAGGCTTCTTGGGCAGGGTACGCACCTTCAGCGGTGTCTCGCCCGCCCAGATCGGGGTGGCCTGGCTGTGGCTCAGCGTCATCGTCCTGCTGCCGCTCGCCGCGATCACCGTGCAGTCCTTCGACAACGGCTGGAGCGGTTTCTGGGACGCCATCACCGACGACGCCGCCGTCGACGCCCTGCGGATCACCGTGTGGGTGTCGCTGATCGTCGCGCTGATCAACGTGGTCTTCGGCACCCTCATCGCGTGGGTGCTGGTGCGTGACGAATTCCCCGGCAAGGCCTTTGTCAACGCCATCATCGACCTGCCGTTCGCGCTGCCGACGATCGTCGCCAGCCTCGTGCTGCTGTCGCTGTACGGACCCAACAGCCCGCTCGACATCCAGCTGAACGCCACCCAGCCCGCTCTCGTCGTCGCGCTCACGTTCGTCACGCTGCCGTTCGTGGTGCGGCAGGTGCAGCCGGTGCTTCTCGAACTCGACCAGGACGTCGAGGAGGCCGCGGCGGTGCTCGGCGCCAGCAACATCACCACCTTCACCAAGATCGTGCTGCCGGCGCTGCTGCCGTCGATCCTCACCGGTGCGGGCCTGGCCTTCACCAGGGCCATCGGCGAGTTCGGTTCGGTCGTGCTCATCGGCGGCAACATCCCCGGCGAGACGCAGGTGGCTTCTCAGTACATCCAGCAGCAGATCGAGGTCGACGAGCCGGTCAACGCGGCCGCCATCTCGGTGGTCCTGCTGGCCATCGCGTTCATCGCACTGCTCATCCTGCGGATCGTCGGCAGGCGGCAGTCCGTCCGAGAGGAGAAGGACCAGTGAAAATCGCTCCCTGGGTCCGCCTGAGTCTGCGGACCGTCGCCCTGGTCTACCTGTTCATTCTGCTCGTGGTGCCGGTGTCGTTGATCTTCTGGCGCTCCTTCGAACACGGCTTCGGCCAATTCTGGGACTGGATCACCACCCCCGCCGCCATCTCCGCGCTGCAACTGAGCCTGCTCATCGTGGTGATCGTGGTGCCGCTGAACGTGATCTTCGGTATCGCCACCGCGCTCGCCCTGGTCCGCGGGAAGTTCCCCGGCAAGGGCTTCCTGCAGGCGGTCGTCGATCTGCCGTTCGCGGTGTCGCCGGTCGTGGTGGGTGTCGCGCTGATCCTGCTGTGGGGACACGGCGGCTGGTTCGGCGGCATCGAAAGTCTCGGCTTCCGCATCATCTTCGGCTTCCCCGGGTTGGTGCTGGCCACCATCTTCGTCACCCTGCCATTCGTGGTGCGCGAGGTGGAGCCGGTGCTCCGTGAGATCGGCACCGAACAGGAACAGGCCGCCGCCACCCTCGGCGCCAACGCCTGGCAGACCTTCTCCCGGATCACCCTCCCGGCGATTCGGTGGGGCCTGACCTACGGCGTGGTGCTGACCATCGCCCGCTCGCTCGGCGAGTACGGCGCGGTCACCATGGTCTCGTCCAACTTCCCGGGCGTCTCGCAGACCCTGACCCTGTTGGTGCACTCGCGCTACACCGACGATTACAACGAGTTCGGCGCGTACGCCGCCGCGACCCTGTTGATGTTCGTTGCCATCTTGGTGCTGGTCGCGATGACCTTCATCGAACACCGCGCCAAGGGCCGCCTCGCCGAGGCAAGCCAGTCCTACACCGCCACCCCGGGAGCTACCGGGTCGGCGGGCACAGCAGAATCCGCCGCATCGGGCGGCGACAATTCCTCCGCCGGCACAGCGGTTCTCGCAGGGGCCGCCGGCTCCAAGGAAGGTGTGTGACATGTCCATTCAGGTGATCGGCGCCAACAAGCGCTACGGAGATTTCGCCGCACTCGACGACGTGTCGATCGAGATCCCCGACGGCTCGCTGACCTCCCTGCTCGGGCCGTCCGGTTCCGGCAAGTCGACGCTGCTGCGGGCCATCGCGGGCCTCGACTCCCTCGACTCGGGCACCGTGGTGATCAAGGGCAACGACGTGTCCACCGCGTCGCCGCAGAAGCGCGACATCGGCTTCGTGTTCCAGCACTACGCCGCGTTCAAGCACCTCACCGTCCGCGACAATGTGGCGTTCGGTCTGAAGATCCGCAAGCGCCCCAAGAACGAGGTCGACGCCAAGGTCGACGAGCTGCTGGAGATCGTGGGGCTCGCCGGCTTCCAGAAGCGTTACCCGGCACAGCTTTCCGGTGGCCAGCGGCAGCGTATGGCGCTGGCCCGGGCGCTCGCGGTGGACCCGCAGGTGCTGCTGCTCGACGAGCCCTTCGGCGCCCTCGACGCCAAGGTCCGCGACGACCTGCGTAAGTGGCTGCGCCGCCTGCACGAGGAGGTGGGTGTGACCACGGTGCTGGTGACCCACGACCAGCAGGAGGCGCTCGACGTGTCCGACCGGATCGCGGTGCTCAACAAGGGCCGCATCGAGCAGGTCGGCTCACCCGACGACCTGTACGACCGCCCGGCCAACGAGTTCGTCGCCTCGTTCCTCGGGCAGACCGTCCGGCTCAACGGGGAACTGGTGCGTCCGCACGACATCCGCATCGGCCGCAACCCCGAACTCGCGCTGCCCGCCGCCGACGCCAAACTCGACACCGGGGTCATCAAGGCCACCGTCGACCGCGTCGTGCATCTCGGTTTTGAGACCCGCGTGGAACTGACCTCGCTGGCCTCCGGTGAGGAGTTCGCCGCACAGATCACCCGAGGTGACGCCAACGCACTGAATCTGGTTACGGGCGAACAGATCTACGCCCGCGCGACGAAGGTGCCCGCGCTGACGGCGGTCTGAGCAGGACCCGCACCTGTTTCGAATAGTGGACCACCCCGCCGGTTGAGGTGCGAGCTTGCGAGCCTCGAAACCCGGTGAGATGACAGTGTTGTCTCACCGGGTTTCGAGGCTTGTCGCTAGCGCTCCTCGCACCTCAACCGGCAATGGGCTCAACCGGCGAAGGGTTCAGTCAAGGCAAGTTGCGGGATGGCGGCGGCGACGTCGGCGGGGCGTTCCCAGTGGAGCATGTGGCCGGCGTCGGGGAAGTCGATGCGGTCGACGTTCGGTGCGGCGGCGGCGATGACGTCGGCGATCAGGCGCATGTCCTCGACATCGCGGCCGCCGCTGAACAGGACGGTCGGTGTTGTCAGGGCGTGTAGGCGTTCGGCGTCGGGGAGTTCGCGGCGCTGGTCGTCGCCGAGCCACTGGCGGCCGGGATAGCGGTTCAATGCTTCCCGCAGATCACCGGCGCCAGGGGTCTCGCGGACGGCGTCGAACATGGGGTGCGACCACCACAGGTCACGGGCGGCGTCGAGGTCGCCGGCTTGTACGAGTACGGCGACGTCTTTCCAGCGGGTGCGCCAGTCGCGGGACCAGCGCCAGCCGGTCAGTGCCGGACTGATCAGCACCAGTCCCGACACCCGGTCCGGATGGTTCAGGGCGGTGTTGGCGACGATCGCGCCGCCCATCGACACTCCGACGAGCACGGCGCGGTCGATGCGTTGGGCGTCGAGGACGGCGATCAGATCATCGGAGTGGGAGAACTCCACGCCGTCGGTCGCTGCCGACTCGCCGAAACCGCGCAGGTCGTAGCGCAATAGCGGGAATCGGTCGGGGAGCGCGTGGACCAGGACATCCCAGTCGTACCGGTCACCGGCCATGCCGTGCACCAACACGACAGTCGGGGCGTCGGAGGCGGTGCCCTTGAGCTGTGCGCCGTCGACGTCGACGATGAAATCCCGCATGCTGTGAGCCTATGCCTTCCCGGCCCCGGACCTCAGCAGGTCCCGAAGCCTCCGGCGAGCACCACGTCCGCGACATCCGCAGCCGGGTCGCCACCGGCGAAGGGACGGGACACGGCCGTGGCCTCGGCGTACAGTTCGACGACGGCGTCGATGACGGCGGGGTGGGCGCCGAGAGGACCGGCGACCAGGGCGTCGGGGCACAGGCGGTCGAGTGCGGCGTCGACGCGTTCGGTGAGCAGGCCGGCGGACAGGAAATAAGGGCTGAGCACGATGCGTTGTGCCCCAGCCGCTTTCATGCGCCGGACCGACGATCTCAACGCGTGATCGCGCGCACCGAGTTTGGTGGCGAACACGACGTCGACGGGCCGGTGCAGCAGCGTCGACAATTCGATGGCGCGGCGCCGCACATGCTGGTCGGCACCCGCATCCGAGGATCCGACGGAGCACAGCAGTACACCGTCATCAGCACCCAGGCCCGCTTCCGCCAACCGGTCGGCCAGTGCGCGGGTCAGCGAACGCGCACCGATCACCGGCGTCTGGATCACCCGCTGCCCGGTGCCGGCGTGATCGGCGATGATCGCCGGCAGGTCGATCTTGGAGTGAAATCCCTCGGCGAACAGCAGCGGGACCACCACACAATCGCCGGACCCGGCGATCACCGTACCGATCGCCGGATCGTTGAGATCCAGATACGCCAGTTCGACGTCGATACCGGGAATCGCCGCGGCGACCGCCGACCGTACCCGCCGCGCGGTGGCCGCGAACCGGGGATCACGGCTGCCGTGCGCGACGAGTACCAGTGTCGGAGATTCGAAATGCACAGCAGGTCAGACGAGTTCGGCTTCTTGCAAGTGCAGCGGCGACAGTGCGTCGCCCACCAGACCGGCGGCCAGAGTGTTGCCGCCCTGCGGGTCGATCAGCAGGAAGCTGCCGGTTTCCCGGTTCACCTGATAGTCGTCGGCGACGATCGGTTCCGCGGTCTGCACCGAAATGCGGCCGATCTGGTTGAGTTCCACGGTGTTCGGCGCGTCGACCAGCGACAGGTTCTGCTCATCGAACAGGGCGTCGAGGCCGCCGACGATCGCCTGGGTGGTGCGGGTGCCGTGCTTGAGCAGTAGCCGGGCGCCGGGGCGCAGCGGCTTCTCCGCCAGCCAGCACACCGTGGCGGTGAACTGCTGAATCGGCTCGGGCGCGTCGGTGACCGCGGCGATGACATCGCCGCGGGAGGCGTCGACGTCGTCGGCGAGCAGCAGGGTGACGCTGCGCCCGGTGTGCGCGGTGGCCAATTGACCATCGGGCGTGTCGATCTGGCTGATCGTGGTGCGGGTACCCGACGGCAGGATCACCACCTCGTCGCCCACCGACACCCGGCCGGCGGCGATCTGCCCGGCGTAGCCGCGGTAGTCGGGGTATTCGGCGGTGCGGGGACGGATCACATACTGCACCGGGAACCGCAGGCCCACCTGACGGCGGTCGGTCACGTTCGGCACCGTCTCCAGATGCTCGATGAGCGTCGGGCCGTTGTAGTACGGCGTCTTGTCGGACTTGATGGCCACATTGTCACCGTGCAGCGCCGACACCGGGATCTCGATGATCTGGTCGTCGGCCCAGCCGAGCGAGCGGGTCAGTTCACCGAACTCCTGCGAGATCCGCGCGAAAACCTCGGCGGGATTGTCCACCAGGTCGATCTTGTTGACCGCCAGAACCAGTTGCGGCACACCGAGAAGCGCCATCACCGCGGCATGGCGGCGGGTCTGCGCCACGACGCCGTTGCGGGCGTCCACCAGCAGGATCACCAGCTGTGCGGTGGATGCGCCGGACACGGTGTTGCGGGTGTACTGCACATGCCCGGGGGTGTCGGCGAGGACGAACGAGCGTGCGGGAGTGGCGAAGTAGCGGTAGGCCACGTCGATGGTGATGCCCTGCTCGCGCTCGGCGCGCAGACCGTCGACCAGCAGTGACAGGTCCGGGCCGTCGAGGCCGCGGTCGACGGACGCACGGGTCACGGCGTCGATCTGGTCGGCCAGAACGGATTTGGTGTCGTACAGCAACCGGCCGACGAGGGTGGACTTGCCGTCGTCAACGCTGCCCGCCGTGGCGATCCGCAGCAGATCGGGGACGTGTTTCATCAGAAGTATCCTTCGCGTTTGCGGTCTTCCATGGCGGCCTCGGAGACGCGGTCGTCGCCGCGGGTGGCACCGCGTTCGGTGAGTCGGGACGCCGCGACCTCATCGAGGACGGCCTCGTTGGTGTCGGCGTCGGAAAGGATCGCGCCGGTGGTGGAGCCGTCGCCGACGGTGCGGTAGCGCACCTTGCGGACCTCGACGGTCTCACCCTCGCGGGGGCCGCCCCACGAACCGGACGTCATCCACATGCCGTCGCGTTCGAACACCTCACGTTCGTGGGCGTAGTACAGCGGGGCGAGCAGCACCTGCTCGCGGGCGATGTACCGCCAGATGTCGAGCTCGGTCCAGTTGCTCAGCGGGAACACGCGCACATGCTCGCCCGGCGCGTGCCGGCCGTTGTACAGGTTCCACAGCTCGGGACGCTGACGCTTGGGATCCCACTGGCCGAAGGCGTTGCGCAGCGAGAAGATCCGCTCCTTGGCGCGCGAACGCTCCTCGTCGCGGCGACCGCCGCCGAACACCGCGTCGAACCGGTTCTCGGTGATCGCGTCGAGCAGCGGGATGGTCTGCAGCGGATTGCGGATGCCGTCGGGACGCTCGGTGAGCCGGCCGTCGGCCAGGTACTCCTCGACCGAGGCCACATGCAGGCGCAGGTTGTGCCGTTCGACGATCTCGTCACGGAACGCGATGATCTCGGGCAGGTTGTGGCCGGTGTCCACGTGCAGCAGCGCGAACGGCAGCGGCGCGGGCCAGAAGGCCTTGAGCGCCAGGTGCAGCAGAACGGTGGAGTCCTTGCCTCCGGAGAAGAGGATCACCGGGCGCTCGAATTCGCCTGCCACCTCACGGAAGATGTGAATGGCCTCGGATTCGAGTGCGTCCAGGGTGGTGAACTCGTCGTTCTCTACGTCGTCGATGAACACGTCGGCGCCTGCCCTGTTGGTATCGATGGTGGTCATGCGTGCAGCCCACATTCTGTCTTGGCGCGGCCGGCCCACCGGCCGCTGCGCTTGTCGGATCCGGGTTCGGGCTTGGCCGTGCAGGGGGCGCAGCCGATCGACGGATAACCCTCGTCGACAAGGGGATTGACGAGGACACCGTGGGTGTCGATGTAGTCCTGCATGACCTCGTCGGACCAGGGGGCGATCGGGTTGATCTTCACCAGCCCGAAGCCCTCGTCGAAGGTGATCAGCGGGGCGTTGGCGCGGGTAGGTGCCTCGACCCGGCGGATGCCGGTCACCCAGGCGTCGTACCGCGCCAGATTCGCCTTGAGCGGCACCACCTTCCGCAGCCGGCAGCATTCGGCGGGGTCACGGGAGAACAGGTTGCGGCCCAGCAGCTCGTCCTGCTCGGCGACGGTGTGCTCGGGATGGATGTTGACCATCTCCACGCCGTACACCTGCTCCACCGCGTCACGGGTGCCGATGGTCTCGGCGAAGTGATAGCCGGTGTCCAGGAACAGGATCTTGAGCTTGTGGCCGTCGAGCAGGCCGGCGTCGACATGCTTGGCGGCCAGATCGACCAGCACGGCGTCCTGCATGTTGGAGGCCACCACGAAGTTGTCGCCGAAAGTCTTCGCCGTCCAGGCGAACAGTTCCTCGGGGGTGGCGTCGGGGCCGAGTTCGGCGGCGCCCTGCTCGGCGAGCGCGCGCAGCTCATCCTCGCTGTGCCGCCGTCCGGTCCGGGTGATGGTTCCGGTGGTCATCGCAGTGCCTCCTCGTCCGCGCGAACGGCCCACTGCGCGAACCGTTCACCTTCTTCACGCTGCTCGATGAAATTGCGCACGACCCGGTCGACGTAGTCGCCCATCTCGGCCGAGGTCACCTTGTGCTGGCGCAGCTTGCGACCGAAACCGGAGTCCAGTCCGAGGCTTCCGCCCAGGTGCACCTGGAAACCCTCGGTCTGCCCGCCGTTGTCGTCCTCGACCAGCTGGCCCTTGAAACCGATGTCGGCGATCTGCGAGCGAGCGCACGAGTTGGGGCAGCCGTTGATGTTGACGGTGATCGGCACGTCGAGCTTGTCGTTGATGTCGGCCAGGCGCTGCTCCAGCTCGGGCACGAGATCCTGTGAGCGCTTGCGGGTTTCGACGAACGACAGCTTGCAGAACTCGATGCCGCTGCACGCCATGAGGTTCCGGCGCCAGTTGGACGGGCGGCCGGACAGGCCATGAGTGGCGAGCTCGTCGACCAGCTCGTCGACTTTGTCGTCGGGCACGTCGAGCACGATCAGCTTCTGGTACGGGGTGAACCGGATCCGGTCCGAACCCACCCGCTCGGCGGCGTCGGCGATGGCGGTGAGCTTGGTGCCCGACACGCGGCCGGCGATGGCGGCGAAACCGACGGCGTTGAGACCGTTCTTGAGCTTCTGCACGCCGACGTGATCACGCGGGGCCTTGAGCGGCTCGGGTGCGGGACCGTCGATCAGCTTGCGGCCGAGGTACTCGTCCTCGAGGACCTGGCGGAACTTCTCGATGCCCCAGTCCTTGATGAGGAACTTCAGCCGCGCCTTGGAGCGCAGGCGCCGGTAGCCGTAGTCGCGGAAGATCGAGACCACCGCCTCCCACACGTCCGGCACCTCGTCGAGCGGGATCCACGCGCCGACCCGCTGGGCCAGCATCGGGTTGGTCGAGAGGCCGCCGCCGACCCACAGGTCCAGGCCCGGGCCATGCTCGGGGTGGACCACGCCGATGAACGCGACGTCGTTGATCTCATGGGCCACGTCCTGCAGGCCGGAGATGGCGGTCTTGAACTTGCGGGGCAGGTTCGACAGGTTCTTGTCGCCGATGTAGCGGCGCACGATCTCATCGATCGCCGGGGTGGGGTCGAGGACCTCGTCGACGGCCTCACCGGCCAGCGGTGACCCCAGGACCACGCGAGGGCAGTCGCCGCAGGCCTGCGTGGTCTTGAGTCCGACGGCCTCGATGCGTTCCCAGATGGTGGGGACGTCCTCGATGCGGATCCAGTGGTACTGGACATTCTCGCGGTCGGACAGGTCGGCGGTATCGCGGGCGAACTCGGTGGAGAGCTGACCGAGGGTGCGCAGCTGCTCGGCCGACAGCGCGCCGCCGTCGCAGCGGATCCGCATCATGAAGTGGCTGTCTTCGAGCAGATCGATGTTCTCGTCGCCGGTGAACGTGCCGTCGTAGCCCTCGCGGCGCTGGGTGTACAGGCCCCACCAGCGCATCCGGCCGCGCAGGTCCTGCTTGTCGATCGAGTCGAAACCGTTCTTGGCGTAGATGTTCTCGATGCGGGCGCGCACGTTGAGCGGGTGATCGTCCTTCTTGACCTGCTCGTTGGGGTTGAGCGGCTCGCGGTAGCCGAGCTTCCACTGGCCCTCGGCGCGGCGCTTGACCGGGCGGGGCTTGCGGGCGGGCGCGTCACCGTCGGCGGCGGCGCGCGGGGCGCGGGGCGTCCGGGTGCGAGGTGCGGCCTCGCCGTCGGCGGCAGGGGTGCGGGGGGTGCGCTGACGGACCGGGGTGTCACCGTTGGCGGCGGTACGCGGGGCGCGGGGCCGGGTACGTGGCCTGGTCCCGGCAGCGGCGGTATCGGACGCCGAACCGGCGTCCGCGGGGGTGCCGTCGGCGGGCTCGGGGCTGTCCGAAGCCGTGAGGGCATCCGTGGTCGACGTCATGAATTCTCCTGTCGGCGCGCAGCGCCGTATCAAGTCACGATCAAATGGGCTGAGATCACGTGGCGGCATCCCGCGAGCGGGGGACAGTTCGGGGCCGATAACCTGTCGTGGTGAATCACGAGGCGCTGCGCCTGGCAGCGTGCGGAGTCCGCGACAGTCACACGTCGTCTAAGGACGACAGGATGCGCTGGCTACGCGCTTGAGATCAATGTGGCGACGCATGGTCAGCCACACCCCGGGGGAAGTCACGCCCTCCATGGTGCCACGCGAGGCCCCGCTGCGTCTACTTGGGCTTATTTTTCCTCACGATGATGCAAAAGGCAGATCGGGGCGGGCGAGGCGCGGGATTGGGGATAGTCGCAGGACTCGGCGCATGATGGGCGGGTGAGTTCTGCCATCGACAAGGCCACCGTCGACAAGGCCACCGTCGACAAGATCACGGTACCCGTGGTGCCCGAGGTCGCCGCGGCGTGCGGGTCGGCCGATGCGTCGACGGGTTTCGGGCTCTATCTCCACGTCCCGTTCTGCGCCTCGCGCTGCGGCTACTGCGATTTCAACACCTACACCGCGGGCGAGCTCGGATCGTCGGCCTCCCCGGCGTCGTGGCACGAGGCGGTGGCGTGCGAGCTCGACATCGCGGCCGCGACGCTGCGCCCGGCCCGGCCGGTGTCGACCATCTTCGTCGGCGGCGGCACCCCCTCGCTGCTCGGGGCGTCCGGGCTGGCCCGGTTGCTCGGCGACGTCCGGAACTCCTTCGAGCTGGCCCCCGGCGCGGAGGTCACCACCGAGTCCAATCCGGAGTCGACGTCGCCGGAGTTCTTCGCCGGCCTGCGCGAGGCCGGCTACACGCGGATCTCGCTCGGTATGCAGTCCGCCGCTCAGCATGTGCTGGCCGTCCTGGACCGCACACACACGCCCGGCCGGGCTGTCGCCGCCGCCCGCGAGGCGCGCGCCGCCGGTTTCGGCCACGTCAACCTCGACCTCATCTACGGCACCCCCGGCGAATCCGACGACGACCTGCGTGCGAGCCTGGACGCGGTCTTGTCCGCCCGAGTCGACCACGTCTCCGCCTACGCGCTCATCGTCGAAGACGGGACCGCGCTGGCGCGCAGGGTGCGTCGCGGCGAACTGCCGGCCCCCGACGACGACGTGCTCGCCGGTCGCTATCAGCTCATCGACTCCCGGTTGGCCGCTGCCGGGCTGCGCTGGTACGAGGTGTCGAACTGGGCGTCGGCTCCGGAGTCGGTGTGCCGGCACAACATCGCCTACTGGGACAGCGCCGACTGGTGGGGGATCGGGCCGGGCGCCCACTCGCATGTGAACGGGGTGCGCTGGTGGAACCACAAGCATCCCTCGCGCTATGCGAGCACGCTCGCCGACGGCGTCCTGCCCGTCGCCGACAGTGAGACGCTCACCGCCGATGACCGGCACACCGAGCGGGTGATGCTGAAGATCCGTTGCAGCACAGGACTTCCTATCAATGAGTTGACGGACGTCGAGCACTCGCGAGCACAGGATTTCGTGCGCGAGGGCCTGCTGGAGGCCGCACCCGGCCGGCTCGTGCTCACCGACCGCGGACGACTGCTCGCCGACGGCATTGTCCGCGACATCCTCACCGCGTAACCGGGTCCACCGAATGGTCGTTGCGACACGCCCCGGTGAGGTGTTTCACAGCCGCTATTGAACTTGAAGGTGGATTCAACTACGGTTGCGTCATGCAGGTTGACGGCAAAGTAGCTGTGATCACAGGAGCAGGTGGCGGAATCGGGGCGGGTCTGGCCAGGGCGCTGGTGGCAGGCGGCGCCAAAGTGGTCCTCACCGATATCGACAAGGATGCGGTCGCCGGGGTCGCGGCGAGTCTGCCGTCGGATACCGTGGCCTTCGCCTCCGGCGACGCGGGCTCGGACGACCACATCGAGGAGGTGGTCACGCTCGCCGAGAGCACCTTCGGGCCGGTCGACTACTACTTCGCCAACGCGGGCATCGGGGGCGGCCCCGGACTGCAGGCCACCGACGAGCAGTGGGACGCCGCGCTCAACGTCAACATCCTGGCGCATGTGCGCGCCGCCCGCCGCCTCGTACCGGGGTGGGTCGAACGCGGCGGTGGCTACTTTGTCAGCACCGCGTCGGCGGCGGGTCTGCTCACCCAGCTCGGGTCCGCCACCTACTCGGTCACCAAGCACGCCGCCGTCGGCTTCGCCGAATGGCTCAGCGCCACCTACGGCACGCGCGGAGTCAAGGTGAGCTGCCTGTGCCCGATGGGTGTCGACACCAACCTGCTGCGGCCCAAGGAGCAGGCGCCCGCTGGTTCCGACGAGGCGCTGATGCAGCGCGCGGTCACCAGCGCCGGCCGGGTGCTCACCACCGACGAGGTGGCCACCGCGGTCCTCGACGCGATCGCTGACGAACGCTTCCTGATCCTGCCGCACGCGGAGGTGCTGGATATGTACCGGCACAAGGGATCCGACTATGACCGCTGGTTGCGCGGCATGCAGCGCTACCAGAACACACTGATGGACAACTGAACACCACTTGAGGAGATCGGGAGACGACGTGAACACACTTTTCGAACCGTCCGAACGGGCCGAGGATTACCGGCAGCGGCTGCTCGCATTCATGGACGAGAACATCTACCCCAATGAGTCCGTCTATGAGGAGCAGATGCGTGAGCTGGCCGCGCAGGGCAGCCCGCACGCCACCCCGCAGATCCTGCTCGACCTCAAGAAGAAGGCCAAGGCCGCGGAACTGTGGAATATGTTCCACCCCCACGCCGAATGGGGTCCCGGCCTGACCAACCTCGAGTACGCGCACCTGGCCGAGATCACCGGCCGCGTGCCGTGGTCGCCGGAGGTGTTCAACTGCAACGCCCCCGATACCGGCAACATGGAGGTCTTCACCCTCTTCGGCACCGACGAGCACAAGGAGAAGTACCTCAAGCCGCTGCTCGACGGTGAGATCGCCTCGGCCTTCGCGATGACCGAGCCGGCCGTCGCCAGCTCGGACGCCACCAACGTCGAGCTGCGGATGGAACGCGACGGCGACGAGTACGTGCTCAACGGCCGTAAGTGGTTCGCCTCCAACGCGGTTCGCCCGGACTGCAAGGTGCTCATCGTGATGGGCAAGACCGACCCGACTGCGCCCACCCACCGCCAGCAGTCGATGATGGTGGTGCCCACCGACGCCCCCGGTCTGACGATCCTGCGCAACCTCAACGTCTTCGGCTACGTCGACCGCGAAAGTCACGGCGAGCTGATCTTCGACAACGTGCGCGTGCCGCTGACGGACGTGCTCAAGGGCGAGGGCGAAGGTTTCGCGATCGCGCAGGCACGGCTCGGACCGGGCCGCATCCATCACTGCATGCGCGCCATCGGCATGGCCGAACGCGCGCTAGACCTGATGTGCGCGCGCGCCGTCTCGCGGACCACCTTCGGTGCCCCGCTCGCCGACCGCGCCAACATCCAGGACTGGATCGCCGAGGCGCGCATCGATATCGAGATGGTGCGGCTGCTGACCCTCAAGGCCGCCCACATGATGGACACCGTGGGCAACAAGCAGGCCGCCACCGAGATCGCCGCGATCAAGGTCGCAGCCCCGAATGTGGCCCTCAAGATCGTCGACCGGGCCATCCAGGTGTTCGGCGGCATGGGCGTGACCGACGACGTGCCGCTGGCCGCGTTCTACGCGCACCTGCGCACCCTGCGGCTGGCCGACGGACCCGACGAGGTGCACAAGCGCGCCATCGCGCGGCGCGAACTGCGTCCGTACGTCAAGGCGCAGGCCGAAACGGTGCCGGGTGTGTCCGACGACGTCTTGTCGGCGCGCTACTGAGCAGGCACCGTAGGGGACACAGGTGGGAAGTGATCATGATGGGGAGACGCGGTGAGCGATAGTTCGGCAGGATTGGCCACGATTCCGGAACTGGATCCGGCGGAGTTCGGGAAATGGTCGCGCGGCAACGCGATCGACATTCCCGACGATGTGACGGTGACCCGGGTGGGTATCGGGCAATCCAACCTCACCTATCTGCTCGCCGCGGGGGACTCACGGTGGGTGCTGCGGCGCCCGCCCGTGGGCAACCTCCTCGCGTCGGCACACGACGTGGTGCGCGAGGCGAGGATCCTGTCGGCGCTCGCGGATACGCCGGTGCCCGTGCCCCACGTCCACGGGGTGTGCACCGACACTGCGGTGAGTCCCGCCCCGCTGGTGGTGATGGAATACGTCGAGGCCACCGTCCTGGACGGTCTGCCGGTGGCCGAGGCGCTGAGTGTGGAGCAGCGGCGTTCCATCGGCAAGTCGATGGTCGACACCTTGGCCAAGATCCACGAGGTGGACCTCGACGCCGTCGGGCTGTCCGACCTGGCCAGCCACAAGCCGTACGCGGAGCGTCAGATCAAACGGTGGAGTTCGCAATGGGAGAAGTCCAAGACGCGTGACATCCCGGCCGTCGATGACCTGACGCGGCGGTTCCTGGCGAACGCACCGGCGCAGACCGAGGTGCGCCTCGTGCACGGTGACTTCCACATCCGCAACATCATGGTCGACCCGGCCGCCGCGCGGGTGAAGGCGGTGCTCGACTGGGAACTGTCGACGCTCGGTGACCCGCTCGCCGATATCGGCAGCACCCTGGCCTACTGGCCCTCGCGGGGTGGGCCGCAGCTCAGCGCGGCGCCGGTCGAACTGCTCGACGGCTTCCCCGACCACGCGACGCTGGCCGCCGACTACGTCGAACGCACCGGCCGCGACCCGAAGGCGCTCAAGTACTGGCAGGCGCTCGGGCTGTGGAAGGTGGCGATCATCGCCCAGGGCATCCTCAAGCGGGTGCAGGACAACGCGTCGAACCGGGCCGCCGGCGGCGTGCCCACCAACACCGTCGTCGACTCGATGCTTGAAGCAGCACTCGATGTTGCCGACGCTGCCGGAATCTGAGCGTTTCTCATAACGGGCGGGGACTGAGATGATGTCCGATATGACAACGCAGAGCGCGCCGGAACCGACGCGGCCTTTGCCGTCGCTGGCAGGGCAGTCGGTGGACAAGCCCAAACAGCCCGTGACCGCGCGCGGCGAGCGAACCAGGAATGCCCTGGTCGCCGCCGCGCGCCGCGTTTTCGAGCGGGACGGGTTCCAGGAATCGCGGCTCACCGACATCACTGCCGAGGCCAACTGTTCCACCGGAACGTTCTACACGTACTTCCAGAGCAAGGAAGAGATCCTCGACGCCGTGTTCAGCGAGGCGCACGAGGACATGTTGCACCCCGGCTATCCGCACCTCGATGACGACGCCGACCCGATCGCGGTGCTGGAGGCGTCCAACCGCGCGTACTTCGAGGCGTACCGCCGCAACGCCAGGCTGCGGCTTGTCCTGGAACAGGTCACCGCCAACAGCCCGGAGTTCCGCAAGCAGCGCCTGATGCGCGGCAGTGCGTTCTCCGAGCGCAATGCCCGTCAGATAGCCCGCCTGCAGGAGCGTGGTCTCGCCGATCCCGACATCGATGCCAAGTCGGCGGCCGAGGCGTTGTCGGGCATGGTCTCGCGGATGGCCTATCAGGCGTTCGCGCTCGGTTCGGGAGCCGACATCGATCAGTTGGTGGCCACGGCGACGCGACTGTGGGCCAACGCCATCGGTATGCGCCGGCCGGATGGGGCCGGCTGACGGGTCTCGTGCTGGTTGCGTCAGGCGGCGAATGGTCGCCGGACCCTTCGAGACCCTCGCTCCTTCGTCGTTTCGGTCTCAGGGATCAAGCTGTCTTGATCCCTGAGACCGGAGGTCAGGTGGCGGAGGTGAGGGCGTCGATGTCGATGGCGCGCTTGAGGATCTTGCCTGTCGAACCCTTGGGGAGGGCGTCGACGAACACGATGATGCGCGGGACCTTGTAGGCGCTGAGCCGTTCCTTACACCAGGCGCGCAAGGTATCCCTGTCACCGGTGGCGCCGGGGCGCAGGGCGACGGCTGCGGCGATCTCCTCACCGTAGTGATCGTCGGGCACACCGATGACCGCGACCTCGACGATGTCGGGGTGGGTGTACAGGACCTCCTCGACCTCCTTGGGGTACACGTTGTACCCGCCGCGGATGATCAGGTCCTTCTTGCGGTCGACGATCCGGATATTGCCGTCGGGGTCGGTGGATCCGAGGTCTCCGGTGGCGAGCCAGCCGTCCTGGAGCGTCGACGCGGTGGCGTCGGGCCGGTTCCAGTAGCCCTTCATCACCGACGGCCCGAGGATGAACACCTCACCGACGGCCTCGGCGGGCAGCACGTTGCCGTCGGGGTCGCGGATCTCGACGGTGTAGCCGGGCAGCGGTTTGCCGATGGTGCCGACCTTGGGGCCCTCGTTCAGGTCGCTGAACGTGGTGGCTCCGGCGGTCTCGGTGAGCCCGTACCCTTCGAGGATCGTGCACCCGAACCGCTCGGAGAACTCACGCAGCACCTCACCCGGCAGGGACGCGCCACCCGAACAGGCCAGGCGCAGATCCGCGAAATCGCTCGCCTGCCGGTCACCGGCGGCCTGCAGCATCGCGTTCCACATGGTGGGCACACCGCACGCGATGGTGATGTGCTCGTCGCGCAAGCGGTCCATGAACACGTCGGGGGCGAACGGGGACAGCAGCGACAGGGTGCCCTTCCAGGTGAGCGCGTTGTGCATCACCACGGCCTGACCGAAGCAGTGGAACAGCGGCAGCGCGGTGGCCCACCGCTCACCCGCCTCGAGCGCCAGCGCCGAGTGGAACGAGGTCGGCACCGAGTTCAGGTTGCTGACGGTCAGCGCGGCGCCCTTGGGTTTGCCGGTGGTGCCGGAGGTGTAGAGGATGACCGCCTCGTCGTCCTCGTCCCGCTCGACGTAGCCCGCGGCCACCGCGTCGGCGGCGGGCGTGTCGGGATCGTTCTCGAACGCGCCGACCTCGACGAACGGCAGCTCACGGGCCCGCGCGACATGCTCAGCCGCCTCGGCGCTCGCGTGCCACGCGACGATCGTCGTCAGTCCCGAATCGTCGACGACGTAGTCGATCTCGGGCACCGTCGACATCACGTTCATGGTGATGACGGTGGCTCCCACGGTGTGCAGCGCGTAATAGGTGACCACGAACTCGGGCACGGAGGGGGCGATGAACAGGACCCGGTCGCCGGGCTTGACGCCCAGCGCCGAGAACTCGCGGGCGCGGCAGGCGATCCGGTCGCGGAGACCGGAGTAGCTGAGCGTGCGCTCACCGTCGCGGACGGCGACCAGGTCGGGGCTTTCTTCGGCGTTACGCCACAGTGCGGCAACAGGATTGGCCACGATGACTCCTTGGTGTGTAGCTGTGTGTGGGGAGCGTACGGCTCACTCGAAGTAGCGGCGGGGAACGTCGACGAGCATCGTGGTGATCTGCTCGTCGGTGACGCCGCGTTCGGTCAGCGCCGGCAGCACGTCCTCGCTGATGTGCCGGAAGTTCCACTTGGGCACGGTCTGGGCCTTGGCCTCGGGGTCGAACCAGTCGATGAAGCAGGACGCGTCGTGCGCGAGGGCCATGCGGTCGGCGTAGCCGCGCTTGGCGAGTTCGACGATGGTGTTGATGCGGTCCTCGAACGGCAGCAGCACGTCGAGGCCGAAGCGGTCCATGCCCAGGATGGAACCGGCGTCGGCCACCTTCATCAGGTAGTCGAGGTCGGTGGAGTCGCCGGAGTGTCCGATGACGACCTTGGTGAGGTCGGCACCCTCCTCGGCGAGGATCTTCTGGGCGACCAGTCCGGACTGGGTGTGCGGATTGGTGTGCACGGTGATCGGGGCGCCGGTCTGCGCGCTGGTCTGGCCGACGGCGCGCATCACCCGTTCCACGCCCGGGGTCAGGCCCTGCTCCTCGATGGCGCACTTGAGGAAGGCCGCGCGCACGCCGGTGTCGGCGATGCCCTCGGTGAGGTCGCGGGTGAACAGGGTGACCAGCGGCTCGGGAATGTCGAACAGCAGTCCGGGGCCGCTGTAGTGGAACTGGAACGGGATCTCGTTGTAGGTGTACAGGCCGGTGGCGACGACGATGTTGAGGTCGGTCTGCGCGGCGATCTGCTGGATGCGCGGGATGTAGCGGCCGAGGCCGATGACGGTGGGATCGAAGATCGTGTCGATACCCAGGCCCTTGAGCTCGTTGAGGTCACGGACCGCGTCGGCGATCTTCTGCTCCTCGTCCCAGTCGTACTGGTAGTTCTGCCGGTATTCCTCGCCGAGGACGAAGATGTGCTCGTGGACAAAGGTCTTGCCCATGTCGGCGGAGTCGATGGAACCGGTGACGGTCTGAACTGTGCTCATTTGTGGAGAACCCTCTATCTGGTCGGCGACAGTGCCCCGAAGGTGGGTGCTACGGATGATGATCCGGGCGAGTGACATAAGTCACCCACTAGACTGGAATGTTAGTTGAGGCTGATTTCAAGTTCAAGGGTGGCGGACCGTCACCCAGCGGAGCAGATGAGGAGAACGGATGTCGCGGGTACTGGTGGCCAACCGGGGTGAGATCGCGCTGCGCATCATCGCCACCGCAACCGAACTGGGGATGGACACCGTCGCCGTCTACGCGGCCGACGATGCGGGGTTGCCGCACGTCACCGCCGCGACAACGGCTGTGGCGCTGGAGAGTTCGGGTCCGTCCGCCTATCTCGACCGGGCCGCGCTGGTTGCCGCCGCCCGGGCCCACGGCGCGGATCTGGTGCACCCGGGATATGGATTCCTCAGCGAGGACGCCGATTTCGCCGTGGCCTGTGCCGACGCTGGCCTGACGTTCGTCGGGCCCGATCCGCGGGTGCTGCGCACCTTCGGCGACAAGGTGAGTGCCCGCGCCGCGGCTGTCGACGCGGGGGTTCCGGTGCTGGCCGCCACCGCGTCCGGCATCGACGAGGCCGCCGCGACCGCGTTTCTGGTGGCCCACCCCGCGGGCATCATGATCAAGGCCGTCGCCGGTGGGGGTGGCCGCGGCATGCGGCCGGTCACCGCCGCCGGCGAGGTGTCCGCGGCGTTCGGGATGTGCGCGGCCGAGGCTCGGGCGTCGTTCGGCAACGGCGACCTGTTCGCCGAGGAACTGCTGCCCGAGGCACGTCACATCGAGGTGCAGGTGGTGGCGGCACCCGGGGCCGACGGCGAGACGGTGACCGTGGCGATCGGCGACCGGGACTGCAGCGTGCAGCGCCGGCGGCAGAAGCTCATCGAGGTCGCCCCCGCGCAGTGGCTCGCCGACGAACTGCGGGCCGCGCTGCACCGGGCGGCGGCCGACCTGTGTGCCCGCAACGGGTACCGGGGTCTGGCGACCGTCGAGTTCCTGGTTGCCGGTGACAGGTTCGTCTTCCTGGAGGTCAACCCGCGGATCCAGGTGGAGCACACCGTCACCGAGGAGGTGGCCGGGGTGGACCTGGTGGAGGCGGGCCTGCGGATCGCGCTCGGTGCGGGAATAGCGGAACTATCCTTGCCGCAAGGAGTTTCGGCGCGACCGGGATCGGTGTCGGGGACACCCGCCGCAGCCCGGGGCATCGCCGTGCAGGCCAGGGTCAACACCGAGACGATGTCCGCCGACGGTGAGGTGCTCGGATCGTCGGGAACGCTCACCGGCTTCTGCCCGCCGACCGGCCCGGGCATCCGGGTCGACACCTTCGGTCGGCCGGGACTGGCGATCGGGGCGCGTTACGACTCGCTGCTGGCCAAGGTGATCGTGCACACCCGGGGAGCGGACTTCGGCGCGTGCTGCCGCAAGGCCGCCGGTGCCCTCACCGACTTCACGATCTCCGGGGTGGAGACGAATATCGCTGCGCTGCAGTCGGTCCTGGTCGACGGCGAGTTCACCTCCGGCCCGGTGACGACGGCATACCTGCAGCGGCGGATCGGGGACATCGCGGCGGCTGCGCCGGCGTCGCGACCCGAACCCGTCGTCGACGCCGCGACCGGTGACACAGTGGTACGGGCGCACCTGACCGGCGTCGTGGTCGAAGCCCCCGTCGGCGGGACGACGGTGCCCGCGGGTGATCCGGTGGCCGTGCTCGAGGCGATGAAGATGCAGCATGTGGTCATGGCGGAGCAGCCGGTGACGATCATCGAGTCGCTGGTGGCGGCCGGTGCGACCGTGCGGGCGGGGGATCCGCTCGCCGTCGCCCACGTGGCCGATGCGGCTGGGCAGGATTCGGCCGTCGCCGCCCTCGACCTCGACCACATCCGGCCCGATCTCGCCGAGACACTCGACCGCCGCCACAAGACCACCGACGCGGCCCGCCCCGAGGCGGTGGCGAAACGGCACGCGGCCGGGCGCCGCACCGCGCGGGAGAACATCGACGATCTGATCGACGAGGGCAGCTTCGTCGAATACGGGGCGCTGGCGCTGGCCGCCCAGCGCAGCAGGCGGTCGGAGGAGGATCTGATCGCCAACACCCCCGGCGACGGATTCGTCGCGGGCGTCGCCACAGTGGGTGCCGATGTGCACGGCACGGACGCGGCCACCACGGCGGTGATGTCGTACGACTACACCGTGCTCGCGGGCACCCAGGGCATGCGCAACCACGCCAAGACCGACCGGTTGCTCGAGGTGGCGCGGCGCAAACGGATCCCGCTCGTCCTGTTCGCCGAAGGAGGCGGCGGGCGCCCCGGCGACACCGACGCCAACGGTGCATTCGGGCTGGACCTCAACACCTTTCGCGCGATCGCCGGGCTGCGGGGCGTGGTGCCGACCGTCGCGGTGGTCTCCGGCCGCTGCTTCGCCGGGAACGCCGCGCTCGCCGGCGCCTGCGACGTCCTGATCGCCACCCCCGACGCGAACATCGGGATGGGCGGTCCGGCGATGATCGAGGGCGGCGGCCTCGGCCGGCACCGGCCCGAGGAGATCGGCCCGATCGGCATCCAGGTGCGGGGTGGGGTGGTGCACGTCGTCGCCGAAGACGAGGCCGAGGCGGTGGACGTGGCCCGCAGATACCTGTCCTACTTCCAGGGGCCGGTGGCCGACTGGACCGCCCCGGACCCGAGGCACGCCCGTCATGTGGTGCCGGAGAACCGGCTGCGCGCCTACGACGTCCGCGCCGTCATCGACGCGATCGCCGACACCGGCTCGGTGCTCGAACTGCGGCGCGACTACGGCGTCGGTGTGGTGACCGCGCTGATCCGTGTCGAGGGGGTGGCCTACGGCGTCGTCGCCAATTCGAGCCTGCATCTGGGCGGCGCCATCGATGCCGAGGCCTCCGACAAGGCCGCCGACTTCCTGCAGCTGTGTGAAGGTCACCGGATCCCTCTGGTGATGCTTTGTGACACACCGGGATTCATGGTCGGTCCGGATTCGGAGACCGAGGCGACGGTGCGCCGCTTCGGCAACATGTTCGTCGCCGGGGCCCGATTGACCGTGCCGTTCGGCATGATCATCCTGCGCAAGGCCTACGGGCTCGGGGCGATGGCGATGGGCGGCGGTTCGTTCCACGCCCCCGAGTTCACCGTCGCCTGGCCGACCGGCGAAGTGGGGCCGATGGGCCTGGAAGGGGCGGTGCGGCTCGGTTTCCGCAAGGAACTCGAGGCGGCGGATCCGGCCGAACGAGACGCGCTGTTCGCGAACCTGGTGGCGCTGGCCTACGAGCGGGGCAAGGCGCTGTACGCGGCAACCACCTACGAGATCGATGACGTGATCGACCCCGCTGCCTCCCGGGACTGGATTCGGCTGCTCGCCCGCCGCGGCGAGCGGTGACCACCGGCCGCGGCGGCCCGGCGGTCACCAGTTGGGTGTCTGCCAGCCGCGGCGGATGCGGCGCTTGTCGGACGCGGGCAGTTGCTCTGCGCGCGATTGCGCCGGGGCGGCGCGTGGGGGACGGACCACCGGACCGGTGTCGGCCTCGCGCATCTGCTCCTCGACCGGGCCATTGGTCGGGTCGAAGGCGTCGAGGTCGAGCATCCGGGCGTGGATCACGTTCCGGTTCCGCAGCGCCGACCGCACCGCACGGTGCAGCCCGTCCTCCAGATACAGCTCGCCCTGCCATTTCACGACGTGCGCGAACAGGTCCCCGTAGAACGTCGAATCCTCGCTGAGCAGCCGGTCCAGTGCGAGCACCGTCGTCGTGGTGGACAGTTCGTCGAGCCGGAACTGACGCGGCGGGATGCTGGCCCAGGTCCGCCCCGACACGTCGTGGTCGGGATACGGCTTACCGTCCCGAACCCGTTTGAAGATCATTGCGCCCTGTGCTCCTTCCTCGTCTCGGTCACGGTTGCCCGGTCACTGGGGAGTGTACGTAACCGGCGGTGCTGGTGCCGTTTCGTAAGATGGAGGTCTGGCTGCGCTCCGGCCGGGTGCGGCCGGAGCGGTTCGGCGAGGCAGGGCGAGGAGGTTGGTGCGGTGTCGGTAACCGATGATCGGCGGTTCGAGATCCTGCGTGCGATCGTCACCGACTATGTCTCCACCCAGGAGCCGGTCGGGTCGAAGAACCTGGTGGACCGCCACAAGCTCGGCGTGTCCAGCGCCACGGTCCGCAACGACATGGCCGTCCTTGAGGCCGAGGGGTACATCGCGCAACCGCACACCAGCTCCGGTCGCGTCCCCACCGACAAGGGCTACCGGCTGTTCGTCGACCGCATCAGCGAGGTCAAACCGCTCTCCCCGGCCGAGCGCCGCGCCATCCTGTCGGTGCTCGACTCGGGCGTCGACCTCGACGACGTGCTGCGCCGGTCGGTGAAGCTGCTCGCCCAGCTCACCCGGCAGGTCGCGATCATCCAGTACCCGGTGCTGTCGGCGGCGACGGTCCGCCACCTCGAGGTGGTCTCCCTCTCACCGTCGCGGTTGCTGTTGGTGGTCATCACCGACAACGGGCGGGTCGAGCAGCGCATGGTGACCCTCTCCTGCGACATCGACGAACAGGACAGCTCCCGGCTGCGCGACATGTTCTCCACGGCACTGCACGGTCAGCGCCTGGAGGCGGCGTCGGCGGCCGTGGCCGAACTGGCCAACCAGGCGCCCGACGATATCCGCCAGCACGTGGTCCGGGTGGCCACCGTGCTGGTGGAGACGCTCGTCGAACGCGGTGACGACAGGCTCATCCTCGGCGGCACGTCCAACCTGGCGAGGTCGGCCTCGGATTTCACCCCACTGCTCGGCGGCATGGACTCGGTCCTGGAAGCCCTCGAGGAGCAGGTGGTGGTGCTCAAGCTGCTCGCCCACACCCAGCAGGTGGGCGGGGTCACCGTGCAGATCGGTGAGGAGACGCAGACGGAGAACCTGCGGGGCACCGCCGTCGTGTCCACCGGGTACGGTGCATCGGGAACCGTGTTCGGCGGAGTGGGTGTGCTCGGCCCCACACGGATGGACTATCCAGGAACAATCGCATCGGTGGCAGCCGTTGCGAAATACGTGGGCGAGGTACTCGCCGAGCGGTGACCCGGCCGGGGCGCGGAGACATCCGGGCCCTTCCGCATGCCGGGCACCGAGACAACTGTGTAAGAACTGAGGGCGAAGACAACCGTGGCACGTGACTACTACGGAATCCTGGGGGTTTCTCCGGACGCAGGCGATCAGGAGATCAAACGCGCCTATCGCAAGAAGGCACGCGAACTGCATCCCGACGTCAATCCGGGCCAGGAGGAGCAGTTCAAAGAGGTCAGCACCGCCTACGAGGTGCTGAGCGATCCGGAGAAGCGGCGCATCGTCGACGCCGGCGGTGACCCACTGGCCGGTCCGGGCGCTGGCGGCTTCGGGGGCGGCTTCGCCGGTGGTGGCCTCGGCGACGTGTTCGAGGCGTTCTTCGGCGGCGGCGGAGGCGGGTTCGGCGGCAGCCGCGGCCCCAAGAGCCGGGTCCGTCCCGGTGAGCGCGCGTTCGTCAGCGTGCAACTCGACCTCGCCGAATGCGCCACCGGCGCGCAGAAGGAGATCTCCGTCGACACGGCGATCCTGTGCGACCAGTGCAAGGGCGCCGGAACTGCCGGTGACTCCAAGCCGGTGACCTGCGGCATCTGTCACGGCGCCGGTGAGATCCAGGCCGTGCAGCGTTCCTTCCTCGGCCAGGTGATGACTGTGCGCGAATGCCCCACTTGTCACGGTGTCGGTGAGGTGATCTCCGATCCATGCGGCAAGTGCGGCGGCGACGGGCGCGTCAGGTCCCGGCGCACCATGACCGTCAAGATCCCGGCGGGTGTCGAGGCCGGCATGCAGGTGCGCCTCAGCGGCCAGGGCGAGGTCGGGCCCGGCGGTGGTCCCGCGGGTGACCTGTACGTCGAGATCGCCGAGAAACGTCACGACGTGTTCGTGCGCGACAAGGACGACCTGCACTGCACCGTCACCGTCCCGATCGCCGACGCCGCTCTCGGCGGTGAGGTCACGGTCGAGTCGATCCTCGGTGATCCGGTGAAGATCACCATCCCGCAGGGAACCCAGCCCGGGCACGTGGTCAAGGTGCGCGGCCAGGGCATGCCGCACCTGAATACCGGTGTCCGGGGCACCCTGCACGCCCACCTGGACGTGGTGGTGCCCACCAGGCTCGATGCGGCCCAGGCCGACGCGCTGCGGGCGTTCCAGGACCTGAGCGGTGTCGAACCGGCCGTCGTCGACGCGTCGGTCGCGACCGCGCCCGGCGGTTTCTTCTCGCGCCTGCGCAACGCGTTCGCGGCCCGCTGACCCGATGGGCGCCCCACTGTTCTGGGTGGACTCGGTGCCGTCCGCCGGTGCCGAGGTACTGCTGAGCGGGCCGGAGGGCAGGCACGCGGTCACCGTCGCGCGGGTGCGCGTCGGCGAGACGATCCGGGTCGGGGATGGCCGCGGATCCGTGGGCGACTGCGAGGTCGTCGATGTCGCCGGCAAGGACAAACTGCGCGCCGTGGTCCGTACCTTCACCTACGCCGACCGGCCGCGGCCGACGGTGACGGTGGTGCAGGCGCTACCCAAGGCCGAACGTTCGGAGCTGGCCGTCGATCTGGCCACCCAGGCAGGCGCCGACCGTATCGTGCCGTGGCAGGCCGCCCGGTGCGTCTCGCGCTGGACCGGCAAGTCCGACAAGGGGATCCGCAAGTGGGAGCAGGCCGCCGAGGCGGCCGCCAAGCAGGCCCGGCGGGCCTGGGTCCCGGAGATCACCGACCTGGCGGGCACCACCGACGTGCGGTCCCGGTGCGCGGCCGTGATGGCCGCGGGCGGGGTCGTCGCAGTGCTGCACGAGGAGGCCACCACCGGATTCGCATCGCTGCCGCTGGCCTCGGCCAAGGAGATCGTGCTGGTCGTCGGCCCCGAGGGCGGGATCGATGAGACCGAGCTGGCGGATCTGACGGCGCTCGGGGCCATTGCCGTCCTGCTGGGCCCAGAGGTGCTGCGGACCGCCACCGCGGCGGCCGTCGCGCTGGGCGCGATCGGGGTCATGACACCCAGGTGGCCCAGATGAGAGAGGAACGCCGATGAGCGCGGACCGGACACCCGTCACCCGGGTGAAGGTCGTCTACGGCGACGCCCCGTCGCAGTTCGGGCACCTCTACCACGCCGCCGACGCGGGCGACGGGACGCGGCGCCTCCGGCCGATCGTGCTGATCCACGGCGGCTACTGGTCCGATGAGTTCTCGCTGACCATCCAGTCGGCCATCGCCCGGCAGTACGCCGAGCTGGGCGCGCTCGTGTGGAGCATCGAGTACCGGCGGGTCGGTGAACCGGGCGGCGGCTGGCCGGGCACCGGGCGCGACGTGCTCGCCGCGATCAAAGCGCTCGACGACCTCGTCCTGGCCGCGCTCGACGCGCGGGTCGCCCTGCGGGTCGACTGGTCGCAGGTCGCCGTCGTGGGGCATTCGGCGGGCGGTCAGCTCGCGGTCTGGTCGACGGCTCAGCTCGGCGCGCGGACCCGTAACTGCACCATCAGCACGGTGGTCGCCCAGTCCGCGGCGCTGAACCTGGAGGCCGCGGCCCGGGGCGGCAGCGAGTCGGTCCAGGCCCTGATCGGCAGGCCGTACGAGGATGCGCCGCACCTGTACCGCGAGGCGTCGCCGTCGGCGCAGGAACCGTTCGGCGCGCACGTGGTGGCCATCCACACCGCCGACGACGAGGCGATCCCGCTCATCGTCAGCCGGCGCTACGTCGAGCTGATGACCGAGCGCGGGCAGTCCGCCGAACTGGTGGTGGTTCCCGGTGAGGGACACAGCGCGTTCTGTGATCCGCGCAGCCGCGCGAACAGGGAAACCGCACGTGTGCTCGGTATCTGAGCACGCCGCTATTGAGCGCCGATATTGAGTCCGGGTTGTGCGTTGACGGGGGTTAGACTGGCCTTCGTCAGTGCCGCACAGCAACAGATTCTTCGCAGCAGATTCTCAAGGAGTGATTCAGTACGTGAGTGACGACAACCCCGATTCGTCCGGACACACCGACCGGCCGTCTGCGGTCACGTCGACCACCGAAATAGCTCCTGACGTAGTTTTCGCTCTGCTCGGCACCAACGACGCGAACCTGCGCGCACTCGAGAAGCTGCTGCCCGCCGACGTCCATGTCCGCGGCAACCTGGTCACGCTCAGTGGTGCCCCCGCGGATGTGGCCGGCTCCGAGCGGGTGCTGACCGAACTGCTCGACCTGGTGCGGCGCGGCACCCCGCTGACCCCGGATCTCGTCCGCAGCAGCGTGTCGATGCTGTCGCAGAACACCGGTGACTCGCCGGCCGAGGTGCTCTCGCTCGACATCCTGTCGCGGCGCGGCAAGACGATCCGGCCCAAGACGCTCAACCAGAAGCACTACGTCGACGCCATCGACAAGCACACCATCGTGTTCGGGCTCGGCCCCGCCGGCACCGGCAAGACCTATCTGGCGATGGCCAAGGCGGTGCAGGCGCTGCAGTCCAAGGCCGTCACTCGCATCATCCTGACCCGGCCCGCCGTCGAGGCCGGGGAGCGGCTCGGCTTCCTGCCCGGCACCCTCAGCGAGAAGATCGACCCGTACCTGCGGCCGCTGTACGACGCGCTACACGACATGATGGACCCGGAGAACATTCCCAAGCTCATGGAGGCAGGGGTCATCGAGGTGGCACCGTTGGCGTTCATGCGCGGGCGCACGCTCAACGACTCGTTCATCATCCTCGACGAGGCGCAGAACACCACCGGCGAGCAGATGAAGATGTTCTTGACCCGGCTGGGTTTCGGCTCCAAGATCGTGGTCACCGGCGATATCAGCCAGGTTGACCTGCCCGGTGCCTCACAGAGCGGACTGGCCGCGGCCACTCGCATCCTCGACGGCATCGACGACATCCATTTCTCCCAGCTCACCAGCGCCGACGTGGTCCGGCACCGGCTCGTCGCCGACATCGTCGACGCCTACGGCCGGGCCGAGTCGCAGCTGTCGGGCAATCGTGCGGCGCGACGCGCCTCAAATCAGGGACGGCGCCCATGACCATCGAATTCGCCAACGAGTCGGGCGTCGAGGTGCCCGACCAGCTGATCCTGGACGCGGCCCGGTTCGCCATCGCAGCCCTTGACGTGAACTCGGCGGCCGAGTTGTCGGTGCTGTGCGTCGACCTGGACACGATGGCCGACATGCACGTGCAGTGGATGGACCTGCCCGGGCCCACCGACGTGATGAGCTTTCCGATGGACGAGCTGGTGCCGGGCAGCAGACCCGACAGCTCCGAACCGGGACCGGCGCTGCTCGGCGATATCGTGCTGTGCCCGGAGTTCGCGGCCCGGCAGGCCAAGGAGGCCCGGCACTCGTTCGAGCACGAGCTGTCGGTACTGACCGTGCACGGCGTGCTGCACCTGCTCGGCTACGACCACGCCGAACCCGACGAGGAACGCGAGATGTTCGGGCTGCAGGCCAAGATCATCGACGAGTTCTACGCCGAACGGCACCGGGTGGCACAACGCGCACGGCAGTCCGCCAAGGACGACCGGCTGCTGAACAACATCGGCTTCACCTCGGGCGCCGACGGCGCCCCCGCCGGCCAGTCCACAGAAGAGGACCGGCGGTGAGCGCGCCCGGCGACTTATGGCTGGTCGTCGCGGCGGTGATCGCGATGGGGGTCGGCGGAGTGTTCGCCGCCATCGACGCCGCCGTGTCGACCGTCTCGGCGGCCCGGGTGGAGGACCTGGTCAAGGACAAGCGGGCCGGCGCCGCGCGGCTGGAAAAGATCCTCGACGCCCGCGGCGTCTACGTGGGACTGGCCGTCCTGCTTCGGGTGGCGTGCGAGGCGACGGCCATCGCCCTGATCGCGGTGGTGCTCACCGACTCCGGCCTCGGAGTCGGCTGGGGCCTGCTGGTGACGGTGGCCGCGATGTCGGTCATCTCCTATGTGGCCGTCGGGGTGGGACCGCGGACCCTCGGCCGCCAGCACGCCTACTCGCTGGCGCTGGCGTCGGCGTTCCTGCTGCAGACACTCGGGGTGTTGTTCAAGCCGATCACCCGGCTGCTGATCCTGGTCGGCAACGCGCTCACCCCCGGCAAGGGATTCCGCAACGGCCCCTTCGCCACGGAGGTGGAGCTGCGCGAGGTGGTCGACATGGCCGAGGCCAGCGGTGTGGTGGCCGCCGACGAGCGCCGGATGATCCAGTCGGTGTTCGATCTCGGTGACACCAACGCCCGTGAGGTGATGGTTCCGCGTCCGGAGATGATCTGGATCGAGGCCGGCAAGACCGTGACGCAGGCGGCGAATCTGGCTGTGCGATCAGGACATTCACGGATACCGGTAATCGGGGAGAATCCCGACGACATCCTCGGCGTGGTGTATTTGAAGGACCTGGTGGCCCACTCGCTGACCGCCTCGGGTGGTCCGGTGGGAATCCGGCCGACCGACCAGTTCGTCCCCGGATCCCCGGTCCTGGTGTCGGAGCTGATGCGGCCGGCAGAGTTCATCCCCGACTCCAAACCGCTCGACAAGGTGCTCGCCGACATGCAGCGCACCCGCAATCACATGGCGCTGCTGGTGGACGAGTACGGCGGCATCGCCGGGCTGGTCACCATCGAGGACGTGCTCGAGGAGATCGTCGGCGAGATCACCGACGAGTACGACACCGACGAGGTCGCGCCCATCGAGGAACTCGGCGAGGGCGAGTACCGGGTCTCGGCCCGCCTGCCTGTCGAGGATCTCGGGGAACTGTTCGACCTCGACATCGATGACGACGAGGTGGAGACCGTCGGCGGTCTGGTGGGTCTCAAGCTCGGCAGGGTGCCGCTGCCCGGCGCCCAGGTGGAGGCCGAGGGGCTGCTGCTGACGGCCGAGGGCGGACCGAATCATCAGGGACGCCAACGCATCACCACAGTTCTGGTGAGCCGCGTGCACGCACCCGACTCCGACGACACCACCGATCAGGAGCGTTCCCGGGAGGCTGCCGAGGCCGACTCCCGCAGCGATCGCGTAGACAGCAAGGAACAGTGATGAGCACACCCGTCCCGGAGGATGAGAAACTGATCGTGCTGGCCCGGGGCGCGCTCGCCCGCGCCGAGGCCGGCTCGGGCGCCGCGGTGCGGGACGGCGACGGCCGGACCTATGCCGGTGCACCGGTGACGACCGCCGCCCTCACGCTCACCGCGCTGCAGGTGGCGGCGGCCACCGCGCTGTCGAGCGGCGCGCGGGCGTTCGAGGCGGCGGTGATCGTCGGCGGCGACGAGGGGGATCCGGGGCTCGAGCTGGTCTCCGAGATCAGCCCGGCCGCGTACACGCTGATCACCGATCCGGCGGGAACCGTGGTGACGGAGGTGGCACCGCGATGACCGGTCCGCAACCGACGTCCGGGGAGTTCCGGTCCGGCTTCATCTGTTTCGTGGGCCGGCCCAACACGGGCAAGTCCACGCTCACCAACGCGCTCGTCGGTGAGAAGATCGCGATCACCTCGAACCGGCCGCAGACCACCCGGCACACCATCCGCGGCATCGTCAACCGTGACGACGCCCAGCTTGTTCTGGTGGACACCCCCGGCCTGCACCGGCCCCGCACCCTGCTCGGGCAGCGGCTCAATGATCTTGTGCGCGACACCTATTCGGAGGTCGACGTGATCGGGGTGTGCATCCCGGCCGACGAACCGATCGGCCCGGGCGACCGCTGGATCGTCAAGCAGGTCCGGGAGATGGCCCCGCGCACAACGGTTCTCGGTGTGGTCACCAAGATCGACCGGGTCACCCCCGACAAGGTGGGCGAGCAGCTCATCGCGCTGGCAGAGCTGCTCGGCCCCGACAGCGAGGTGGTGCCGGTGTCGGCGAAGTCGGGCAAACAGCTCGACGTGCTCAGCGACCTGCTCGTCTCGCTCGTCGAACCCGGCCCGGCTTTCTACCCCGACGGGGAACTGACCGACGAACCCGAACAGGTCCTGATGGCCGAGTTCATCCGTGAGGCCGCCCTCGAAGGCGTCCGCGACGAACTGCCACATTCGCTGGCGGTGGTGATCGAGGAGGTCATCGACCGCGAGGACCGCCGCGACGACCAGCCGCCGATGGTCGACGTGCACGCCATCTTGTACGTCGAGCGTGACAGCCAGAAGGGCATCATCATCGGCAAGAAGGGTGCCCGCCTCAAGGAGGTGGGCACCGTCGCCCGCACGCAGATCGAGAAACTGCTGGGCACCAAGGTGTACCTGGACCTGCACGTCAAGGTGGCCAAGGACTGGCAGCGCGACCCCAAACAGCTGCGGCGCATGGGATTCTGAGCCGTGCGGCGCTGGGGACTCTGAGCCGTGCGGCTCTACCGGGACGAGGCGGTGGTGCTGCGCACCCACAAGCTGGGAGAGGCCGACCGGATCATCACCCTGCTCACCCGCGAGCACGGACTGGTCCGGGCGGTCGCCAAGGGCATCCGGCGTACCCGGTCCAAGTTCGGGGCCCGGCTCGAACCGTTCGCGCACGTCGACCTGCACTTGTATCCGGGCCGGAACCTGGACACGATCACCCAGGCGCACACGCTGCACGGGTTCTGCGACGAACTCGCCGCCGACTACGGCCGGTACACCACCGGCTGCGCGATCGTCGAGACCGCCGAGCGGCTCGCCGGTGAGGAACGTGCCCCCGCGGCGCGGCTGCACCAGCTGACCGTGGGGGCGTTGTCGGCGCTCGCCGAGGACCGGCGGCCGCGGGAACTGATCCTCGACGCCTTCCTGCTGAGGGCGATGTCGTATGCGGGGTGGATGCCCTCGCTCGGTGAGTGTGCGCGCTGCGGGCGTCCCGGGCCGCACCGGGCGTTCCACGTGGCCGCGGGCGGGGCGGTGTGCGTGCTGTGCCGTCCGCCCGGTGCCGCGACGCCGGCGTCAGGCGTACTGGAGTTGATGGAGGCGCTGTACCGGGGCGACTGGGAGGCCACCGCCGGGGTGGGTGATTCGGTGCGCCGGCAGGCGAGCGGGCTGACCGCGGCGCATCTGCAGTGGCATCTGGAGCGGCAGCTGCGAACCCTGCCGCTCATCGAACGGTCGGCGCCGCATAGTGTGGGGTCCGAGCCGTCGTAAACCCCACCGATACGGGTCGGCACGTCAATTATTGCGATGGTGACGGCTATCGGTGGGGTTTAGGACGCCAGGAGAGGAGCCGAGAAGATGGCGTTACGTCCGGGGCGGCGGGTGACTGAACCCGTGAGGCAGGTCCGGCCGCCCGACCCGCATCCCAGCGGCGCCGTGGCTCCCGCGATCCCCGCCGAGTTCGTGCCCCGCCATGTCGCGCTCGTCATGGACGGCAACGGCCGCTGGGCCCAGGACCGCGACCTGCCGCGTACCGAGGGACACAAGCGGGGCGAGGCCGTGCTCATGGACGCGGTATGCGGCTGCATCGAGCTCGGGGTGCAGTGGCTGTCGGCGTACGCCTTCTCGACGGAGAACTGGTCGCGCAGCCCCGACGAGGTGAAGTTCCTCATGGGCTTCAACCGGGATGTGATCCGCCGCCGCCGCGACGAGATGAACGAGATGGGGGTGCGGGTGCGCTGGGCCGGACGTCGGCCCCGGTTGTGGCGCAGCGTGATCCGCGAACTCGAGGTGGCCGAGGAACTGACCGCCGGCAACACCGTGATGACGCTGACGATGTGCGTCAACTACGGTGGTCGGGCCGAGATCGCCGACGCCGCAAGGGAAATCGCGCGCCGGGCGGCACGCGGCGAGATCGACCCGGAACGGATCACCGAGGCCTCGTTCGCGAGATACCTCGACGAGCCCGACATGCCCGACGTGGATCTGTTCCTACGGCCGTCGGGGGAGCAGCGGATCTCCAACTTCCTGCTGTGGCAGTCGGCGTACGCCGAAATGGTGTACCAGGAGAAGTTGTTTCCCGATTTCGATCGCCGCGACCTGTGGGCCGCGTGCCTGGAATACGCCGAACGCGACCGGCGCTTCGGCGGGGTCAAGAAGTGACGGGGGAGTTGTAGTGGGGGATACCGAGATCGGCGGCCTGGTGAACCGGGTTGCCGCCATCGTCGATCAGCTCGGCGAGGTGGTGAGCGCCGACGCCGAGTCCGTGGTGCTGACGGTGGGCCACACGCGTGCCTCGCTGCGGGCGCTGTCGCTGGCACCGGGACTCGACGTGGTGAGCGTGATCCAGTTGGTGGCCGATCGGGTCACCAACTCCGAGACGCTGCGCGACATGGTCGAGACCGCCGACGCGCGACTGAGTTTCGGGGCGTTGCGGCGCTCGGACCCCGGCAAACCGATCACCGACGTCCTGCTGTACTACACGTTCCCGGCCGGGACCCTCGACGACGACGCGCTGCTGACCCTGCTGCACATCGTGCTGTCCTCGGGCGCGGATCTCGCAGAAGCACTGGGCTAGGGATGCTGGGCTAGGGGTGCTGGGGTAGGGGTACCGGGCTAGAGCGCCTCGCTGCACGAGGGGCAGCAGCCGAACACCTCGACGGTGTGGTTGATGCCGGTGAATCCGTGTTCGGCGGCCACCCGCGCCGCCCACTCCTCGACGGGATCGGCCTGCAGTTCGACAGTGGTGCCACAGGATCGGCACACCAGATGATGGTGGTGACCGGCCGAGCAGTGCCGGTAGCGGGTCTCGCCGGAGCCGTCCCACAGTGCGTCGATCTGCCCGCCCTGGCTCAGGGCCTGCAGGTTGCGGTAGACCGTGGTCAGCCCGATCGATTCACCGCGCTGCTTGAGCTGTTCGTGCAACTCCTGCGCCGACAGGAAATCGTCGGAGGCCGCGAGGGCGTCGGCGATCGCCGCCCGCTGACGGGTGGAGCGCACACCGGTGACCGGACCGGACTTGGCCGTGTCGGGATCGCTGTTGCCGGGAGTGGTCACTTGTGCGCTCGTGTCCCGGCAGTCCGCGTCCCCGTGGCACCGGCTGCCGCCCCGTCGGCGGGGTCGCGGGGTTCGGTGGCGTGGATCAGGGCGTCGGTGACGATGTGCGCGAGGTGATCGTCGACGAGTTCGTACATGATCTCCCGGCCGCTGCGCCGGCCGCGGACCACGCCGGCATCTTTGAGCACCCGCAGATGCTGACTGACCAGCGGCTGACTGAGGCCGAGCGCGCCGACGAGTTCGTGCACGCACCTCGACCCCGAACGCAGGGCCAGCACGATCCCGATCCGGGTGGGCGAGGCCAGGGCGCGCAGCAGTTCGCTTGCCGCCTCACGGGCGGCCAGGTCCTCCGGGGTTGCCGAGGTGCTCATCGCAGATCCTTCCGGGCTGGTCGGGTGGGGTGCTCCGACCAGTTTAAAGGAAATGATTTTCATCCGGGACGGTGCGGGCCGGGGCCGGAGAATCGGGCGGTACCCTGTATGGGTTGCCGTTCACCCCACTACCCATCGGAGATCAGTTAACCGTGGCCCCGCAGTCGAAAGTCGATGCCGTCGTCAATCTCGCCAAACGCCGGGGCCTGGTGTACCCGTGCGGTGAGATCTACGGCGGAACACGCTCCGCCTGGGACTACGGCCCGCTGGGCGTGGAGATCAAGGAGAACATCAAGCGCCAGTGGTGGCGGTCGATGGTCACCGGCCGTGAGGACGTCGTCGGCCTGGACTCGTCGGTGATCCTGCCCCGCCCGGTGTGGGTGGCCTCCGGACACGTCGCCGTGTTCAACGATCCGCTGGTGGAGTGCCTGAACTGCCACAAGCGGCACCGGCAGGACCACCTGCAGGAGGCGTACGCCGAGAAGAAGGGCATCGACGATCCCGAGTCGGTGCCGATGTCGGAGATCGTGTGCCCGGACTGCGGCAACAAGGGCCAGTGGACCGAGCCCCGCGACTTCAACATGATGCTCAAGACCTACCTCGGCCCGATCGAGACCGAGGAGGGTCTGCACTACCTGCGGCCCGAGACCGCGCAGGGCATCTTCATCAACTTCAAGAACGTGATGACCACCGCCCGCAAGAAGCCGCCGTTCGGCATCGCCCAGATCGGCAAGAGCTTCCGCAACGAGATCACCCCGGGCAACTTCATCTTCCGCACCCGCGAGTTCGAGCAGATGGAGATGGAGTTCTTCATCAAGCCGGGCGACGACGAGCAGTGGCATCAGTACTGGATCGATCAGCGCTTCAACTGGTACGTCGATCTCGGCATCGACCCGGAGAATCTGCGCCTGTTCGAGCATCCGAAGGAGAAGCTGTCGCACTACTCCAAGCGGACCGTCGACGTCGAGTACAAGTTCGGTTTCGCGGGCAATCCGTGGGGCGAACTCGAGGGCGTGGCCAACCGCACCGACTTCGACCTGTCGACACATTCGGAGCATTCCGGCGAGGACCTGTCGTTCTTCGACCAGGCCTCCGGCGACCGGTACACGCCGTACGTCATCGAGCCCGCGGCCGGCCTGACCCGTTCGCTGATGGCCTTCCTGTGCGACGCCCTCGTCGAGGAAGAGGTGCCGAATGCCAAGGGCGGCACCGACACCCGTACCGTGCTCAAGCTCGACCGGCGGCTGGCGCCGATCAAGGCCGCGGTGCTGCCGCTCTCGCGCAACGAGAAGCTCTCGCCCAAGGCCCGCGATCTGGCGGCCGAGCTGCGCAAGCACTGGAACGTCGAATTCGACGACGCGCAGGGCATCGGCAAGCGGTACCGCCGCCAGGACGAGATCGGCACACCGTTCTGTGTGACCGTCGACTTCGACACCCTTGACGATCAGGCCGTCACGGTCCGCGAACGCGACACCATGAGTCAGGAGCGGGTCGCACTCGACAAGGTCGTCGAGTATCTCGGCGGCAAGCTCGTCGGGGCCTGAGGGTTCGCGACCACACGCCGGCGCGGCGGTGTCTCATTTTGAGAATCGTTGAGTCGCCGCTGCCGACGGTATTCTGTCATAGTTGACGCAGCAGTTTCTGATCCTGATGCCGGTGTTGCGGAGGACAAGGGGTCCGTGGTGTCCGCAACATTGTGAGAGTGAGTGAGTGAGTTATGGCCGAGAGCGGCAAGGTTGTCCATTACGACGCGAACCGGGGTTTCGGATTCCTCGCGCCGGACTCAGGTGGTGCCGATGTGTTCTTGCACATCAACGACATCGACATCGATGAAGGTCTGCTCAAGCCGGGCGCCAAGGTGTCGTTCGATGTCGAAGACACCGACCGCGGCTCCAAGGCGACCAATGTGGCCGTGACCGAACCCGCCGCCGACGACGGCGCCGGTGCTCGTGCGCACCGTCGCGAGGAGCGCGACGGCGGCCACCGCGGCCACGACCGCAATCACGATCGGGGACACGACAGGGGCCACGACCGCGGTCCGCGCCGGCAACGGGGCGGTTCGCTCGACGCCGCGGCGTTCTCCGAGGAGATCACCGAGCTGCTGCTCGATTCGGCCGACGACCTGACCGCCGCGCAGATCGTGGCGATCCGGCGCCGGGTCACCGATTTCGTCGTCGCCCGCGGCTGGGTGAACGACTGACGGCAGGGTGCACCCGGGCGGTGACGGCCCGGGTTATGGATACCGACAGACGTGGATACTGGGGGCATGGTTAATCCGGCTCTCGCCCCCGGCGCACCGGCCACCGCCTTCTACGGCGAGGAGGCCGTCGAACGGATCGTTCCGGAGGCGGCGAAGGTGGCAAGCCTTCCGGGCACCCGCACCGACCACCGCAGTGACTACGCCCGTGACCGGGCCCGGGTCCTGCACTGCGCGGCCCTGCGCCGGCTCGCGGACAAGACCCAGGTGGTCGGTCCGCGGGAGGGCGACACGCCCCGCACGCGGCTCACCCATTCGCTGGAGGTGGGCCAGATCGGTCGCGGCATCGCGATCGGCCTGGGCTGCGAACCCGACCTCGTCGAACTCGCCGGTCTGGCCCACGACATCGGGCATCCGCCGTACGGGCACAACGGGGAACGTGCGCTCAACGCGTTCGCGGCGGACCATGGCGGGTTCGAGGGCAATGCGCAGAACCTGCGGATCCTCACCCGCCTCGAACCCAAGATCCTGTACGCCGACGGTGCCAGTGCGGGTCTGAACCTGACCCGGGCGTCGCTGGACGCCACGCTGAAGTATCCGTGGACGCGGCGTCCGCCGAAGGTGAAGTTCGGCGCCTACGACGACGACAAGCACATCCTGGACTGGATCCGCCGGGACGCCCCGGCCGACAAGAAATGCCTTGAGGCACAGGTGATGGACTGGTCCGACGACGTCGCCTATTCGGTCCACGACCTCGAGGACGGCATCCTCGCCAACCGCATCGACCTGCGCACCCTCGCCGACCCGAGCGATCAGCGCGCGCTCGCCGAGATCGGGATGATGGAGTTCGACGGTCTCGACGAGAACGCCCTGATCGACGCCTCCCAACGGCTGTCGAAGATGGAGATCGTCAAGGCGGTCGGCGCGTTCGACGCCTCGCTCGACGCGTCGGTGGCACTCAAACGGCTCACGAGTGAACTGATCGGCCGGTTCGCGTCCGCGGCCATCGAGGGCACCCGGGCTGCGGTGGACCGGCAACCGGTGAGCCGCTACGAGGCCGACCTCGTCGTCGACCCGCTGGTGGCGGCGGAGGTGGCGACCCTGAAAACCCTTGCGCTGCGCTACATCTTCTCCAACGAACGGCACAAGGCCAATCAGGCTCGCCAGCGCGAACGGATCCACCGCGTCGCCGAATGGCTGACCGTCGCCGCACCCGGCGGCCTCGACCCGATCCTCGTCCCGATGTGGGAGGCGGCCGAGAACGACACCGCGCGGATGCGGGTGATCGTCGACCAGATCGCGTCGATGACCGAGGGCCGCCTGGAACGCACCGACAAACAGAACTCGGGCGCCCAGGCGCACCTGGGATAGTGCTGCCGAGCCCTACCCGGCGTGGGCGATGTCGATGACGAGCCGGGTCGGGTTGGTCAGCGCGGTGACCCGGACGGCGGGCCTCTCGCCGTTGATGCCGATGAAACCGACGGCCTCACCTTCGAACACGCCGGTCAGGTGTACCTGCGGCACGTTGTGAACCCCGGTGATCGGGTTGGGGCCGGAGTACTCCTCGACGCCGGTGTCCATCGGATAGCCGAGCCCGGTGAGAATCACCTGCAGCACGCTGTCACCGCTGACGGTGATCGGTTTGCCGCTGCCCGGCTGGGCCGGTGAATCGGTGTAGTCGACCCGCCAGCCGGGGGTCCCCGTGCCGCCGAGGTCGAACACGACCCGGTCGAATGCGTTGTGGTGCCCGACACGGACCCCGGTGACGCTCAGTCGCGCACCGCTCGACGCGGGGTGCGAGACCGGCACCGAGCCCGTGGGGGCGGGTTCGGCGGTGCCCGTGCCCGAACCGATCCCCGTCGCCGGCGGTGGGTCGCTCGGGGTGACGGTGCCGTCCCGCGTCGACGTCACCGTCACCGTCGACGGGCCGCCGGAGCTTCCGTCGTCGCTGGTGCAGCCTGCCATCAGCAGGACGGTCGTGGCACCGAGGGCGATCATCAGTCGCGTGTTGCTCATGATTCCGCTATACGCCCGAATCGGACGTCGCGACAGGGCCGTCATTCACTTGATCGGCCTGGTCGGGGTTGTTCGCCTCGGGGTTGTTGGCACTGTCGAGGATGCCCTGGAGGTACTCCACGGGCAGCAGGCCGCCGGAGAAGTCGACGAGACGGCCGATCGGCACCGACGACATCATCTTGACCATGTCGACGCCCAGTGCCGCACCGGAGTGATCCTCACCGTCCTGTTCGGGGCCACCGGTGACCCCGAACATGGCGTCGGTGATCGGTCTGATGCCCTCGGCCGCACCGGGGTCGGCCATCACCTCGCCGATGCTGGACTGCAGGGTCAGCGGAATCCGCACCACGTCACCGGTGACATCGACGGTGGAGGTGAGCCGGATGTCGCGGCTCGACGCACCGACATGCACGGTATACGAACCCGATTCGACCACGTACCGGTGAACCCTGGTGTCCCAGTAGGCGATATCGTCGCGCGGGATGAACACCGACACCGGCACCGACTCGCCCGCGGCCACCCCGACATTCGCGAAACCCTTGAGTTCGCGCGGCGGGCGGGTCACCGCGGAGTCGTCGGCGGACAGGTACACCTGCACGATCTCGCGGCCGTCGCGGGTGCCTGTGTTGGTGAGCCGCAACGTGATCCGGATTCCATCCGGTTCGGCGTCGACCGTCAGGCCGTCGTAGTCGAAGGTGGTGTACGACAGTCCGTGCCCGAACGGGTAGGTCACGTCGAGGGCGCGGGCGTCGTACCAGCGGTATCCGATGAACAGTCCTTCGCCGTAGGTGACGTGGCCGTGCTCGCCGGGGAAGTTGAGGTAGGTGGGCGTGTCCTCGATGCGGCGGGGCAGGGTCTCGGTGAGTCGCCCGGACGGGTTGATAGCGCCGAACAGAACGTCGGCCAGGCCCGAGCCGAGCGCCTGGCCGCCGAGGGCGGCATCGATGACCGCGGGTGCGTCGATCACCGAGACCTGCAGCGCCCCACCGTGGCAGAGCACGACGACGGTGCGCGGATTGGCCGTGAGAACCCGTACCGCGAGCGCGATCTGGTCGGCGGGCAGGTCGATGGTGGTGCGGTCGAAGCCTTCCGATTCCTGTCCTTCGGCCAGACCGAGGAACAGCACCACGGTATCGGCGGCCCCGGCCACCGCGATCGCCTCGTCGGCGAGCAGAGGCGCGGCGTCGGGACCGGTGCTGTAGCCGGGGGCGAACGGGGTGTCGCGGCCGGTGACCGAGCGGATCGCGTCGAGTGGGGCGTCGACGCGGGTGGCGTTGACGTGCGAGGATCCACCGCCCTGGTAGCGCGGCTGCGCGGCGAGTGCGCCGATGACGGCGATGTCGGCGTCCGGCCGGAGCGGGAGCAGGTCGTCGTCATTGCGCAGCAACACGACGGCCTGGGCCGCGATCTCGCGGGCCAGTCGGTGATGGGCGTCGAGATCGACGGCGCCGGAACCGGGTACGGCCGCGGCGGCCTCGCGGGCCTTGACGGCCAGCTCGATCACCCGGCCGGCCGAAGCGAGCAGATCGCCGGCATGCAGCGTTCCGTCGGCGACGGCCGCGGCGACTTTCGCATCACCGTCCTCGCCGCCGAACGGCATCGTGAGATCGAGGCCCGCCGCGACGGCGGTCACCCGGTCGGCGACGGCACCCCAGTCGCTGACCACCAGCCCGCCGAAGCCCCACTGGTCGCGCAGGATGGTGGTGAGCAGTTCGCGGTTCTCGAACGCGTACACCCCGTTGATCTTGTTGTACGAGCACATCACGGTCCACGGCTGCGCGGTGCGCACGACGTGGCGGAAGGCCCGCAGATACAGCTCGTGCAGGGTGCGTTCGTCGATGTCGGCGCTGACCCGCATCCGGTCGGACTCTTGGTTGTTGGCGGCGAAATGCTTGAGCGAGGTACCCACGCCCCGGCTCTGCACACCGTCGACGAAGGCTGCGGCCATGTGGCCCGTGAGCACCGGATCCTCGGAGAAGTACTCGAAGTTGCGGCCGCCGAGGGGGGAGCGTTTGAGGTTGATGCCGGGGCCGAGCAGCACCGAGACGTCCTGTGCCCGTGCCTCGTCGGCGATGGCGCTGCCCGCCCGGCGGGCCAGGTCGGGATTCCACGTCTGGGCCAGCGCCACGGCCGGCGGGAAGCAGGTGGCGGGCATGCTCCCGGAGACGCCGAGGTGGTCGCTGGCGCCTTCCTGCTTGCGGAGGCCGTGCGGGCCGTCGGTGACCATGATCGACGGGACTCCCGCAACCGCCTTGGTGGTCCAGAAGTCCTGTCCACTGGTCAGCTGGGCCTGCTCTTCGACGGTGAGATCGGATGCGTTCGGGGTGTTATCGGGCACGGGTAAGACCGTATCGTGTGGCGTGGCCCCCCGGGTCGGGTTGTGTGGTGCAGGTCACCCGACCGGCACGCGGTCTGAGGCGTCGGCGCGGGTCCTACAATGGGCGGCGTGCCTGGACGAATCCCCGATCGTGACATCGCCGCGGTCCGCGAGCGGACACACATCGAGGAGATCGTCGGCGACTATGTGGCACTGCGGCGCTCAGGCGCCGACTCGATGAAGGGGCTGTGCCCGTTCCACGACGAGAAGTCGCCGTCGTTTCATGTCCGGCCCAACCGCGGCCTGTTTCATTGCTTCGGCTGCGGGGAGGGCGGCGACGTCTTCTCCTTCCTGCAGAAGCAGGAACACATCACGTTCGTGGAGGCCGTCGAGCAACTGGCCGACAGGATCGGCTACCGCATCAACTACGAGGGCGGCGGCACCGCCATCGCCGTCAGCCGCGGCACCCGGGCCCGTCTCGTGGCCGCCAACACCGCCGCGCAGAAGTTCTACGCCGAACAGTTGCAGACCCCGGCCGCGCAGAAGGCCCGCGACTACCTGACCGAACGCGACTTCGATGCGGGCGCGGCCCGCGACTTCGGGTGCGGGTACGCCCCCGATGGCTGGGACACGATGACCAAAGCGATGTTGTCACAGGGGTTTACGTTCGAAGAGCTGAAAGAGGCGGGTCTGTCGACCGAGGGTCGCAAGGGTCCGGTTGACCGGTTCCGGCGCCGGCTGCTGTGGCCGATTCGCAATCTCGGCGGCGATGTGATCGGTTTCGGCGCCCGCAAACTCTTCGACGACGACAATCTCGGCAAGTACATGAACACGCCGGAAACCATGCTGTACAAGAAGTCTCAGGTGCTGTTCGGTCTGGACCACGCCAAACGGAACATCGCCAAGGGGCATCAGGTGGTGATCGTCGAGGGCTACACCGATGTGATGGCGATGCATCTTTCCGGCGTGAATACCGCGGTTGCCTCCTGCGGCACGGCTTTCGGCGAGGAACATCTGGCGCTGATCCGCCGGCTGATGATGGACGACTCGTACTTCCGTGGCGAGGTGATCTACACCTTCGACGGTGATGATGCGGGAAAGGCTGCCGCGCTCAAAGCCTTTGAAGGTGAACAGAGTATCTCGGGGCAGACCTTCGTCGCCATCGCACCCGACGGGATGGACCCGTGTGAACTGCGCCAGCGCAGCGGTGACGGTGGCGTGCGGGATCTGATCGCCCGGCGGGTGCCGATGTTCGAGTTCGCGATCAAAGCGCTGCTGTCCGAACATGATCTGGATACGGCCGAGGGGCGGGTCCACGCACTGCGCGACGCCGTGCCGGTGGTCGCCCGGATCAAGGACGTCAGCCTGCGCGACGAGTACGCGCGCCAGTTGTCGGGCTGGGTGGGCTGGGAGGACGTGGCCCAGGTCCTGCGCCGGGTGCGGCAGGAGAGCACCAAGAACGGCAAGGCGGGCGGGCGTAAGGATCAGCGTCCGGCTCGGGGTCGCACTGCCCGGCCCGAGGCCGAGACGATGCCGATGGGGGTCGCACCACGCTCGGACGACCCCCGGCTGTGGCCGCAGCGCGAGGGTCTCAAGGCGGCGCTGCAGTATCCGGGGATTGCGGGCACCATCTTCGATTCGCTGCCCGAGGACTGTTTCACCGATCCGTCGTACGCGCGGATCCGGGCGGCGATCGCCGAATCGGGGGGCTGCGCTGCGGGACTGAGCGGGGTGGAGTGGACCGACGCCGTCACCCACCGCGTCGACGACCCGGTGGTGGGTTCACTGGTGACAGAACTCGCCGTGGAGTCGATGGCGGTGGACGAGTCGGCGATCCCGCGGTACGTCACCGGCGTGCTCGCCCGGTTGCAGGAGGTGTGGGTGGGCGCGCAGATCGCCGACATCAAGTCGCGCCTGCGCCGGATGTCACCGGGGGACGACCCCGACGGCTACAACGCGGTGTTCGGTGATCTCGTCGCGCTCGAGTCGTACCGGCGCAGTCTGCTCGAAGGGGACTGAGCCGCCGGCGACCGCGCGCTGTGCTCGTGGTCGCCGGCGGGCTGAGATCAGAACGCCCGGAAGCTGACCGGGGTCTTGGTGTCCTGGGTGCGGTCGGGCACACCGTGCGCCGACAGCGTGCGGATCGAGCAGCGGTTGACCTTGCAGTTGATCTTGCCGGACACCGCCTTCACCTTGATCCGGGTGGTGAACTTGCCGCCGCGGATCTCGTTGGGCTTGAGCCACTTGGTCTCGCCGAACGAGTTCTGCTTGGTGGGGCCGTACTTGTTGTCCTGGGCCAGGCCGACATAGATGCCGAAGTTCTTGCCCGAGAAGCCCTTGCCGCTGACGGTGAGCCACTCGCCGTTCGGGTTGAGGTTGCTCGTCTTGGACACCGAGACCGTAGGGCGCGGAGCGGCGTCGGCCGCCGAGTCGACGGCGACGAGTCCGCCGAGTGCGATGCCGGTGGCGAGGACGGCTGTCGCGGCCCGGCGAGCAGGTGTGAACGAAGTGTGCATGAAGCGAAGGCTACGCTTACCGATTCGGCGAATTCCAGCCTGTTGACGGAACTCACAGGCCGGGTGCCGGACTTGTCGGAGTTGTGTGCGACGCTCGTCCGCCCTCCCGGACACGGTGCCGGCCGGGGCCTCGTGACCCAGGATTTGTTGTCGAGGTGATCAGCGCCGCGCCGCCTCCAGCAGGAGTCGCTGTTCCGCGCGGGCTATCGCCAGGCGGGCGGCCGGGGCGGCGTCGGGGTTCACCGAGACCGACGTGATGCCGAGTTCGACGAGCCGTTCGGCGAACGCCGGGTCGGTCGACGGGGCCTGCCCGCACAGCGAGGTGGTGATGCCCAGTCGGCGCCCGGTGGAGATGATCTGGCCGATCGCGTCCATGACTGCCGGATCGGCGGTGTCGAAGGCGTCGGCGCAGATCTCCGAGTCCCGGTCCACGCCCAGGATCAGCTGGGTCAGGTCGTTGCTGCCGATGGACACGCCGTCGATGCCCATGCCCACGTACTCGGGCAGCCAGTGCACCACCGACGGCACCTCGGCCATCACCCAGCGCCGCAGGCCGCGCTGCCGGCCCAAGGGGCTGTCGTCGATCAGCGAAAGGCAGCGTTCGAGTTCCCATTTGGTGCGGACGAAGGGGGTCATCAGGCCCAGCTCGGGGCACTGTTCCCGGACCCGGGCCAGCGCCCGCAGTTCGAGGTTGAACAGTGCGGGATCGGTGACATAGCGCAGGCAGCCGCGGAAGCCGATCATCGGATTGTGTTCGGCCGGCTCGTAGCCGTCGCCGCCGATCAGCGATCGGTACTCGTTGCTGCGTAAGTCGCTGGTGCGGTAGATGACCGGGCGTGGGGCGAATGCCGTGGCGATCCGGCCGACTGACTCGGCGAGGGCATCGACGAGGGTGTCGCCCTCGCCCCTGGCGATCAGATCATGCGGATGACGGCCGCCGAGCGATTCGGTGAGGATGAACTCGGCACGCAGCAATCCGACGCCGTCGACATCCTGTGCCGCAACGGACTCCGCGGTGTCGGGCATGGCGAGATTCACGTATACCTTCGTCCCGGTGATGGGCGCCGCGGGGGTTGCCGCTTCGGTGACGGTGACCCGTGAGGTGGGTGCCGGCTTCGTCACGTCGCCGGAACGCACCAGGCCGTGCGCGCCGTCGACGGTGACCATCGATCCGTCATCGAGATCTGTTGTGGCGCTACGAGTGCCGACGATGCACGGGATGCGCAGTTCGCGGGCGACAATCGCGGCGTGACAGGTCATGCCGCCGGCGTCGGTGACGATGGCGGCCGCCCGCCGCAACGTGGGCAGCCAGTCGGGATTGGTCATCGGCGCCACCAGGATCTCGCCGTCGGCGAGGTCGCTGCCCTCGGATGGATCATGCAGTACATGCACCCTGCCGGCCACGGTGCCCGGCGCCGCCGACATACCGCGGACGAGGACCGTTCCGTCGGGGGTCGCGGAGTCGTTCAGGGCGGTGATCGGGCGGGTCTGCAACAGCCACACGTCGTCGGCCGTGTCGACCGCCCATTCGAGGTCTTGCGGACTGCCGTAGTGGTTCTCGACGTCGACGGCCAGGTGCGCGACCTTACGTAACTCCGCGGAGTCGAGCACCTGGCGGTCAGCGAGTTCAGGTGGCAGATCTTCGCGGCGATCGGTGCTGTCGTTGCCGCGAACGAGCCGGAAGTCCTGGTGACCGACGTGGGTGGACAACTCGGTCAGACCGTCCTTGGCGACGATGTAGGTGTCCGGCTGCACCAACCCGGACACCACCACCTCGCCGAGGCCGAGGGCGCCCTCGATGGCGAGCTTGTCGTGGTCGCCACTGCTGGGATCGGCGGTGAAGGCGACGCCCGCCTGCTGTGACTGAACCATTTTCTGCACGACGACCGCCATCGCGGGTTCGTCGGAGAAACCGCGGCCCGCGCGGTAGGAGACGACGCGCGGCCCGAACAGCGACATCCAGCACTGCACCACGGCGCCGATGACGGCGTCGGGGCCGACGACATTGGTCAGGGTTCGGTTCATTCCGGCGAACGATGCGTCCTTGCCGTCCTCACCTGCGGCCGACGAGCGGATCGCAACCGGTGTGTCGTCACCGAGGTCGTGATAGGCGGCGACGACCTGCTCACGCACATCGGGTGCCACCCCCGCCTGGGCGACGATGTCCTGCAGTTGCGCGCAGAGTTGCCGCAGCCGCTTCTCGTCGGTGGCCGCGCCGAGCGCGGTGGTGTGTAGTGCGGCAAGCCTGCGGTCGACACCTGCCGCGGCCATCGAATGCCGATAGCACTCGGTGAGCAGGACGAAGCCCGGCGGCACGGGGAGTCCCGCGGCGGTAACCTCACCGAGGTTGGCGCCCTTGCCGCCTGCGTCGTCGGCGTCGGCGAGGGTCAGGTCGGAGAAGCGGCGAACCAGTCCCGACCCCGGCCGTGAGGTCCCTGAGCGTGATGTTCCCGCGGTCGATGTCCCCGCGGTTGATGTCCCCGCGGTTGATGTCCCATTGACTGGTGTCCCGGCGAGTGTCATGTTGCCTCCTCCGATCGACTGTTGCGCATCTGGACGTCGACCCTCGTAAGGTCGGGCTGGTCTCATCGTGCGCCGTCCGGTGGTCGGCATATGCGCTCGCGGGCGATTCGTGACCTCTGGCCGTGGCGACGCCCGCCGAAGGTCCTCAAGGATCAACGGCGTCCGCCACTGGACCGCGGCACCCGCCTGCGGGGAGGCTGGAGCGGGGAGTTCTCGGCGGCTGTCAGGCCGCCCGCGACGACCGGATACCCGGCCGCAGTTCCTCCGGGAACATCGGCCGGTGCGGGTCGTCGGAGTTGTACACGCAACCCCCGGCGTAGGTGTGCTGTCCGGTGCACTGATCGGGTGTCGGGCGGACTTTCCCCCAGATGTAGTTGATCGTTCCGGTCATGCTGTCTCCCTCCAGAACCGGCCGCCCGGGCTGGGGCGTCAACCAGTGCTGTCAGTGTGCGGCGCATACCGTCTACGCGCAGTTCACGAAGGACGACATCACGCACGGGCGGTCGGAGAGAGCAGGGTCACAAGGTTCGATCCGGCGGGTTCCCGGCCTGGTGGACGGTCGGGCGGGGGAGTGGGTGCGGGGCCGGTGGCGTGGTGTCCGGTACTGTGTCGATGCCTGGGGAGTTAGCTCAGTTGGTTAGAGCCGTCGACTCATAATCGATTGGTCGCGGGTTCAAGCCCCGCACTCCCCACCATGACGCGCCCGCCCCGGTGGTTGAGGTGTGAGGCTGCGAGCCTCGAAACCCGGTGAGCTGACAATGTGGGCTCCCCGGGCTTCGGGGCTCGTCGGCTGCCGGTGCCGTACCCCGGTCGGGCGTTGCGGTTGAAAATCAACTCTGAACAGGCGTTTTGTTGTCTGGATCATCCATAGGCTAGAGTCATCTCTCGGTTCGGGTGACACCGGCGAGCGCCGGAGCTACACGGATCGACAACACAATCCCCCATAGCTCAATTGGCAGAGCATTCGACTGTTAATCGAACGGTTACTGGTTCGAGTCCAGTTGGGGGAGCAAGACAAACCCGCTGGTGACGGCGGGTTTTCTGCTTTCTGGGGCGACTTGCGGTACCGACCGCGGTACTCCTGCGGTACTCGGAAGACACCGAAAGTTGCGGATTCTCGGTATAGTGGAAGAGTCCTGATGATGCGCACGCATCGGCCGCGACCATCCTTCGCGGCCGGAGGGACTGCCTGGACCGCGGTGTGGATTGCGCGGTTGGCGGCCTTCGGCCGTCACGGACCGGTGCGACGGAGCCGGCCCGCTACACGTGGCCAGAAGGCGAGCGTCGCCGGGCCGGGGCACCGATTGGCCCCGGTAGCACCTCGATCAGCGAGTCGAGGTTGTTACCGGAGTCGTCCGATGCAACCCATTTCCAACACCGATGATCTGCGCGTGTTCCGCAAGAGCGAAGTCGCCGAGCGGCTGGCCATCAGCGAGGACACCGTCGACCGGCTCATCGCCGCTGGCGACCTGCAGACGCTGCGCCCGCGCAAGCGCGGCGTCGTCGTCCAGGTCCCGGCGGCCTCGTTGAGGGCGTACATCTACGGCGAGTGAGACTCGGCGAGTGACCACCCCCCGAAGCAAAGGGCCTCGGGGGGTCGCGTCGAGGACACCGTCGACCACCTCGATGGCCGATCTCAACTCCTTCTGCGGTTGAGGCTGAAGTGATTCGAGTCAATCTCTGTGACGTGTGGTGAGACACCTGTGCCACCCCTGAGACAATCGGTGTCTCAGGTATTGCTGCAGGTAGTTCGGTATTTCTGGGCTACTGAGCCACCTGAGACGCACTTCCCAAGACTTCATACAGAAGTCGATAGATGCCGTCGTTCGATGCGGTCGTCATTTGGGTTTATAGGGAAAATGCGTCTCAGGTGGCTCAGTAGCGTCGTTTCTGGCCTCTGACCTGCGACGATGAGTGAGACACGAGGTGAGACACCGTTGTCACACCGTGTCTCAGTGTCTCGCCAACTCCTTCTGTGTCGACCGCATCAACCGCGATCGAAGCCCGGTCGCAACTCCTTCTCTGTCGACCGCATCAACCGCGATCGAAGCCCGGTCGCAACTCCTTCTGTGTCGACCGCATCAACCGCGATCGAAGCCCGGTCGCAACTCCTTCTGTGTCGACCACCTCAACCGCGATCGAAGCCCGGTCGCATCTCCTTCTGTGTCGACCACCTCTGAACTAGACCCAGGCGGGGCGAAGCCCCGCCCCCGGGGCTGGGCGGGTGGCCGGATCTGCCGGCGGCCGCCCCGCGTCTTCGGCCACCTCCGACGTGTGATGCAAATCACACAGCGTGTTTGTGAGCGGGTCGACTGCGGCCGTGGGGCGGAATCCCTGGAAAAAGTTCGGCGCATGACGAACAGGGTGAACGAGAAACTCGCAGCGCGCGATCGAGGCCCCTGAATGGGGGTGATGGCGCGCTGAAAATGGGTCCTGACCTGCGCGGTTATGTTCGCGGTCGGTGGACAATGTGGGTCGTGTTGCCTAGCGTCGACGGCGTAAGACACCGGCAGCGGAAGGAGGTGATCGAGATGGCGCAGGACACGGACACGATCTCCACGCCCGAGTTCGCGCGGCGCATGGGCGTCGCCCGCTATACCGCGTGGGAGTGGCTCAGGAAGGGCTTGGTGCCGGGCGCGTACCAGGTGGCACCAAATCACGGATTCCGGATTCCAGCCTCGGCCGTGGAGGAGATGAAGCAGCGCAGCACCGCGGCGTAAACCGCCGCGCGACACATAGATAGCGAAACGACAGAACGCCACCGCATGGGTGGCGTTCTACGGAGTCATGTTTGGCGACGGGCTCCGTGGTGTCCAGGGAAGGACGTTAAAGACAATGACACCATACACCGAAGCGGAAATCGAGCGCGAGCGCGCGGCGATCACGAAGGCGCTGAAGACGAAGACCGTCGGGTCCGGCGATGACAAGCGGACGGAGGTGGTCCGTTCGCACGCAAATACCTCGCTGATCTTCGAACGCGACCCGGTGCTCAAGCATCTGGGTGTGAATGAGATGGGCCACCGTCTGGCCTGGCGAGCGCTTCCGCCGTGGCGGCCGGCGGGCAGCATCCTGCGGCCGGTCGACAACCACGATCTTGCCAAGATCGAGGAGGTGATGAACGGGTATTTCGGCGGCGAACACGCGTCGCTGTCGGAGCGCGCGATTAACACGGCGCGGACGGCGCACGCGGGGTCGCATCCCTTCTCGCCGTGGCGCGACCACATCGACGCGTTACCCGCGTGGGACGGCGTCGAGCGCATCCCGGAGTGTTTGCCGATGGTCGCCGACGCGGGCAGTGCGTATGTGCGACAGACGTTTCTGAACTTTTGGCTGTCGATCATGATGAGGGTTTACGAACCCGGCTGCCAGGTCGACAGCATGCTGGTGCTGCATGGCGCACAAGGTTTCAGGAAGACTTCGTTCTTCCGGTCGATTCCGCCGCCGGATCTGCCGATCGCCGAGCTGTCTGAGGTCCCGAGCGCCTCGGAGAACAAGGATCTGCTGGCGACGGCCCACGAAGCGGCGATCGCGCTGATCGACGAACTGGACAAGCTGCGGAAAAAAGCCGATCAGGCTGCGATCAAGGCGTTCGTGACGGGCCGCGCGGACACGTGGCGCGCCCCATACGGAAAGGTCGATGAGACGGTCCGCCGTCAATTCATCCTGGCCGGCACGACCAATCTCGAGGAATTCCTGCTCGATGCGACCGGCAACCGGCGTTATTGGATTCTCGTGGTGACCGACGTCATCACCGATGAATACCTGTGCCGTGAACGCATGGATCTGCTTCTGGCCGAGGCGCGCGACCGGTACCGGCGCGGCGAGCGTCTGGACTACAGCGACGAGTACGAGGCGCAGGCGTCGGCGGTGCGCGACCGTCACCTCGACGACCCGGTGCGCGCGGCCGTGTGGGACTTTTTGGACGAGCCGAGGGTTTCGGCGGAGGTGTCCGAGGCGGCGTTCGGGCAGGGTTTGCGCGGCGAGTGGCACACCGGTACTCCGGTCGACGTATCGATGGTGTCCGTCGATCTGCTCCTGCTCTACATCCACGAGCTGTCGGACATTAACAAGCTCTCGATGCGTGACGCGCCGACGGTCGCCAAGATCGAGGCCGCAATGGACGCGCACCCGCGATACCGGCGGGCGGATGGCCGCCGCCGGGTCATGGGCAAGCAGGTCCGTAAGGCGTGGGAGATGGTCGAGCCGCCGGAACCGCCGGCTGCGGCGCCGAAGGTGCCGGGACCGACGCCTGGACCGAAGTGGGGTTCGGTACGGACGGCAGCCGACGGACCGTCGACGCCGCTGGCGCCTGTCCTCATCGATCCGCGGTCGATCGTCCCGGCCGTACCGGACAAACCCACTCGGGTAGCCGAGCCGGTGGTGGTCGACGTGAACGCACCGGCGGCGACGCTGTGGCCCCCCGATCTGCCTCCCCTGGCCGAGGTCCCGACCAGCGATCCTTACGCCTGAAGGAGCACAGCATGATCACCGTTTACACCAAACCGGCCTGCGGTCAGTGCATTGCCACATACGCGGCACTGGCCAAGGCCGGCATCGACTACGACGTCGTCGACATCAGTCAGGACGACGAGGCCCGCGACTACGTCATGGCGCTGGGATACCTCCAGGCACCGGTCGTGGTGGCCGGCGACGAGCACTGGTCGGGGTTCCGGCCCGAGCGCATCAAGGGGTTGGCCACCCGAGCGGCGGTGCTGGCATGAGCAACGAGATGAAGGAGGCGGCCGCCGTGACGTTGTGGGATCGACTGCGCGCCGATCATGGCCGGATCTTCATGTGGGTGCTGGTCTGGCTGTTCACCATGTCCTCGGTCGTCGTCAACGGTGCGCACGCGCTCGACGCGATGGGTGACGGGGCGACAGCGTGGATGAGGGCCTTCGCCGTCGCGGTGGCCGGCTTCTTCCCGTTCGCCGGTCTGGTGATGACCGAGGCAGTGCTGATCATGATCCGCTCGTGGCGCACCGGCCGGTGGTGGGTGACCGCGATGCAGGGGCTGCTGGTGACCGCCAGCGGCGTGATGCTCATCGTCGCGTTCTGGCGCAGCTTCAACGCGCTGACCGAGATGGCTGTGCGGCTGGCCATGCCGGCGTCGGACGCCTGGATGCTGCCGGTGCTGACCGACACCGGCATCGTCGTCGGCACGCTCGGCGTCGTGCTCGCCGAGGTGAAGATGAAGCTCGACGAGTTGCCGTCGAGTTGGCCCGACGAGGTCGCCGTCGGCGCGCCCGTCGGGGTGGCGGCGACTTCGGGCGATGAGGTTGGCGGCGAGGCCGCGGCGGCCGGGCGGCCCGCTGGTGGACACCTGGACACCGCGGGGCCGGTGCCCGTGACATCTGTCCGTGGACAGGCCGTCAACGACGGCTTCAGCCCTGACACTGTTGGTGTCAGGCCGGTGGACACGGTGGTCGGCACAGATCCTGAGACGGCATCCAGGCCGAGTGTCCAGGTGTCCACCGGCGTGCTGGACACAGATCCTGACACCGCGCCCGTACCGAGTGTCCAGGCTGTTGACCTGGGCGTGGACACCCTCACCGACCTTGCCATGTCGAGCATGACGACCCCGGCTGACACCGGTGTCACGGCTGACACCGGTGTTCCTGACACAACCGATGGGGGTGTCCGTGACACCGAGATGAGTGTCACGGCTGACACCTCGCCTGTCATGGACACCGGTGTCAAGGCAGCTGTCATGGACACCGGCGATGGCACCGGGCTGGACCTGTCCGCCGTGACAGTGGCTGTCATCGCCGAGGTCGGTACGTCAGCCGAACCGGCCATCGTCGAACGGGCGCTGCGTCTGGGCCTGGACGGGTTGAGTGCCCGCCGGATCAGCGAGGCGATGGCCCCGGACGGACCGAGCCGAACACCGGTGGCGGCGTGGCTCAAAGCGGCCAAGCAGCGGTCCGACTACGCCACGGCCATCGGGTTGGGCGCCGACCGGCCGGCGCTGACCGCGGTGCGGTAGACCCCCGAGACCGTCAGACCCCCGCCGGCCGATTGGCAGGCGGGGGTCTTTTCAGCTGTCGTGGCACAGTTTTCGGTGACGGTGGAGGCTAACGGGGACAGCATTGTCGCCTACCGAGGGTCGACAGTAGAGGCGAACGTGGCCAACAGTGTTGCGGTAGAGGCCTTGATAGCCAACAGTGTCGACCATTGAGAGCCGCCACGAAAGGCCAACGTAGCCAACATCGTTGTGTGAAGGCGTTGATAGCCAACATAATCGGCTATCAACAGCCGTCAGTGGAGGCCAACGTAGCCGACATGGCTGTCCGAAATTACTCGTCAGAAAAGTTCGGTGCTCAATTCCGCCGTCTCGCAACGGCTCTCCGAGCCCAGTCCACGACGACCGTTCCGATGCCGCCGTCACGACCCGGGCGACGCGGGCGGGCCGGGTCGGCGCACCGGTGCCGGTGGTCGTGGCGAGAGTCGGTGCGGCGGTGGACAGCCCGACGTCGCAGGGCCTCGCCTCTCCGCCGGTGGCCTGCCGACGACCGCGAGCGAGCGAGTGGTCGAGGCCGGCCAGCGGGCTGAGCACAGGTCCCGATGGTCCCGCCGAATAGGCCGGGATCGAGGGTTGGTGCGCCCCATGCCCTTTCCGCGCGCAGCGCGGACGTGCCGCCCCCCGCAGGGGCGACGGGGAGGGGCGAGCGAAGCGAGCAGGGAGCGAAGCGACCGACCCCTCCTACGGCGCATAGGAAGGTCCGGTTCGGGCGTTGATACCGGTAGGGGGTAGGGGTATTATCGGTGGGGCCAGGGGTCCCCGCCGATGGTGCGCCTGCCGCCGGTATCCGCCCGGAGCGGAGCTTCGCGGCGGCAGGCGTGGTGGGGGGCGTAGCGATAGCGGAGCGGGGCCCCACCACACCGGACGGTGCCGACGACGAACGTAGTGAGGAGGCGTCATGGCCGAAGGCCAGGGCCAGCGCAGCGCGGCGAGCATGAACTACGCCGAGGTGTGCAGCGAGGGCGCTGCGTCAGACTCGGCGGCGCGGGCGAACATCTCTTGGGAGGCGCAGCGCAAGACCGCGGGGCCGAAGGCCATCGCGCAGTACGCCGCGGGAAACCCCGCGATAAACACGGCGATGACGAAGCACAACATCGATCGGGTCAACGACGGCGCGGGCGGATGGCGCGAGACGAGGTCGATCGCCGAAGTCGTCAAGTATGGCGACGACCGTGTGGCTCGGATGAGCGCAGCGCCCAAGGACGGCAACCGCGTGGCGCTGACGACGGTCGGACAGCTCCCCTGGGCGTATTGCGAACCGGACGGTACCGAGTATCAGGCCGTCGACGGGAACGGGACGCCGAAGGTCTACACCGAGGGTCCGCGAGCCGGGCAGCCGGTGATGCTCCCCCGCTACAAGATCCGCGAGGATCGCCGCGAGGAAGCGATGCGGTACTTCCGCGACTGGCTTGATTTTCAAGCGGAAGTTCTGCCGGGCGGGCACGACGCGATGCACGGCTACAGCATCAATCTGGACGAGAGCCGACCGCACATCCAGTTGCTCTCCGACCCTTTCGAGCCCTACCCCAGCAAGAAGAACCCCGACGCGTTGAAGAGTGGTTACAGCCGAGCATTCGGCCGACATCCGAAGGACCCGATGGTCCCGCAACTCGACAAGTCGGGTCAGCCCGTGATGGGCGACGATGGCAAACCGAAGATGGTCAAGGACGGCCCCAGTGCGAAGATGACGCGCAATCAGGCGGGGCTTCGCGCGTACATGGTCGCGCGCGGATACGAGGTCGATCCTGAACGGGACGAGGCGCGCCACGATCGGCATCTTGGGCTTGCCGACTACAAGGATCTCCAGCACGCCAAGACCGAGGTCCAGTACGCGATGGCCGACGTCGGTGCGGTGATGGGCGAGGCCGAGGCGATGCGTGACGAGTCGGTCGAGGCGAGCATTCGCGCGGCGGAGGCGGAGGGTGATCTCGTCGCCGCCCACGAGACGGCGACCGAGAGCGGTTATGTCGAGGGGTTGACTCGTGGCGAGGCCGCGGTGGCCACCCGCACCGCGGCGCTGGACCAGCGCGAGGCCGGGATCGACGCCGAGGTGGCCCGGCTCGCACTGATCACGGAGGAGGCGAAGGGCGAGGCCATGGTCGTCATGCAGGAAGCGCACGCCGAAGCGGGTGGGATCACCGCCACCGCGCACGCCGCGGCGCAGACGATTGTCGCCGACGCCGACATTGCGGCGGAGCGGATCAGGAGTCAGGCTCGTATTGACGGATACGCGGCGGGGCACGCTGAGGGCGTTACCGCCGGCGCCGAGGCGTGGGAGCGCGAGCACGGTCACGCCTACCGGACCACAGTCCGTACCGAGGTCGAGGCGGGGTTCGCCGACCGCGAGCGCCAGCTTGAACTCAACGAAGCGGCGGTCCGTCGAGGTCAGGAAGCCAATGGCAAGACCGACGACGAGCTGGAGCGTAAGCGTCAGGAGGTCGAGACGCGGTGGGCCGAGGTCAATGCGTTCGATCGCGACGCGGCCGAGCGCGGCATGAACCGCTGGATCTTGGGTGCGATGAAGGCCGACGAGAGGACGTTTGCGCCGCATACGGCATTGCAGCACTTCGCCGACATTGGGCAGTCGAACTACCAGCGCCAGCACGCGCTCGGGCGGGCGGGGCCGAAGAACTTCAGGCAGACCGAGGGTGAGCGACGGGAGGCGGCCCTGAAGAAGACCGCCGCGGCTCAGGAAAAGAACGCCGACGCGGCGAAGATCGCCGGGCAGCAGGACCACGACCAGTCATACGGACAGGATTAGGAAGACGACATGGTGAGGCACTCGTTAGAAACAGAAGCGCGGCTTTTGGACGCCGAGGCGGCTGATTATGAGGCGCAGGCGGACGCGCGCTATGAGCGCAGCGCGCGGTGGTACGGGGGTGGTAGTCCGAATTTCATTCGGTCCCTGGACACCGCCGACGACTATCGGCGCAAGGCGAAGGCGCTGCGTGCCAAGGCCGCCGAGTACAGAGTGCAGGCCGCTCGGGCCCGCGCCGACGAGGAGGGATAGAAGTCATGGCGACGATCGAGGATCTGGACGCGCAGAAGGTGTCGAGCATTCGGCAGATGCTCGCGCAGCCAGGCGGTGCGGAGGCGGTCGCGCACCGCTATGGCGAGGACGCGGCGGACAGCGACGAATACCGTCAGGCCGAGAAGCAGCTCCGCGCATCGCGTGAACGGCAGAGCCGGATGCGCGAGGAGGCGGTCGCCGAGGCCGAGGACCGGGCCCGTGGTGACCGTGCGGCGCAGCGCCGCGAGGAGGCCGAGAAGGTCGAGCGGACACAGGCGCAGCGGCGCGACGAGGCCGGCCAAGTCCGGGGCCAGGACCCGCAGTCGACCCGGTCGACACCGGGTGCCGATGCCCGGGCCGAACGGGTGGCCGCGGCACGGGAAAAGGTCGCGGCGGCCAACAAGGTGGCCGCGCAGCGGCAAGCGCAGGCCCAGGAGGCCGGGCTGAGCATGTGAGCAGAGCACATAGAGGACGAGACCCCGGCACCGCATTGGTGCCGGGGTCTCGTGTTGTCGGTGATCGATCTACGGTGCGACGTCGGTGTGGCTGATGTCGACGAGATCGACCATCGTCTTGGGCATCCCGCCGATGATGAGCAACGCGGTGCCCCTCTCCCTGGGGAGCAGCTCGGAGCCCTCGACGCCCTGGGTGCGGTCGCGGGCGTGCGACGCACGACCGCCGGCGTCGACGGACGCAGTGGTCCGTTCTTCGGGCAAGGTGCTCCACGCGGCTTGTTCGAGGATTTCCTTCTCGGGCGCGCCGGGAAGAATGAGGACGCCGGGGAATGTGTCCCTCAGGATGCGCAGTCCGGCGTCACCCCACCTCGGGGCAAACTGCGAACTCGCCTGACAGGCCGCCACGATCCGCACGCCATAACTCCTGAGATCTGCTATCCAGGCGCCGAGCCTGGGCAACGGCGCTGTCGAGGGGCACTCGTCGATCACCATGAGCAGTGTCGGGATCTTGCCCGCGGCCAGGCGCCAGTGGTTGACGATCGAGGTCAGGGTGGCGGTCGCGGCGGGTGCCGCGGCACCGGTCAGTGGTGAGGTCACATACAGGGTCGCCGGCCCATTGGGCGTCAGGAGCATGTCGGGTGTGAACGGTGGCAGGTCGCCTTGCCCGGCAACACGGCGCAGTGACCACGCCTTGGTGGCCACGCGCATGTTGATGCCGATACTGTCCCGTTGCTTCGGGTCGAGCGACTTGGCGGCGACGAGCGAGTCTCCGTGCAGGCTGTCTATGGTGGCGCAGCGCAGGACCGCGGTGTCCCATGATGGGGTCGAGAGGTCGAGCGGAGCGTCTTCCTCGGGTGGAGTATCGGTGATCAGGCCAATGGTCTGGGCCGCGGCGCGCGCCCACCGGATGCCGCCGCCCCAGACGTCCTTGCCGGTCTCGGGGTCGAAATACCAACCGGCCGCTTGCAAGATTGCTGCGAGCGGTCCTTCGGCCAGGCTCATCCAAAAGCTGTCTCCCCCGCCGCTCTTACCGTCGCCGGCACCCAGCGATCCGATCTCCAGGAGCAGCCCGGCCAGGTCGATAGCACTGTCGTCATCAGTGATGAGGGCGCACGGGTCGCTGGACACACGGGTCAGGCCGAGGCAGTCGACCTCGGCGTCGGTGACCTCACCGGCCAAGTCCATGAGATAGCACGGACCGTACCGTCGTCGCTGCCCGGCGGTCATCGCCGCCAGGTCGCCCTTCGACGACACGCACACAACGGGGCGTCGGCCCCAGGTGGCCGCCTGGATCGAGAGCACCGAACGAGTTTTGCTTGATCCGGTCCGGCCCGACACCAGCAGGTGCGGGGCATCATGTTCGACGGCCCTGCCGTTGACCATTCCGGCGTACGGGACATCAGCGAGTGCCATCTCACTTCGCCCATCGCTGGCTGACGGCACGGCGGGCGCCGTCGGAGATGCGGTCCTTGGCTTCGGTCTTCTCGGCGTCGATCACCGCATGGAGGTCGGGGTCGTCGAGGCGCGCCATGGCGTATCGGACCAGCGCGCGGGCGAACAGTCCCGCCGTAATTTCGCGAGTTTCCGCGGCGCTTCGCAGGGCGTCGAGGTCGTCGCTGGTCAGCGGCACAACTTGCCGGGCGTCGAGAGTCATGGACTTTTCCTTTCAGTAGTTTCCCCAGGTCAGAGGGGGTCTTTGTGTTGACGATTATACCCCCTGGGGGTATGTTTGGGTCATCACTGACCCATACCCCGAGGGGGTATCGAAAGGAAGGCTACGAGATGGCGAAGGAGCAACGTCGACGGGTGAGCGGGCGCACCGCTCTCAAGCTGGCGATGGCCGCGGCGATCTTCGTCGTCGGGATGCTGGTCGGCGGCGGCATCGCCGACGGCACCGACGGATCGTGCGGCGCACAGGCGTCGACAGCGGGGGTCGCCCGATGAGCGCGGCACCGTGGTACCGCGAGCGCGCGGCATATCTGATGGGTAAGAGCCGGGCCGGCACCAGTGCCCGTCGCCGGGCCGAGATCCTCGCCCGCGAGGCGCGGCGAGCGACGCGCAGCGACGTCGGGGTGGGCGAGGCGGTGGCCCAGGACGAGATCACACCGGCGCTGTGGCGCAGGGTGATGGGCAAAGAAGGTCGCGGCTGGGTCGCCAAGGGTGCTTTGCTGTTCGGCGCGGCGCTGGTCGCGGTGGCCGCCGGCGTCGGCCTCGTCGTGGGCCGGTGGGTTTATGAGGCTCTGGTGCGGTGGGTCTCGCCGCGGGTCGGCCGGCTGATCTGGTGGCCGTGGGCGGCGGTGGCCGCGGTGGCGGTGCTCGTGCGGTGGTTCGCCACCGACTGGCCGCGAATTGGCATCTGGCTCGGGGTCGGACGGTATTTCCCTGGCGACTGGATCGGTGTCGGCGGGATCGTCGCGTGGGCCACCTTCCAGCTCACCGTCGCGGTCGGCGCCGTGGCATATCTGATCTGGGCCTGGGGCTGGGCCGCGGTGCCCAAGGGTGCCGTCGCCCCGCCGGAGAAGAACAAGGACGGATCGTTCTACGTGCCGACCAAGAAGCACAAGCTCGCTCCCGAGGACGAGGGCGATCCGGTCGAGCAGCCGACGACCGAGCCGGTGGCGCCGAAGCGTGAGATTCCGGTGGCCAAGCTGTCCGTCGACGACGAGGACGACGAGGACGTGTCGCTGTCCGATCACCTCGACGCGGACCTGCCGACCGTCGATGACGACGACGAGGAGGACGGGCATGACGACCCTCGCTGAACTGCTCGGGACTGCAGAACCGCTACCGACGACCACACCGATCGAGGACCAGGAGAAGGACGGGGACGACATGAAACCACAAGCGCCACAATCCCTCTGGCTCGGCGCGCTGATCGCGCTGGCCGTGCTCGCGGGCATCGCCGCCATCGTGCTCGGCATTGCCCTGGGCGGGCCGTGGCGGTGGGCGTCGGGCGCGGCGGTGGCGGTCGGCATCGCGGCGATCGTGGTGCCGGGGGTCGTGGATGGCAAGGGCGACAAAGGAACTGAGGAGGACCAACGATGACCGCACCACAGCAGATCGAGATCAACATGACCTCGGGCGCGAGCGAGGTCGTGCGCCTGGTCGCGGTCATCCTGTTCTTCGCCGGCGTCGGGGCGCTGGCGTGGAGCGTGGCCGACTCCGGCTACGCCGAACTGGCGGGAACCGGTGTGGCCGTGATGATCGTGCAGATCGCGAAGATGCTCTGGGCGAAGGGCGCGATCACCGCGCCGGCCAAAGATCCCGGCGCGGACGCGTTCACCGAGACCAAGGGGATGCTGGCCCGCGTCGCGGGCGAGTACCGGGCGTGGATGACCGGAGCGGGGATGCTGCGCATCGTCGTGCTGGCTTTCGCGTACGCCGTGGCCTTCTTGGTCCTGCGGGCCGGAATGATCTCGGCATTGACGGTCTTCAAGAACCTCTACATCGCGGCCGGGTGTGCGGCGCTGATCGGCGCGTTCATCGTTATGCCGAACTTCCTCAAGGCCTACGTCGACCCGCTCAAGAAGCGTGGGGTGATCAACCCCGACGCGCTCAAGGCGCAGACGTCGGTGCCGGCCCCGGTGGTCGCGCCGCAGCCCGCGTCTGTCGCACAGTCACAACCCGCACCGGTCAAGAAGGTCGTGCGCCGAGTCATCAAGAAGGGGAATCCCGATGCCTGACAACGAGTTCGAGTATGTCGACGAGCATGGCAACGAGCTGTCTGCCGAGGACGTCGCCGCACTGGGCGACGACGTCGAAATCGTCGAGGAGGAAGTGGTCGAGGCGCCTGCTGCCGCGCCAGCGCAGCCGGCGGCCGAGAATGCCTCCCCCGCACCGGTGACCGCACCCGCGTCGAGCGGGTCGAAGGTGCCGAAGGGTCTGATCGCCGGTGCCGCCGCGTTGGTCCTGCTGGTCGGTGGCGGCGTCGCGTACGGCATGCACGAGTTGGGCAATCAGAACACCACGGACGACGTCAAGGCGGCGATCAGCTCAAAGTCGGTGGCCGTCTCGTCGGCCGTCGAGAGCAAGAAGGCCGAAGCGATCAGCGCCAAGGGTGAGTTCTTGACCGGCCAGCGCTGCCCGATCGCCGCGGTGAGGGGCGCGCAGTGGGACGGCGAGGAGCTGCCCGAATACCAACTGCAAACCGTCGGAAAGACCGCTCTACCAGCGGGTTTTCGCGAACGGGTGGCAAAACGCGAGAAGGGCGAGCCCCGCGAAATCGTCATGCTCCAATTGAGCGACCCCCGCCTTGGTGTGTATGTCAGCGGTACGTCGGTCGACTCCCAGAGCGGTAAAAGCACGTGGTGGAAGACCACCGTGGGAATCACCGGCGAGGAACCGGCAGTCATCGGCGACGGCCAGGGCGATGGCACCGATCGCGACATGCGCGGAGCGTGCGAGTCAGTGCCGGAGGGCGGCTATCTGGTCATGGCTGACGGCGCCGAAGAGGCACCGGACGCGCCGACGAAGCTGCTGATGCTCAAACCCGCGGCGGGTGAGGACGGCGTGGTGTACGCCGTGAACGCCGACGGCACAGAACTTCTGCGTCTGCGGGTCGCGCAGACGCCGGCACAGGCGCGCGAGCATTCGGAGGGAGGTGATGCGGCCAGCAGCAGCCCCGTCCCGAGCAAGTGACGCCGCGCCGGTCCGCACACCGAAATCAACGCACTAGCAACTTGTCTCAAGGAGAATCACATGAAGAACATGAAGAACATCGTCGCCGCCACCGCTCTGGCCGGCGCTGCCGCAGGTGCACTGGCGCTGGGCACGGGCACTGCCGCCGCCGACACAGCAGGTGTGCCGGACGGGCACTATGTCGCGGAAATCGTAAACCCGGTCCCGCCCGTCACGTCGCCGCCGGTGGCCACGGTGCCGGTCACCGTCCGCGACGGCGTCCTGAGCGTGGCCGGGCTGTCTGGCCGCCTCGCGCCGACGGCGGACGGCGCGCGCACGACCCTTGCCGGCCAGTCGGTCGGGTTGCACGACGGCGAAAACGGCATCTACAGCGTCACCATCAACGGCAGCACGTGGGCGCACCTGCGCTGACCAGCGAGACAAGAACCCCCGCACCGGATCTCGGTGCGGGGGTTCTGCTTTGTGCGGAATGCGGTCAGCGCCGCGGGGTCAGCGTGGTGGTGCCGACGACGGCGCCGTTGATGGTCAGCCACAGTTCTTGGCCAACGTACCGATTTCCCTTGCGGGAGAAAGTATATCGATTTCCGCCGTAGTCCATCCATGCACCGGTGCGCGTGGGATGCAGGCGCGCGCGCTTCGAGGCCCCGATGATCGTGCCGGGCAAGTTCAGCGTGAGCACGTTGCCTCGGATCGTCACCGGGTAGGCGCCCCGCGCACCGTTGATGGACTTGGTGACGGTCCACGTGTACTTCCCGGCGTTGACGCGGGCGGCGGCGTCACCGGCCCCGAGGGCGGTGCCGGCCAGGGTGCCGGCGGCGATGGCTCCGGCTGCCGCAGTGGCGGTGATGGTCTTGCGGAATCTGCTCTGAGTATTCATCTCATTCCTTTGTTGATGGACTCTTATGAGGGGTGTCATTGGTGGCACGCCGCGACGGCATCGCTGATCGGAGTGCTTCCGAGGTCGAACAGTCCGCCGATGTAGAGCTTGTCGGACTCGGGCAGCAACACGAACACGACCGACGGGTCGGTGATCGAGTTGATGGCGCCGATCATTCGACCGCCGTAGCTGGTGTAGTCGGCGGGTTGACCGGCGATGTCCAATTGCGCCCGAACTTGAGAATGGCCTCCGGCCGCGCGCCGCGGGCGTGCGTCGGCGGCTACGACTCCACGGTCTGCGACGCTGCCGTCTGGTGTCACGACGGCCACTGCCGCCCGCTCCTGGCGGTACATATTGAGGACGGTCTGAGGTGGTTGGTTGAGGCTGACGGCGACAGAGCCGTCGGCCAGCTGGTTGAGGCCCTCGTAGTTGAACCTGTCGCTGAAGTCGCCGTTGTCGCTGAAGGTGACCCGACGCAGTCCGCTAAAGGTGGATGGAAGGTCGACGGTGCGCTCGATGACGAACGTCGCTCTCGGTACGGCCTCGTTCAGGGTGTCGTACACCTTGTTGGCGGGAACGGGGCGGCAGTTCCACCGGTCGGCGCTAGTCGCACTGCTTGGGCTCGCCGAGGACTCGACCGCGCGGGTGGGGCTCGCTGACGTGGCACCTCGGTCGGATGCCTGAGTCGTGCTCGCGTCGTCGCCACCGCTGGCGAGCACAGCGACGACGACGACCAGGACCACGGCCAGCACGATGGCGACTCCAGCGAGCAGGCGAACCTGGGTCGAGGCGAACGCGGCGGCCAGACCGGTCCGGGGTGCGGTAGGCACCGGCCGGCCAGCGATCCGAGAGAGTTCCTCCTCGGTGACGGGCTGGGGCCGGGTCAGCCGGTGATCGTAGTGCGCCCGACGCTGCGGATCTCCGAGGACTGCGCGCGCCGTCTCGATCCTATTGCGGAGCACGGTATCTCGTGGATCGGTGCGGTTCAACGCGTCAGTCAACTGCGCGGCGAGCACCTCAGGTGGCCTGGATCTGTCGAGGTTGTAGATCGCGTACAGGTCGATTCCGGGCATGTGTTTCCTCTTCTTCTGTCAGATTCCGTAGTCGAAGTCGATGAGCATGTGGCCGGACGCGGCGAAGCCGAGGACGCTCCATAGGCCGATGGCCGCGGTGAGGGAGGCGACGCCGACGTGCAGCCTCCAGCTGTGCTGACGTGTCAGCCAGTCGATCGCGAGGACCGCGAGGAGCACGAGCAGCAGCATGGTGGCGAACAGCAGCAGCCGGGGGCGCGCGTGCATGGTGCCGCCGGAGCCGAGGACGATGGCCGCCGCCGCGGTGGCAGTTACCCATATTTGCCAGGGCAGGCGACGGCGCAGCAGCGGCCACACGGTCACCGCGCAGAGCGCGGCAGCGAGGATCATCGACCAGGACGAGATCGCGAAGCCGATCGAGTTCGGGTCGGTGGCGGGGATGATTGTGTTGTGCTGCAGCCATTCCCAGGTGGAGCCTCCCCAGTCGAAGCCAGATCCCCACCCCTTGTCCTGGACGGCGAAGTAGCCGCCGGCCGATCTCGTGCGGTAGCTCGACCATGACAGGTAGGCGGCGATGCCGACCGAGCCGATCACCGGCGCGATCACCGCGGGCACGGGAAACCGTGCTGGTGCGAACGCCTTTCGGTAGCGCAGGTAGCGCCACAGCTCGACGAGCGCGGCGGCGCACAGGGTGGCGATGAGCGCGAGGGCGGTCAGCCGGGTGAGCCCGGCGAACAGCACCAGGATGCCGGCGGCGAGGTATCGGCGACGCAGGATCGCGGCCAGCGCCCACACCGCCAGCGCGGTGAACATCGCCTCGCTGTAGGGCATCCAGTACATGACGCTCATCGGCGCACCGAACGTGATGGCGGTGGCCGCGACCGACAGGACGACCCGGGTCCCGACGTCGAGCGGCCATGGCCGCAGTCGCTGGGCGACGTCGATGACCAGGCGGGCCAGCCCGCCGGCGAGCAGGATCGACGAGGTGATCGAGACGATCATGGCGGCAAGGAACGTCGCGTCGCCGACGTCGAAGATCACCAGCGGTGCGGCAACGACGCGGACCAGTGTCGGGTAACCGGGGAAGAAGGCCACCGACTCAAACGGGTCTCGTCCGGGTACTCGAAGGTAGCCGTGGTCGGCGATGCCGGTGAGCCAGTCGGCGTCCCATTTGCCGAGCAGGTCGCGCAGGTCGGCCCCGCGACGTTGCCCCCAGGCGTCGATGACGAGAAGCTGGGCGAAGCCGAGGACCGCGGCGGTGAGCATGGCGGCGATGTAGGGCGCCGCCTCGCGCAGCGCGGAAGCTGTTGCCGCGCAGCGGGTCGTGTTGGTGATGGGGTGTTCGTGGTGACGCCGCGCCGAGGGCGGCAGTTCGACCAGCATGTGTCGTGCCTCCTTCGGTCGGAAGGAGGGGAGAATCGCAGGGGTGGGTCTACTGCTCGGGCTTGAGCGTGGCCTTGAGGCCGGGGTCGGCCTCGGCCGCGGCGATGATCGCCGAGAGCGGTGTGTCCAGCGCGACGGCCAGGTTCCAGAGCGCGTCCGAGGAGAGCGACTTCTGTCCCCGCTCGACCTCGATGACCGTCGACCGGGCGAGCCCGGCCGCCTCGGCGACTTGCGCCTGGGTCAGCCCCTTGGCCTTGCGCGCCTCGCGGATCGCCGTCCCGAGCGCCTCACGACGCACGGCGCGCACCCGCACTTGCTGCGAGGTGAGGCGATGGGCGGGTGCTGGCACCGATCCATCGTCCCATGAGGCTCGTCTCGTAGACCCCCTGCATGTCTCCCCTCGTCTTCACATGGGCAAATGTCGGCCTAGGCCGACATTCAACAACAGCAACAGCATATTGCCCGATCGGTCGGGCGCAAGCGTCAGGGGTATTCAGGTCGTTTATTCGAAGGACCGGACAACCCTGATGAACTGCGCTGATGCGTGCATGGAGAGTTTTTACCGGCGAAAGAAGGAGTATGCCAGGGCTGGAATCGCGACGGAGGGGCGTGCTGAAGGCATAGCTCTGCCCTCTGCTCCAAAACCGCGCCAAATCCTACCACACGGGTCCAAATCCGTTATGCGACTGTGACTTTCGTGACCGCTCCGATCCTTGCCCGTCGACGGCTGCGCCGGGGGCGGAGGATTGGAAGCAGCGTTCCGAGGCGCCGCGATCGCGAGGTTGGTCAAATAGGGCATGCTCCTTGCTGCCGATGGAAACCTTGCGGACTCATATCTCTGGCCCCTCGTGGCTCTGGTCACGCCTGCAGTTCTCACGTTGACGCTGTTCCTGGTCGGTCGCTGGAGTGCCCGGAACAAGGAGGCGCGAGAGGTTCATCGCGCGGTCACGTCTGGCGTGGGCGCGGATGCGCGGTCGGCGCTCTCGGACGCGGAGTTCGAGTGGTGGGAGTACGGGCGCTCGCCGTCACGCACGAAGCCGGAAGGGCGATCGGACACCGAGGAGGAGAGAGACGCAGGCTCGGGGGGAATCGAAGGGCAAGCGATCGCGAAGATCGACCCAGAGCTGTTCAAGCAGTTCTACGTGGTCGACGCCTCGCTCGCGCAGCTGACGCTGATTCTCAACCAGTACTCGAAGCGCAACTACTGGCTCGGCCAGTCGTTGCGGTATCGCCAGTTGCTGGGTTGGCACGTCGGGATTCACATCGCGTGGGTGATGTGGTTTGTCAGCGTTACGTGCGAGACGACGCCGACGACAACGACCGACGGAAACCCTGGTGAGCCAATCTATGAGCCCGCGGGGCGTCAAGGCGGAGCATGGCAGCGAGCGAAAGACGCGCTGTCACTCGTGGGCGACTACAGAATCGAGCACCTTGACAAGAAGGACAGGAAGGACAAGAAGGAGCGGACGGTCCAGGGCTTTGTCGCCTCCGAACTGCAGACGTGGGTTGAGAACGCAGAGAAGGCCATGCGTGCCGACGTGTCAGAGATCGCGGCAGTCAAGGCAATGGCACTGAGTGAGGTTTCCGAACCGACCGCTGAACCGGAAAGCTCCGAAACGGACGGCGAGTCAGTCACGTAGCTGCCCTGTCACCCCTGCTGCGGTCTGCTCCAGGGCGGCGTTCTCCTCGTCGAGTCGGTACAGAAGGGCGCAGGCGATCATAAGTCCTTGGACGGCGTTGACCTTGGTGTACTGAACCTCGTCGACCGTGTGCGCGGTAGCGTTGCGGCTGAATGTCTCGGGTACCGGATCACCGTTGCGGACGAAGTACTGCTGGTAGGTCTCCCATACCGGGCCGAAAGCGATGAACTCGCGAACAGTGAACTCGTCGTAAGCCTCTTTGGTCGTGTTCTTCTTGCTCGGCGTGTACTTGTACCTGTCGTCGCCGAACCGGACGTTGAGCGCGGACTCGACCAGGTTGGCGGCCAGCGATTGCGCGGCGGCGTGTAGCCCGGCATCGAACGCGTCCAGCGCCTCGATCGCGTAAGGCTGGAGTTTGACGATGGCCTCGCATGCGTAGTTCTCGGCGAGGTTGCGGCAATCCACGGAGATCTCCGAACAGTGGTCTTCGAGGACTTTCCGACGGGCAGCAGAATCGGGTGCGTCGATGATTGCCTTGGCGATTGCCAGCCGCGGCACCCCGTACAGCGCGATGCCGTCATCGCTCACCACGGCCTTGATCTGATCGACGTCGAAGTGCTGGATGTGCTGCAGGTTCGGTGGCAGGAAGTACCGCCGCATGGCCTCGAACGCTGGGCCGAGGCTCTTGGAGATCGCTTGCTGCTGCGCAGCGAGCTGTTCGCCCCAGATCGCTCGCGCGTCGATCAAGGGCTGGATGCTCCTGGCCAGAATCGCGTTCTGCTCCTCCACGTACTTGGCGAACGGCGAGTGCTTCCCGATGAGCGGTTGAATCGCTGTTCGAACGGCGCTGTCGACAAGGGTGATCTTGGGCGCGATGTCGGCGAGCTGCCGCTGAACCTCGGCGAGCTGCCGCCGGAGAGGCTCTGGCAACGGCACTCGCGATCCCAGCGGCTCCTGGTCGTCCGTGGTCATGTCGCGGCGACCGCCCGCTCGACGGCCCGGTACACCGTCGCCCGACTGACGCCGAAGTCCTCGGCCAGCTCACCGACGGTGTGATCACCGGCGCGGAACAGCTCGACGAGCCGGCGTTCCTGGTTGATCGGCAGCTTGGGCTTCTTGCCCTTGAGCCGGCCCTTGGCCTTGGCGACAGCCATGCCCTCGCGCGTACGAGCGCGGATCAGGTCGGCCTCGAACTCGGCGACCATGGCCAGCGCGTTGAACAGCAGTCGCCCGGTCGGGTCCTCGGGGTCGTGCAGGCTCTCGCCGATTCGGAGCTTGACGCCCTTCTCGGTCAGACCTTTCACGATGTCGCGGGCGTCGGGCACGCTGCGCGCCAATCGGTCGAGCTTGGTCACCACCAGCTCGTCGCCTGGGCGGCTCGCAGCGGCCAGGGCCTCGCGCAGCCCGGGGCGGTCGCGATTGGTGCCGGTGTAGCCGGGGTCGGTGTAGAGGTGCGCCTCTTCGACGCCGAGCCTGGCGAGAGCATCGATCTGGGCGGTGAGGTCCTGCTCGTCGGTCGAGCAGCGCGCGTAGCCGATCTTCATGGGTCCATTGTACGTTAGAGGTACCCTCAGCGCGACTGTGTCCGTACGGGTCTTATGAGACTGTCCGGCCTGCGGATTCGCCGGCCGGGCAGTGCGTGTTGACGTGTCTCGGTCAACGACCGGCTTGCGGACGGTGCGGGCCGGTGATTGTCGGTGGCCAGCGCTACCTTCGAGGCGTGACTGAGAAGAAGCCCTACAAGGTGCCGACAGCCGGCATGGAGTACAACGAGTTCGCCGGGTCGCTGGGTCCCTATGGCAACGACAACTCGGTGAACACCGAACTGCACGTGCGGTACGGGGTCCGCGGCGGCAAGTACTACGACTGGACGATCGAGCTGGTCGCGCGCGAGGGCGACGTCGACTCCTTCCGTGCCACCGGCGAGCCCCCGGTGCGGTACGTGATGGACTCCTTCTCGGTCGAGCCGGGGGCAGTGGTGAACCGAGTGCGCACGGGGCCCGGTCCCGACGACGTCGAGACCTCCGTCGTCAGGCAGCTCTACGCCGGCGACGGAGACCTGGTGGACTCCGGTTACGACTACTTCATGAAGCAGCTCGCCAACCAATGGGACGCTCGGCACGTGACGCGGGACCCGCGCACTGTCGCAACGTTCGGGTTCGCGCAGCACAATCGCAAAGCGGAGTTCCGCGACGTGGAGTATCCGTGGGTGCGCAACACTGTGACGTGCATCGACGATGATCCCGCCGACGACGTCGTGGTTGAGAGGCTGAAGCACTACTTCCCTGACGGCGGGACCGTGGCGGTACACATCCGCGATGCCGGCCGGATGAAGTTCCTGAAGGTCGGGCGCGGAGCTGACGTTGAGCAGGACTCGTTCGTGTCGGACGGTGAGCCGGGCGACGAGGGGCCGCTGCAGGCGACGGGGTTTACGTCGATGGGAATGATGGCCGACGCCATCTACCGCGGCGACGATTGGATAGACGACGCATTCCTGCGTTGACCCGTACCCGTCGCTCGACTCGGGCGCGCGGCATGGGCGCTCCCGGGGGTTGCCAGATGGGCGGATGCCGTACAGACTTCCTGTGACTGGTGTGAAAGGTGGGGCTGTGGCGACCAACAGTGCGATCGAGTGGACCGAGGTCACCTGGAACCCAGTCACGGGCTGCGACCGGGTGGCCGCGGGGTGCGACAACTGCTATGCGCTCGCCCTGGCGAAGCGGCTCAAGGCGATGGGCGCCGAAAAGTACCAGAACGATGGCGATCCGCGGACCTCAGGACCGGGATTCGGTGTCGCGATCCATCCGCGCGCACTGGAGCAGCCGCTGCGCTGGCGGGCGCCGAAGGTCGTGTTCGTGAACTCAATGAGCGACCTGTTCCATGCCAAGGTGCCGCTGGACTTCATCGAGGACGTGTTCGACGTCATCCGTGCGACTCCGCAGCACACCTACCAGGTGTTGACCAAGCGCGCGCACCGCCTCGCGCGCGTCGCCGACAGGCTCGACTGGCCGGACAACCTCTGGATGGGCGTGTCGGTGGAATCTGCAGACGTCGTCGATCGCATCGACCATCTGCGGTCAGTGCCGGCGGCGACGAGGTTCCTCTCGTGCGAGCCCCTGTTGACCGCGCTGCCGGGTCTGGACCTCAGCGGGATCGACTGGGTGATCGCTGGCGGCGAGTCGGGCCCGCGAGCGCGTCCGATGGACCCGGCGTGGGTCGAGGAGATCCGCGACCAGTGCGTCGAGGCGGGGGTGGCGTTCTTCTTCAAGCAGTGGGGCGGGCGTACGCCCAAGGCCAACGGTCGCGAACTGGGCGGACGCACATGGGACGACATGCCGGAGCTGGCGAGCGTCTCGGCCTGATCAGTCCAGCACCGGGAAGATGATCAGGGTCCCGTCGGGGAAAGTGTTCTTGCGCTTCTGATTCGGCGAGGTAATGCGGCCGGCCTTCTGCATCGGCTTGAGGGTCTTGGTCCTGACCTGGCCGCTGTGGAACGGTGTCTGGGTGACGACGTACCGGATGACTTCCTCGACGGGGATCGTCCGGCCCGCGAAGTGTTGGGCCAGCTCGTCCTGGAGTGGGCCGGTGTTGGCGTCGTTGCCGAAGAGGACTTCCTGGCCGGCGAGGCGGTCGTCGAACGCGTAGGCACCTCCGGGCGCGAGCGCCCACATCGCCTGCTTCATCTTGTCGTACGCCTGGTCGTCACGGGTGCAGAAGAAGAGGTAGCTGCCGGTGTGCCCGCTGGAGTTGATCATCCTGAAGCTGCAGACATGGGCGAAGTCGCATTCTTTGCGCAGCTGCTTCTCGTAGAGGTCGTGGATGAACTGGGCGCGCGCGAGGCCCTCGGGCGGGGCATTCTTGAATTCGTCGCACCCGAACAGTCCTGAGAAGTGCTCGTCGACGTTGCCAGCGGTGGCGAAACGGTTGACGCTGTTGAAGTCGAAGTAGATGAACAGCTCACACGACCGGTGACTGACTAGGTCTCGGATCGTGGACATGGGCACGTCGCGGTACCCGAACGGGTCGATGAACGCGAATGTGGGCGCGAGCTGCTTGTTGGGCCCGACGGAGTCCAGCAGCTGACGGGCGAGGTCCTGGAAATTCTGGTTGCTCTCAAGGACGTGCACGTTTGCCGGCCACGGGGACTTCGACACCTTCGCCTCCGCGAGGACCTCCCGGAGCGAGGCGAAGCGTTGCGGGTCCCACTCGTTGAAGACGAACGTGAACCGCGTGGTGTCGAAATTGCCGAAGGACTGGTGGTTGAGAAGTGTGTTGAGCGCTAGCACCGGAGAGCCCGGTTCGCCGTCCTCGTAGCAGCCTGGGCCGGCGAAACCGTCCAGGACGTTCACAGCGCTGTGTCGGCGAGACGACCCGAATATGCCGAACCACGCCGCTAGGTAGCGAGTGAGTATGTCGTGCTTGACCTTGGTGTGCGGCGGCTGATTCCACACTGTGGGCAGGCTGTCACCCTTAGTAGGCATGGCCGCCTCGGCTACGAACCGATGGCTCGGAGGAACGGCGGCGGGTCATTACTTGTTCCCCTTCGCGCGGTTGTGCACGATGCAGAGCATCTCGCAGTTGGCCAGCGTGGAGGCGCCGCCCCTGCTCCACGCAGTCACGTGGTCGGCCTCCATTTCGCCGAGCTTGTAGATCCGCTTAGCATTGGCGTTGCTGCCGGCGGCGCAGGTCGGGCAGTTCGAGATGCCGGCACTCTTGGCCGCAGCAGTCTGCTGGCCGTAGGCAGCCTTCTTGACGTCCGCGTCGAACAGCCGCACCTCCAGGAGCTGGGTGGCGGGGTCGACGCCGGGGGCAAGTTCGGTGAGCACGTACTCGTAGACGTTGCGCTTGCGCTTGACCGCCTCGTCGGCGCGCAGGGCCTCGATGCGGTCGTCAACGACGGCGGGGTCGAAGTGGTGGCTGTGATAGGCCTCGTAGAGCCTCGCCCATTCCAGGCCGCGCATCTCAGGGTCAGGTGAGCGAGTGAAGACCTGGTTGATCCAGGAGATGACCTCGTTGAAGTATGCCTGGAGCTGGGCGCAGTCGGTGTCGTGGCGGTGGGCGGCGAGGTACCCGTCGATCTCGACGCCCTGCTGAGCGGAAATCCAGGCCAGCGCGGTGGCCAGCACCTCCTGGCGCTTGGGGTCGCCCTTGACGTAGCTCAGCCACTTTTGCATGTTGGCATTGGCGGAGTTGGAGTAGACCGCTTTGGCCGCTGTGACGAATGCGCCGGAATAGATGGCGTTGAGGAGTTCTTGCGGGCTCAGTGGGACGCCGGCGATGTTGATCGTCTGGAACCACTGCTTGATCTCGGGCTCGGTGCCCTCACACTCGTAGACCAACAGACTGTGCTCGTTGATCCGGTCCTGAAGTTCTTTGGGTAGGGAGCCGAACGTCTGCTCCTTGCCTTCCCACTGGATCGCGAACCGGCCGGTGGTGAACCGGCCGAGCGAGGTGATTCGCTGCTGGCCATCGAGCACTTCGAGCTGGCCGTCATCGGCGACGCTGAAGTAGAGCAGGCCCAGGGGGTACCCCTTGAGCACCGAGTCGATGACTGCTTTCTCCTTAGGCGTCTCACCGTAGATGTAGTTGCGCTGGTACTCCGGCTGGATGGTGAGCTTGCCGGCCAAACCGTAGAGCCCTTTGCCCTCCAGTTCGTTGAAGTGGAAGCCTTCGAGAACCGTCGCGACGGTGAACTGGTGCAGTGTCGTCTTCATCAGGCGCCTGCCTTGTGGCGGATCATGATCCGCTTGTAGGCGGTGTGGTAGGTGGGCCTGGTGAGCCCGAGCCTGCGGTGGCCGGGGCTGTTGCCGCCGGTGCCGCCCTGGGCGTAGTAGGTCTTGACGAAATCCTCACCTAGAGTGCCAACGCCGAGCTTGCGCAACCCCTCCATGTCGTCGCCGTGCGCGAGGATCTCGAACTGGTCAGGGTTGTACTTGTCCAGGAAGGTGATCGGAACGCCCATGATGCCGTCGTAGTCGGAAGGGATGGCGTCGACGAAGGGGACCTCGACGGCTTCGGGGAAGTTGTAATAGTGCTCATAGCCGACGCCGCGGATCTCCTTGTGCTTGGAGAACTTCGTGTTGTCGCTCAGCGACATGAGCTGCAGGGGCTCGTGGCGGCGGCCGTGGTCGATGTTGGTGAACCAGCAGGAGTTACCCAGTCGGGTGAAGTCGTAGTCGTCGGTCGGCGGGTAGCCGAGCTTCTCGGCCTTGAGCCGGTCGGACTCTTTCACCGGAGCCCCTTTGGGCACGCCGAACACCATGTCGGTGTTGTTGGCAGTGGCGCCCTTCCACAGCTCGTTGCGCTGAATGAGCGGGAAAATCTCGACGTAGGTAGTCGCGTTGCTGTTGCCCACGACCGAATACTGCTTGCCGGCGGCGACGAGCCAGCTCACGAACTCGCGGAACAGGCTGAACGGCGGGTTGGTGATGATGATGTCGGCCTCGTCCCGCAGCGCGGTGACCTCGGCCGAGCGGAAGTCGCCGTCACCGGCGAGGTAGTCCCACTGCAGGTCGTCGATGTTGATGATGCCGTCGCCGTTGAGGTCGCGGTCGAGCACGAATAGCTTGCCATTGGCATGCGTCTTGACCTCGTCGAACTGCGGCGCCTCGGTCTCGAAGAGCGTGGGTTGGTACGAAAGCAGGTCAGGGTTGCTGTCCGGTGCGTAGGACGTCGCGATGAGCTTCTTGAGGCCGTAGTCGTGGAAGTGCAGCGCGAAGTACTTGGCGAAGTTGGACCACTCCGGGTCGTCACACGGCAGTAGGATCGTCTTGTTGCGGAAGACGTCCGGGTCGTAGTCGAGGTAAGCGTTCATCTCCCGCTCAATGTCGGCCCACTGGGTGTAGAACTCGTCGTTTTTGGCCTTCTTCGCCGCGTTGAGGCTGCCCGTCCTGTTCGACGTGGTGGCGATGGTGCTGCTCATGCGCTAACCGTAGTGGACTGCACCGACAGGAGCGGTGCGGTACGCCCGATGTCGCCCGAGAGGGTGGAAAGTCGGCTCTCGCACTGATTTCGGAACGGGGGTCGACAGCCAGTCTGGGTCATCGCGCGGCGGTGAGGACGACTCGTCTCAGCGAGTCGAGTCGGGGCAGCACGTGATCCGGAGCCAGGCGGTGTCCATGGTTGTCGACGAACCGTGCAGCGTCGAGACCTTCGTCGGCAAGCACGATGCGGTTGCCGGACTCCTCGGGATCGTCGAACTCGATGCCGACCAGCGCTGTGGCCTCCGCTGGTAGGTCGGACAGTGCCTGCTGAGCTTCAGCTCGGTCGGCTAGGTCGATCGGGTAGGCGTCGTAGGCGCGAGCGCCGGGCTCGCCGACGAGCAGGGTGAGTTCGGCGGCGTCGATGCCGGTCGGTGCGGTGATGTCGGACATGGTGTTCCCTCCGATGTGCGGTTGGACGCGTGGATGACTTGGTGCCCGGCATGCGAGCGCGAGTTGTGGGACGCGGGCATCGACACGCCTAAGTGCAAGAACGATCGGAGTGACGAAGACCCCGACCGAGTTGCGGTCGGGGCCTTCGCGAGCCGGTGAAGGGGGTACCGGTGATTCCGAGTTCGATCCTACGCGTCGGGTGCGTCGTCACCGGTCGGTTCGTCGAGCGCCTGTTCGAAGGCAGTGTCTTCCGGCGATCCTGGCAGCGGGCGCCGGTGAACCGGGGTCATCGCCCGGCGCGGGCGGCGGGGGTCGAACGGGCCGTCGTAGGTGAGCAGGTCATGCTCGTCACGGCCGTGGCAGTCGAAGGTGGCGTCACTCAGCTGCTCGCGGTCGGCGGCGGTGGCCAGGCCAACCAAGCGGCCGTTCTCGACCAGGGCGTACTCGATGGCCTGGACCTGTACGACGTAGCGCCCGGGCAGGTCGTCGTAGGCGTAGGCGGCGACGTCTGCGGGATCGTCGGGGCCGGCCACCCGCCGCACCTCGACCTCGTCGCCGGGGCGGCGGACGCCCATGTGCTTGCCTAATGCCTTTGTCTGCCAGCGGATTCCGTCGATCTCAAGCTCGTCGAAGGTTCCCATCAGTCACTCCTCACTCCTCGTGCCGGTCGGGTCGATCGGCCCGATGCGCGCCATCAAATGGTCAATGGTGGCGATCCGAGGGTCCGGCCGCCATCGCGGACTGTCGCGGACCGCGACGAGGCGGGTGGCGTCGAGGTCGTCGACGATGGCGATGGCCTGGTCGCGGGTGCCAATCCTCGCCCCGCCGGGGGTGTAGGTCCTGAGTGTGATCAGGGCCAGGCCCGGGCCCGGGCCGTCGACGCGGACAGGTCCGGCGATGGTCACGACGGCCAGCATGTTAGGGATGTCGATCAGTACGTCGCCCCGGCGCAATTCTGCGAACTTGATTCGCTGGAATGCACTCTCGCAGAATATAATTGCCTCCTCTATCGGGATACGCGGCGCTGGACGGTGTACGCGGTGTCGGGATGGGCGATGAAGGCAGTGCTGCCAGCGATGTCCTGGCCGTCGTGGTCGATGACGACCAGCGACAGCATGAGGCCGCCGCTGGCCATCACCTCAACGTCGGTGATCCCGGCGTCGGCGTCGTCGGTGAAGTCGACGATCCGGTCCCCGACGCGCAGGTCGCGGGCAGCGACGGTGAGCAGTACGGGCGGCACCGCGCCATCCTGTCGCGGGGGTACGACAGTCAGAGGTCGCGGAAGATGAAGCGGCTTCCGCGACCTGTGGGCACGACGGTGAAGTCGCTCTCCAGATCGGAGATCCACGAGTCCCAGTTGAAGTACCTGACGGCGACGTGGTCGTCATCGAGGCCGTCGAACAATGCGAGATCCTCAGCGAGCTGGAATGCGTAGTCGCGGAACGAGTCCCACTCTCCCGCGTACCGCTCCTCGAAATCGCCGACACACGGGAGGTCAGTATCTCCCTGTGCGACGTATGATCCCGAGCGGACCCAAGCGCACAGCGCCGACCACTGTTCGGGGCTGTCCAGCTCGTCGTAGGCCTCGGCCCAGCCGGTCGCGTCCATCGGTGCGAACTCGCCGTCGACGGGGATGTTGTCGTGGTCGAAGACCCAGAGTTCCTCGTGCGAGGTGGTCCGGCCGCCGTGGATCTGGCGCGGGGCGACGTCGGCGGCCTCGGCCGCGGAGAACCAGTCGCCTCGCAAACGGCCCTCGTTGTAACAGGCGAGGCAGCCGATCCACACGCGCGGCTCGTCGATCCGTGGGCTGTGGGTGGCGGTCATGGCAATTCTCCGATCATTGCTTCGACGCGCTGGGCCGCGTGGCCAGGGTCGGTGGTGTTGTGGTCGATGGCGTCCTCCAGCGCCCAGATCGCCTGCACGAGGCGATGATCGCCGGTGAGGCGGCGCGCCTCGGCGACGTCCCAGGCGCGGGTGATGAGGTCCTCGGCGGCGGTGGCGGTCATTCCCACGGCAGAGCCTCGATCAGCGCGTCGGCGGACAGGGATTCGCCGGTGGTGAGGCGATGCTGCTCGACGGCGAACTCGATCTGGCCGACGTTGAGCAGGTACGCGCCGGCCCGGGGGCCGGCGCGACCGTCGGTGAGCACGACGCGGGTGTCGGGATCGACGTCGATGCCGATGACGGCCAGCGCGTCGCGGGCGGTCGCTTGGGCCTGCCCCGGGGTGTAGAGGTAGTCGTCGTCCTCGGGGGTCAGGGCGTTGGCCTCGTTGTACTGGCGCGCTGCGGCCTCGCGGGTGAGCCCGCGAGCGCCTGGGGCCAGATGGCCTGACTGGATCAAGCGCTCGATCCAGGGGTCGGTGATGGTGGTGGGTGCGGACATGAGAAGACCTCCTCGATTGGTCGAGGAGGCCAGCTGCCGGCGGCTATGCCGCCTGGTTTGGAGGCGAGGCACGCCGAACAGTTGCATGGATGGCCCCGGATGAATTACAATAATGGCATTCCACTCAAGGAGCGGATGAACTTTCCCCGTCACTCGGGGATGAATCGAAATTGCCACGCAGTGTGGTGGTTATCCGATAGCACTACCTCTTCCCCGCGTAGCGGGGATGTAACACCAAGAATGACCCGGCCTCCGGCCGGGTCATTCTTGGTGTAGGGATCGTGTTCAATCGTCAACCCCCGCTTGGTATTTGATCCGCCGAACGGTGTTGACCCCCAGCCCGGCCGCGTCGGCGACCACCTGTGCCGGGATGCCGTCGTCCAAGGCCGCCCGGACCGCATCGGTGTTGGCGGTCTGGGCGGTGCGCAGGCGGGCTGCGGCCCGCTCCACCCGCCGCAGCAGGTGGCGCTGCGGTGGGGTGGGCTCGAACGGCTGACGGCCTCGCGGGCTCACGCGACGTCGGCGGCGGCCTGCGTGGTGGCGTAACCCAGGTCGGCGCCATGGATGTCAAGCGCCTCCGCGAAGGCGCGGCTGGCCTTTCGGACGATCGAGCGGTTCGCCGGATCGACCAGGGCCGCAAAATCTTTCAGTCCGGAGCGCTTCAGGATTGCGGCATAGCGCGCGGGTTGCAGCGAGCCCGCGTAGAGCCGGCTGTACAGATCGGCCAGGCGCTGCGCCTCCTTTCGCGTCCGCACCGACGCGATGCGTTCAAAGTGACGCGAATAGGCGTAGGGGCGGTTGTTTCCGCCCTTGCGCCCACGCTCGGCGTCGATCGTGGCTTTGAGCGGGTCGGTGGCAGCGCGCAGGGCCGCCTGGTCGTCGGGGTCGTAGTCGACGTGCTCGGTCACCGCGGCCCAGCGGGCGGGGTAGGCGGTGACGCGCTGGTTGCGCCACGCCTTTCCGTCGCTCGCAAACCACTCGTACCGGTAGACGTCCCACGTTTTGCGTGCCATAGCGCTGAATCCCTCTGTGGTGGAATGAATGTGACTCCTTCAATATACCCACTATGGGTAGTTAATACAAGGACGTGACAATGTGGCCAGCGCGACCGGGCAGAGGCGCGTCGTGCGGGTCGCGCTCGGTGATCGGAACCGCAGGGCGGGTGAAGTAGTCGTCGAGCAGGACGTCGACCTGGCTCTTGCTGTCGGCGACGACCGCGTGCTGGCCGTGGTCGCGCATCTTCTGGATCGTCGCGACCTGGTTGGGGCGGGGCACCTCGCCGGGCCGCTTGACCTCGACGAACAGGGTCACCGAGTCGCCGTTGGCGTCATGGCCCATCAGGACTCGGTCGGGGACGCCGACGTGTCCTGGTGACGTGAACTTCAAGCAGAGGACGCCGATCTCGGCGCAGCGCTGGACGAGATGCCGCTCGACGGCGGATTCGCGGGGCGCGGTCGGTCGGGTGCTCATAGCGTCGATTGTACCGACGAAATCGACTGTGGCACAACCATTATCGGGCGGCGCGGCGGGCCAGCTCGTCGGCCCGTGTCCCAGCGTGCTGGTACCGCATCGCTGCAGTGACGCTGACGTGGCCGAGTCGAGCCATCACCTCGGCTAGCGAAGCACCGGACAGTTGCGCGTACCTGCTGCCGTGGTAGTGGCGCAACGAATGCAACTGGAGGTCAGGGCGGTTCGCTGCTTTTCTCGCTTTGATCCAGTGCCACGTGAAGCTGCCGTGGGGCAGCGGGGCGTCGCCGGTGGCGTCGGTGAACAGCAGTTGGTCGGGATCGTCGATGGTCGACAGGTGTGAGGCGAAGATGAGCGCGTCGTGGCCGAAGAACGGCACCTGGCGGTTACCGGCCTCGGTCTTGGGGCCCTTCTCCGAGCGGCCCTCCTTGGGAACGTAGGTGATCGCCTTGGCGACGGTGGCCCGCACGCACTCGACCGCGCCGTCGTCGTCGTACTCGACGGTGAAGTCGCGTTTGCGGAAGGCGGTCAGTTCGCCGAATCGACCGCCCACTGCGGCTGCGAGGATCACCAGCGGTTGCAGGCTGAGCGGCATGGCGTCGATGACGATGGGCAGCTCGGCGTCGGTGGGTGGAGTGCGCTTCTTGCCGGTGGCCACCTTGGCGTCCTTGATCCGGCACGGGTTGCGGTCGATGAGCCCGCGGTCCTCCGCGTCGAGCATCACGGTCTTGAGGTGTTCGTAGCAGCGGGTGACCTGGGTGAGCGCGCCACTCTCCATCTGCTCGTCGTGCCAGTCGCAGACGTCCTCGTAGGCGATGTCGCCGATCGGCCAACCGGCGAAGTGGTGCAGGCGGCCGCCTGCGGTGGCGCGCTGGCCTTTGGACTTCGGCCGGGGGCCGTGCCAGTAGAGCCGGTAGTCGTAGGCCGTCTTGCCGCCGAGCTTGCCAGCGTTGAAGCGGCGCTCGATGTACTGCTCGGCGTACTCGTCGACGGTGATCTGTTTGCGCGCGGCCTCGGCAGCTTCGGTCTCGGCCCGCTTCTTGGCCTCCTCGGGGTGGACCCACGTCCCGTCGGCGATGGCGATGCGCTGTCGAGAGAGCCAGGTCCGAGCCGCGTCCTTGGTGTCGAAGGTGTGCGGGGCGGTGTGGCGCTCGCCTTGGTGGGTGTAGCGCGCGCGGTATCGCCCGCTGCGCTGCTTGTCGATGATGCCCCACGATTCGCGTGCCACCTGCGATGTCCTCCCGGTCGGGCGAGTGCCGCGCGGTCGCGGTACTCGTGCGGTACTCAGGATGCCAAAACGTGCGGAATCTTGCACTATCGTGCGGGTACTACAACGCTCTGACCTGCTGTTTATCGCCTTGACCAGGTATACCACGACTGGTTCGAGTCCAGTTGGGGGAGCAGAAAGAAGCCCGCTGCTTGCAGCGGGCTTCTTGCCTTCTGTGGCACTGCGTGGGGTTGCGGCTGTGTGCCGGCGGCGTACATTCGATCAGGTATGGTCCGGAAGAATCGACGTGGCGTGAAGTGGATGATGATCCACATCGCGCTGATTGTCGCGTGGCTACTCGGTTTCAGCTTCCTGGGTGCCGGCGCCGCCGCGCTCCTGGAAGTCGGTTGGGAGGAGCGGTGGACCGTCGCGGCGGACGCCCAGCTCACCGGGGCGGTGGTGCTCGCCATCGCCGCGCTCTACGTGGCGTTCGTCGTACCCATCCACATCACGCGATTCACCGGACGTGAAGTGCTGGGCGGCGACGGTGGTGGTGGCGGTGGGGGATTCAGCGGCGGCGGTGACTGCGGTGGTGGCGGCGGCTGCGGATGAGACCGGGCAGAATATGGCGGCGTGGATGTTGAGGACCTCCAGGACGCAGACCCGGTCACCGCGGCGAGCCGGGTGCTCGGTTCGATCCTCACGGTGGGGGACGTCGTCGCGCGGATCGTCGAGGTCGAGGCGTACGGGTCTCCGGAGGACGGACCGTGGCCCGATCCTGCCGCCCATTCCTATCCGGGGCCGACTCCGCGCAATCGGGTGATGTTCGGGCCACCCGGCGTGCTCTACGTGTATCTGAGCTACGGGATCCACCGCTGTATGAACGTCGTGTGTGGACCCGAGGACACCGCCTGTGCCGTGCTCCTGCGGTCGGCCGAGATCATCGACGGCCTCGACGTGGTGACCGCCCGCAGACCCGGCGCCCGGCGGGTGGCCGACCTGGCCCGAGGACCGGGCAACCTGGGACGGGCGCTCGGAATCGAGCTGTCCGACAACGGGACCGAGCTCTTCGACCCGGAGTCGGCGATCCGGCTGGAACTGCGCGGCGCAGACAGGTGGCAGACCGGCCCCCGCGTCGGCATCAGCGTCGCCGCGGACCGCCCCTGGCGCCTCTGGCTCCCGGCGTCTCCGGCGGTCTCCCCCTACCGCCGCAGCCCCCGCGCCCCGGCCGCCCACTCTCCCGCGTAGCGGTTTCCTTGAACGCCAATCGGATCCAATTGGCGTTCAAGGAAACGGGTAAGCGGGAACGGCGGGTAGGTTTGGCGGGTGGAGGATGAGTTGATCGCGTTGGCGAATGCGGCGCGGGGCGAGGGCGGTCTGGCGGGTGTGTGGGTGCATCCGGGGCTGGTGCGGTTCGCGCGGGCGCATGCCGAGCGGCTGGCGGGTGAGCTGAATCTGTACCACCAGGATTTGACGCCGGTGCTGAACGAGACCGACCTCAACTGGGCGGCCGAGAACATCGCGTGCGGACAGCCCGACGCGGCCACCGCCCACCTGGCGTGGTGGAACTCGCCCGGGCACCACGCCAACATCATGAACCCCGAGTTCGATCAGATCGGCGTGGGAGTGGCCCAGGGCCGCAACGGAACCTGGTTCTACGTTCAGTTGTTCGGGCGGCGTGAGACGCTGGCCTAGTCCCAGATGCCGCTAGTCCCAGATGCCGGTGGCCTCGAGGTGTTTGGTGAGGCGGGCGGCACCGTCGGTGAACTGCCGGCGGGTCTGCTCGATCACCTGTTCGCGGTTGCCCTTGCGATACGCGGCGATGAGCTTGGCGTGCGAATCGACGGCCACCTCACCCCATTCCGGGTCGGTGGCGTACAGCTGGGTGGGGGTGTAGCGGGTGGCGCTGAGCAGGAACCACGACAGCTTGCCGCTGTCGGCCACCAGGTTGTGGATGCGATGGAACTCGAACTCGGCGTCGGCCACCTCCGGGCCGTCGCCCGCACGGACCGCGACGGCGAGCTTCTGGTTGCACCATTCGAGTTCGCCGATCTGCTCGGAAGTGATCGCCTGGGCCGTCCGTAGGGCGACACGTACCGCGATCTCGCTCTGCAACCAGAACAGGTCCTCGACGTCGATACGGCTCAGTGCGGCCACGATGTAGCCGCGGTGCGGAGCGAGGCTGACCATGCCCTCTCCGCGCAGGGTGAGCAGGGCCTCGCGGACCGGGGTGACACTCACCCCGAGCCGCGCGGCCATGTCGTCCATCCTGATGAACTCGCCGGGCCGGATCTCGGCGGTCATGATCGCGTGGCGCAGGTGGGCGGCGACCTCCTCGGACAGTTGGGGGCGTTTGCGGATCTTGCTCGCTGCCGCCCGCCTGCGCGACGCCTGTGCCGGCGTCGTCTGCTGTGTCCCCTGGTGTGCTGCCACCGTCACGTACCTACTCCACTTCCTGCGCGAACCGCCGGACCCGGGCCTACAGCCCGAAGGTCTTGCCGATGATGTCGCGTTGAATCTCGTTGGTACCACCGTAGACAGTCGAGATGATCGAGGCACGCATCATGGCCTCGGCGTCGAACTCCGTGGCGTAGCCGTAGCCGCCCATCATCTGCATCGCGTCGATGGTCATCCGCTTGGACGTCTCGGTGGCCTTCAGCTTCACCATCGAGGCCTCGCGCGGCAGCAACTTGTCCGGGTTGGCGTCGGCCTTCTGCGCCACCGAGTACACGAGCAGCTTGGTGCATTCGATCTCGGTGGCCAGGTCGGCCATCCGGTGCCGCAGCGCCTGGAAGGTGCCGATCGGCCGGCCGAACTGCTTGCGTTCGGTGATGAACTGCAGGGTCTGCGCGAATGACCGCTCGGCGAGACCGAGCTGCATCGCGGCGAGGATGAGGCGTTCGGTGTTGAGGCCGGCCATCAGCTGGTTCCAGCCGTTGCCCACCTGGCCGACGACGGCCGAATCGGGCAGGAAGCAGTCGGTGAAGTACAGGTCGTTGACCTCACGGCCGCCGAGGGTGTCGATGCCGCGGATCTCCAGGCCCGGAGTTCCGGCCGGGACGTGGAACTGGGTCAGGCCCTCGTGCTTCTTGCCGTTCTTGTCGGTGCGGGCGATCAGCAGGATGGACTTGGCGAAGTGCGCGTTGGAGCACCAGGTCTTCTGGCCGTTGATCAGCCAGCCGCCGTCGACCTTGTCGGCGCGGCAGGACAGCGCGGCCACGTCGGAACCGGCCTCCGGCTCGGACATCGACACCGACAGCGAATCACCGGCGACGACCCCGGCCAGCACGTCGCGCTTCATCTCCTCGCCGGCGAATTTCTGGTACCCGGCGGCAGTGATCAGGGTGGGGCCGATACCGCCGATGGGGGCGCCACCGCGCAGTGACTCCTCCAGCAGGATGCACATCTCGACGTTGCCCGCACCGGCGCCGCCGTACTCCTCGGGGATGAGGATGCCGGTCCAGCCGAGTTCGGCCATCTTCTTGTACAGGTCCTGCGAATGCAGCTCGGTGCCGTGGTTGGTGAGCACATCGCGCTGGGCTCGGGTGCCCGTCTCGCGTTGACAGAAGTCGGCGACCGAATCGGCGAATGCGCGTTGTTCGGCGGTGAACTGAACCATGGGGGTCCTTCCGGGACAGGTGCGCGGCGTGTTGACCGCGCTGGTGAACGTGAGGCTGACTCTAGAACATATATCGTATATCTTCTAGCTGGATAGGGTGTTCCATGTCTCATGGGCCAAGTACCGTGAATCCCACAAATCAGACACACGAGGAGATGTGATGACTTCTACAGACCTGTCAGGTGGAGCCGACATCCGTGCGACGGAGCCGCTGCGGTCGCGCCGCAACCACTGGAACAACCAGGTGCGCCGCCACGCGCTGACCACCCCCGACGGGCCTGCGCTCAAGTTCGCCGGCAAGGTGACCACCTGGTCGGAGTTGGACCAGCGCTCCCACGCCTTCGCCGCGGCGCTGCACCGCCGGGGTGTCGGCTCCGGCGACCGGGTGCTGCTGCTCATGCTCAACCGCACCGAGTATGTCGAGGCCATCTTCGGTGCCAACATCCTCGGCGCGATCGCGGTGCCGGTGAACATCCGCATGGCGCCGGCCGAGATCGCGTTCCTGGTGTCCGACAGCGGTGCCAAGGTGGTGGTCACCGAGACCATGCTCGCCCCGCTCGCCGGTGCCGTGCAGGGGGCCGCGCCCGGCATCGAACAGATCATCGTGGTCGGCGGATCCGAGTCACCCGAGCATCTCGACTACGAGACCCTGCTGGCCGAGGGAACCGACGGCCTGCCGGAGATCGACGTGCCGGAGGAGTCCGTCGCGCTCATCATGTACACCTCGGGAACCACCGGAAAACCCAAGGGCGCCATGCTGACCCACCAGAACATGCAGGCGCAGGCCGTCACCTGTCTGCGCGAGCTGCAGACCAGGGCCGACGACATCGGGTCGATGGTGGTGCCGATGTTCCACATCGCCGCCATCGGTGCGATGTCGGCGCTGTTCTACATGGGCGCGCTGTCGGTGATCCACCCGCTGGGTGCGTTCGAGCCCAATGAACTGCTCGACGCGCTGGAGGCCGAGGGAACCACGTCGATCTTCCTGGTGCCGGTGCAGTGGCAGGCCGTGTGCGCGGCCCAGCAGGCCAAGCCGCGCGATCTGAAGTTGCGCATCATCAGCTGGGGTGCCGCCCCCGCCTCGGACACCGTGCTCAAGGCCATGGACGCGACCTTTCCGGACGCGCTCAACGTCGCGGTGTTCGGCCAGACCGAGATGTCACCGATCACCTGCGTGCTCGAAGGCCGGGATGCGCTGCGCAAGCTCGGCTCGGTGGGCAAGGTCATCCCGTCGGTCACCGCACGCATCGTCGACCCGGCGATGAACGACGTGGCCGACGGCGAGGTGGGCGAGATCGTCTACCGCGGACCCAATCTGATGCTGGGCTACTGGCAGAACCCCGAGGGCACCGCAGACTCGTTCCGCGGCGGCTGGTTCCACTCGGGCGACCTGGTGCGCCGCGACTCCGAGGGCTTCATCTACGTGGTCGACCGCGCAAAGGACATGATCATCTCCGGCGGCGAGAACATCTATTGCGCCGAGGTCGAGAACGCCCTGCACGCGCATCCGCGGATCCTCGAGGCCGCGGTGATCGGGCGGGCCGATCCCAAGTGGGGTGAGGTGCCCGTGGCGGTGGTGGTGACCAAGGACGGCGGTGACCTGACGCTCGCCGACCTGGAGGGGCACCTCAACGATTCCCTGGCCCGCTACAAGCATCCGAAGGATCTGGTGCTCGTGGCCGAACTGCCGCGCAACGCCAGCGGCAAGATCGTGAAGCCGACGCTGCGCTCGTCCTACGGCAGCAAGGACGCCGGGCTGGCGAGCCACTCGGTGTAGGGGAGTGCCCGGTCGGCGCGCCAATAAACTAGAACACGTTCCATTTTTGGTGAAAAATGGTTAGGGT
>NZ_BAED01000005.1 GCF_000241345.1 Gordonia amarae NBRC 15530
TGGCAGGCCCCCGATAGTCGGTCCAAGCAGTTGTAGAGCCAGTTCCTACAGGTGATCGCTCATGCGATCTCACACGCCACCGGGTGGTGGGTGTGGGTACATCCGGCAGCGTACTCTGCCGGGGTCTGGTAGCCCAGCGCCGAGTGCCGGTGCCGATAGTTGTGGTCGTCCTTGTAGTCGGCGATCACCACCCGGGCCTCCAACACGCTGGTCCAGCAGTTGCGGTTCAAGCACTCATCCCGCAGCCGGTTGTTGAACGATTCGACGAACCCGTTGTTCCACGGTGTGCCGGGCGGGATGTAGCTGATCCCGACTCGTCCGTCGCAAAACTGTTGCAATGCTTCGGATATGAACTCCGGGCCGTTGTCCATCCGCAACACCATCGGCGGCCCGCCGGCAGCGGCGAACACAGCCGCCAGCTCGGCGACGAGCCGTTCGGCCGGGATCGAGGTATCCACAATGTTCAGCAACGACATCCGGGTGTGCTCATCAACCATCGAGGCGATCTTGATCTTGCGCCCATCAACGGTCGAATCGAACTGAAAATCCATTGCCCACACAACATTCGGGGCATCCGCCTCGATCACCGGCACTGACGACTGCCCGGCTCGTTTGCGCCGCGGCGCCCGGTGGACCTGTAGCCCTTCTTCCTTCCACAGTCGGTGGACCTTCTTCTTATTCAGTTCCATACCTTTGTCGAACCGCAGATGTGCCCACGCCCGCCGAAACCCATGCCGGGGATTCTTGCCCGCATACGCCCGCAGATCAGCCCGCAAACCAGAATCCGGGTCGGCCGGGGTCTGGGCTTGTGGAAGCCGCCTATACGCTGAGCGGGAAAGCCCAACCACCTTGCACGCCATACGCTCTGAGAGGCTCTTCACCTCTTTGAGCATGTCGATGGCAGCGCGTTTGGCGGTCGGGCCTAAAATTTTCCCTTCGCGATCTCCCGCAACGCGTCCTTCTCCAACTCCGCATCGGCCAGCAACCGCTTGAGGCGGTTGTTCTGCTCCCGTAACTCCTTGAGCTCTTTGGCCGCGTCGGTGTCCATACCGCCGTAGGAGCGGCGCCAGTTGTACAACGTGGCAGCCGACACCCCCAACTCGTTCGCGATCTGCTCACCGGTCTTACCCTCAGCTGCAAGTTCGTCCGCACGCCGCAGCTTTCGCACGATGTCCTCAGCCGAGTGGCGCTTGCGTCCTGCCATGTCCTTCATCGTCCCTTCTGCGCCCCCATCAGGGCAATCAGGACTCTAGAACTACCTGGATCGGTTCACGGGGGACATGCCAA
>NZ_BAED01000004.1 GCF_000241345.1 Gordonia amarae NBRC 15530
TGGGCTGCCCGGATGCCAGCCTGCTGATCAGACCGTCGAGAACCAGATCCAGGTAGCTCTGCAGCACATCGGTGGGCACGTCGTTGCGGAGCCTGCCCGCCTCGCGGCCGCGCTCCAGGCGCGCGTGAGTGGCGGCGTCCAGTTCAGCCGAATGCGCCAGCCACGCCGCGCGGAACGAGTCGTCGGTGCGCAGCTTTCGGGCGATCTCCAGCCGGGTGGCCAGCCAGTCGAAATCGGCCGGGTTGGCCAGCACGTTGCGCATCACCTGCACGAGGCCCTGCTCGGCGGCCACATCGGCCATCCGTTCGGTGTCTTCGTGGGCAAGGGCCAGGAACAAGGCCTCCTTGTCCTTGTAGTGGTGAAAGATCGCACCCCGCGACAGTCCGGTGGCCTTCTCGATCCGGGAGACTGTCGCGCCGTCGTATCCGTACTCCGCAAAGCAGCGCCGCGCGCCGTCGAGAATTTCCCGACGACGCGCGGCGAGCCGGTCATCACTGACCTTGGGCACGATCAGCTCAGCTGTTGATCATGTTGCGCAGCACGTACTGCAGGATGCCGCCGTTGCGGTAGTAGTCGGCCTCACCGGGTGTGTCGATGCGCACCTTGGCGTCGAACTCGATGACCGAGCCGTCCTCCTTGGTGGCGGTGACCTTCATCGTCGCCGGGGTGATGCCCTCGTTGAGCTTCTCGATGCCGACGATGTCGATCACCTCGGTGCCGTCCAGACCCAGCGACTTGTGCGATTCGCCCTCGGGGAACTGCAGCGGCACCACGCCCATACCGATGAGGTTGGAGCGGTGGATACGCTCGAACGACTCGGTGATGACGGCCTTGACGCCCAGCAGGACGGTGCCCTTGGCGGCCCAGTCACGCGACGAACCGGAGCCGTACTCCTTGCCGCCGAGGACGACCAGCGGGATACCGGCCTTCTTGTAGTTCTCGCAGGCGTCGTAGATGAACGACTGCGGGCCACCCTCTTGGGTGAAGTCGCGGGTGTAGCCGCCGGATACACCGTCGAGCAGCTGGTTCTGCAGACGGATGTTGGCGAACGTGCCGCGGATCATCACCTCGTGGTTGCCGCGGCGGCTGCCCAGCGAGTTGTAGTCCTTGCGGGCCACACCGTGCGAGTCGAGGTACTGCGCGGCCGGGGTGCCGGGCTTGATCGGGCCGGCGGGCGAGATGTGGTCGGTGGTGACCGAGTCGCCCAGAACCGCCATCACGCGGGCACCCTTGATGTCGGAGACCGGAGCCGGTTCCATCGTCATGCCGTCGAAGTACGGGGCCTTGCGCACGTAGGTCGAATCCTCGCCCCACGCGAAGGTGTCACCTTCGGGGGTGGACAGGTTGCGCCAGTGCTCGTCACCCTTGAACACATCGGCGTAGGACTTGCGGAACATGTCCTGGCTGATGGCGTTCTTGATGGTGTCGTCGATCTCCTGGGCCGACGGCCAGATGTCCTTGAGGAACACGTCGTTGCCGTCGGTGTCCTGGCCGAGCGGCTGCGACTCGAAGTCGAAGTCCATGGTGCCGGCGAGGCCGTAGGCGATGACCAGCGGCGGCGAGGCCAGGTAGTTCATCTTGACGTCGGGGGAGATGCGGCCCTCGAAGTTACGGTTGCCGGACAGGACCGCGGCGACCGACAGGTCGTTGTCGTTGATCGCCTGCGAGATCTGCTCCGGCAGCGGACCGGTGTTGCCGATGCAGGTGGTGCAGCCGTAGCCGCCCAGGTAGTAGCCCAGCTTCTCCAGGTACGGCCACAGGCCGGCCTTCTCGTAGTAGTCGGTGACGACCTGCGAACCGGGCGCCATGTTGGTCTTGACCCACGGCTTGGTCGACAGGCCCTTCTCGACGGCGTTCTTGGCCAGCAGAGCGGCACCGAGCATGACCGACGGGTTGGAGGTGTTGGTGCACGAGGTGATACCGGCGACCACGACGGCGCCGTGGTCGAGGATGAACTCGCCGCGCTCGGAGTCGACAACCTTGATCGGCTTGGTCGGCCGGCCCTCGGCGCCGTTGGCCGCCGACTGCACGACGACCGCGTCGTCCTCGGCGAAGCTCAGCGTGGCCGGATCGGATGCCGGGAAGGTCTCCTCGACGGCCTCGTCGAGCTGGGTGTGGGCCGGGGTCAGGCCCTCCTCGACGTAGTTGTGGATGTCCTTGCGGAAGGCGACCTTCGACTCCGACAGCAGGATGCGGTCCTGCGGGCGCTTCGGGCCGGCGATCGACGGGACGACGGTGCCCAGGTCGAGTTCGAGGTACTCGGAGAACACCGGCTCGTTCTCGGTGTCGTGCCACATGCCCTGTTCCTTGGCATAGGCCTCGACCAGAGCGAGCGACTGGTCGTCGCGACCGGTGAGCCGCAGGTAGTTGATGGTCTCCTCGTCGATCGGGAAGATCGCGCAGGTGGAGCCGAACTCGGGGCTCATGTTGCCCAGGGTGGCGCGGTTGGCCAGCGGAACCTCGGCCACGCCCTTGCCGTAGAACTCGACAAACTTGCCGACGACACCGTGCTTGCGCAGCATGTCGGTGACGGTGAGCACCACGTCGGTGGCGGTCACGCCGGGCTGGATCTCGCCGGTCAGCTTGAAGCCGACGACGCGCGGGATGAGCATCGACACCGGCTGGCCGAGCATCGCGGCCTCGGCCTCGATACCGCCGACGCCCCAGCCGAGCACGCCCAGGCCGTTCTCCATGGTGGTGTGCGAGTCGGTGCCGACGCAGGTGTCGGGGTAGGCCTGGCCGTTGCGCACCATGACGGTGCGGGCCAGGTACTCGATGTTGACCTGGTGCACGATGCCGGTGCCCGGGGGGACGACCTTGAAGTCGTCGAACGCGCCCTGACCCCAGCGCAGGAACTGGTAGCGCTCGGAGTTGCGCTCGTACTCCAGCTCGACGTTGCGCTCGTAGGCGTCGGCGCGGCCGAACACGTCGAGGATCACCGAGTGGTCGATGACCATCTCGGCGGGCGAGAGGGGGTTCACCTTGTTGGGATCGCCGCCCAGGGCGGTGACGGCCTCACGCATGGTGGCCAGGTCGACCACGCAGGGAACGCCGGTGAAGTCCTGCATGATCACGCGGGCGGGCGTGAACTGGATCTCGATGTTGGGCTGGGCGCTCGGGTCCCAGTTGGCGAGGGCGTTGATGTGCTCTTCGGTGATGTTGGCGCCGTCTTCGGTGCGCAGCAGGTTTTCGGCGAGCACTTTGAGCGAGTAGGGGAGTTTCTCGGTGCCGGGTACCGCGTTGAGACGGAAGATCTCGTAGGACTCGTCGCCGACCTCCAGGGTCCCGCGCGCGCCGAATGAATTGATACTCACGTTGTATTCCACTCTCCTCATAAACCGACGGGCTGCGTCGGCGTGTGTTGTAGATCTTCCGAAGTCGATCTGACCGACGGGCTGCGTCGGCGTCGTGCAAAGTCCGTGCCTGGTGCGCGTGGACCGAACTCCCCGGAGGGAGCCCCGACTCCCCGGAAGGAGTCCCAACCCCCCGAAGGGAGTCCCAACCCCCCGAAGGGAGTCACTGTGTGGAGCTTGCCACCGTTGCCCGCGTCGGGCCGGTCATTTTGCCAACTGTTTGTCTACCGAAGAGTGGTAGGCCAGCTCGCAGGCGGGTGACCTGGACACGGTGGTCGGGGGCGTGGTCGTCGGCGATGCGGCGACAGGTTCCAGCATAACAGTACGCGCGTACGGTTTACAAGCCGGCCTGCGCGGAACACGCCGACCGGGTGTGCGGTGTGCGTCACGTCCGTTCGCAGCATCTAGATTTTGATGAGGCATCTCCATCTTGACGCAGGAGTGAGCCCCGGTCGCGGCCGACAGCGGCCCGCCGGGTGGAATTAATCTCCGCGCAACGTGACGAAACCGAGGTAGTGGCAGTGAGTACAGGGACCGACGGCATCGGGACGGGTTCGGGCTCCGGCGAGGTGTTGGCGATCGGCCCGCTGGCCGCCCCGGATCTCCATCTGGCCGCACCGAATCCACGGAACACTCAGGTGGGTGAGGGGATCAAGCTGGGTCCGCTGCGCAAGGATCTGGCCGACGACAATGTCTCGGCACCGGCCGCGCAGGTGCCCGCGTTGCGTGAACTCGTCGCACAAGGGAAAAAGGACGGTCACGACCTTCACTTCGTCGTGCTCACCGAACGGCAGCCCGTCTTCACCAACTATCGCGACATCGCCACCGCATTACAGAAGGACACCTCCGGCACGGTCATCGTTATCGGGCCCAATGCCGTCGGCAGCGCCTCGGATGAGTTCAGCCGTGTCACGCTCGAGCAGGCCACCGACAATCTGAAGTTTGCCGATCAAACCCAGGCCGCCCGGCAGATGTACGACAAGATGACCGAGCCGTCGATCAACTGGACCGTGGCCACGCTCGTCCTGATCGTCGTCGTCGTCATCGGCGCGGTGGCCGCCCGTGTCCTCGGAAGCCGGAAGGGTGAGGTGTCCGGCGCGCAGTCCGACACCGGTTCCCAGAACGCGGACGCCGGCGACTCGGTGGTCGTGGGTGCGGGTGACGCACCGTCATCGGACCCGGGTTCGGCGACGGACTGACCTTCCGGCCGGCCCGAAGGCGCGTTCGGTGCCGCTGTCCTGGTTGTGGTGGCCGGTGTTGCCGAATTGATACCTGCTCCGGCGGCAACTCTTTGCCCTGTTCACGGCGTGATCAAGGAAAGTCACGTTTATGTAATTTGTGGCAGATGGTTTGCCTTGCGTCTGATGTGACGTACGGTTCTACTGTCAACAGTGTGTCTGATGTGATTTGTGTTGCTGATGTGACATGGTGTTGCGGTGGACCGGACCGGTGGAAAGAGGCAGGGAGTTCCTTGGTGACGCGACGTAACGCACCTGCGCCGCGGCTGATCCGTTGGGCAGCCGTCGTGGCGGTACTGCTCATCATCTCGATGTGCGCCGGCGTCGCGGAGGGCGCGCCCAGCAAGTCCAAGCGCGCAACCTCACGTGAGGCGCAGCTCATCACACAGATCGCCGGCGTCGACCAGAACATCGCCGATCTCGACAATTCCGTCGCCGTGCGGCAAGAACAGGTCAACAAGGCGCTCGTCGACTACCAGAACGCCGTCGCCGCACAGCAACTCGCCGATACGGCCGCCAAGGGCGCCCGGCGTGAACTCCGGTTGTCCACCGACGCCGTCGAGAAGGCGCAGGAAGACTTCAACGAGTTCATCCGCACCGTGCAGCGGCAGGGCAACCAGCGCGGATCCATGGCCGACTACGTGTCCTCGCACGATCCCGACGCGGTGCTGAACAAGATGACCGCCGTCGACCAGATCGGCCGCAACCAGAAGGCGATCATCAACCGGTTGCAGGTGGCCCGCAACCAGCGGGCAAACCGTCTCGCCGCGGCCCAGGCCACCAAACGTCAGGCCTCGTTCGCCACCGCCGGCGCAGCCGCCCGCAAGGACGACGCCATCACCTCCGTCACCCAGGTCCGCAGGCAGCTCGCCGACGAACAGCAGCGCCGGGGCCTGCTGGTGCAGCAGCGCACCGGCATCCAGAAGCAGCTCGCCGAGATCCGCAAGGCCACGACCAAGAAGGTCGACCTCGACACCCCCACCACCAGCAGCGGCACCGGCTCGGTCGGCGGCACCGGCAGCAGCGCCGGCGACATCGTCGGCAACCTGCTCGGCACCGACAATCCGTCCATGAAGATGGCGGCCGACGCCGCCGCCAAACTCCTCCTCGACACCGGCCAGCAACTGCTCGCCTCCCTCGTCGGGCAACAGCAGCTCCCGCGCTCGGCACTGCTCGATGAACTCGGCCTCGGCGGTGCCGACCTGGGCAGCTCGGGCCCCAACAGCCTCGCCACCCGGCTGACCACCGGATCGGCCGGATCCCTGTTCGGCAGTACCGGGTCCAGCGGCGGCGGCGTCATCCGGCCGGGTCTGCGCGGGCCGCAAGCCGTCGAAGTCATCGTCAACCGCGCCCTCTCACAGCTCAACGTGCCCTACGCGTGGGGCGGCGGCGACGCCAACGGCCCCACCCAGGGCATTCGCGACGGCGGTGTCGCCGACAGTTACGGCGACTACAACAAGATCGGCTTCGACTGCTCCGGACTGATGATCTACGCGTTCGCCGGCGTCGGCATCGAACTCCCGCACTACACCGGTTACCAGTACACCTCCGGCCCGCAGGTTCCGCTCTCCCAGATCAAACGCGGCGACATGATCTTCTACGGCCCCAACGCCAGCCAGCACGTGGCGCTCTACCTCGGCGACGGCAAGATGGTCGAGGCGCCCCAGTCCGGCTCCATCGTCAAGGTGTCACCCCTGCGCACCGACGGCGCCATGCCGATGGTGGTCAGGTTGCTCTGACCCGACGGTTCCGGGTCACCCGGTCGGCCGGTCTTCTTGGCGAGTTTTCAGTCGACGTGACTAGGCTGGAGCACCGACACACGAGCAGAGCCGTGCGACACCCCAGAACAGGAGCCAACGGTTGACCTCCCCGCAGTCACACACCGACCCGGCCGCAGGCGCGGCCACGCTCAGCGAAGCAGACGCCAAACTGCTTGAACGCACGATCTACGAGGTCAAGCGGGTCATCGTCGGTCAGGACCAGTTGATCGAACGGATCCTGGTCGGCCTGCTGGCTCGCGGGCACATCCTGCTCGAAGGCGTGCCCGGCGTCGCCAAGACCCTCGCCGTCGAAACCTTCGCCCGGGTCATCGGCGGCAGCTTCTCGCGTGTCCAGTTCACCCCCGACCTGGTGCCCACCGACCTCATCGGTACCCGCATCTACCGGCAGGGCCAGGAGAAGTTCGACACCGAACTCGGCCCGGTGGTGGCCAACTTCCTCCTGGCCGACGAGATCAACCGCGCCCCTGCCAAGGTGCAGTCGGCACTCCTGGAGGTGATGGCCGAACGGCACGTGTCGATCGGCGGCACCACCTACCCGATGCCCGACCCGTTCCTGGTGATGGCCACCCAGAACCCCATCGAGAACGAGGGCGTGTACCCGCTGCCGGAGGCGCAGCGCGACCGCTTCCTGTTCAAGGTGCTCGTCGGCTACCCGTCGGTCGAGGAGGAACGCGAGATCGTCTACCGGATGGGCAACTCGGTGCCCACCGTGTCGCCCGTCCTCGACCCGCAGACCATGGTCCGGCTGCAGAAGGTCGCCGGAAACGTTTTCGTCCACCACGCACTCGTCGACTACGTGGTGCGTGTCATCAACGCCACCCGGCGCCCCGCCGAGGTCGGGCTGGGCGAGGTGGCCGGCTGGCTGTCGTACGGTGCTTCACCGCGCGCCACCCTCGGCATCGTCGCCGCCGCGCGGGCGCTCGCGCTCGTCCGTGGCCGCGACTACGTCATCCCGCAGGACGTGGTCGAGATGATCCCCGACGTACTGCGGCATCGCCTGGTGCTGTCGTACGACGCGCTCGCCGACGAGGTTGACGCCGACCAGGTGATCACCCGGGTCCTGCAGACGGTTGGACTTCCGCAGGTGGGCACGCAGGCCACCACCCCCGCGGCGTACCCGCAGACTCAGGTTCCGCAGGCGCAGCAGAACGGTCAGGTCCCCACAGAGGCGGCACGCCCTTATGGCGGCCAATAGCGACCTGCCGTCGTTCGACGCAGGACTGCTCAACGACCCACAGCTCACCGCCGCACTCAACACGCTCGAACTCACGGTCCGCCGCAAGCTCGACGGCGTGCTGCAGGGCTCCCATCTCGGACTCATCCCGGGACCGGGGTCGGAGCCGGGCGAGGCGCGGCCCTACCAGCCGGGCGACGACATCCGCCGCATGGAGTGGTCGGTGACCGCCCGCACCACCGAACCGCATGTCCGGCAGATGATCGCCGACCGCGAGCTGGAGACGTGGCTGGTGGTCGACGCGTCGGCCAGCATCGATTTCGGCACCACCCGCTGCACCAAACGTGATCTGACTGTTGCGGCGGCCGCCGCGATCGTGCATCTCACCGCGGGCGGGGGTAATCGGCACGGGGCGATCATCGCGACGGGCGACAAGCTCGTCCGTGTTCCGGCCGCTTCAGGCCGCGCGCACGCGCGCGCCCTGCTCAAGGCGGTGGCCACCACCACCCGGTCCACCCCCGGTGTGCGCGGCGATCTGCCGGGAGCGATCGAAGCGCTGCGTCGGCCCCAGCGCCGGCACGGACTGGCCGTGGTGATCAGCGACTTCCTCGGCCCGATCAACTGGGACCGGCCACTGCGCGCCATCGGCGCCCACCATGAACTGCTCGGTGTGGAAGTACTCGATCCGCGTGACCTCGAACTGCCCGCGGTCGGCGAGGTCACCCTCGCCGATGCCGAGAGCGGTGAGGTCCGCGACTTCAACATCACCGAACGGGTCCGCCAGGACTACGCCGCCGCGGCCGCGGCACACCGGGCCGAGGTCGGACGCACCATCCGCCGCTGCGGCGGCTCGGTGATGTCGCTGCGCACAGACCGGGACTGGGTCAACGACACCGTCCGTTTCGTCGGCGCCCGTCGCCGCGGAATGGCCGCCGGGGTGGGCTGAACCGATGTCGAACCTGTCCAGTCCCTGGTGGCTGCTGCTCGCTCTCATAGTGGCGGCGTTGGCAGGGGTGTACGTGTACATCCAGCGCCTGCGCGCCCGCCGGGCGTTGCGCTTCGCCAATCTCGAGGTGCTCAACCGGGTGGCGCCGGTCAAACGCAACCCGCTGCGGCACGTGCCGATCGCGCTGCTGGTGGTGGCGTTGCTGCTGCTGACCGTCGCGTTGTCGGGTCCGCAGGCCGATCGCAAGGTGCCGCGTAACAAGGCCACGGTCATCCTGGTGATGGACGTGTCGCGGTCGATGAACGCCACCGACGTCGCACCGTCGCGCATCAAGGCGGCGCAGGCGTCGGCCAAGAAGTTTGCCGACGAACTCACCGAGGGCATCAACCTCGGCCTCGTCTCGTACGCGGGCACGGCGTCGACCCTGGTGTCGCCCACGCCGGATCACACCGCCACCAAGACCGCCGCAGACAAACTGCAACTGGCGGACAAGACTGCCACCGGTGAGGGCATCTTCGCGGCGATCCAGCAGATCCAGACCCTCAACACCGTTCTCGGCGGTGACAAGGCCGCCCCGCCGGCACGCATCGTGTTGCTCTCGGACGGCAAGGAGACCGTGCCCGACAACCCCAACAACCCGCGCGGCGCGTTCACCGCGGCGCGGAAGGCCAAGGAGGAGAAGATCCCGGTCTCCACGATCTCGTTCGGCACGATGGGCGGGACCGTCGACCTCGAAGGCGATCAGGTGCCGGTGCCCGTCGATGACGCCTCGTTGCGCCAGATCGCCAACATCAGCGGCGGTGAGTTCTTCACCGCCGCGAGTCTCGACGAGCTCAACCGGGTGTACGAGAAGCTGCAGAAGGACATCGGCTACGAGACCCGGCGCGGCGACAACTCCCGGCCCTGGCTGATCGCGGGCACCTTGCTCGCCATCCTCGCCGCTTTCGCCGCCCTCGTCATCAACCGGCGCCTACCGTAATACCCGAAAAAGGCTCGTCTCGGACCCGACAACCGCCCATCCATCCTCGACCGATAGGTTCTTGATCTATGGCAGACACCACTGACGTTCCTTCGCGCCCGGCGGCCACTCCGCGTTCGGTCCTGGTGACCGGCGGCAACCGCGGCATCGGACTCGCGGTCGCCCGGCGCCTCGCCGCCGACGGCCACAAGGTCGCCGTCACCCACCGCGGCTCCGGTGCGCCCGACGGCCTGTTCGGAGTGCAGTGCGACGTCACCGACGCCGAGTCCGTCGACAAGGCGTTCGCCGACGTCGAGGCGCACCAGGGCCCCGTCGAGGTGCTGGTGGCCAACGCCGGTATCACCGACAACATGCTGCTGATGCGGCTGTCGGAGGAATCGTTCGAGAAGGTCATCGACGCCAATCTGACCGGCGCGTTCCGCTGCGCCAAGCGCGCCACCAAGGGCATGCAACGCGCCAAGTGGGGCCGGATGATCTTCCTCGGCTCCGTGGTCGCCATGTCCGGCATCCCAGGACAGGTCAACTACGCCGCCTCCAAGGCGGGCCTGATCGGGATGGCCCGGTCCATCGCCCGTGAGATCGGCTCCCGCAATATCACCGCCAACGTCGTCGCACCCGGCTTCATCGAGACCGACATGACCGCGGCGATGGAAGACCGCTACGTGGAGATGGCCAAGCAGGTGATCCCGCTCGGCCGCACCGGCAAGGCCGAGGATGTGGCCGCCGCGATCAGCTTCCTGGCCTCGGACGAGGGCGGGTACATCACGGGGGCCGTGCTGCCGGTCGACGGTGGCATGGGCATGGGTAACTAGGGGAGGAAGAACACACCATGACAGGCATTCTCGAGGGCAAGACCGTCCTCATCACCGGGATCATCACCGACGCGTCGATCGCGTTCCACGCGGCCTCGGTGGCGCAGGAACAGGGCGCCAAGGTGATCATCACCGGTATCCCGGAGCGGCTGCGGCTGATCGATCGCATCGCCAAGCGGCTGCCCCAGGAGGTGCCGCCTGCGATCGGTCTCGACATCACCAACGAAGAGGATCTCGCGGCCCTGGCCGGCAAGATCACCGAACTCGCCCCCGAGGGCATCGACGGTGTGGTGCACTCGATCGCGTTCGCACCCAAGACCCTGATGGGCCCCGACGCGGTGCCCTTCCTCGAAGGACCCGGCCCCGACGTCGCGAAGTCGTTCGAGATCTCCGCGTGGAGCTATGCGGCACTGGCCCGCGCCGTACTGCCGGTGATGAACGAGGGCGGCTCGATCGTCGGGATGGACTTCGACCCGCGCACCGCACTGCCCGACTACAACTGGATGGGCGTGTCGAAGGCGGCACTGGAGTCGGTGAACCGCTACGTCGCTCGCGAGGTGGGCAACGCCAAGCGCATCCGGTCCAACCTGGTTGCCGCCGGACCGATCAAAACCCTTGCCGCCAAGGCAATTTCGGGCACCGCCACCGATGACGCACGCAAACTGAACATGCTCAACGAGTACTGGGATGGGGCATCGCCCATCGGCTGGAATGTCGATGACCCGACCGTCGTCGGCAAGAGCGTCGTCGCGCTGCTCTCGGACTGGCTGCCCGGCACCACCGGCTCCATCGTGTACGTCGACGGCGGAGCCAGCCACAACACCTGGTTCCCCGAGAACTTCCTCGCGTAACCCGATTTCGGTGAAGAAATTTGACGCACTGTTGCTGCTGTCGTTCGGCGGGCCGGAGCAGCCCGACGACGTGATGCCGTTCCTGGAGAACGTGACCCGCGGACGCGGGGTTCCCCGGGAACGGCTCGAAGCAGTCGCCGAACACTACTACCACCTCGGCGGCCGTTCGCCGATCAACCAGTGCAACCGCGACATGATCACCGCCCTCGACGCCGAACTGTTGGCGCGGGGGCGGGATCTGCCGATCTACTTCGGCAACCGCAACTGGTATCCGTTCGTTGCCGATACCGTCGAGCAGATGTACCGGGACGGTCATCGCCGGGTGCTGGTGTTCGGGACATCGGCGTGGGATGGATACTCGGGTTCGGTCCAGTACCACGAGGACATCGCCGGAGCTCTGGACGAGCTGACCCGGCGCATCCCGGACAGCGCGGATGATCCGATGCTGCTGCGTAAACTACCCCAGTTCTGTACAGAACCGGGTTTCCTCAACGCCTGCGAGAACGCGGTCCGCGCGGCATTCGAGTCGCTGCCCGCCGACCCCGCACCCCGGCTGGTGTTCACCGCCCACTCGATTCCGCTCGCTGCCGACCGCAAGTACGGCCCGGTCATCGACGGCCGAGGCATCTACTCCCGGCAGGTCGCCGACGCCTCGGCCGAGGTGGCCCGGCGGCTCGGCATCGACGACTACGACCAGGTATGGCAATCCCGCTCGGGACCACCGCAGGTGCCGTGGTACGAACCCGACATCTGCGACCACCTCACCGTCCTCGCCGACAGTGGCGTGCAATCGGTGGTGGTGTTCCCGATCGGCTTCATCTCCGACCACGTCGAAGTGGTGTGGGATCTCGACAACGAAGCCCGAACCCTGTGCGCCGAACGCGGTCTCGGCTTCCTCCGCGCCGCCACCGTCGGCACCGACCCGACATTCGTCTCCCTGATCGCCGACCTCACCGAACGCTACGCCGATAGCGGCGGAGACCTTGACGCACCGGGCATCGGCGACAACGGCCAGGTGAATGTATCCAGTGACGTGCTCCGCCCCTCAGACACGTCACCTGGGGGAATTCAGAACTTTCGGTTTCCGTGAAGTGCGCATTGCCGAAGTAGTCAATTGGGTATTCGGAACAAGTCTGCTATGTAACGTCGCCGTGCATTAGCCACTCGCTAGTCAAGACATCAAGGATCTTTTCGGGTAGTGATCGCGCAATACCGACTCTACTTTGGGGTCGCTGTAGACTCGTTTACATGCCTGGCAGCGGTGAGCGTACAGATTCTCCCATATTATGGTCTCGTCCCGTGCTGCAGTCCATTGCAGAATTCGTTCCGGGCCCTCATCTCTGATCCAACGTTTGAGGAAGTCTGCCTCTGCGCGAGTTCTCGCCGTAGCTAAGTCATCAACATCGACATGCCCTATGTTCAGCTCGTCAATTGATTGAGTTCCAAGTCCGCAGCACGCCATAGTCTTGCCATCTGGAAGGACAGTCATTGTGGCATGTCCCCTGTGAACCGGTCCAGGTAGTTCTGGAGTCCTGATTGCCCTGATGAGGGCGTAGAAGGGACGATGAGGGACATGGCAGGACGCAAACGGCACTCGGCTGAGGACATCGTGCGCAAGCTGCGGCGCGTCGATGAGCTCGCGGCCGAGGGCAAGACCGGTGAGCAGATCGCGAACGAGCTGGAGGTGTCGGCGGCCACGTTGTACAACTGGCGCCGTTCTCATGGCGGTATGGACGCTGACGCAGCCAAGGAGCTCAAGGAGTTGCGGGATCAGAATAGGCGGCTCAAGCGGCTGCTGGCTGATGCTGAGTTGGAGAAGGACGCGTTGCGGGAGATCGCGAAGGGAAAATTCTGAGCCCGACCTCCAAACGCGCCGCTATCGACATGCTCAAAGGTGAAGGGCATGTCAGAGCGTATGGCGTGCAAGGTGGTTGGGCTTTCCCGGTCTGCGTATCGACGGCTGCCGCAGGCGCAGACCCCGGCCGATCCGGATGCGGACCTGCGCGCCGATCTGCGCGCCTATGCCGGCAAGAACCCGCGGCATGGGTTCCGGCGGGCGTGGGCGTATCTGCGGTTCGACGTGGGGTTGGCGGTGAACAAGAAGAAGGTGCACCGGTTGTGGAAGGAGGAAGGGTTGCAGGTTCAGCGCGCGCCGCGCCGCAAGCGTGCGGGGCAGTCGTCGGTGCCGGTGATCGAGGCAGATGCACCGAATGTGGTGTGGGCTTTGGATTTTCAGTTCGATTCGACTGTGGACGGGCGCAAGATCAAGATCGCGTCGATGGTGGATGAGCACACCAGGGTCTCGCTGCTGGACATCGTGGATACCTCGATCCCGGCCGAGCGGCTGGTCGAGGAGTTGGAGAAGGTGTTCATTGCCGTCGGTGGGCCGCCGAGGGTGTTGCGGATGGACAACGGGCCGGAGTTTATTTCTCATGCGTTGCAACAGTTTTGCGACGGTAAGGTCGGGATCAGCTACATCCCGCCGGGCACACCGTGGAACAACGGGTTCGTCGAATCGTTCAACAGTCGGTTGCGGGATGAGTGTTTGAACCGCAACTGCTGGACCAGCGTGTTGGAGGCCCGTGTGGTGATCGGGGACTTCAAGGACGACCACAACCGCCGGCACCGGCACTCGGCGCTGGGTTACCAGACGCCGGCAGAGTACGCTGCCGGATGCACCTGCACCCACCACCCGGTGGTGTGTGAGATCGCGTGAGCGATCACCTGTAGGAACTGGCTCTAGAACAGCCTGGACCGACTATCGGGGACCTGCCATCTGCGCGTCCGGATGATCGGACAGGCGTTCGCGCGCGCTCGTGAGCGCTGCCGCATCGGGATCTATTCCGGTGATATGCCGACTTGTACTCGCCAACTTCTGCAGCAGTAGTCCGTCCCCGCAGCCGATATCGAGGACTCGGGTCGCATCACTTGCAACGGATGCGACCAGTTCCGTGTGGTATGCCGTGTTGTGGTTCCAGTAGTCTATCTGGCCCATGCGTGTCCTGACCTGCTTGTGATCAGTAGTCCCCGAGTTTCAACGTTTCGATGATGCGCTCAAACCACAGTTCTTGTGCACCGAAATGGGAAGTCGGGCCGAAGTATCGCTTGATCGTAGCCTCGATATCGGATTCCTTGGTGTAGCCGAGAATGCTGCACAGCCGTGCGGCATCTCGGCGGTCGCCGTCGGAGTGGCGCGTCGACATCGCCTTCATTGCGAGAATGTAGTCGGCGGACGCGACCTCGACGCTGAGGCTGGTGCCAAACTGTTGGGCGATCGGGTGCGCGTCCTCGTGCGGTGGCATATAGATGGCGCGCACGGCGTCGTTGAGCCAGTTGGTGGCGAGTCCGTGGCGTTCGGCGATCTCGCGTGCGGCGTCGAGGACCCTCTCCCGAGGCTCGAACACGCCGTCGATGTCGTTCGTCGAACGGCTCGCGTTGTACGCCAAGGCCATTGCGGCTCCGCCTACGATGAAGAGCTTTGCTTCGAGCCCTTGTTGTCGTAGGACCTCTGCCAGTTCGGTCAGCAGGCGATTGATGTCGTCGGCGGTGAACCCAGCATCGGACAGGCTCACACTCCCTCCAGGTTTCCTCGCGACAGGATGACGTTTCGTTCGCGCAGTGCGATGGGTGTGCGCAGCATTTCCAGGAGCCGGTACTTGCCGGTGTCGAGGGGATCGAACAATTCGGTGCTGCGCCGTCCGGGTTCGGCGCACCAGTCGAGTACGCCCGGTGTGGTGCGGCCGGTCCCGGTCATCACCGCTACTCCGGCCAGCAATGAATCCCAGCCGACGTCCCCGGTGGTGGGTGGGCGGCTGTGGAAGGCATCGATGCCGGTCTGGTCGACCAGGTCTCTGGCCTGGAGAACGCTCTGCCGGAGAACCCGGATCGCGAACGAAGGATCGTCGTGCAGCACGGGATCGGAGACGAACTGCTCGGCGAACGTCGCATAGGACGTGACGCGGCGCGATACCTGAGTATGGACGCTCACAATGGCTACCTCGTCTCCGCTCAGGCCAATGTCGTGGACCCCATGTAGGTGGACAAGGACAGGATAGTCGCGAGGCCGAAGATCCAGCAGGTAGTAGCTGGGTTGCTCAGATGATAGGGCGTCAGCGGACGTCGGCGAGTTGGCGGGAGATGAGCTGGTTGACGGCGGTGGCGCGGGCTCGGCGGGTCAGGGTGGCCAGGCGGCGCAGTTCGGTGTCGCCGGAGTTGTGAGCGCCGGCGGTATCACCGAAGGCTGCGCCCGAGGAGTGGGCGATCGTCACGATCGCCTCGATCTGGGCGGCCGAGTCGAGCATCCGGGACACCCGGGTGTCGTCGTGGGGTGGGACGTCGACGCGGAGGCGTTCGGTGAGGTCGCGCAGTTCGGTCCGCAGGTCGGCGGGGGTGGCCCGTAGCCTGGGGCCGGCCGCCGACAGTAGCCCGGCGGCTTCGGAAACTGCTTGGCGCAGCTCGTATTCGAGTTCTGCGGCCGAATCGGAGGGCTGGGTGGGCAGCGTGCCGGTGTACTCGTGGATCGTCCAGCGGATCAGGCCGTCGTGTTCGCGGGGGATCAGTGCGAGCGTCCCGGCCGGATCGTCGATCAGGAGAACCTCGCCGGCCTCGAATGCTGCGGTGGTGGCCGGGCCCGGGGGCAGGCCTTGCGGGTCGCCCGGCCCGGGCAGTCGCACGCTGAGCGCGTTCGCCGCCCGGATGACGGGGAGCAGGGACGTGGCGGTGGCCCCGTCGAGACGCCCGGTGCTGTCGTCGATGACGTAGCCGTCGCGACCGAACATGTCGATGACGTCGTCGGGGGAGCAGAGCCCCGCCTTCCACGCAGCCGCCCACGCCCCGACGGCGCAGGCGGGCCACGACGGGGTGAGCAGAGGTTCGGTTCCGGTCATAGATCTTCGACAATACCGGTCCGCTGATGTACGGGCAGGACAAGAGATTCGGGCAGAGCGGCGCCCGGCGTGGGTCACCCGCGCGGGCCGCCTGGCGCCCTACGGTGTTCGGGTGAGCGATCGTTACGGCAGAGACGTCCTGGCGCAGCCGCGCCGCACCAAACCACGTGTGCCCGAGGTGGCCGCCGAACTCGACCTGGTGGCCGAGGACGCCGCCACCGGCTTCTGCGGGGCGGTCGTCGGCTATGAGAAGAGCTACGCCGGTGATCTGGTGCGGCTGGAGGACCGGCGCGGGCAGACCCGCGTGTTCCTGATGTTGCCCGCCGCGTTCCTCATCGACGGCAAGCCCGTCACGCTGGTCAAACCGAAGGTCGCACGCGCCGGTTACGGTCAGGCCGCCACCGGGGCCGCTCCCGCGCCGACCCGTACTGCGTCCGGGTCGCGGGCGGTGCCCAAACAGCGGGCCCGCACCGCCCGGGCCAGCCGCATCTTCGTCGAGGGCGTGCACGATGCGACGCTGCTCGAACGGGTCTGGGGTGATGACCTGCGCGTCGAGGGTGTGGTGGTGGAGAGCCTCGACGGCCTCGACAATCTCGACGACGCGCTCGCCGACTTCCAGCCCGGACCGCATCGTCGGGCCGGTGTGCTCGTCGACCATCTTGTCGCCGGATCGAAGGAGGCCCGGCTCACCGAGGCGGTCGGCGAGCACGTCCTGGTGTGCGGTCACCCCTACATCGACGTGTGGCAGGCGGTGAAGCCGGCATCGGTGCGGATCCGGGAATGGCCCATCATCCCGCGCGGCACCGACTGGAAGACCGGTATCTGCACCGAACTCGGCTGGGGCACACCACAGGACGGGTGGCGGCGGGTGCTGGCCGGGGTCAAGGACTTCCGTGATCTCGAGGTACCGATCCTGCGGTCGGTCGAGGAACTGATCGATTTCGTCACCGCGACAGACGAAGCCTGACCGCGCGTCAGGTGATGATCAGTTGCGCGAGCCCGAACATCGCGGCCGCCCACAGCACCGACACGAATGTGCCGACGATGAATTGCTCGGATGCCTGCGGTGAGCGGAGTTCCGGGTATCTGGCCAGCCCTTTGACCGCCAGGATCACCGCCAGACCGGCCGGCCACGCCGCATGCAGACTCCCGACGACCGCGAGCCGTTCCAGGTAGCCGATGATGTGGCCGCCGCGCAGTGGGCCCTCGTCGGCGGCCGGTGTGTCGGGACCGGGTGCGTCGGGAGCAGGGGAGTCGGCTTCAGGGGAGTCCGGGGGCGTGGTGTCCACGCGGCCGACGCCGCCGGCGAACAGCACGGCCCGCACCAGGGTTCCGCCGCAGGTCACCGCCGCCGCCGTCGACACGACCCGGGCGATCACCAGCGTGGTGTCGGAGGCTGCAGCTGTCGGGAGAGCCAACAATGCGGCGATGGCCGCGAGGACGGCGATCGCGACGGCAGCACCGATGTCGGCTATCGACGTCCGGGCGTGCGTGCCGGCGCTGCGCCGGTATCCGGCAGCGGCCGGCGGGATCAGCGCGGTGCAGGTGAGGAGAATGATCGCTGCCACTGTCATCGGATGACCTTTGCGGTGTGGTTGTCGGCGGTGCGCAACAGGTCGGCGACCAGGGCGTATGCGGCGTCATCGATATCCCACGCGGCGGCGCGCAGTCGCTGCGACATGGCCTGCGGGGTGATCCCGAGGCGGTCGGCGGCCTGCGTCTGGCTGATGCCGGTGCGCATCAGGTCGACGGCCTGCGTGCCGGCCGTACTACGCCGGGCGATGACGTCGGCGAGCATTCGGGCCGCGGTCTGCGCATGCCGTCCCCATAGAGGGTCCGCCCCGCGGACCGCTATCGGGATACGCCGGTTCTTGGCGACTTCGACGGCGTCGCGGGCATGTTCGAAGGCGGGGCCGCGACCGGCCCGGGTGGATTCGGGCAGGGGCAGTTCGACCCGTCCGAATCCGATGCCGACACTCCAATGTCCGTCGGCGGCCACATCCACCGCGAGCCGGGCGACAGTGGCCGCATCGTCGGCGACGGCCTGCACCTCGTCGCCGGCGGTACGTTCGAAGGGGCGCACGAGTGCGGCGTTCGATGTTGCGGCGAGGAGATGTTCGACACGGTCGATGTCGCGGCGGCTGCCGCGCTGGTCGATCGTCATCACAAACACTGTTCAATGGTAGAACCTTAAGATCTAAGAATCAAGGTTATATACTTGAGTATTCAAGATCTATATGTTGATCTGCGAGATTGAAGGAATCTCGGCGCATACGTAGGCTGGCAAACCGGCTCGGTCGAGGGGGGACGAATGCAAACGCTGGAACAACGGTGCGAAGCGGCACTCAAGCGGTGCCAGGAGAGTCAGACGGCCCGCGCCTGGCGTCGACTACTGACCGCCGCAGCCGGCAACGAACCGGAAGCCACCGTCGCGGCGCTGAGGCTGCTGCCCGACCAGGAGCGTTTCGTCGCGACGATGCTGATCGGACTGTCGTTCCGGGACCTGCAGGTGGCCACCGCGTTCGCGCTCGACGACTCGATGGCCTCCGGCTACCGCGCGGTCGATTGGAGCCGCATCTGCGACGAGCGGATCGTCACCCGCTGGGCAATAGCGGCGCGTGAGATCGATCCGGCCACGGTCGCGCGGATCGTGAATCGTGGCCACACCGGAATAGCGGGCCGGGTGCTGGTCGCCACGATCCGCGAGTGGCTTCGGGCCGGCGACATAGCGGGTGCACAGGCGCTGTGGAACGCGATCAACGACTACGCGAAAGCCGAATGCGCGGCCGGAGCCGCACTGATCTGGTTGGCGACCTCGGACGAGGTGTGGTCCTGGCGGGCCGTCTCGGCCTGCACGGGGAGCTCGATCATTCAGGCGGGCTGGGAGGAAGCCGACGGGCTGGCGACGGTACTTGCTGAGTATCAGCGCGCGGGTCAGGCGGCGGATTCCCAGGGGGTGACCGAAGTCATTGCGGCTCTGAAAGATTGGGTCGACGACCTGGACCGTGGCTATGACTCGCGAGATGCCGTGCGGCAAGCCGGGTTCACCTGTGTGCGGGCCGGCTGGCTCGATCATGCCCGGACGATGGCGTCGTTTCTCTACAACGGTGACGGCGACGAGCTGGACGAGGCCATCAAGACCGGCGTCGCACCCCCGCCCCGTACCTACGAGCACAACAACCCCACGCTGGACGAGGTACTCGGCGAGGAGAGATGCGAGGACCGGCTTGAACAGGCCACCTCGTATGCCGAAGGCCGCTATGCGGCGGGTGAACCGGCCGGGGCGCTGAAAGCCCTGGGACTCGTGCTCGGCGGTGGCGACGAGCTGCCTGCCGCACCGACCGCAGCCGAACGTGCGGCCTGGGCGCTGGCGCTTGCTGTCGGTGGCGGGCATGACGAGGCGCGCGAGATCATCGTCGATCTGGCCCGATCTCAGGCTGCCGGCCGCGAGGAGTTGCCGCGCGATGCGTGCGAGGCGGCGGTCGTGCTGGCCGAGCAGGACGTCGACGTCAGCGAATTTGTCGATGCCGCAACCGCACACGCCACACAGCTGTATTCGGGAGGCGGGCTGCGAAAGTCGGCCGCGGCCGGGTATCTGGCCGGCCTCATCGCCCGGGAGAACAACCTGGATCGTGAGCTGACGCTGTTCCGGTCGGTCAACTTCGGGTACGCAGACCGGGCGCCGTGGCCGAGCGAACTCGCCCCGATCCGGTCGGCGCTGCGGGTGCTCTCCGATGCGCATCCGGAACGGCTGGATCAGTGGCTGAACGAGATCGATCCCCCGGTGCGGCCTTTTGTCGCCGGTGCCGCAGTGCGGTCGCTGGCCGAGTTGCCGTTGGCGGAGATCATCGTCGAGTGCCGGGGCGGTCAGCAGACCGGGGAGCGCAGTCAGAGCGCACACGATCATGAGCTGCCGCAGGAATTCGACGTCGAGCCGCTCGCTGTCGCACTCGCTGACCGGGGACGCGTCGGCGACGCGCTGGAGCTGGTGCGGCCGTATCGGTCCCAGGTGGCGAACGAGGTGCTGCTGAAGATGGCGGAATATACTGTGACACCGGATGATCGGGAAAGGATCAAGGCTGATTTCCGGGCGCGCATGATCGCCGACAAGGCCACCGCCCTGCCGTCCGGGTGGGATTGGGAAGAGGGCGAAGAGGCCGAACACGACGCCCTCGCGGAATGTCGGTTCGGGGCGCTGCTGATCAACTGCGGACAGATCGACGACGCGCTCACCCTCGCTGAATCGCTTCCGGACATCCGCTACCAGATGCGGGCCCCCGAACTCGTCCGCCGGATCGGCGAGCGGCTCGATGCCGCGGACAGCTGGACACCGGAACGGGCCGCTGCGGTGGTACGGATTCTGGCGGGGCCGAGTACACAACCCAATGAGGCCGACGCCGCGATCCTGGCCACCATCCCGGGCGCTGTGATCGCTGATCCGGAGCTGTCTTTGGTGCCGATTGAGGACCGGCTCCGGCACTATCGCTGGCGGCAGGTGCTGGTGCGCTGCGCGGCAGCGGTGGGTGCGATCCGCGCCGGCCGCGTCGACGACGGTGTGGCCCAGATCGCGCGGGAGCTGGACCGGCTGAACCAGCGGGCCGACCCAGACGTGCTGCCGCAGCGTCTGCTGTGGTGTGTCCAGCAGATTCCGAGATCAGTCGGCCGGCGGAATGAATTGTTCATCAAGGTATTCCGGATGCTGACATGGGCCGAGCCGGCCCGGCAGCGCACGCGCGTCGAGAAGATTTTCAGCACGCTCGACCCCGCCGATGCGCTGATCATGGCCCGAGCGATCCGCGAGACACAGCTGCCCGACAAGGTTCGCGTCGACGCCGATCATCGGATCGCCGAGTTCCTCGCAGAGCACAGCGATACCGGTACGTGGGCCTGGGCCGGTGCGCTCCCGATCGACTCCGCGACGACCCCGGCAACAGCCCGCGAGCGGACCCAGCAGGCCGCACGCTTCGAAGCCCGGCGCGGCGCGCTGATCTCGGCGAGCCGATTGGCGAAGCGGGCCGGGCTTGCGACGCTGAGTCACCATGAACGCGAAGCGATTGCCGGTCTGGAGGAACGCTGTGAGCAGATGCTGGAGCGCTGTCACGAAGGAAAGCTGGTCCGGGTCTGGCGGGCTTTGGGTGCCGCGGCCGCGGATGGTGACGGTCAGGCGGCGGCCGCGCAGCTGATCGCCCTGCCTCAGTCGGAGCGCTTTGTAGCGGCACTGGTTCAGAGCCTGACCTTTCCTCGCGTGCTGGTGGCCCTCGCCGCAGCGCTCGATGATTCGCTGCTGGACAGCGATGTCGCCGACGATGGTGACTTCCCGAAAGCGTTGCGATGGAACATGATCTGTGACGCTCGCCTGCTCATCCGCTGGGGGCTGGCGGCGCGAGAGGTGGATGCGGCCCGCGGTGCGAGGATCGTCAATCGCGCCGATCCCGTGGCTGCGGGCCGGGTGCTGCTTGAGATGGCGCGAGATAGGGCGCAGATCAACGCCATTGCGGATGCGACCATCTTTGCCGAGGCGATCGACGGGCAGGCCAAGATCTCTCGCGCGGCCGCGTGTGCGCTGCTGCGGGTGGCGACGCGCGACGACGAATGGTCGCGGCGCGCGATCGCCGGCATCGTCGAGACCCCTATGTCGGGCGATGGCAGCGAGGAGGCCGATGCGCTCGCCACGGTGCTCGGCGAGTACCAGCGGGCCGGGCTCGCCGCTGACGCCGAGGCAGTGGTGACAACCGTTACCGCACTGGTTGACTGGGGTGACGACCCGGATCGGCGCTACCTCGCCGAACGCGGCTACTACTGGGGTACGCAGCACTGCGTCCGCGCGGGCTGGCTCGATCACGCCAGAGCACTGGCCGCGTGCCGAGCCAAGGAACCCGACGACCCGCTCTACGCGGCGATCACGACGGGTATCGCCGTCGAGCCGCCGCAGCCGGCGCCACTGGCTGTGATCGGCATCGACAGGGTGACCGCGGAGACCGATCCGCAGGAAAGACTGGTCAAGGCGAGCCGGTATGCCGAAGTCGACTTCGCCGCCGGGGAGCTCATGGGCGGCCTAGGACTCGCCGCCGTCCTCGACGACGCGGACACCGTACCCGAGGTGGCCGATCCTCAGCGGCAGGCCGAGTGGGCGCTTGCCCTCGCTGTAGGCGGGGCACACGATGCGGCACTCAAGATCGTCGTCGAGCTCGCCGAGGGGCAGGAGTTGCCGCTGACTGCCTGCCAGGCTGCCCTGAGGATTGCCGAAACAGACTATGATGCAACAGCATTCGTCGACGCGGCGATTGCGCACGGTCACGCGACCGCATCGTACAACACCAACTATCCACCGTCAGATTACGTGGCCACCTACCTCGCCGGAATCCTGGCCTTGGGCAATGATCTGGAGCGGCAGAAGCGGCTGCTGACGGCCGCCCAGCGGTACCTCACCCGGGACGCGACGCCCCCCGACCTGCGGTTTGCCGGGCCGGTCAGGGAAACGCTGCGGATCCTGTCCCAAGCTGAACCATCTTGTCTGAGTTGGTGTCTGGCCGAGATTCAGCCCCGGCTGCGGCCCTATGTGGCGGGGGCGGCGGTCGAGTCGCTGGCGGCAATGCCATTGCCGGAGATCATCGCCGTGCGCGGTGGAGCCTCGGCGGCTGCGCTCAGCCAGAAGTCTTGGCGGGTCCGGCGTCAGCTCCAGGAGGTCGATATTCCGCCGCTGGCCACCGCGCTGGCAGAGCGTGGACGCCTCGCCGACGCACTGGAATTGTTGCGGCCATACCGGCCGCGGATCGCGCAGCCGGCCCTGCTGACGCTGTGTGAGACCGTCACGACCGCCGCCGACCGAGCGGAGATCATTGCGGCCTATCGCGAGCGTAAGTCGAGCGATCTGTCCCGCGATGTGGGTGACAACTGGGACGGCGACGAGATCGATTGGAATGTCTGGCTGGCCAGGATGCTGCTGCTCGACGGCCAGGTCGACGAGGCGGTCGCCATCGCGGCGGCTCAGCCCGAGCCCCCGCACTCCTATGAGCTGGGCAGACTGCTGTGCAAGATCGGTGAATGGCTGGATGCGACCGGCGGGTGGACACCGGCCCGCGCGGAAACGGTCATGCGGATCCTCGATGGACCCGGCGTCCCTGCCAAGGGGATGACGTGGACCCTGCTTGCGCTCATTCCTGGCGCGATCGCGGTCACCGGTGATGTGACCCTCCTGCAGCCCCTGTTCCGTAAACTCGACCGCCCGGATCGCGACGCGATACTGGACGTGACAGCGGCCCTCGGAGATCTCCGGGCCGGCCGGGTGAGCGCCGGCATGTCCAAGCTCGCCGAACGGGTCGTCGACGAGGGTCGCGAGACCAATCGCTGGGTGAATCCGCCGCTCATGCTCCCGTGCGTCACCCAGATCCCACGGACTATCGCGAGCCGGGATGACTGCCTGGTCAAAGTATTCCGGATACTTGAGTGGGACCTGGACTATGCGCCGAAGCACCTCCGCACGATGCTCGACGATGTCGATCCCGCTGATCTGCCGGTGATTGCCAAAGCCCTCGCGGAGTCGGAACTACCCGATGACATTCTGGCAGTGGGCAATCGCCTGCTCGGCGCACTCGTGGTGACGAACAGCGACGACGCGTCGCTGCTGCCCATCGAATCGGCACACGGACCGGTCACCGCACGCGAACGAGTCCACGAGGCCGCCTGCTTCCTGGCCCGGCACGGCGATATCGATATGGCAACACGACTGGCAGCGAAGGCAGGTCTCACCGCATGAGCGTCAACCCAACCGAGGCCATCGCCGCCGTCGAGCAGCGCTGCGAGGAGACGCTGGCGCGGTGCCGCGAGGGCACCCTCACGCGGGGCTGGCGGCGCACGGTCCGGGCAGCCGCCGACGGTGCGGTGAAGGCTGCGGCAGCGAGCCTGAAAACCCTGCCCGCACACGAGCGCTTCGTTACCGCGATGCTGCTGGGCCTGTCCTTCCCGAAGGCGCGGGGCGCCCTCACGGCGGCTCTCGACGATTCCCTCGCCGACGGCGAGCTGCAGTGGCACGAGATCTGCGATGAACGCATCGTCACCCGCTGGGTGGTGGCGGGCCGCGAGCTCGACGCGGCGCTCTGCGTCCGGGTGGTGACGCGGGCCGAACACCGTACGGTGGGCCGAGTGCTGTTGGAAGCCGTCCGGGAGCGTTTGCAGCACAATGACACTGCTGGGGCCGAGGTTCTGTTCGCAGCCATCGATCAGAAGTCCAAGCTTGCCCGCAGTTCGGCCTGCGCGCTGCTGTGGCTGGCCACACGCGACGACGAGTGGTCACGTCGGGCGATCGACGACTGCGTCGGGACACCAAAAGTCCAGGTCGGCAACGACGAAGCCGACGCCCTCGCCGCGGTTCTGGGGGAGTATCAGCGCGCCGGGCTGGCGGCCGATACCCCGGCGGTAGTGAACACCGTTGCCGCACTGGTGGACTGGGGAGACAGTCCGGATCTCAGGTACATCTGTAGAGACGGCTACTACTGGGGCGTCCAGAACTGCGTGCGTGCGGGTTGGCTGGACCACGCACGCCGCCTGCGGACGTGCTGGCTCACCCATCACGACGATCCACTCGACAAGGCGATCGCAACCGGGATCGCCGAGGATCCCCCGCAGCGGCAGCGGCCGACCCCCGGGGCGGCGGAAGTGCTCGCCGAACCAGATCGGAATCAGCAGTTGGTGAAAGCGACGGCATACGCCGAAGGCCGTTACCGTGCCGAGGACCTCGAAGGGGCCTACCAGGCGCTGGCCGGGGTCGTCGCAGCCGGCGATCGTGTGCCGGCGACCGCAGGAGCCGAAGAGCAGGCCGAGTGGGCGCTGGCGCTGGCGGTCGGTGGTGCGCAGGCAGAGGCACTGGCTGTCGTCGTCGGCCTGGCCTCCGGCGAGGTTCTGCCGCGCACGGCCTGCGACGCGGCGCTGAAGCTGGCTGAGCTGGGCGGCGATGCGCTCGCGTTCGTGGATGCGGCGATCGCGAACGGCCATGCGAAGGACATCTACGGCGATCACTATCCGCCGGAGGGATATGCGGCAACCTATCTCGGCCGCATCGTCGCCCGCACCGACGATCTCGATCGGGAGCTGGCGCTGGTGCGGGCGGTGCGTACCGAACGTCCGACGCACGTTCCGGAACCGGGCCTGCGCGACGCCGGTCCGCTGCGGGAAACCTTGAGAGTCCTCTCCGACCGGCATCCGCAACGCTTGAGCAGGTGGCTCGATGAGGTCGGCCCGGAGATGGGGCCCTATGTCGCCGGGGCCGCGGTGCGGCCGCTGGCGGAGGTGGTGTCGCTGGCCACCATCATCGCCATTCGGGGCGGTGACCGGGCCTGGATCCTGAGTCAGAACTCGTACGCCAAAACAGAACTCCAGGAAATGGATATCCGGGCCCTGACGACGGGGCTGGCCTCGCAGGGCCGGTTGGACGACGCACTGGAACTGCTGCGACCCTACCGGCCACTCATCGCCCAGGACGCCCTCTATTGGCTGTGTGAGACTGTCCGGACGTCCGATGATCGCGCCCGGATCATCTCGGTGTATCGCGGGCGCAAGCTGGCCGACTTCGATCGGGACCTTGATCAGGGCTGGGACGATGAGGGGTGGATCTGCGAAGAGGCGGTCGACTGGACGTGCAAGCTCGGCAGAATGCTCCTGTTCGACGGTCAGATCGACGAGGCCATCGCGATTGCTGCCGATCAGCCCAAGGTCAAGCACCCCTACGAACGAGCCGAACTGCTGCGCCAGATCGGTACATGGCTCGACGCCAACGACGGCTGGACACCCGCTCGCCGGGAACGGATCCTCCGGATCCTGTGCGGCCCGACCCTCACTGCCGGGACGGTGATGAACTGCGCACCGCAGATCATTCCGGGGGCGATCACCGGTGACCCGGAACTCTCGCTGACGGAGCTCGCGGACAAGCTTTACCTCAGGCAATGGCGGACACCCCTGTTCGCGCTCGCCGGGGTTGGTGATCTCCGGGCAGGCCGGCGCCACGAGGGAATGGCGGAGATCTCGGAGCAGGTACTGGACAAGCCCGATCCGAAGTCGAATCGCTGGGTGCCGCCACCGCGTCTCCTCTGGTGCGTTCAACAGGTTCCGCGGGACGTGAAGATCCGAGATGAGCTGTTTCTCAAGGTCTTCCGGATGCTCGAGTGGGATCTGGAAGACGCGCTGAAGAACATCCGCGCCATGCTCGGCGCCATCGAGCCCGCTGATCTCGCCATAGCCGCGCGCGCCCTGGCCGAATCGGAGTTGCCTGTGGAAATCCGCTCCGTCGGTGAGCAACTGCTCGGCGAACTTGTCGTGGCCCACTCCGAGGACGCCACCCTGCTCCCGATCGAATCGGCGCAGGATCCGATCACGGCGAGACAACGCGTCCAGCAGGCCGCCCGATTCCTGGCCCGCCACGGCGAGCTCGACGCCGCCCGGCGTCTGGCTGAGAAGTCTGGTCTCGTGGCGGCAGGCTGAGGAGTCTGTCGGTTTCACGCGAGTTTGTGATCTGGCACACTGGTCCCATGAGCGCACTGCTGTGGCTGGGGGCTGCGGTGTTGTTGGCCACCGCCGAGTTGATGATCGGTGATCTCGTGCTGCTCATGCTGGCCGGTGGGGCATTGGCGACGGCAGGTGTCGACGCGGTATTCGACACCCCGATCTGGGTTGATGGTGTCGTGTTTGCCGTGGTCTCACTCTTGTTGCTGCTGGTCGTGCGGCCGGTGGCCAAAAGGCACCTGCTCAGCAGGCCGCGCTATCTGAGTAATACCGAGGCACTGGAGGGCAGGAGCGCCGTCGTCACCGAGGCGGTGGACGAGCAGGACGGCCGGGTGAAGCTGAGCGGTGAGATCTGGTCGGCCCGGGCGCTGGAACCCGGTGCCCGGATCCAGCCCGGTGAACAGGTCACCGTGGTGCGCATCGACGGTGCCACCGCAATCGTGTGGAAGGGATGAACGAGAGATGGAAATCGGACTCATTGTCCTGGGGTTGCTGGTACTGCTCGTGGCCACCGTGCTGGCCAAGTCGGTCGCGTTGATCCCGCAGGCCGAGGCCGCGGTCATCGAGCGGCTCGGACGCTACACCCGCACCGTGTCCGGGCAGCTCACGATGCTGGTGCCGTTCATCGACACCGTCCGCGCCCGGGTCGACATCCGCGAACGGGTGGTCTCGTTCCCGCCGCAGCCGGTGATCACCGAGGACAACCTGACCCTGTCCATCGACACCGTCGTCTACTTCCAGGTCACCGATCCGCGTGCGGCCGTCTATGAGATCAACGACTACATCATCGGTGTCGAGCAGCTCGCCACCACCACGCTGCGCAACGTGGTCGGCGGCATGACCCTCGAAGAGACCCTCACCTCCCGCGACTCCATTAACGGGCAGCTGCGCGGAGTGCTCGACGAGGCGACCGGCCGGTGGGGCCTGCGGGTGGCCCGGGTCGAACTCAAGTCCATCATGCCGCCCCCGTCGATCCAGGAATCGATGGAAAAGCAGATGAAGGCCGACCGGGAGAAGCGGGCCACCATCCTGTGGGCCGAGGGTCAGCGAGAGTCGGCGATCAAGACCGCCGAGGGCAACAAGCAGAGCCAGATCCTCGCGGCCGAAGGCGCCAAGCAGGCCGCGATCCTCGAGGCCGAGGCCGACCGGCAGTCCCGCATCCTGCGGGCCCAGGGTGACCGCGCCGCTTCATACCTGAAGGCGCAGGGCGAGGCGAAGGCCATCGAGAAGACGTTCGCCGCGATCCGCACCGGCAAGCCCACCCCGGAGGTACTCGCGTACGAATACCTGCGGCAGCTGCCGGAGATGGCCAAGGGGGAGAGCAGCAAGGTGTGGGTGGTGCCGTCCGACTTCGGCTCGGCGCTGCAGGGTTTCGCGCGCTCGTTCGCCGAGAAGGGCGACGACGGCGTATTCCGCTACCGCACCAACGACGAACCGGTCGCCGACGTCGACGAATCCGAGATCGACGAGTGGTTCAGCCTCTCCCGCGACCCCGAGGTCGCGGCCGCCGTCGCCGAGGCCGAGGCGGTGGCCCGGACCCCGGTCGAAGAGCCGCAGCCCGAACGGCGTTCCGGCGGCCGGGAACGGCGTCCCGTCGCGGCCGCACCCGCACAAACCCAGTTGCCTCCCGAACAGCCGCAGGAGAGCACGGAACCGGGACAGACCGTCCAGCATCAGGTCCCGCCGACGCAGGAGCCCGCACCCGCGCACCGGCCGCCGCAGGCATGGAACGTGCAGCAGGGCGGTCCGCAACAGTCTCCGTCCCAGCAGTCGCCCGCACACCAGCAGACCCCACAACAGCAGCCGCCGTTCCAGGCGCCGCCGCGGCCGGCGTACCCGCAGCAGGGTCCGGGACAGCCTGGTCCCGGTCCGCAACCCGGCCAGCCGGGTGCGCCGCGCTGGTGATGTGCGGACGGCGGGGCTTCCGCGTCAGTTCCCGGTGGTAGGCGCAGGATCGGTGGGGGTGGAGTCCGGGTGAGTGGGCTTCGCCGAGGGTGCGGACGTCGCCGGTGAACTGACCGGCATCATCGAATCCAGTAGCAGCCCGGCGATCCCGGTGGCAAAGAAGACGACCGTCAGCACCAACAGCAGCGGGTCGCGTTCGCCGGTGAGCGCATCGCCGAGAAACACCACCGCGGCGGTCCCCGGCGCCATCCCGATGATCGTGGCCGCCACGTAGGGGAACGTCCCGACCGACGACAGTCCGGCGCAATAGTTGGTGACCGAGAACGGGCAGGCCGCGATGAGCCGCAGCGACCCGATCGCCAGCCAGCCCCGCTGCTCCAGCCGGTACTCGATGGTCCGCACGATCGGCTTGCGCAGGTAGGGGCGGACCCGTTCGCGGCCCACTCGCCGGACGAGCAGGAACGCGATGACCGCCGCGGCGGTGGACGCGATCATCGCGCCGGTGAATCCGACGATCGGGCCGAAGAACACCCCCGACATGACGGTGAAGGTCGACCGCGGGATCGGCGCGATCGTGACGATCGCCGAAGCGGTGAAGAACAGCCACGGAAACCAGGGGCCCAGCCCGTCGCCCCAGTCGCGGACGCTGCCGATCGGCGGCAGCGGAATCAGGTACGCGCACGCGATGACCGCCAACGCTCCCACGCCGCCGATGACGGCGGTCCGGATCGCTCGCGGGTCGGTTTGTCGCACCCGGCCACACTACTGCGTGGCCCGCACCACATCGCCGCGCAGATCCGACCACAAACGAAACACCGAGCGAGCGATCGGCTAAGGTCATGTACGCGTACACACAGTGGTCCACGGAGGTGTCCTGCCCCACATGTCACAGCTCACAGATTCCCTCGACGAGGCGTACCGGAAGTGGTCCTCGTCCGCGGCTGCCGTCCTGGCCAAGTCGCGTCGTGTCGAGGTCGACGAACTTCCGGGAGATGCGGAGTCGTTGCTCGCGACGACCACCGCCGACGGGCTGACGATCCGTCCTCTGTACACGCGGAAGGACGAGACGGCCGAGCCCGGACTGCCCGGCGAGTACCCGTTCGTCCGGGGTGCCGACCCGCACCGCGACGTGAACGTCGGCTGGCGGGTCACCGAGCGCTTCGGCGACGGCGAAACCCGTTCCGCCGCAGAGGTCAACGAGGCGATCCTCGACGCCTTCGTCAACGGCGCGAGCGGTCTGTGGCTGGCCGTAGGCGACGGTGTGGCGGCCTCGGACCTCGCCGAGATCCTCACCGGCGTGTACCTCGACCTGATCCCGGTCACCCTCGACGCCGGCGCCGACGCGGTCGCCGCCTCGCGGGCGTACCTGGAGTTGCGTCGCACCGCGCAGGAGGCCCCGGTCGCCGCCCGGCCGACCGCGGCCACCACCGGATCGCTCGGTCTGTCCCCGCTGACGGCGACCTTCTCCGGGCGGCCGACCATCACCGCGGCCGAGGCCACCGGGCTCGCCGCCGAACTCGTCGAGTCGGGTCAGGCGATCCGCGCCTTCCGCGTCGACGGGGCCGACTTCGCCACCGCCGGCGCCGACGACAGCCTGCAACTGGCGCTGACCGTCGCCGCGGCGCTGGGACACCTGCGCGATCTCACCGCCGCCGGAATCTCGGCCTCGAAGGCACTGGCACAGTTGACGTTCGCCGTGTCGGCCGACGACAACCAGTTCGCCACCATCGCCAAGTTCCGGGCGCTGCGCAAGATGTGGGCGCGGGTGGCCGACGTGGTGGGTGAACGTGAGGCGGGTGCCGCGATCACTCACGGCGTCACCGACCTGTCGATGCTGTCCCAGCGCGATCCGTGGGTGAACATGCTGCGCACCACCATCGCCGCGTTCGGCGCCGGTGTGGGCGGCGCCGACCAGGTCACCGTCCTCGGCTTCGACGCCGCGATCCCGGCCGACCTGCGCACCTCGGGTGCCCAGTTCTCCCGCCGTGTCGCCCGCAACACCCAGCTGCTGCTGCTGGAGGAATCCAACATCGGCCGCGTCATCGACCCGGCCGGCGGATCGTGGTTCGTCGAATCGCTCACCGACGACCTCGCGGCGTCGGCGTGGAACATCTTCACCGAGATCGAAGGCCTCGGCGGCTACCGGGCCGCGCTCGACGCGGGCTGGATCGCAGACCGGGTGGGTGCGGCGCTGGCCGCCCGCGACGATGCGGTGGCACACCGCAAGACCGCGGTCACCGGTGTCAACGAGTTCCCCAACCTCGGCGAGAAACCCATCGAGCGTGCCCTCGCCGGCGACAGCGCCGTGGCCACCGGAACCCCGAAGCTGGCCCGCGTGGGCCGGGCGTTCGAGGGCCTGCGGGATCGTTCGGACGCTCGGCTGGAATCGGTCGGCGCCCGCCCGCAGGTGCTGATGATCCCGCTCGGGTCGGTCGCCGAACACAACGGCCGCACCACCTTCGTATCCAACCTGCTGGCCTCCGGCGGCATCGACGGCGTCAACCCCGGCCCGGTGACGGCTGAGGAGGTGGCCGCTCACGTCGCGAGCACCCCGACCTCGATCGGCGTCATCTGCGGCACCAAGAAGCGCTACACCGAGGACGGTCCGGCAGTACTCGCCGCCGCCCGCGCGGCGGGGCTCGCCACCGTGCTGCTGGCGGGTCCGCTCGCGGAGTGGCCCGACCAGGACAACGCCCCCGACGGTTCGCTCAAGGCGGGAATCGACGCGATCTCCACCCTGACCGGCCTGGTGGATCAGCTTGACGCAACATCCGGTTCGACAGGAGACCAGTCATGACGCAGACCGACCCGGTCACCGACACCATCCCGGATTTCAGCGGCGTCGCCCTCGACGGCGACGCGACCCCGGCTCCCGCCGACAACGAGTCCGATGCCGCGGTGCAACAGCTCGCCGAATCCAACGGCTACACCGTCGACCAGATCACCTGGAACACCCCGGAACAGATCGCCGTCGCACCGCTCTACACGCGCGGCGACCGGGATGCGGTGACCCGCGGCGCCGAGCATCCGTATCCGCTGGATTCGATTCCCGGTGCGGCACCGTTCATCCGCGGCCCGTACCCGACGATGTACGTCAACCAGCCGTGGACGATCCGCCAGTACGCGGGCTTCTCCACCGCCGCCGAGTCCAACGCCTTCTACCGGCGCAACCTGGCCTCGGGCCAGAAGGGTCTGTCGGTGGCGTTCGACCTGGCCACCCACCGCGGCTACGACTCCGACCATCCGCGGGTGGCCGGTGACGTCGGCATGGCCGGTGTGGCCATCGACTCGATCCTGGACATGCGGCAGTTGTTCGCCGGTATCGACCTGGGTTCGGTGTCGGTGTCGATGACCATGAACGGTGCGGTGCTGCCGATTCTGGCGCTGTACGTGGTGGCCGCCGAGGAGCAGGGTGTGCCGCCGGAGAAGCTGGCCGGGACCATCCAGAACGACATCCTCAAAGAGTTCATGGTCCGCAACACCTACATCTATCCGCCGAAGCCGTCGATGCGGATCATCTCGAACATCTTCGAGTACACATCGATCAAGATGCCCAAGTTCAACTCGATCTCGATCTCGGGCTATCACATCCAGGAAGCCGGGGCCACCGCCGACCTGGAACTGGCGTACACCCTCGCCGACGGCGTCGAGTACATCCGCGCCGGCCTCGACGCCGGCCTGGACATCGACAAGTTCGCGCCGCGCCTGTCGTTCTTCTGGGGCATCGGCATGAACTTCTTCATGGAGGTCGCCAAGCTCCGTGCCGCGCGTCTGCTGTGGAGTGAGCTGGTCGCCGAGTTCAATCCGAAGTCGGCCAAGTCGCTGTCGCTGCGTACCCATTCGCAGACCTCGGGCTGGTCACTGACCGCGCAGGACGTGTTCAACAACGTGGCCCGCACCTGTGTGGAGGCGATGGCCGCCACCCAGGGGCACACGCAGTCGCTGCACACCAACGCGCTCGACGAGGCCATCGCCCTGCCGACCGATTTCTCCGCGCGCATCGCCCGCAACACCCAGCTGCTGCTGCAGCAGGAGTCGGGCACCACCCAGTCCATCGACCCGTGGGCCGGTTCCAACTACGTCGAGTGGCTGACCCATCAGCTCGCTCAGAAGGCCCGCGCCCACATCGCCGAGGTCGAGGCCGCCGGCGGTATGACGCAGGCCATCAACGAGGGCCTGCCCAAGCTGCGCATCGAGGAATCGGCCGCCCGCACGCAGGCGCGTATCGACTCCGGCCAGCAACCGCTGGTGGGCGTCAACAAGTACCAGGTCGACGAGGACGAGGAGATCGAGGTCCTCAAGGTCGAGAACTCCAAGGTGCGGGCCGAACAGCTCGAGAAGCTGGAGCGGCTGCGCGCCGAGCGTGACGAGACCGCGGTGCAGGCGGCGCTGGCCGACCTGACCCGCGCCGCCGGGTCGTCGGACGGCGGCATGGAGAACAACCTGATGGCGCTGGCCATCGAGGCGGCCCGGCACAGCGCGACGGTCGGGGAGATCTCCGAGGCGCTGGAGAAGGTGTACGGCCGCCACCAGGCCGAGATCAAGACGATCAGCGGGGTGTACCGGCATGAGGCAGGTCAGGTGAGCAACATCGACGCGGCGATCGACATCGTCAACCGGTTCGCTGACGCCGAAGGCCGTCGTCCGCGTGTGCTGGTCGCCAAGATGGGACAGGACGGCCACGACCGGGGCCAGAAGGTGATCGCGACGGCCTTCGCCGACCTCGGGTTCGACGTCGACGTGGGCCCCCTGTTCGCGACCCCGGAAGAGGTGGCCCGGCAGGCCGCCGACAACGACGTACACGTGGTAGGCGTGTCGTCGTTGGCCGCCGGACACCTCACCCTGGTGCCGGCGCTGCGGGAAGCCCTCGCCGAGGTGGGGCGTCCCGACATCATGATCGTCGTCGGTGGCGTCATCCCGCCGGGTGACTTCGACGAGCTGTACGAGGCGGGTGCGGCGGCGATCTTCCCGCCCGGTACGGTGATCGCCGACTCGGCGGTCGAACTGATCGGCAAGCTCGCCGACAGTCTCGACCTCGAACTGGCCGCCGCCGCGGGTTCGGGTGCGTCGGGGGCTGACGAGAGCTGATGGCACGCCGCCCGATTGACGTCGCAGCGTTGACCGAGGGGGTGCTCGCCGATCGCCGGGCCGATCTGGCCCGGGCGATCACCCTCGTCGAGTCGACACGGCCCGATCACCGCGAGGCAGCGCAGGAGATGCTGCTGGGGCTGACCCCGCATGCCGGAAAGTCGTTCCGTGTCGGCATCACCGGCGTACCGGGCGTCGGTAAATCGACCACTATCGAGACCCTCGGGATGCACCTGATCGAGCAGGGGCACAAGGTGGCGGTCCTGGCCGTCGACCCGTCGTCGACGCGTACCGGTGGTTCGATCCTCGGCGACAAGACCCGCATGGGCCGGTTGTCGGCGGAACAGAACGCGTACGTGCGGCCGTCGCCTACCTCGGGCACGCTCGGTGGGGTCACCAAGGCAACCCGAGAGACCATCGTGCTGGTCGAGGCCGCGGGATTCGATGTGGTGCTGGTGGAGACTGTGGGCGTGGGTCAGTCCGAGGTGGAGGTGGCCCGCATGGTCGACACCTTCACCTTCCTGACGCTGGCCCGCACCGGTGACTCACTGCAGGGCATCAAGAAGGGTGTGCTGGAACTCGCCGACGTGATCGTGGTGAACAAGGCCGACGGCAAACACCAGATCGAGGCGAAGGGCGCCGCGCGTGAACTGAAAGGCGCGCTCGGCCTGATCTACCCGCACGATGCGCTGTGGACACCGCCGGTGCTCACGATGAGCGCCATCGAGAACACCGGTGTCGACGGGTTCTGGAACGCGGTGCTCGACCACAATCGGGTACTGCGGGAGGCGGGGGAGTTCGACCGCCGCCGCACCCGTCAGCAGATCGACTGGATGTGGGCGATGGTGCAGGACACCGTATTGTCCCGGCTGGCCTCCAACGAGCGGGTCACCGATATCCGCAACGAGGTAGAGAAGTTCGTCGGCACAGGCGAATTGACGCCGGCGCTAGGCGCGCAGAAGCTGGTCGCGGCCTTCGACGGCAGCTGAACCGGGCGGCGGCCGCCCCGCGTCACATGTCGAGGGTGGCCCCGCCGTCGACCCGTAGGTCGTGGATGGTGATGTGCCGGGCCGCATCCGAGAGCAGGAAGACGATCGTCGACGCGATATCGCCGGGTTCGGCTATGCGGCCCAACGGGATTCCGATGCGGAACTGGTCCGGCGTTCCGGCCAGGACCCGTTCGCGATCGGCGTCCGAGGTCCACATGCCGGTGAGCATCGGCGTCATCGTCGAGCCGGGGGACACCACGTTGACCCGGATCCCGTGACCGGCCACGGCGAGTCCGACGCTGCGCGCGTACGAGGTGGCCGCGGCCTTGGAAGCGGCGTACTCAGCCATCGCTGTGCGCGGGATCGGCGCGGCGTTGCTGGAGAGCACCACGATCGAGCCCGCGACGCTGTGGGCGATCATCGCCTCGGTCGCGACATCGAGGGTATTGCGCACCCCGCCCGCGTTGACCGCCATGCACAGATCCCAGTCGTCGCTCATCACCCCGGCCGCGTGCACGAGCAGTTCGATCGGACCGTCGGCGGACTCGGTGGCCCGCCAGGCCTCGCGTACACCGCCCGGGTCGCGCACATCCACCGCGCGCACGCTGCCGGAGGCCGCCTGATCCCAGGCACTGACGCGTGCGCCCGAAACGGTCAGGGCGGCCACGACGGCGCTGCCGATGCCGCCGGCGGCACCGGTCACCAGGACATGACGCCCCGTGACGCCCGGTACCACAGCGCCCGCCGGCACCGATCCGGTCACTGCGCGGCGGCCCGCGCCGACGGCACCAGCGAGGAGAGCGCCTCGGCCGTCGAGAGCACCCGGCCCGCTCGCTTGGCGATGTAGGTGGCGGCCATCTCGTGCTCCTCGGCCGAGAAATCGCCGAGCGCGTCGTAGACGAAGAACGGCTCCACGTCGCCCATGAACGCCTCGGTGGCCGAGATCATGCAGCCCATGTGCGCGTACACGCCGACGACGATCAGCTGGTCACGGCCGTGATGGGCCAGCAGATGCCGCATGTCGGTGCGCTGGAAGCTCGAGTACCGCCACTTGGTGACCAAGATGTTGTGGTCGCGGACGGCGAGTTCGTCGACGATCTCCTCGTCGCGTCCCGAGGACAGGCCCTTGCCCCAGAAGTCGGCGAGGATCCCGCGGCGCGAGGGATGCTGATCGCCGGGCTGGGCGGTGAACACGACCGGTACCGAGGCCGTCTCGCACGCCTCCCGGATCGCGACCATGTTGGGCAGCGCGGTGGCCATCGGGTCGGCCGTCACGTCGTAGGCGTCGAGGAAGTAGCGCTGCATGTCGTGCACCAGCAGGGCGACCCGGTTGACGTCGATGGTCCAGTTCACGTTCGTGGGGTACGGACCGGTGGGGACCGGATAAGGGGGGATCTTCGGAATGGCCACATAGTGAGGGTAGCCTCACCCAAGTGAAGGTTGCACCGTGGCCCCAGGAGCTCATCGACCGTTATCGCGCCCAAGGACTGTGGCGTGGCGAAACATTCGACGACGTGCTGCGACAACGGGCGGCAGACCCGCAGGTCGCCACGCGCACCGCGGTGGTCGATGCCACCACGAGCCTCACCTACGCCGAACTCGACGAGCACGTCGGCAGGCTCGCCGCCGGCCTGGTGGCACTGGGCGTCGGCCGTGACGACCGGGTGCTGCTGCAGATCCCCAACCAGGCCGAATACGTGATCGTGGTGTTCGCCCTGTTCCGGATGGGAGCGCTGCCGGTGTTCGGGCTGCCGGCACACCGCGAGAACGAGCTGGTGGGCATCGCGGGCGCGGCGGATGCCGTCGCCATCGTGTCCCCGCGTCGTATCGGGGCCGTCGACCATCGCGCGCTCGCCGAGTCGGTGGCCGCGCAGGTGCCGTCGGTGCGGCACCTCATCGACGTCGACGATCTGGCGTCGGTCTCCGCAGACCCGATCGAGCACGCGCGGTCCGATCCGTCGGAGATGGCGTTTCTGCAGCTCTCGGGCGGCAGCACCGGCATCCCGAAGCTGATCCCGCGCACCCACGACGACTACCTGTACAGCGTGATCCGCAGCAACGAGGTCTGCGGGGTCACCGCGGACACCGTGTACCTGGCCACGTTGCCGGTGGCGCACAACTTCCCGATGAGCTCACCCGGCATCCTCGGCGCCCTGTACGCGGGCGGAACCGTGGCGCTCACCGAATCACCGGCCCCGTCGGTGGCCTGGGAGATGGTGCAGCGCGCAGGGGTCACGATGACCGGCCTGGTGCCGCCGCTGGCCCGGCTGTGGACCGAAACCGCCGAGGCGGGCACCGACTTCGACCTGTCGACATTGCGGACCGTGCTGGTCGGCGGGGCGCGCTGCCCCGACGAACTGGCCCGGCGCATCGGCCCGGCGCTCGGGGTGACACTGCAGCAGGTGTTCGGTATGGCCGAGGGCCTGGTCTGTTACACCCGCCTGGACGACCCCGAAGATGTGGTCACCTCCACGCAGGGCCGCCCGATGTCCGACGCCGACGAACTGCGCCTGGTCACCGAGGACGGCGAGATCGTCACGGACGGTCCCGGCTTCCTCGAAACCCAGGGTCCGTACACGATCCGCGCCTACTGGGCCGACCGCAGCCCCGAATCGTTCGCACCCGACGGCTGGTACCGCACCGGCGACGTGGTGGAACTGACCCCCGAGGGCAACATGCTGGTCCGTGGCCGCGGCGGTGACCGGATCAACAGGGGCGGCGAGAAGGTCTCCGCCGAACAGCTCGAGGAGGAGTTGCTGGCACATCCGCTGGTCCGCGACGCGATCGTCGTGGCGGTGGCCGACAAGTTCCTCGGCGAACGCACCTGCGCCTACGTGATCCCCGCAGACCCGGAGCAGCCGCCGACCCTGCCGGTGCTGCGCAAGTTCGTCCGCGAGGCGGGTCTGGCCGAATGGAAGCTGCCCGACGTGGTCAAGGTCATCGACGGGTTCCCCGAGACCGGGGTGGGCAAGGTCAGCCGCAAGCAGCTGCGGGAACTGCTCGCCCAGAACTGACGCTGTCGTGCGGCGCCGGTCGTCAGTGGCCGGTGCCGTCGACCGGCTCAGGGGCGCTGTGCAGCGCCTCGACCCGGCGCAGCGAACCGAGCAGCGTCATCGCGATGACCGCGAGTACGAGCATCGTCAGGCCGTAGTAGACGATGGCGTCCGACGCCGACCAGATGGTGCCGTACACACCCGCGACCAGTGAGCCGACGGTGATACCGCCGACCTCCTGCGCGGTCCAAAGGCCGGTGATCCGGCCGAGGATCGGGCCGGGAGTGTGGTGCTGGATCAGCGAGAACCGCAGGATCTCCTGCACGGTGTCGCCGTACCCGCCCACCACCAGGATGACCAGCGCCACCACCAGCAGCGAGGTCAGGCCGAACAGGATGTGCAGGCAGAACACCGCGACCAGCGCGCCGAGCAGCGTCAGGCCGGGTCTGCGAAGACCGGGCAGCCAACCGCTGGTGACCGCCGCGAGCAACGCACCCACCGCCATCGCCGCGTAGGCGAAGCCGATCGCCCGCTCGTCGCCGGAGAACCGTTCGTCGGCCAGCGCCGGGACCAGTGCGATGACACCGGCGCCGAGCATCGACAGCACCCCGACGGCCATCACACCGCCGACCACCCGCTGGGTGCGCAGGAACACCCCGATCGACTGTGTGGACGGTCCGTCGGCGGAGTCCTCACCGTGTGGCCCTCCGGGCGCAGCATGGGGCGACGGCGGCATCGAGGGGAGCCCGGTCAGCAGCAGCACGGTGATCGCCGACAGTACGGTCGCGGCCGTGTAGGTCCAGCTCACGCCGACCGCATAGATGACCAGGCCGGCGATGCCGGGGGAGACCGCGGTGCCGATGCGGACCGAGATCGAGTTGAGCGCGCCGACCGCGACCATCTTCTCCTTCGGCAGCAGCGTCGGCAGCGACGCCATCAGCGCGGCGATCGACAGGGCACCGATGAGGCCGTCCGCGGCGGCGAACACGTACACCATCGTGAACAGGGGATCACCGCCGAACACTCCGAACGCGTTGGCCGCCAGGCCCGCGAAGGCGAGCATCGCGCCCGTGCGTCCGATCAGGATCATGATCCGGCGGTCGTACTTGTCGGCGAGCGCCCCGCCGATGAGCATGCCGACGAAGGTGCTGATACCGGTGACGGCCGTCGCCCCACCCACATGCGCCGACGACGTCGTCAGGTCGTACATCTGGATCGGCACCGACACCATCAGCATCCCGATCCCGACAAGGGAGATCAGCCGGGCGGTGAAGATCCGGCGGAACGGTGCGCTCTCGCGCAACGGGGAGAGGTCGATCAGAATCGAACGGTCCGGCACAGAGGTTAGCCTAGCCATGCTCCGGGGCCGGTTGGTGTGCCGGGGTGTGTCCGGCCGCGTGCACATCCCGCGCATAGCCACCGATCACGGCGATCAGTTCGGCGAACACCACCTCGACGTCGGTGCTCACAGCGATGCGGGCATTCGGTCCACCCGGCCACATCGACCGTTCGTCGGCCACCGTCATGCCGCGGGTCAGGGTGCCCTCGAGTTCGACGGCCACCCGCGCCGGGATCGTGCCGACCACTTCGGGCGACAGGGCGACCATCGCGGCGAACGGGTCGTGCAGGTGCGCGATGTAGCCCTCGTCGTGGTCGTGGTGGAACTCGAAGTAGAACCGCAGGGCATCCACCACGTACCGGATCACCGGATTGTCCGAGCGCGACCGTACGCCCCGGGGGTCGGTCACGGCCGGGAGTTCGGCCGGGGTGCTGCCGGCTGCCTGGGCCAGGGCGAACACGTGCGCCGGGGTGAGCGCGATCGATTCGGTGATGTCGAGTGCGCACACGATCGGGTCGGCCGTTCCCGGCGCCGAGAACGCCGCGAACACCTCCGCCGCCGCCTCGGGATCGACGCTCACATTCCATTCGGACACCGGGGTGGTGTTGCCGTGCGTGTGGAACGCCCCACCCATGATCACCAGCCGGCCCAGGCGTCCGGGCAGCTCCGGATCCCGGCGGATGGCCGTCGCCAGCGAGGTCAGCGGACCGGTCACCAGACCCACCAGTGACCCGGGGAACCGCCGGGAGGCGTCGATCCAGGCGTCGGCGGCGTCGAGCCGGTGCGCGGCGGTGGTCGGAGCGGGTAGTTCGGCGTAGCCGACGCCGAGCGGGCCGTGGGTGTCCTCGGTGGTGCGCAGGTCGTCGGCCAGCGGGGTGGGTGCGCCCCGGTGCACGGGGATGTCGGTCCGCCCGCACAGTTCCAGCCACGCCAGGTTGTTCGTGGTCACCACGTCGACGGGCACGTTCCCGGCGGTGCTCGCCACCCCGACGAGGGTGACGTCGGGGCCGGATGTCTCGCGGCCCAGGAGATAGAGCAGTGCGAGCGAATCGTCGATACCGGTGTCGCAGTCGAAGAAGAGCGGGATCACCGGGCCATTCAATCAGCCCCGGGTGCCGGTGCTGATCACGTCCTGCTCGAGCACCTGCGCGCGCCCGCCGATGACGGCGTCACCGGAGACCGACGCGTCGTCGGCGACGACGGCGTTGTCGGTGATCCGGGCCTGACCGTAGACGCGGGCGCGGTCACTGATGGTGGCCTTGCCGGTGACGGTCACCGACCCGGAGATGCGCGCGTGGCCGTCGACGCGTGCCTGGCCGGAGATCTGGCACTGTTCGGTGACGGTGGCGTAGTCACGGATTCGGGCCTCATCGCTGACGCGGGCGTTGCCCGAGACCCGGGCGTGGTCGCCCGCGCTCGCCGATCCGGTGATCACGGCGTCCTCCTGCACCCAGGCGCCGCCGGAGACCATCGCGTTGGCGTTGATCTCGGTGTTGTCGGAGATGTGGGACTGACCCAGGACACGGGCCTCACCGAACACCGACGCATTGCCGTCGACGCGGGCGGTTCCGGAGATGTCGGCGTGGTCGCCGACGAACGCGTTGTCGCGCACCGCCGCGTTCTCCCGGACCCGGGCCGAACCCACCACCCACGCCTCCTCGCCCACCCAGGCCTGGTCGGCGAGGTTGGCAGGTGACTCGATCCATCCGCCTTGATCACCGACCGTGACACGATGCTGGGGCAGGTCGCGGGTGGCGCGGATACGCCGTAGCGTCACGGTATGGGTCACCTCGGCGACGGTGTAGGTGAAATCCTGTGCCTCGCCGACGAACTCGTAGTTCAGTGAGGTGGCGACCCGGGTGGTGTCGCCGGTACTGATCAACTGCGTGGGGGCTTCGGTCGGGGTCGGGGTGCCGACGGGCGTGCGCAGCGCCGCGGTGAGGTCCGCCACGAACTCCGTGCACGAGGGATAGCGGTCGGCGGGCCGCTTGGCCAGCGCCCGGTGGAACACGGCGTCGACGCCGGCGGGCAGACCCAGCCGCATCGCGGCGATCGACGGCGGGGGATCGACGAGGTGCCGCTTGATGATCGACGCGGCGGTGGGACCGGTGAACGGTTTGCAGCCGGTGAGCAGTTGCACCGCGGTGCAGGCGAGTGCGTACTGGTCGCTGCGGCCGTCGAGGTCGTCGTCGGAGATCTGTTCGGGCGAGCTGTAATCGAAGGTGCCGATGAAGCTGCCGGCAGCGGTGAGGCCGTCATCGCCTGCCATCTGGCGGGCGATCCCGAAGTCCGACAGCAACACCTGGCTGGTCTCCGTGTCGATGAGGATGTTGGCCGGTTTCACGTCCCGGTGCACCACCCCGCGCCGGTTGGCGAAATCGAGCGCCGACGCGACGGCCCGCAGGATGTCGAGCGCAGGTTCGATCGGCATACCTTGCGGCGAGATGGCCACCTGCGCGGCGGCGGTGGTGCCGCGCACCAGACGCATGCTCAGCCACAGTTGGCCGTGATCCTCGCCGCAGTCGTAGATCGGCACGATGTGCGGGTGCTCCAGCGACGCGGCCAGCTGGCCTTCGCGCTGAAACCGGAGCCGGAAGGACGGGTCCGCCGACACGGGCACGTTGAGCACCTTGAGCGCCACCATCCGCGGCAGACGGGGGTGCTGCGCGGCATACACGGTGCCCATCCCGCCCTGGCCGAGAATCGCCGACACCCGGTGACCGGCGATCACGGATCCCCCGGCTGCGTGCATGTGAGAGTGACCTTCCCCTGTAGCCGTATCCACCAAGCGCTGCATCTGTCCGGTGCGGTGACCACCCGGATCCGCGTCCACCGGAAAAGTCGGTGCGTGCCCAGAAATCTAACACCTCGGCGGGCACGGTAAGCAGGTCCCGTGACCGGTTGTCCGCCGATCGAACGGCATGATCGGGCGAATGCCGCACAACGGGCAACGGGGTGTGGAATCGGGCACTGGTTGGAAAACGAGAAAATCCCCGGATCCGTGTGGATCCGGGGATTTTCTCGGTGGTGTCCGGAGGGGGACTTGAACCCCCACGCCCGTTAATAGGGCACTAGCACCTCAAGCTAGCGCGTCTGCCATTCCGCCACCCGGACAAGGTGTTTGTCTCTGCTGCTCCGGCCTCCTCGCGGGGGCCGTTCTCGCACCGGCTGGACTACAGTAACCGAGGTTGCCCCGGTTCCCCAAATCACGTAGTAAAAGGGGGTGAGCACCCCACGCGCCACCGACGAAGTGGTCGATCTGGTCAGCCGTCTGATCCGGTTCGACACCAGCAACACCGGAGAGCTGAGCACCACCAAAGGCGAAGAGGAATGCGCCAAGTGGGTGGCGCAGCAGCTCAAGGAGGTCGGCTACGTCACCGAGTACGTCGAATCCGGTCAGCCCGGCCGCGGTAACGTCTTCGCCCGGCTGAAGGGCGATCCCGCCAACACCCGGGGCACTCTGCTGTTGCACACCCATCTCGACGTCGTTCCGGCCGAACCCGCCGACTGGAGCGTGCACCCGTTCTCCGGGTCGGTCTCCGACGGATACATCTGGGGCCGCGGTGCCGTCGACATGAAAGACATGGTCGGGATGGCGCTCGCACTTGCCCGGCAGTTCCGGCGCGAGCGCACCGTCCCGCACCGCGACATCGTGTTCGCGTTCCTCGCCGACGAGGAGGCCGGCGGCACCTGGGGATCGCACTGGCTGGTGGAGAACCGGCCCGACCTGTTCGACGGCATCACCGAGGCAGTGGGGGAGGTGGGAGGCTTCTCGCTGACCGTCGACCGTCCCGACGGCACCCAGCGTCGCCTGTATCTGGTGGAGACCGCGGAAAAGGGGCTGGCCTGGATGCGGTTGACCGCCGATGCCACCGCGGGCCACGGATCGTTCCTGCACGCCGACAACGCCGTCACCGAGGTGGCCGAGGCCGTCGCCCGCATCGGCAGGCACACCTTCCCGCTCGTCATGACCGAATCGGTGTCGCAGTTTCTCGCCGAGGTATCCGCCGAGACGGGTCTGGACCTGAGTCCGGACACCCCCGATCTGGAGACGGCGCTGTTCAAGCTGGGCAACCTGGCCCGCATCATCGGTGCCACCCTCCGCGACACGGCCAACCCGACGATGCTCAAGGCCGGCTACAAGGCCAACGTCATCCCGCAGAAGGCGGAGGCCGTGGTCGACTGCCGGGTGCTGCCGGGCCGGCAGGCCGCGTTCGAGGCCGAGATCGACGAACTGATCGGGCCCAACGTCACCCGCGAATGGATCACGCACCTCGACTCGTACGAGACGACGTTCGACGGGCATCTTGTCGACGCCATGAACGAGGCGATCCTCGCGCACGATCCACAGGGTAAGACGGTGCCGTACATGCTCTCCGGCGGCACCGACGCCAAGGCGTTCGCGAAACTGGGCATCCGGTGCTTCGGTTTCGCGCCGCTGCAGTTGCCGCCCGACCTCGATTTCGCGGCCCTGTTCCACGGTGTCGACGAACGGGTGCCCGTGGAGTCTGTGCTGTTCGGTACGCGCGTGTTGGAGCACTTCCTGCTCAACAGCTGATCCGGCCACTACTGTTGAGCGTGTCTGGACCACCCGTAGGAAAGGTTTTCGATGTCGTCGTTCGACCCGTACGCGGCGCTGCCGCAGCTTCCCGGATTCACCCTCACCTCGACGAGCATCAGCGACGGCCGGCCGCTGGGTAATGCCCAGGTCAGCGGGCTGATGGGGGCCGGCGGTCAGGACCTGTCACCGCAGCTGTCGTGGTCGGGTTTCCCCGCCGAGACCCAGAGCTTCGCGGTCACCGTCTATGACCCCGACGCTCCCACCGCGTCCGGTTTCTGGCACTGGGCGGTCGCCGACATCCCCGCGTCGGTGACGGAGCTGGCCGAGGGTGCCGGCGATGAGACCGGCAGCGGACTGCCCGCGGGCGCCGTCACCCTCAACAGCGACGCGTCGCTGGCCAGGTTCGTGGGCGCGGCGCCGCCTCCCGGGCATGGTCCGCACCGCTACTTCGTGGCCGTCCACGCCGTCGACGTGCCCTCGCTCGGGCTGCCAGAGGGGGCGACCCCGGCGTATCTGGGCTTCAACCTGTTCTCCCACGCGATCGCCCGTGCGGTCATCGTCGGCACCTACGAGCAGGCATCCGAAGACGTCTGACCCCGAGAACCTCTGATACCGGCCGCTGATCTCCGGGGCCTTTAGGTCCCGGAGGTCAGCGACGGTCCGGGTTACCCGCTCCCACAGCGTCGGCGAGGCTCGCGAAGCCCGCGGCCTTGACCCGTGCGGCGAGTCCGTCGTTGATCTCCTTGACCAGCACGGGGCCGCCGTAGATGAAGCCGGTGTAGATCTGCAGCAGGTTCGCGCCGGCGAGCACACGTTCCCACGCCTGATCCGGCGTGCTGATACCGCCGACGCTGATGAGCGCGATCCTGCCGCCGACGCGTGCGTACAGGCGGCGCAGCACCTCCAGGGACCGGTCGGCCACCGGCGGCCCGGACAATCCACCGGCGCCGATGGCGTCGACCTGCGCGGCGGGTGTGTCCAGTCCGGCGCGGGAGATGGTGGTGTTGGTGGCGACGATCCCGGCCAGCCCGAGTTCGACGGCGAGGTCGGCGACCGCGTCCACGTCGTCGTCGGCCAGGTCGGGGGCGATCTTGACCAGCACCGGCACCCTCACCTCGTCGAGGACCCCGGCGAGGATCGGCCGCAGTGAGTCGACGGCCTGCAGGTCGCGCAGTCCCGGGGTGTTCGGTGAGCTGACGTTGACCACCACGAAATCGGCGAGCGGACCCAGCGACCTGGCCGACAGACGGTAGTCGTCGACGGCGTCCTCGACGGGCACCACCTTTGTCTTGCCGATGTTGGCGCCGATGGGGACACTGACCGGGCCACGCCTGGTCTTCGCGAGATGGGTTGCGGCCGAAGCGGATCCAGGGTTGTTGAAACCCATCCGGTTGATGAGCGCGTGATCGTCGGGGAGCCGGAACAGCCGCGGCTGCGGGTTACCGGGCTGCGCATGTCCGGTGATGGTGCCGACCTCGGCATACCCGAAACCGATCTGCCCCCACACGTTGATCGCCGACGCCGACTTGTCGAAGCCGGCCGCCAGACCGAGCGGGGCCGGGAAGTCGACCCCGAACACCCGCTGGTGCAGCACCGGGTCGTGCTTGCCGAAGACCTTGGCAAGCGGATAGCTCAGCAGCTGCGCTGAACCGGTCACCGACAGCACACGGCTCATGAGGTGGTGGATCCGCTCAGGTTCTACCAGGAACATCAGCTTGAGCAACAGGGGATAGAGCACGGCGTTGATTCGGCTCAGCATGCTTGTGCCTCTCCGGGGTTGCGGGTGTCACGGTCGTGGGTGGTCGGTGTGCGGTCACGCGGCTTGGTCTTCTTGCGACGCAGCAGCACCTTGCGGGTGCCGTCGGAGTACAGGCGCACCCGCGACAGCTCCCAGCCACCGAACTCGGCCTCGATCGACAGCCGCATCGACGCGGTGACCCGGGTGACGTCCGGCGGCAGCGTGAGTAGCACCGTTTCGACGGTCTCCGACGATCGTTCCCAACCGCGCGGATAGCGGGACCCGAACCGTGCCGACGCGCTCATCGCGGCACCTGCGCCGAGGACAGATTCGTCGTCGGGTCGATGATCTGCACCCCGGCCCCGCGCGCCGACAGCACGTACAGCGCGCCGGTGGACTCGTCGACGGCGAGGCTGTCGGGCTGGGCGAGCGTGGCCACCCGATATCGTTCGGCCGGTTCACCGTCGGACAGGTCGAACGCGATGAGCTGGTTGGTCGCGGTGGCGCTCACCCACAGCAGTTCCCGCTTCTGATCCCACGCGAGACCGTACGGCGACCCGGACACGGGGTAGCGGAAGCGGTTGACGATCGGCTTGCCGAAGAAGCCGAGGATCTCACCGTCGCGGGTGTTGGCCACCAACACCCGGCCGAAACTGTCGACGGTCGAGGTGGTGGCGCCGTTACCGGCCCGCAGCGCCGCGCCCTTGGAGCCGTCGTCGATGTTGATCGGGGTCACCGACGACTGGGCGCGATCGAGGACCACCACCTGCTCGTCGTCGAGGTCGGCACCGGGCGGCGACACGGTCAGGCCGTCGATGCGGACGAACCCGCTGATGGTGCGCACGCGCGACAGGTCCTTGCCGAACACGACGACCGAGCCCGACGCCGTCCCGACGAGCACCCGGCCGTCGGCGGCCTGCGCCATCGCGGTCGGATCGGCGACGCCCGTCTGGGTGGTCGGGTCGACGGTGTTGTCGGTACCGATCCGGACCACGACATCGGGTCCGGCCCCGATCAGGGAGCCGTCGGGGGCTGCCGCCAGGATGGTCAGCGGTGGGACCGTGATCCGTGCGGTCGGTGTCCCCGGTCTGACGACGCCGGCGCGGTCGAACCGCAGCACCGTGGTGCCGTCGTCGGAGAGCACGTAAAAACGTCCCCGCGCCGCGACGATCGCCTTGCCGCGGGCGGCGGCGATCACCGTGCCGGCGGGAGCGGCCGTGGTCGTCGCCGGTGCCGGCACCGCGGAGGCGGGGGTGACCGTGGGTACGTCGGGCGTCGAATCGTCGGATCCGCATCCCGCCAGGGCCAGCGCGGCCACCACCGTCACCGCGGCCCCGGCGATGCGGACTCGGGAACGGGGACGGACACCACAACCGGCTGAGCGCATGCCGTCCATCTTGCCGAATGCCGGGCGCCCGCATGCAATCGGCGCGTCGTGCGGCGATTCACACCACAGCATCGGGCGTCCGAGGATCGAGTACCGGCGGGAGCCAAGTAGCATCGGGCGCCGTGACCGACAGCATGACGTGGGCCCAGTCGATAGTTCTCGGGGCCGTCCAGGGTTTGACCGAGTTTTTGCCGATTTCGTCGTCGGGGCATCTGCGGATCGTCTCCGAACTGTGGTTCGGCGATGATGCGGGGGCCTCGTTCACCGCGGTCACCCAGCTCGGCACCGAGGCCGCAGTGCTCGTGTTTTTCTTCAAGGACATCGTGCGGATCATCGCGGCCTGGTTCCGTGGTATCGCCGACAAACAGCAGCGCGGCCTCGACTACCGCATCGGCTGGTATGTGATCCTCGCCACCATCCCGATCGGCATCCTCGGGTTGCTGTTCAAGGACCAGATCCGTACCACCGGCCGCAACCTGTGGCTGGTGGCGACGGTGCTGATCGTGTTCGCGGTCGTGTTCTGGGTCGCGGAGAAGTACAGCACCAAGGAACGCTCCCTCGAACAGCTCACCCTGAAGGACGGTCTGGTGATGGGTTCGGCCCAGTGCCTGGCCCTGATCCCCGGTGTGTCCCGTTCCGGTGCCACCGCCAGCGCCGGCCTGTTCCTGGGTCTCGAGCGTGAGGCCGCATTCCGGTTCTCGTTCCTGCTGGCGATTCCCGCCGTCACCGCCTCCGGCCTGTTCTCGCTGCCCGACGCGTTCAGCCCCAGCGGTGAGGGCATGGAGGCCAGTGGACCACAGCTGTTGGTGGCCACGCTCGTCGCGTTCGTCATCGGCTATGCCTCCATCGCCTGGCTGCTGCAGTTCGTCAGCAAGCACTCGATGAACTGGTTCGGCGGCTACCGCATCATCCTGGGCGTCACGATCATCATCCTGCTGTCGACCGGCGTCATCTCCGCCACCTGACGGACCTGGGCATGCGTCCACCGGGGCTGGGGCGCCCCGGCCACTAAGGTTGAGGCATGACCGTCATTCTGGTGCGCCACGGACGTTCCACGGCCAACACCTCGGGGGTACTCGCCGGACGGACCCCCGGCGTGAGCCTGGACGACCTCGGACGCGAGCAGGCGGACGCGCTCGTCGACAGGCTCGCCGACCATCACGGGGCGATCCGCGCCGTCGTCCGTTCGCCGCTCGACCGCTGTGCGCAGACCGTCGCACCCCTGCTGGGGGCGCTGCGGTCCGTCCCCGAACGAGACGGCGATGTGGTCGAGGAGGTCGTCGACGACCTCGCCGAGGTCGACTACGGCTCCTGGACGGGCCGGACCATCAAGGAACTCCTCAAAGAACCGATGTGGCAGGTCGTGCAGCGGCAGCCGTCGGCGGCGGTGTTCCCCGGGGGTGAGGGACTGGCGCAGATGTCGGCGCGTTCGGTGGCCGCGATCCGGTCCCTCGACCGCCGGTTCGTCGGTGAGAGCGGCGACGGCCTGTGGGTGGCGTGTTCGCACGGCGATGTCATCAAATCGGTGATCGCCGACGCGATGGGGATGCACCTGGACTCCTTCCAGCGCATCGTCGTCGACACCGCGTCGATCACCGTCATCCGGTACGGGTCGACGCGGCCGTACATCCACACCGTGAACAACACCGCAGCCGTCTCGGTGCCGGCACCGCGCCCGCCCCGGCCCGACGACGGTGCGGACGACGCGGTGGTCGGCGGGGAGACAGGTGCCCACCTGCGGCCGGACCATCCGCACGCACCCCCGCATCCCGCACCGCCACACCATCCCGGACCACCGGCACACCCCGGGCACCCGCACGAGCCGGGCCCCCTGCACGATCGGCGGGTGCGGGGATAATGAACTTCACGACCAAGGAGGTGTGATGTCACGAGCCATTCATGTGTTCCGCAGCCCGGATCGCTTCGTTGCCGGCACCGTCGGCCAACCCGGTGACCGGACGTTTTTCCTCCAGGCGGTCCATCAGGCGCGCGTCGTCAGCGTGATGCTCGAGAAGCAGCAGGTGCAGATCCTCGCCGACCGGATCGGGATGCTGCTGGAGGAGATCCATCGCCGGTTCGGCACGCCGATCCCGCCGGAAACCGATTCCGTCGACGATCTCAACCCGCTGGTCATGCCGGTTGACGCCGAGTTCCAGGTCGGCACGATGGGCCTGGGCTGGGACGCCGAATCGCAGGCGGTGGTCATCGAACTGCTGGCCGTCACCGACGCCGAGATCGACGAGAGCATCGTCCTCGACGACACCGACGAGGGTCCCGACGCGGTGCGGGTGTTCCTGACGACGGTCGCCGCCCGCGACTTCGCGGCCCGCTCGTCGCTGGTGCTCTCCGCCGGCCGCCCACCCTGCCCGATCTGCGGCGGCCCGCTCGACCGCGACGGCCATCTGTGTGTGCGGACCAACGGCTACAAGCGGGGCGCCGAGCTGAGCAAATCCCTCGACTTCATCGACCCCGAGGTGTTCAAGAGTCTCGCGGTGCAGGACGAGTCGTTGCTGCTCGTCGACGAGGAAGACGACCCCGGCGAGGAACCCTCGGGCGAGGCGGGTGAGGCCTCCGAGGAGGGCGGGGCCGGCGACGAGGAGGCCGGTCCTGACGACGAGGGGTCCGGCGGCCCGCGTTGATGCCGGACGCTGCGCAGCCCGACGGATCCGGTGTTCCCTCCGCCACAACGATCCTCACCGACGGTGAACTCGTCGTGGTCGGGCGTATCCGGTCGGCCAGCAACGCGGCCCTGGTATGTGATGCGGTCGCCGATGACGGCACCGAACTGCGCTGTGTGTACAAGCCGGTGCGGGGTGAGGTGCCGCTGTGGGACTTCCCCGACGGCACCCTCGCGGGCCGGGAGGTGGCGTCGTATCTGATCTCCGACGCGCTCGGCTGGTCGGTGATCCCGGAAACGGTGATGCGGGACGGTCCGGCCGGACCGGGCATGGTGCAGCGGTGGGTCGACACCGTCGACGACGCCGACGGCGGGCAGGCCAGGCTCGATCTGGTGGACCTGTGCCCGCCCGAACTGCAGCCGGAGGATTTCAAGGCGGTGCTGGAGGCCTACACGCCCGCCGGTGATCCGGTCATCCTCGTGCACGCCGACGACCCCCGGCTGCAGCGGATGGCCGTGCTCGACGTGGTACTCAACAACGCCGACCGCAAAGGCGGGCATGTCCTCGAAGGCGTTGACGGCGGGGTGTACGGCATCGACCACGGCATCTGCCTGCATTCGGAGAACAAACTGCGCACCGTGCTGTGGGGCTGGGCGGGTGAACGGATACCGGGGCATCTGCTCGCCGACCTCGCGTCCCTGGCAGATGCGCTCGGCGCCGGCGGCGCGGTCCGTGAGCGCCTGACCGGGCTGATCACCGACACCGAGATCGCCGAGGTGGCCACGCGATGCGCCCGGCTGGTCGATGCCGGCGTGATGCCGCACCCGCCGGGGCGCCGCCCGATTCCGTGGCCACCGTTCTGAGCCGCCGTTAATCGGTGGGCAATATCCGCGAAAATCCCTACGCTCGACAGATGGCCACCTCGGATCCGGTTTTCCCGGACTGCGTCCCGGTCCTGACCGACGGACCGGTGACGCTGCGCGCCCACCGGGACAGCGACATCGACCGCATAGTGGAACTGTGCACCGATCCCGAGATGATCCGGTGGACAACGATTCCGGTCCCGTACCGGCGAATGCACGCCGAGGATTTCGCGTTGCGGCAGATACCGGAGAGGTGGACCGGTGGCAGTGCGATGTACTGGGCGATCGAGGCCGGCGGATTGTTCGCGGGGACGGTCGACATCCGGGGCTCCGGACCCGAGTCCGACATCGGTTACGGACTGCACCCGGATATGCGCGGCCGGCAGATCATGACCCGCGCCGTTCGCCTGGCGGTCACGCACGCCTTCGCCGCCGGCAAGACCGGAATCGGCTGGGTCGCGTTCGACGGCAACCTTCCCAGCATGCGCGTCGCCCACCAGTGCGGTTTCCGGCTCGACGCCTGGGTGCCGGGCGGTGCCGAGGTACGCGGTGAGAAGGTCGACGCCTATCGGGCGTGGCTGCGGTCCGGGGACCCGTTGCATCCCCGGACCTCCTGGGAGTCCACCGTGGCCGACGCCGCCCGGATGCGCGGGCTGTAGTACCGGGTGTCGGGGACGCTGATTGTGCCGACTGCTGGTGCTCCCGGAAATAACCGTTGCGGGTCCGGATCCAGAGGTCTATATTCATCTCTCGTGCCTGAGACAGGCTCCGGGCCAGACACCGGAGAGTCTCCCAAAGGTGCAGATACACAAGTATATTGACAACTTCATGACATTCGGCATGGCGAATAATCCGGGGCGACCCGGTGAAAGGCGGGTGACAACCGTCGCCGGGAGAAATCCCGGTACCCCATGCACTACGAGCCGGAACCTTCACCCCAGGGTGGAGGCATGTCCGAAGCGCGTTGATGGCGTCGCCCCGCCAACGGGAGGCGCCGGGAGAGCCGATCGGTGACCCAGCACCCGCCAGGTGCTGTTCAACAGCAACGGAACATGCGGCAGGGTAAGGAGTTTCAGTCCGAGATCGTCAGTCGAGGGCGGACTCCATGAACGCGGAGGCGGGGCGTGGCTGCTTCGGGGACGCGGGAGAGATCAAGTAGGCCGTGACAGCCGAAAGGTCGAGGGTGCGTGGTATTCCGTCTCCAAAAGGGGCGGAGCCACAAGGGAAAGCGCATCCTCAGTCAGATTTCCACTAGCTCAATTGGCAGAGCAGTTGACTTCGGATCAACGGGTTGACGGTTCGAGTCCGTCGTGGGGTTCACACCCAAGCGAAAGCCTTTCCCCGGCAACAGTGCGACAGTGTCCTAATCCCTGACCCGGCAACGGGAATCAGGGCGCCCGAGGGTCCGCAAGACCCGGAGGTGTTCATGCGCGAGTAACGGTAGCGGAGAGACCGGCCGGTCTTTCTTCGACGCCAAAGCGGTGGAGAAGCTGTTGTCGTGACGCGTGGTGCCACGTACGGCACTGGACATGGTGACTACCGTCGAGAGGCGGTGGATACGCGGAAAACCCCCTGGCAGGGGGAATACAGCCCGCCAAAGGTCACCGGGAGCGGCGAGGTAATCTCACTCGCCGCACCTGATACTTCTGTGCCGATGCGGCGCAACTGATTTCGTCCCGCGAACCGGATGTGGCCACATCTGGTACGCGGGACGAGTCTGTCATCGATGCGGGGTGCTACTCACCTCGATACGTTCCGAAACTCCAAAGATTGCCCTCTGGGTCGCGGACACCGAAGCCACGGGAACCGTAGTCCTCATCGGTCAGTTCCTGGATCACTTCGGCACCTGCGGCCTTCGCACGGGCGAACAGGGCGTCCGGGTCGTCACAGACCACGTACACCGAACCCTGCCCCGGTGGGCGGTTGCAGAACGGGCCATCGTCCTTGCCCGCGGTGCCGAACATGACACCGCCACCGAGCGGCCAGGTCAGTTGAGCGTGTTCGACGATGCTCGGGTCGTCCTCTCGCGTGTACCACGCTTGCTTCTCGAAGCCGAACGCGGTGATGAGGAAGTCGGCGGCGGCGGGTGCGTCGCGATAGGTGAGACAGGGCCAGATGGTGGGTGTTGATGTACTCATAGACCTCATCCTCACCCCGGGGACATCTCCTCGTATTGGAAAGATGGAAGCTCCTCGCTGCGCAGCCACTGCGCGGGCGTGCAGCCGGCCAGTTCGGTGAACTCATTGGTCAGGTGCGCCTGATCGTAGAACCCGCACACCGCCGCCACCTGCGCGATCGACACATGCGTCGGTACCGACTGCAGCATGTGCCGGGCCCGTTCGAACCGGACGATGCGCCCGGCGAGCTTGGGTCCGAGGCCGAATTCATCGGTGAAGCGCCGCGTCAGATGCTGGCGGCTCCACCCCGTCGACGCCGAGATCTCGCCGACGGTCGTGGTACCACCGGAACCGACGAGCAACTCCCAGGCGTGAGCCAACTCGTCGGCCACCTCCGGCACTTCTGGCCGCAGCAGTCGGGTGAGTACCTCGTCGCACACCTCGAACCGGGCCGCCCAGGTCGGCGTGACCTGCAGCCTTTCCCACAGCTCGCTGCCGATCCGGCCGACCAGGTCGTCGAGCTCGACAGTTGTATTCCACAACTCGCGCGCGGGACGGGCGAAGAGGGTGCGGAAGCCGACCGGTGTCAGCTCGATGCCGACGCCCTCCTGGTTACCGTCGTGCGCAATCAGCGCGGGTGTCGCCTGCAGACCGCTGAGGACACACCGGTACGAGTCGGGGGATTGGCGCGGATCGGTCTGCGCGGCCACGTCGATCGGATTGCCGATGCTGACGATGAACGTGACGTTGCGCGACGGCAGCCCACGATGCATGCCCGGGTCGTACCCGTGCAGGCGGTACCCGTGGTACTGCTCGATGAGACCGGCGAGGACCGGTGCCGGCCGTCTCGCCGCCGACGTCGGCTCCATGCCGTCCACGCTACTCGGCGCAAACCCCACCGGAGAGGCTCCGCATCACAATAGTTGCGATGGCGGGGCATGTCCGTGGGATTTCGGGCGGGCGCCACGACTCAATTGTCGGGGGTGGCGGTGATGACGGCGAACCTGTCGTCGAGCCACACATTCCACTCCGCACCGCCGGGGGCCCGGACTTCGACCTCGTAGGCGGCCACCCGGCCGGCAACCTGATCGTCGCCGGCATCCACGTCGACGACGGTGCCGGGCACCCTGGTCAGTGCGGCATCGGAGGCGCGGCGCTGCTGGTCGGCGGTCAGCACTCGATCGTCGTCGGCCGCGGTGGGCGTGGGGATCGCAGCCGGACCCGTTGTGACGGTTGTGGTCTGTGTGGGCCGGTCGTCATCGACGGAGATGATGGCGAACTTGTCATCGAGACGCACGTCAACCTCGGTGCCGTCGGGGCGGGTCACCTCGACCTCGTACGATCCCGGATCGTCCTTGTCGCTGCGTTCGCTGTCGGTGACCCTGCCGTCGCCGACATACTTCAGCGCCGCAGCCGATGCCTGATCAAGGGTGCTGCCGGTCAGTTCGTCACGGTCGTCGGCGACGGCGTAGGCGATGCCGCCGACTCCCGCGGCCACCACCACGGCACCGGCTGCGATCAGGACCTTCTTGCTTGTCAGGGTGTCTGCGATGCTCATGGCGACCACTGTGCCCAACAGTGGCTGAATCCACGCTGAATCAGGGTCGGCCCCCCGATGGGAGCTCGATCACAAAGCTCGCGCCGCCGTCGTCGCCGTCCTCCACACGTACTGTGCCGCCGTGCGCCACGATGATCTCCCGGACGATGGCCAGACCGAGTCCGCTGCCGCCGTCGTCACGGGCCCGGGCCTCGTCGAGCCGGACGAACCGCTCGAAGATCCGTTCCCGGTCGGGTGCGGGCACCCCGGCACCGTCATCGGAGACCGTCACCCGCGCGAAGCCGCCGGACTCGGTGGCCCCGAACGACACGCGCGTGCGGGCGTGGCGTGCGGCGTTGTCGGTGAGATTGCGGAACACGTGATCGAGGGCGGTCCGATCACCCTGTATCCGGGTGGCCTCGACGCGACTGCTGTCGACGGTCAGGTCGGGTCGTTCGCGGGTGAGGCGGGCGGCATCGGCCAGGAGCAGGTCGTCGAGGTCGACGTCGTCTCCGGTGGCGGTGGCGCGGCCTTCGTCGGCCCGGGTTAGCAGCAGCAACTGGTCGACGAGCCGCTGCAGCCGCAACGACTCGGAGACCACGGTGTCGGCGAGCTCGTCGCGGTCGATGGCGTCGGGGTAGGCCTGGGCGACCTCGCCGGTCTGGCGCAGCGTGGTGATCGGGGACCGCAACTCGTGCGAGGCGTCGGAGACGAAGCGTCGTTGCCGGTCACGGGAGGTTTCCAGCCGGTCGAGCATCTTGTTCATGGTCACCGCCAGCCAGTGGATCTCATCCCGCGAACCGGGCGGATCGACCCTGCGGTCCAGGCTGTTGCCGGACACCGACGCCACCTCGCGCCGCATCCGTTCCACCGGGGCCAGCGACCGGCCGATCACCAGCCAGATCACCCCACCCACCAGCAGCAACACCACCGGCCCGCCGGTCGCGAGGAGCGGGATCAACGTGGCCACCGAGTCGTCGGCATCCTCCAGAGACACCGCCGTCACCACCGTGTAGTCGGTGTCCTGCCACTCGGTGTCGATGACGGCGATGGTGTAGCGATGGTCGGCACCGGGCAGGTCGACGATGCCGCGACGGGCGGGCAGGCGAACTCCCGGTTGGGAGGACACGACGATGCGGTCACCGGCATGAACCTGCGACACCACATCTTCCGGTTCGGCGTCGGTCTCGTCGTCCTCGTCGTCGTCCGCCTCACCGCGGAGGGTGGCCGGGGGGCCGGCGGCGGTGACCTGGCCGGCGATCTGCGCCGCACGGGCGGCGGCGGTATCGGCAGCACCATCGCGGAGCGCATCACGTTGCAGAAGCACCAGTGCGATGGCCGCGACCACCAGCACCACCGCCACAACGGCGAGCGCGCCCAACGTCGCCCGGACCCTGATCGACGCCGTGACCCGGTGCAGCGCGCTAGCCACCGTCGGCCGCCAACCGGTAACCGGCACCGCGCACCGTCTGGATCGCCGAGCGGCCGAAGGGCCTGTCGACCTTGTTCCGCAAATGCCGGATGTACACCTCGACGATGTTCGGGTCACCGTCGAAAGTCATGTCCCACAACGATTCCAGGATCGTCCTCTTGGACACCACGTCACCCGGGGTGCGCATCAGCAACGCCAGCATCGCCGTCTCCCGTGCGGTCAGCTCGATCTCGGTGTCACCGCGCCAGGTACGCCCCGACGCCGGGTCGTGCCGCAGATCGCCCGCCTCGAGAGTGACCGGACGCGGGGGAGCGCCGCGCCGGGCCAGCGCCCGGATCCGGGCGAGAAGAACCGGAAACGAGAACGGTTTGGTCAGGTAGTCGTCGGCGCCGGTGTCCAGGCCCTCGATCTGATCCCACTCGCCGTCCTTGGCGGTCAGCATCAGCACCGGCGTCCAGTTCTGGGCCGCCCGCAAGTCTCGCGTCACCTGGTACCCGTTGAGCCCGGGCAGCATCAAATCGAGCACGATCGCGTCGTAGCTGTTCTCCTGCGCCAGCCACAGCCCGTCGGTACCGGTGTGTGCGACGTCGACCGCGAAACCCTCCGCGACCAGCCCGGCCCGGATGGACCGCGCCAGCCGAACCTCGTCGTCGACCACCAGAACCCGCATGCCAGCCATTATGTCCGGTTTATGGCGTGCGTTTATCCACAGGCGCGCGGTGATGCCCTGGTCAGAATGCCGATCCGACGGTTGAATCGGTGGCCATGACCTGGAGGGAGACATACGATGACAGCTATGCCGACCGAAGTCCTGGGACTTCCGCGCGGACGCGCGTTGACACGCTCCGACCTCGCGGCGATGCCCGATGATGGTCACCGCTACGAGCTCATCGACGGGGTACTCATCGTGAGTCCCGCGCCGAAGATCCGGCACCAAATCGTGGCGGGGGAGCTCACCGCCCGGATGCGCGCCGTATGTCCACCGAACGCGCGGGTCCTGTTCGCGCCGGTCGATGTCGTTCTCGCCGAGGACACCGTGATCCAACCCGACATTCTGCTCGCGCCGCGGGGGGATTTCACGGAGACCGACCTGCCCGGACCGCCGCTCTTGGCCATCGAGGTGCTGTCCCCATCCACCAAGGGAATCGACCTGCTGCTCAAGAAGGACCGGCTCCAACGGGCCGGCTTCCGGTACTACTGGGTTATCGACCCCGACCAGCCATCGATTGCCGCTTTCGCATTGCGCAACGGCGTGTTCGAGCTGTGCGGGCAGGCATCGGGAAGCGAAACATTCACCGCGACAGAACCTATCGCGATCAGCTTCGCTCCCGACGACCTAGTGGACTAGGGGCCACCGGACGCCCGCAGCACGGCGCCCCTGAAGACCGGTTGCGTCAGCGCACCGGCAGCGACTCGTCCCTCTTGAGCACGAAGAAATACGGCCGCCGAACACCTTTCAGATCCATCGCGCCCAACACGGAATCGTCGGACAGGCGATGGAAGACATCGTTGATGGGCAGCTGGTCGTACACCATCGTGGCCGAGTCGACACCCCGGTAGCGGGTGGTGCGCAGCCGCGCCTTGGAGCCGCGTGCCCGGGTGGCGAAGTTGGTCACACCGATCGGGCCGGCGAACGACATATTCCGCAGTTGCGGGGCGGCCCGCAGGGCGCCGAGAGCGCTGAACGCCATCACCGGATTCATCGGCCACAAGCTCTTGCCGTCACGGCTGGGGAACAGCAGCGGGTGCACGTTCTCGGCGTCGATGAACTGTTTGCCCCACCAGCCGCTGGCGGCCAGCGCCCCGTCGATCGGATGTCCGGTGGGCATCTCGGCGCCGCGCCAGGTGCCGATCATGAACTCGGGATCGACCGCGGGGAGCGAGTCGAACAGTTCGGACGCCGCATCGGTGGTCGTGGGAGCGTCGGCGATCACATCAGAAAGCTGCATGGCGCCGATCCTAGAGGCGATGCTATATCTTTCGGAAATTACTGTGACCACCAACACTTCAAGACCTGTATGAACCGCTCAATGGTGGAAGTGTGAGCCGGTTCCTTCCCTCGGCATCGGGGAGTCCAGGGCGTCGAGGAAGGCGACCTCGCTGTCGATGTCATGCAGGAGTGCCGTGGCCAGGTCGTGGCTCAGTCCCGCTCGCACGACGATGCGCTGCAACGTCATCTCGGCGAGGTCGTCGGCCATCGGATAGGCGGGAACCAGCCAGCCCTTCATGCGCAGCCGGTCCGACAGGTCGTAGAGAGTCCACTTGTCGGTGTAGCCGGGTTTCAGGCGCCACGCGAACACCGGGATCGTGTCGCCCTTGCTGACCAGCTCGAACGGTCCCAGCCGGGCGATCGATGACGACAGGTAGCCGGCCACGTCGAGTGAGCTCTGCTGGATCTGCCGGAATCCCGCACGGCCCAGACGCAGAAAGTTGTAGTACTGCAACAGGACCTGTGCACCGGGACGGGAGAAGTTCAGGGCCAGAGTCGGCATATCGCCGCCGAGATAGCTGCAGTGGAACACCATGCTGTCGGGCAGCGCATCGGTGTCGCCCCACACGATCCACCCGAGGCCGGGGTAGACGAGGCCGTACTTGTGGCCGGAGGTGTTGATGGACACCACCCGTGGCACCCGGAAGTCCCATTCGAGGTCGGGTTGGCAGAACGGTGCGATCATGCCGCCCGACGCCGCATCGACGTGGATCTTGACGTCGAGACCCGTGCGTCTCTCGATCTCGTCCAGCTTCTTCGCGATCGTTTTGACGGGCTCGTAGAGGCCGTTGAAGGTGACGCCCATGATCGCCACCACGCCGATGGTGTTCTCGTCGACGTAGCTCTCCAGGTCGTGGCCGTCGAACACGAAGTGCTCCTCGGTGACCGGCACCCAGCGTGGTTCGACTTCGAAATAATTGAGGAATTTCTCCCAGCACACCTGGACGGCGGTGGACAGCACCAGGTTCGGTCGGTCCGTCGGTTTGCCTTCCGCTCGGCGGCGCGTCTGCCAATGCCGTTTGAGCGCAAGGCCACCCAGCATCGCCGCCTCCGACGACCCGATGGTCGAGGTGCCGATGGCGTTGTCCACATCCGGCACATGCCACAGGTCGGCGATGATCCGCCAGCAGCGGTCCTCGATGGCCGCGGTCTGCGGATACTCGTCCTTGTCGATCATGTTCTTGTCGTACGTTTCGGCGTACAGACGGCGGGCCTCGTCGTCCATCCAGGTGGTGACGAAGGTGGCCAGGTTGAGCCGGGCGTTGCCGTCGAGCATCGCCTCGTCGTGCACGATCTGATAGGCGGTCTCGGGCAGACTCATCCCGTCGGGGATGGTGAACTTCGGCAGTTCGGTGGACTCGCCGGGACGCACGAACACCGGGTTGAGCGACAATGTGTCGTCGAGGTTGGTGGTGTGCCGAGCATTGGTGTGCCTGCGGGACATGGCCTCTCCTCGATGTACTGCTGCCGGTCGCGTCCAGCGTCGCAGACATAGCACCCGATGGCAGCCGAAGCCCGCGATGTCGTTTTCGGTGGCGCAACGGGCCCGACCACCCATCTCGTGGTGCCCGCGATCAGTCAGTCGTGACTCCGCTCAGCCCTACACCCACCGTAGCCACTGCTCGTTCCACACGTCGCCGGGAAACCTGACCTGAGGGGCGTAGGTGAGATAGTCGTAGGCAATCCCGCGAAGGTATCGCGGGGTAAGCCCGCGCAGCGCGGGTGATCGGGTGACATAGACCGCCGTCCCGCCGAAGTGCCTGCCCTTCACCGTGATGCGCTTCACTGCTGATCCGGGGTTCGGCGGGTGGACCACCAACTGCGCATAGGACTCGCCGGTGGGTGCGGGGTTCGCGACCAGCGTGATGCTGTTGGCGTCATCGGGGCGGCCGCGTGTGCCGTAAAGGGTGATCTCTTCGTGCAGCCTGAGGCCGGCAAGGTCGTACAGCGTGCCCGGTGTCGGGAGGGAACTGGCGTGCGCTATCTCGATGTACAGCTTCCCGATGCGGGAATCGTAGTCGATGACGACATGCGCGAAGTCCTTGTGCGGCAGGGTGTCCAAGTCGGAGTGCTCCACGGCCACATAGCCGGGGGCGGCTCCGGCATCGGCGGAGCCACCGACCAGCACGCCGACCGACGATGCGAGTACGACCGCGAACAGTGCCAGACCGCGTCGAAGTGAGGTGGGTGGTCGAAATCTCGTGGGCATGCGACCCCTCTCCAGGCTGTGCGCGAGGCAGGAGCGGCCGACCTGCCATCAATCGTCTCCTGTCGAAATTGTTCGCCTTCCTAAATTTCGACCGTAGCGACTGACGTCAGGAAAGTCACCCCTCCTGCAGGCGACGGCCGAGTTCGGCCGCGCACAGTTCGAGGAAGGCATCGACTTCATCCTCGTTATAGCCGCGCTGTCCCAACGGTGGTTTCGAGAAAGCAACATTGCGGATGTCGGCCGGTGCAATCCCGGCAGCGTTCGGGTCGTCGCGGAACCGCCCGGCGACGACTGCGAGGAAGCTGTCGACCTCGTCCATGTTGTAGCCGCGCTGTCCGATCGGCGGTTTCGCGAACGCCACATTGTCGATGTCGCCGGCCGAGAGGTGGCCGACAGGCCTGCCGGGCGAGGCGGAAGCGGGCTGATTCTTCGGGCGTCCCCAGATCGCCGACCATTTGCTCATCGCGGAATCCTTCCCGTCGTTCGCCTCACGGTGATGGTGGCGACTGTACCGATCCCACGGACATCGCCGCGTCGATCGGATGGGGGACCGGGGGCGATCGGAAGCGCGGGGCAACATTCCATACAGTGGACACCATGCAATCGTGGCCACAACCCAGCCTTCCGACCGTTCCCGGCCGTGGTCCGGCACTGCGTCTCTACGACACCGCCGACCGACAGGTCCGCCCGGTCACCCCCGGTCAGACCGCCACCATGTACGTCTGCGGCATCACGCCGTACGACGCCACCCACCTCGGCCACGCCGCCACCTACCTGACCTTCGACATCGTCAACCGGGTGCTGCGCGACCAGGGCCACGACGTGCACTACGTCCAGAACGTCACCGACGTCGACGACCCGTTGTTCGAACGCGCCGCCCGGGACGGTATCGACTGGCGTGACCTCGGCGCCCGCGAAACCCAGTTGTTCCGTGACGACATGACTGCGCTGCGGGTGCTGCCGCCGCGCGACTACATCGGTGCCGTCGAATCGGTGAACGAGGTGGTGGAGGCCGTCGAGAAGCTCATCGCCTCCGGGGCTGCCTACATCATCGATGACGAGTACCCCGACATCTACTTCCGCACCGACGCCACTGAGCAGTTCGGCTACGAATCGGGTTATGACCGGGCCACGATGGACAGGTTCTTCGCCGAACGCGGCGGCGACCCGGACCGTCCCGGCAAACGCAACCCGCTCGACGCCCTGCTGTGGCGCGCCGCCCGGCCCGGCGAACCGTCGTGGGAATCACCGCACGGGCCCGGCCGCCCCGGTTGGCACATCGAATGCTCCGCGATCGCGCTCAACCGGCTCGGCGTCGAGTTCGACATCCAGGGCGGGGGACAGGACCTGATCTTCCCGCACCACGAATTCTCCGCCGCCCACGGCGAGGCCCTCACCGAGTCCCGCCGATTCGCCCGCCATTATGTGCACACCGGCATGATCGGGCTCGACGGCGAGAAGATGTCCAAGAGCCTCGGCAACCTCGTCCTGGTGTCCAAGCTGCGGCAGCAGGGTGTCGACGTGGCCGCGGTGCGCCTCGGGCTCCTGGAACACCACTACCGGACCGACCGCATGTGGACCGATGAGGTCCTCGAGCGGGGGCAGGCACGCCTGACCCGGTGGCGCACAGCCCTGGCCGCACCCGCCGGCCCCGACACCGCACCCGTCATCGAGCGGGTCCGGCAGCACCTCGCCGACGACCTCAACACCCCCAAAGCGCTGGACGCCGTCGACGCCTGGTGCGCCGACGTGGAAACCGGGATCGGCACCTCGGCGTCGGCGCCTGCGGACCTCGCGGTGGCCGTCGACGCGCTGCTCGGGATCAGCCCGCGCTGAGTGACAGATCTCTCGTCCGCTTGGGTACAGTGCTCTCGTGGCTCGCGTGAATGAGATCAGCTCCGGCACCAACTCCGGTGTGTGGACCGTCGTCACCCAGACATCGACCTATCTGCTCGATTTCAACGAGATGACGCTGCTGCGGGCACCGGGCGTAGGGGTATCCGACAGCGAGGAATGGGCGGTCAGCAGGCTGCGCCGCGACTCCGAGGACATCCCGCTGCTCGGGGTGCGCACCTGCCGGGTCGGCGAATCGGCCCAGTTCTGGGTCCGGGCCGCCGACGACCCGGACGTGCGCACCTGGCGCATCACCACACCCGTCGAGTCGATCGAGAAGATCGGCTAGACCGATCAGCCCGGGAACGGCCCGGAGTCACCGCGCCGTTTGAGGTACCGCTCGAACTCGGCGGCCAGGGCGTCACCGTCGTACTTGGCCATCAACTCGTCCGGGCTGTCCTCGGCGTCGCCGCGTTCCTCCAGGCCACGGACGTAGTCGGCGATCTCGTCGTCGTCCTCGGTCATCTCGGTGACCGAACGTTCCCATTCCTCCGACTGCTCGGGCAGCGTGCCCAACGGCACCTCGATGTCGAGGACCTCCTCGACGCGGCGCAGCAACGCGATGGTCGCCTTCGGATTGGGCGGAGTGGACACGTAATGCGGCACCGCCGCCCAGAACGACAGCGACGGCAGTCCTTCTTGCACGAACAGGTCCTGCAGCACGCCGGTGATGCCGGTCGGCCCCTCGTACCGGCTTTCGGCGAGGTTGTAGCGGGTGGCCGATTCGCTGCTGTAGGCGGCGCCGGTCACCGGCACCGGCCGGGTGTGGGGAGTGTCGGCGAGCAGCGCGCCCAGCATCACAGTCACCTCGATACCCAGGGCGCGGGCGACGTCGACGATCTCGGCGCAGAACGCGCGCCAGCGCATGTTGGGTTCGATGCCGCGGATGATCACGATGTCACGATCGGATCCGTCGGGACTGCAGTAGGAGATCGACGTGGTCGGCCAGTCGATTCGCCTGGTCACCCCGTCGACCTGCTTTACCGTGGGCCGGTTGACCTGGTAGTCGTAGTAGTCATCCCCGTCGATTTCGACGAGATGTTCGGCGTCCCAGTTGAGTGCAAGGTGCTCAACCGCGCCACTCGCGGCGTCCCCCGCATCGTTCCATCCCTCGAATGCGGCAATCAGGACCGGACGGCGGAGCCGGGGAAGGTTCGACAGTTGCTCAGCGTTCACTGATCCAGCCTACGACCGAACCGCAATGAAGGGCGAACTAAGCTGTCAACCATGTCCTATCGCAAATCTCACGCAACCGAACAGGCCGGATACGATTCATCCTTCCTGTCGGCCATGTCCCGCCGAGTGCTGATCGGCGACGGTGCGATGGGCACGATGCTCCAAGCTGCGGATTTGACCCTCGACGATTTCAACGGCCTCGAAGGCTGCAACGAGATCCTCAACGACACCCGTCCCGATGTGCTCGCCGGTATCCACCGAGCCTACTTCGAGGCCGGTGCCGATGCCGTCGAAACCAACACCTTCGGCTGCAACCTGTCCAATCTCGGCGACTACGACATCGCCGACCGCATCCGCGAGCTGTCCTACAAGGGCACCGCGATCGCCCGAGGTGTCGCCGACGAGATGGGTGTGTCGGCCGATGGCACCCCGCGTTTCGTGCTCGGCTCCATCGGCCCTGGCACCAAGCTGCCCAGCCTCGGGCACACCACCTTCGAGATCATCCGCAACGCCTACTTCGAGTGCGTGGCCGGAATGCTCGACGGCGGCGCCGACGCGATCCTGGTGGAGACCAGCCAGGACCTGCTGCAGGTCAAGGCGGCGGTGATCGCGGCCCGCCGGGCGATGGCCGAACTGGGCCGGTCCATCCCGATCATCTCCCACGTCACCGTCGAGACCACCGGCACCATGCTGCTCGGATCCGAGATCGGTGCCGCCCTGACCGCGATCGAGCCGCTCGGCGTCGACATGATCGGCCTGAACTGCGCCACCGGCCCCGCCGAGATGAGCGAACACCTGCGGTACCTGTCCAAGCACTCCCGCATCCCGGTGTCGGTGATGCCGAACGCGGGTCTGCCGGTGCTCGGCCCCAACGGCGCCGAGTACCCACTGGCCCCCGACGAACTCGCCGAGGCGCTCAGCGGCTTCGTCAGCGGTTTCGGGCTGGCCTTCGTGGGCGGTTGCTGCGGCACCACCCCCGAACACATCCGGCAGGTCGCCGAGGCGGTGGCGCAGGTCACCCCGGCGGTGCGCGCCCCCGACCACCAGTCGGAAACCTCGTCGCTGTACACGGCGGTGCCGTTCGACCAGGACGCCAGCTTCCTGGTGATCGGGGAACGCACCAACTCCAACGGATCCAAGGCGTTCCGGGAGGCGATGATCGCCGGCGATTACCAGAAGTGCCTGGACGCCGCCAAGGACCAGACCCGCGACGGCGCCCACATGCTCGACCTCAACGTCGACTACGTGGGCCGCGACGGTGCCGCCGACATGACGGCGCTGGCCACCCGCTTCGCCACGTCCTCGACGCTGCCGATCATGATCGACTCCACCGAACCCGACGTCATTCAGGCGGGTCTGGAAGCGCTCGGCGGTCGGTGCGCGGTCAACTCCGTCAACTACGAGGACGGCGACGGCCCCGACTCCCGGTTCGCGCGCATCATGCGGCTGGTCGTCGAGCACGGTGCCGCGGTCGTGGCGCTGACCATCGACGAGGAAGGCCAGGCGCGTACAGCCGACCACAAGGTGCGGATCGCCGAACGCCTCATCGCCGAGATCACCGGCGAGTGGGGCCTGTCGGAGGAGGACATCATCATCGATGCCCTCACCTTCCCGATCTCCACCGGCCAGGAGGAGGTGCGTCGCGACGGGATCGAAACCATCGAGGCCATCCGCCGGCTCAAGGAGGCACATCCGGAGATCCACTTCACCCTGGGTATCTCCAATATCTCGTTCGGCCTGAACCCGGCCGCCCGGCAGGTGCTCAACTCGGTGTTCCTGCACGAATGCGTGCAGGCCGGTCTCGACACCGCGATCGTGCATGCCTCCAAGATCCTGCCGATGGCGCGGATCCCCGACGAACAGCGGACCGTCGCCCTCGACCTGGTCTACAACCGCCGCACCGACGACTACGACCCGCTGCAGAAGCTCATGGAGCTGTTCGAGGGTGTGTCGGCAGCCTCCGCCCGCGAGTCGCGGGCCGCGGAACTGGCGAAACTGCCGCTGTTCGAGCGGCTCGAGCGGCGCATCGTCGACGGTGAACGCAACGGACTGGAGGCCGACCTCGATGAGGCGATGACCACGGTACCGCCACTGAAGATCATCAACGAGACCCTGCTGTCGGGCATGAAGACGGTCGGTGAGCTGTTCGGTTCGGGCCAGATGCAGTTGCCGTTCGTGCTGCAGTCGGCCGAGGTGATGAAAACCGCTGTGGCACACCTGGAACCGCACATGGAGTCCACCGGAGACAGTGGCAAGGGCCGGATCGTGCTGGCCACGGTCAAGGGCGACGTGCACGACATCGGCAAGAACCTCGTCGACATCATCCTGTCCAACAACGGCTACGAGGTCGTCAACATCGGTATCAAGCAACCGATTTCGACGATCCTGGAGGTCGCCGAGGACAAGAAGGCCGACGTGATCGGCATGTCGGGTCTGCTGGTGAAGTCCACGGTGGTGATGAAGGAGAACCTCGAGGAGATCAACTCGCGGGGTCTGGCCGACACGTACCCGGTGCTGCTCGGCGGTGCCGCCCTCACCCGCGCCTACGTCGAGAACGATCTCACCGACACCTACGACGGTGACGTGCACTACGCGCGTGACGCCTTCGAGGGCCTGCGGCTGATGGACGACATCATGGCCACCAAACGGGGAGAGGGGCCCGATCCGGACAGCCCGGAGGCGATCGCCGCCGCCAAGAAGGCCGCCGACCGCAAGGCGCGGCACGAGCGGTCCAAGAAGATCGCGGCCAAACGCAAGGCCGCCGAGGTTCCGGTGGAGGTGCCGGCGCGGTCGGATGTGGTGTCCGACAACCAGATCCCGACGCCGCCGTTCTGGGGCACCCGCATCATCAAGGGTGTTCCGGTCGCCGACTACCTGCAGTTGCTCGATGAGCGAGCCCTGTTCCTCGGCCAGTGGGGGCTGCGCGGCACCCGCGGCGGCGACGGACCGTCGTACGAGGATCTGGTCGAATCTGAGGGCCGGCCGCGGCTGCGGCACTGGATCGACCGGCTGTCGACGGAGAACATCCTGCAGCACGCCGCCGTCGTGTACGGGTACTTCCCGGCCGTCAGTGAAGGCGACGCGGTGCACGTGCTCACAGAACCGCGCCCCGATGCCCCGGTGCGGTACACGTTCGAGTTCCCCCGGCAGCAACGCTCCCGGTTCCTGTGCATCGCGGACTTCATCGCCTCCCGCGAATCGGCCGTTGCCGCAGGACATGTCGACGTGCTGCCGTTCCAGCTCGTCACGATGGGGCAGCCGATCGCCGACTTCGCCAACAAGCTGTTCGCCGAGGACGCCTACCGCGACTATCTCGAGGTGCACGGCATCGGTGTGCAGCTCACCGAGGCGCTGGCCGAGTACTGGCATCAGCGGGTGCGCTCGGAACTGTCGTTCGGGGGCGAGGACCCGGAGAACCCCCAGGGCTTCTTCGACCTCGAATACCGTGGTGCCCGTTTCTCGTTCGGGTACGGTGCCTGCCCCGACCTCGACGACCGCGCCAAGATGATCGACCTGCTCGAACCCGAGCGGATCGGCGTGACGCTGTCGGAGGAACTGCAGTTGCATCCCGAACAGTCCACCGACGCGTTCGTCCTGCACCACCCCGAAGCCAAGTACTTCAACACCTAGCCACCCGTTATGTGGTGGATCGGGACCGTACGTGAGCCCCGATCCACCACAAACGCGGTCAGCAGGAACCACGCAGAGCGCTCCCATCGGGTTCACAGCAACCGCGACGACAGTGGTCTCATGACGTCTGCAACTCTTGTGCGTTCCGACGGTGATCCGGTGGACTCCGACGACCGGACCGGGCCACCGGGAACAACGCCCCGATGGCTGCGCTGGTCGGTGCTCGGGGCGATCATCGTCGTCGCCCTGGTGATCCGCCGGCACTACCTCGACATCGAAACCCTCGACTACCGGGCGTTCCTGAGCCGCTGGTACGGGGTGCTCGACGCCCAGGGTATCGATGCGTTCAAGGAACGTTTCGCTGACTACAACTATCCGTACCTGTATCTGATCTGGATCCTCACCGCGCTCAACATCCCCGCGCTCGTGGGGATCAAGGCGATCTCGATCGTCTTCGATTTCGTGCTGGCATTCTTCGCCTACCGGATCGTGGCGCTGCGCACCGATCGGTTCTCGTTGCGGGCGTTGGCTTTCGGTGTGATGATCCTGCTGCCGTCGGTGATCGCCAACAGTGCCTGGTGGGGTCAGGCCGACGGGATCTATTCGGCGTTCGTGCTCGGCGGGATCTACTTCCTCCTGCGGGCGCAGCACGGCGGGATCGGCCGGTCACGGTACCTGTGGAACTCGGTGTGGGCGTGCGCGTTCTTCGGTCTGGCGCTGTCGTTCAAACTGCAGGCGATCTTCGTGCTGCCGGTGCTGGCCTGGCTGCTGCTGCGCGGCAGGCTGCCCTGGCAGTCGCTGTTGGCGATTCCGGCGGTGTTCGCGCTGACGGAGGTGCCCGCGCTGATCGCGGGGGCACCGCTGCACGACGTGCTGACGGTGTACCTGGATCAGACCGGGTCGTATAAGAAGCTCACCCTCGGCGCGGCCAACCTGTACCAGCTCGTCTCCATCGACGGGGACGCCACCTGGCTGGCCCACGCCGGCATCGCGGCGGCCGGCGTCATCGTCGTGGCCTTCCTGGCGTGGTCGGTGTGGAAGAGGCCGGCGGTCACCCCGGCGTCGATCCTGGCCGTGGCGACGGCGAGCGCGGTGATCGTGCCGTTCCTGTTGCCGGCCATGCACGACCGCTACTTCTACACCGCCGAGGTACTCAGCGTGGTGCTGGCGTTCTACCTACCGCTGCGATTCGTCGTCATCCCGGTGCTGATCCAGCTCGCGGCGATCGGTGTCTATCACACGTCGCTGAGCGGTGACCAGGGGATGGGCGGTCCTGGAGGCGGTGGCTTCGGGGGCGGTCAGGGCGGTCCCGGCCGCACGGGTTCCGGTATCTCCGATGCGGCGGGCAACACCGCCGGCGCGGGAACCGGCGGAACCGGCAACGGACCGAGCGCAGGACCCGGAGGCGGAGGTCAGGGTGGTGGCCCGGGCGGCGGGGGACCCGGCGGCGGCAACGACGGCTACACGTCGGGCCGCGGCGACAGCACACTCGTGATGTGTGCCACCGCGATGGGTCTGTCCGCGCTGACCCTGGTGTACGCGGTCGCCCACACGTTCAGGAAATAGTACCCGCCGACACGTGGCGGATCGTGGCCCTGAATGAGCTCCGATCCGCCACATACCGCGAGATCGAGTTGCCGCTGGGAACCGGAGACTTCGGCTGAGATGGTTCATGCCATGATGGGCGGGTGACGTCAGGGGGGGTGGCGGTGACGAGTTCGGTGGCTGCTGGAGACATTTTCGCCGGGTATCGGATTGAGCGCCGGATCGGTGCGGGCGGTATGGGTGAGGTGTTTCTTGCCGAGCATCCGAGGCTTCCCCGCAAAGATGCGCTCAAGCTGCTCTCACCTGGGATCCGTGGTGACGGCGATTTCCGGCGCCGCTTCGTCCGGGAAGCAGAACTGTCGGCCGGCCTTCGGCATCCGCATATCGTTCCGATCTACGACTGCGGAGATGTGGACGGCCGGTTATGGATCTCCATGGCCTATATCGAGGGGCCCGATGCCGGTACGCTGGCATCGAGCTACGAGAACCGTTTCATGCCAACAGAGTTGGTGATCGACATCACCAATGCGATCGCTGGGGCTCTGGACTACGCACATGAGCGGGGTTTGTTGCACCGCGATGTCAAGCCCGGGAACATCCTGGTCGACGAGAGTTCGCGTCCGCAGGCTTACCTTGCAGATTTCGGCATTGCCAGACCTCAGGACGACAACCTGGGATTGACCGCCACCGGCGGATTCATCGGAAGCGTCCCGTATTGTGCTCCCGAGCAGTTCGATGACCCACGAACGTTGACCGCCGCCGTCGATCAGTATCAACTCGCCTGTACCGCGTTCGAGCTTCTTACCGGCGCACCACCTTTCGGGTCACCAGAGCCACTTGCGGCAATGCGGCAGCATTTGACCGCGGATCCACCTGATCCGGGGTATCGGCGGCCGGGACTGCCCCATACCCTTGCAGGGGTGTTCAGACGGGCCCTCGCCAAGGACCCTTCGCATCGTTACCCGACCTGTGCGGATTTCGCCGATGCCCTGGCCGAATCGCTCCGATCAGCATCCGTGCCCGAAGGAGCCCGACAGGCGCCGAACGATTGGGGAAGACTCGGTTTGCCGGTGGTCGGGAGCCTCACGGATACTGGCGATCGACCGGAAGAACCCAACCCAGGCCGCCGCGAAGTGCTCGGGCAGTCGTCGGCAATCGACCAACACCCCGGGCCGGCGCGGAATCACCGCCTCCGCGTCCGGAAAGTCGATGACAGGGTTTACCAGTTGCGCGATCGCCGGTGGGCTGTACTGCTGGGGATTCAGCGACGACGGGCAGGACAACGACACGGAGTCGCCGACGCGGGTCGGCGGACTGTCACAGCCCGAAGCTGTTGCCACGAGTCACGGCACCTCTTGTGCCATTTCCGGCGGCGGACTGTACTGCTGGGGGAGCAACGACTACGGGGAGATCGGGGATGGGACGAATATCTACCGGCCGGCTCCCACCCGGGTTCCAGGAATATCGGGTGTGACCGCGGTGTCCACGAACTCCTCGATGACATGCGCGGTGGCAGACGGCAAAGTCTATTGCTGGGGTGACGGCCGCCTATGAGGATCCGGCGATCACGGGCGGTCACCAACCGGGAAATCGGTCAGCTGGTGAACAGCAATCCCAGGGCGATCACTCCGAGTGCGGTGATCACACCCACGATGGCGGCGAGCGACTTCACCACCGCTGTGCGCCGGGTGACCAGTGTGCCGAGAGCCAGGACCAGGACCGCGGCGCCGATTCCGACCGGGATCAGGGCCTGCAGCTGCCAGGCCGTGCAGTCGCTGTCATCGAAATCATCGGTGCACATGCCGCTCAGGCCGAGAAACAGCAGCGACACCAATGCGCTGACACCGAAGAGCAACGAACCGGCAAGCACGGTCACCACACGCAACGTGACCACGACAGGTGGTGGTTTCACCGGCGGGTGACCTGACATGACCCGATGCTAGTACCAGCCCGCGCGGTGTCGTCCACGCAAATGGGTGGGGTCAGGGCTGCGCAGGCAGGCGGAGCAGCCGTTGGGTGAGGAACGCGCCGAACGCGACGCCGGTGCCCAGCGCCACACAGATGGTCGCCGCGCTGCCGAACTGGGCGGCGCCCGACTGCCCGCCCATCTGAAGCAGGATCCCCGAGACGACGGCGATGCCGGGCAGCAGGGCGCCGGTGATCCCCATCAGCGCGAACACATGCTGCGGGTATCCGGTGCGGCGGGCCATGACCATCGACACCGCACCCAGGACGATCGCGGCGCCCGCGTTGGCCCACAGGGTGTTGAACCCGGCTGCCACCGACAACGCCTGATTCGCAGCCCCGGTGATCACTCCGATGACGGTCGCCGGGACCAGGAGCTTGAGCCACCCGCCGTTGGCGAGGGCATTGCCGATCGCCCCGAGTGCGGAGAACACCAACGCGAAGTACCAGGGCAGCCCGGGCAGTTCATCGAGCAGCGGATGCTCCATGTGCAGGAGCTCGCCGAGCTGGAAGGTGAGCGCACCGCCGATCGTGATACCGAGCCCGGTGACCGCGACACTACCGGTGCGGGTGACCGCGGTGAGGTAGTCGGCGTCGATGATGTCATTCATCGCCCCGATGATCTGCGGCAACGGGATCAGCAGCAGCCAGTTCACCGCGATGGCCGCCGCCGCACCCACCGGGTCGACGGCACCGGCCTTCACGAGCACGGTCGCGACTGCGCCGGCAACCGAACTCTGCACGGCGATGGTGAACAGATGCGGCAGATGAAGGCGGCCCAGAAGCTGCCCGGCGAGAGCGGTGACGACCTGAACGGCGCTTGCCGTCACCCACGCCTGCCAGCCAACGCCCAGCTGCATGGCGATCACGAACGCCAGCAACGTGGTGCCGACGGTGACCGCCCACCACGGCGCGACGGCGGCACGCAGGTCCCGGACCTCCTGACGCAGGTCGTCGAGGCGGTCCGCTGCCTGATCGCCGGCATCACGGAGGCGTGCGGCAAGCCGGTGCAGTCGCAACGACCGTCCACAGTCGATGAGGTCGAGGGCGTCGGCGCACGTGGTGACGGTGACGTTGGAACCGTCGGGCAGATGCGCCTCGACGATCACCACCCGTCCGACAGTGGTGCAGTGGAACCCGTCGAGACCCAGCGCCTGTGCGTCATCCGAAAGCACCTGCTTGGTGCTCCACCCGGACTGGCCGGACTCCAGGAAGCCACACGCCAGGTCGGCGAGCAACCCGAGACGATCACGGATCTGGGTGGGAGTGGTCTCCATGGCAGGCAAGAGTAAGGCGCCCGGCAGGCCAATCGGCGTCACGGTGACCGGCATGTTTGGGAACACCACGGCCATCTCGGGGATGATGGGGCAGATGAGCACCGCACCCGTGGCACCGGCCGCCATCCTGTGGGACATGGACGGCACCTTGCTGGACTCCGAACCGATCTGGGACATCGCGGTCGAGGAGTTCACGCTGCGGCACGGCATCACGATGAGCCCGGCTCTGCGTGAATCGACCCTCGGCAACTCGCTGCCCGACGCCATCGGCAAGGTGCACGACGCCGCCGACCTCGCCCCCGGCGACCGTGACCTCGCCGGGGACAGCCGGTGGATCATCGACCGGGTGAAGGTGCTGTTCGGCGAGGGACTGCCGTGGCGGCCCGGTGCCGCGGAGATCCTCGATCTGCTCGTCGACCTCGAGATCCCGTCGGTGCTGGTCACCAACACGATCCGCGAACTCACCGAGGTGGCGCTCGACACCCTCGGCAGGCACCGGTTCACCGCCACCGTCTGCTCTGACGAGGTAGCCGCCGGCAAACCACAGCCGTTCCCGTATCTGCGTGCCGCCGAACTGGCCGGCCGGCACCCCGGCGAATGCCTGGCCGTCGAGGACTCCCCGACAGGGACCGTCGCCGCCACCACCGCGGGCTGCCCGACGCTGGTGATCCCGTCGGCGGTCCCCATCCCGAAGGGGGCGCTGCGCAGCTTCCGGACGACGCTGACCGGCATCACGTTCGACGATCTGGTCACCGCCTGGACCGGCGAACATCAGCATATCCATTAGGACCGGTCACCGGCGGCGTGGAAGAATAGCGCCCCGTGAAGACATTCGAGGAGCTGTTCGCCGAACTCAGTGACAAGGCCGTCAGCCGCCCCGAGGGGAGCGGCACCGTCGCCGCCCTCGACTCCGGAATCCACACCCTGGGCAAGAAGATCATCGAAGAGGCCGGTGAGGTGTGGCTGGCCGCCGAACACGAATCCGACGAGTCGCTCGGTGAGGAGATCTCCCAGCTCGTGTACTGGCTGCAGGTGATGATGATCAAACGCGGACTGACCCTCGACGACGTTTACCGACATCTGTGAACCGATAGGCCCCAACACCTTTCACAGTCCCACCTCGTCAAAGGATCTACCCACCATGTTGCGTGTGGCAGTGCCCAACAAGGGCTCCCTCAGCGAATCCGCCTCGGCAGTGCTTGCCGAGGCCGGCTACCGGAAACGTTCCGACAGCAAAGACCTCACGGTTCTCGACAACACCAACGATGTCGAGTTCTTCTTCCTACGGCCCAAGGACATCGCCATCTACGTCGGCCAGGGCACCCTGGACCTGGGCATCACCGGCCGCGACCTCGCCGGCGATTCCGGCGCCGCCGTCGACGAACAGATCTCGATGGGATTCGGGTCGTCCACGTTCCGCTATGCCGCCCCGGCCGGGCAGGAATGGACCGTTGATGATCTCGCCGGCAAGCGGATCGCCACCTCGTACCCCAACCTGGTACGCCGCGACCTCGCCGACCGCGGTTTCACCGCCGAGATCATCCGCCTCGACGGTGCCGTCGAGATCTCGATCCAGCTCGGTGTGGCCGACGCCATCGCCGACGTCGTCGGCTCCGGACGCACCCTGCGTCAACATGGGCTCGTCGCGTTCGGTGACACACTGTGCGACTCGGAGGCGGTGCTGATCTCCCGTGCCGGCGTCGAACCGGATAAGGCGGCACGCCAGTTCATCGCCCGCGTGCAGGGCGTGGTGATCGGCCAGCAGTACGTGATGATCGACTACGACTGCCCCCGCTCACTTCTCGAACAGGCCTCGGCGATCACCCCCGGCATCGAGTCACCGACCGTCGCCCCGATGGCCGATCCCGACTGGGTGGCTGTGCGCGCGATGGTGCCGCGCAAGCAGCACCAGAACCTGATGGACGAGCTGGCCGAACTCGGCGCCAAGGCGATCCTGGCCACCGACATCCGTTCCTGCCGCTTCTGACCGGAAACACCCGACGACGCCCCGTCGACGGTTTCGAGGCTCGTCGCTTGCGCTCCTCACACCTCAACCGACTGGCTGAGGTGTGAGGATCACGAAACTCAGTCGCCCAGCGCGGCGATGATCCGGGGCCGCAGTTCGGCGGCCGGGATCACCGCGTCCACCGAACCGACCTCGACGGCGCGGCGGATGCTGTGGATCTTGTCGAACTCCGCGGCCACCTCACCGAGCTTCTCGGCCCGCACCGACGACCGCATGTCCTCCAGGTCGGCCTCGAGCAGGGTGCGTTCGGCGCCCTCGGCGTTCTCGGTGCGGGTCCGCAGTTCCTGTACCCGCGGATCGGCGGCGGTCCGGTGCGACACCTCGCCGCCGAACACCGCGGCCGCGGCCGGGGCACCACCGAGGACCGACGCGAACGAACCGTCGACGGCCAGCACCGTCATCCGCGGATTGAGCGTCTTGGAGAACACCACGAACGCACCGCCGTGGTAGCGCGAGATCACACAGAACGCGATGGGGCCGTCGAAATTGACGATGGCCCTGCCGATCTCGGCGCCGTACTCCAACTGCAGCTTGCGCATCGACTCCGGTGAACCGTCGAAGCCCGACAGGTTGGCCAGCACCACCAGCGGCCGGTTGCCGCTCGCTGCGTTGATGGCCCGGGCCGTCTTCTTCGACGAGTTGGGGAACAGCGTGCCCGCGGTGTAGGTGTCCGGACCGTCCGACGGCGGGAAACCGGTGCGCGGCACGGCCTTCGACTCGATACCGATGAGACACACGGGCTTACCGGCCAGGTGGGCGTCGGTGACCACCGACGTCTCCGCATCCGCCATGTCCGCCCAGCGCTCGAGCACCGGATGATCCTGGTCGGCCACGGCGCGCATCACTGTGCGGATATCGAACGGCTTCTTGCGGTCCGGGTTGGCGGTAGCCGAGAAGATGTCGCCGACGGTGGTGAAATCGCTGCCGGCCAGCACATGCGGGAACCCGCTGACGTCGCGGTCGGACGGGTCGGCGGTGACTGCGCTGCGCGGTGTGCTCTCGCCGGGGACCACATAGGTGTGGTCGTAGTGCGACATCAGGATGTCGCGGGCCGCGGTGAGATTCGGGGCCCAGTACTGGGCCTGACCGTTGGGTCCCATCACGCGGTCGTAGCCGCCGATGCCGAAGTTGTCCTCCGCGGACACACCGCCCGAGAAGTCGAGCGCCTGCTTGCCGGTGAGCACCATCGCCGACTCAGGCGTCATCACCAGGATGCCCTTGGTGTGCATCAGCATCGTCGCCTCGGCGTTCCAGTACGGTTGTGCGCCGACATTGATGCCCGCGACAACGATGTTGATCTCGCGGCCGTCCTGGGTGAACTCGACGATCTTCTTGAGGGCCGCGGCCACCCAGTCCATGTTCTCGGTGCCCGATTCCATCGACACCCGGGCGCCCGCCGACAGCGAATACCATTCCAGTGGAATGTTGCGCTCCTCGGCCAGTTCCAGGGCGGCGATGACCCGGCGGCATTCCTGCTCGGACAGTGCGCCGAGCGCCTTGGTCGGGTCGCCGAGCAGCACCACACGGGTGATGCCGTCGGGGTACTTGGCTGTGGCGGTGGTCACCAGACCGGCGACGATCGCGGCCTTGTTGAGGCCCTTCGGCCGGTCCACCGGGACCAGGGTGCCGTCGTCGGCCAGATCGTGCTCGGTGAAATCACCCAGCAGATCCACCAGCTCGTACGGGTAGACGTTGCCGCGGGCGGCGGCACGCAGCACCTTCTGCCGGTAGGCGTCGATGGGCTCGACCGGTTCCCCGATCGGGATGTCGTACTCGACGACGGCATTGCCGGCCGCGTCGAAGCTCAGGTGGATCGCCGTCTTGACCAGCTCACCGGTCTCCTCGTCCGGCCTGCGGCCGATGATGAGGATCTCCTCCAGACCCGCACCCGCCGTGGTGGGCAGCACGCGGTCGGCGATGCCCTGCAGCTCGGCGGCGGTGGCGGTGATCGGCGGCCACACGTACAGCACCATGCGGTTGGTGCTGAACCGGGTGGCCGCGGGACGCCGGGCGTGGGCACGGCGGATCGAGTCCAGGCAGGTGGCGATGGTCCGCTCGGCGGTCGGGTAGACGAGCAGGTTGGCGTCCTGATCTCGGAGCGGGGTCAGGTCGCGGACCTGGGCAAATGCAATCAGCCGGTCGTCGGAGGGGTTCTCCTTGGCGACGGCGCGGAACAGGTAGATCTCTTCGTCGTCGGTGGACCGCAGCCGCGTGAGATCGAACTTGTGCAGCCGCTCCATCTGCATGCGCTGGGCGATATGCGGGTGCAGACCACGGATCAGCCGGTCCTCGGTGAGTCCCGACAGTGACGGCCGGAACGTGAAGTGATGGTGCATCACGGTGCTGCCGGTACCCGCGACCGTGGCGGTGATCCGTTGCAGCTGCTCGGGAATCGGGCGTGCCGACACGATCTCGTGCAGCGCGGCCACCATCTCGTCGAAGGACGCGGGCTGGCGTTCCCAGCTGAGGTAGATGTCGGCGACAACCGGAACCGAACTCGACGAGGCGAGTTCGATGAGGCCGCGGACAGCGGCATCGAGAGCGCCGTAGTTGACGGCGACCGAGGCGACGGTGACGTTCTGGCGGTCGGCGACCACGACGTTGCATCCGGCGATGTCGCGGACCCGCAGGTCGGTCAGTCCCTTGTTGCCGTAGTAGCGGCGGGTGAGGACCTCGAGCATCGGCGAGTTGTCGTAGTTGCCGCGGGCCAGGCGCTGGGCGAGCAAGCGTACGAGCGGCTGGGTGCTCGGGACCATCCGCGCGATCCGTTCGGCGCGGTCGGCGGCATCGGGGTGCTGGTCCAGATACAGCAGCGACTTACGCACATCGGTGTACACGCGGGCACGATCACGGCGCAGCACCGGCAGCGCGAACCACGCGTAGGCCACCCCGCGGGCCAGGTCAGCGATCCGGGGGAAGCGGACCTGGGTGACCCCGACGACCCGTTCCAGGGCGACGGCGACCGAACCTGCGATGGCACTGTCCGGCACGGGCTCCTTCAGCCATTCGCGCAGTAGGGTGGTGACCACCCCGACGGTGCCCGGCTGGCGATCGGCCGCATCCGAACGCTGGTGCGCCAGGAAGATCCGGTACACGCTCGATTCCAGCTCGGGGGTGCGGTCGAGTTCGGTGACCCCGTAGTGGCGCAGTGCCTTGGTCAGGGTGCTGCGGAACGACTCGGGCAGGCCGGCGCGTTCGACGTCGAGGCTCCGCAGGTACGTGTGGAAGTACTCACGGGCGCTGTGCACGTGGCCCAGGCCGTCGTCGTCCTCGGTGCTCTGCCGGTACCGGTCCGACGGCCCGATGTTGGTCAGGTCGGCGAGATCGGTGAACACCTCGATGAGGTCGAGTTCGGCGGCGATCTGCCGATGACCGTCGGCGGTGGCGGCGCTACGTGCGGCCACATAATCGTCGACGACGATCTTCCCGTCGTGCGGGCCCGCGTCGTAGCCGAGCAGCAGGCTGCGCAGGTCTTCCTGATGACGGACCAGCAGTTCGTCGGAGCTGCGTCCACCGGCGGTTTCCGGCAGGTCCAGCTCGGCCTGCGTCGACGGCGCCGAATCGGCGCTGTCCTCGTCGTCGCCGTCGGACAGTTCCTCCAGCCGGAGCAGGGGAGCACCGGACTCGACCTGCGAGCCGACGGTCACCACGCAGTCGGTGAGCCGGGCGCGGAACGGTGCCCGCAGCACCGTCTCCATCTTCATGCTCTCCAGGACCAGCACCGGATCACCGGCCTCGACTTCGGCGCCGACCTCCAGCGGGGTGGCGACCACCAGTGCGGGGGCGGGGGCGCGCAGGACACCTCCCTCGTCACGGCTGACGCGGTGGGTGATGCCGTCGACCTCGATCAGGTGGACGGGGCCGTGGGTGCCGGTGGTGACGCGATGGCGGACCCCGTTGACGCGGATCTGGCCCGAGTGGCGGTCGAAGCGGTGCAGATCGATATCGGCGGTCTGGGTCTGGCCGCCGGCGTCGATGCCGATACGGAAGCGGTTGGCGCCGACCCGGGTGGCACGCACCCGGTAGGTCGCACCGCGCAGTTTGAGATCGAGGGGGCGGCCGCTGTGGTGCTGGACCTGGGGCCGCCCGCCGGCGGCGGTGGTGAGCAGGCGATGCTGTTCGGCCTGCTCGTCCTCCTCGTAGATCTCGATCGCCGCGAGCGCGAGCGCGACACCGATGTGCCGGTGGGATACCAGCCGGCCCTCACCGCGGACACGGTCGATCCAGCCGGTGTCGGCGGACCCGTCGATCACCTCGGGCTGATCGAGCAGATCGAGCACGAAGCCCTTGTTGGTGGCGCCGCCCTCGATGATGACGCGGGTCTCGGTCATGGCGCGGCGCAGCCGGCCCATGGCCTGCTCACGGTCCGATCCGTAGGCGATGATCTTGGCGATCATCGAATCGAAGTCGGCGGGGATGGTGTCGCCCTCGCTGACACCGGTGTCTACGCGGACACCGGGGCCCGCGGGCAGGTCGAGCATCGCGATGCGGCCGGGTGCGGGCGCGAAATCGCGGTCCGGGTCCTCGGCATTGAGACGGGCCTCGACGGCGTGTCCGCGTTCGGCGGGCGGGGTGCCCTCGAGCTTGTTGCCGGAGGCCACCCAGATCTGGGCGCGCACCAGGTCGACACCGGTGGTGAGCTCGGTGACCGAATGCTCCACCTGCAGGCGGGTGTTGACCTCCAGGAACGCGAAGAGTTCGTCGCCCGGGTGGTACAGGAACTCGACGGTGGCGGCACCGGAGTAGCCGACGGCCACGGCGAGACGTTCGGCCGATTCCTTGAGCTGGGTGACCTGGTCGGGCCGCAGGACGACGGACGCGGACTCCTCGATGACCTTCTGGTTGCGGCGCTGGATGGAGCAGTCACGCACGCCGAGCGCCCACGCGGTGCCCTGACCGTCGGCGATGACCTGCACCTCGACATGACGTCCACCGGACACCATGCGTTCGAGGAACACGACGCTGCTGCCGAACGACCGCGCGGCCTCCTGCCGGGTCCGCTCGTACGCCTCCACCAGGTCGCTTTCCTGGGTGATGACGCGGATACCGCGACCACCACCACCGGCGGTGGCCTTGAGCATCATCGGGTAGCCGATGGTGTTGGCCGCGGCGATGGCGTCCTCGAGCGTGTCGACGGCGCCGCCGCTCCACGGAGCGACCGGGACACCCACCGACTCGGCGATCTGCTTACCACCGATCTTGTCGCCGAGTTTGCGCATCGCCTCGGGACTCGGTCCGATGAAGGTGACGCCGATCTGGGCGCACAGTTCGGCGAACGCCGGGTCCTCGGCGACGAATCCCCAACCGACCCAGGCGGCTTCGGCGCGGGTCGCGACGAGGGCCTGCTCCAGTGCCTTGAGGTCGATGTACGGGCGCGCCGACGCGGGGCCGAGGTCGTAGGTGATGTCGGCCTCGCGCACAAATGTCGCGTTGCGGTCGACGTCGGTGTAAAGCGCGATCGTCTCGATCGTCGTGCCCGTCTCGGCGGCGAGGTCTCGCACCGCGTGTATCAGTCGCATGGCTGCCTCGCCACGGTTCACGATGGCGATTCTGCTGAACATCGTCTACTCGCTCCATTCCCCACGTCGTCGTCTTACCGGGACAGATCTGTCACCGAACCGGTGGCCGGATGTGACCCTTTGAGTACCCCATTGTGTGGGTGATCCGCGCTACTACCAAGTAGGACCGGCCGGGGAGTGGGATATCCGACGTTTGCCGGGCATCCGCTGCGGAAAACCCACGCTGTGCCAGCGGAACGATTCCGGGGGCTGTCGTTGCCTGTGAGACCCGTGCGGCTACGGTGTGCCGATGACGCTGACGGTATCCGCGCAAGTGGCATTGATCCTGGCCGGGCTGATCTTCCTGTGGGCTCTGCTGCTCGGTACCTGGAAGTTCCGGCAGATCGCCCGCAGCCCTCAGGGACAGGCACACATCTACGTCGATATCGCGCACCGGGCGGCCCTGATGTACTCGTTCGCGACCGGCCTGCTCGCCGCCTTCGTGCAGTTCAGCGCATGGCCCACCTGGCTCAATGTGACGGCGCTGGGCGTGGTGGTGTTCTTCTTCGTGGCGGCGATCGCCTCGTACTGTCTGCACGGCTGGAAACGGGACACCGAGAATCAGCTGAAACCGCTGCACCCGGAGACTGCCGCCTTTATGGTCGCGCTGATCGTCGGCGAGGTGGGCGGCAGTGCGCTGATCCTGGCCGGCTTCATCGTGGAACAGGCCAAGAGCTGGGGCTGATCCCGGGGGAGCGTGTGTCGGTGACCAGGCGCGACCATCGATTCAGCGGCGCAGTGTCCAGGACGAGTGCGCCGCCGGGCACCGGATAGATCCGGCGTGAGGTGTTCACCTCGTCCTGCGCCGCGAGGGATACCGCGCCGGAGCGGTCCGCCCGCAGCACGATGTGGTCGGCGATCACCCAGACAGCACCGTCGGTGGCAGCCACGAGCTGGGGAGAGCGCGGCACGACGGCACCTGGCCGGACGCCGTGCGCCAACTGAATCCCGACAGGTGCCACAGTCCGTGATCGGTTCCCGCTCTTCTCGCGCGGACCGACGACCGTGGTTCGAGTGGTGCCGGTGATCCGCTCGACGGTGTTCCAGGTGGCCACCCACAGCGCCCCGTCGGTTGCCCGGACGGCGTCGACGACCTCGCCGCTCGCCACGCGAGCAAGGGAGCCGCGATCACTCACCCGCCACAACCCGTCTGACGACAACAGCAGGGGACGTCCGGTTGCCCGCACATCGGGAATCAGTGCGGCGGAGCCGAACGTCGTCGGATCCAGCGCGAGCCGCACCGGCGCTCTGCCTGGCTCACCGTGGGTGAGCGTGAGGTTGTACGAGGCCTCAACGGTCAGGTGCGGGTCATCACCGGCGCCCGACGGCGAGGTGCCGGTGGCCGGGCGCCCGGACTCCTCGAGCCACCAGAGTCCGCCCATGCCATCGGAGATCGGGGACCCGCCGACATTGCGGATCGGGGCGTGCCGCCAGGATGCCCGTTCGGTACCGTTCGCGTCGAAGATGGTCCAGGTGTCCTGACCGGCCCTGCTGCTCACGTACGTTCCGCCGAGGTCGAGGGGCGCGATCGGATAGCGGGCCGCCGGTCCCGCGACCGGCACGGTCCGCAGCGGCGGTGCCAGCCGGGGCACATCGGCCAGACAGGTATCGGCGGGAGGTTTCAGCGGCGAGAGCTGCTCCGTCGTGGTGCGCACCACCTGGAACGAGTCGTACGCACCGTGCATCAGGTATAGCAGGACCGAGCTGTCCGCGTCGACCGTCATGCCGCGGGTCAGGCCAGGCAGCGGATCGGCGATCCGACTCTGCACTCCTGCCGCGTCGACATGGCTGACCCTGGTGGTCCGGTCGACCTCGTGGGCGATCCACCATCCGCCCTTTCCGTCGGGCTGTGCGACCGGCTCACCGGCGAAATAGCTGCGGACGGGATCGGAGGTGGAGCCGCACGACTCGTCGGCCGCCCCGGCGAGCCGGGTCACGGTTCCGTCCGGTGTCAGGAGTTCGAGCCGGTAGCCATAGCTTCCGGCGCGACGGGACCTTAGCGCGCCGGCCGCGCTGGGCACCAGACCGGCGACGTCGGTGACCGCGGGTGTGATCGAAGGCAATTGCCCGGCGTCGGCGGGGAGGCCGGAGGCGAGCTGCCCGACGCGGACCGAACCATCGAGTGCACGCATCCACACGGTGCCGTCAGTGCCGATGTCACCGGCGGTCGCCACGGAGCCGAGGGTGCTGACCGAACCGTCACCGTCGATCACGGTGACATCGGTACCCGCCTGAACGGCGATCGAGTCCCGGTACGTACCGAGAATGCGGGCGGTGCGTCGTTCGGTCCGCATCAGAATCCGGGTCCGGCCGTCGTCGCCCACCGCTGTCATCGTGTCACCGTCATAGAGGACCGGCCGGCCCGACAGCAGGCCGAGCCGCGATTGCAGACTCGGTGTCACCAATCCGCGGATTCCTTCCGGATCGGTGTCGAATCCCGCCGCGGTCACGCGCTCGAACGCTGCCGGAACCGCGGGTGGCGCGGCCACCGACCCGCGCGAGGGCAGGGGAAGGACCACGGCCACCAGCGCCACCGCGATCACCGCGACGACCGCGAGGGCACGAGCCGGCGCACACGTCGCGGCCGGTCCGATCGCCAGCGCCCCGGAGACGAGACCGCACACCAACGCCACGATGGGAGCGGGCGTCACGTCGACGCCGATCAGCGCGTGTGCGGCCAGCCCGGTCATGATCGCGGCACCGGCACAGATACCGGCCGCGGCGAGGGCGCCGCGCCGCCGCAGCGCCGCGACCACCAGGAACGGCACCACCACCAGCAGGAGCGCCGCCGGCTTCCCGACGACCTCCCACCCCGGAGACGTCGCCGGATCACCACGAAGCACCCGAGCGGTGACCACCCAGGGCGCATCGTCGGCCCGCCACCACGGAAACCACAGGGTGGCACCCGAGACGAGGGCGGCAATCGCCGCCACGATCACCCGCACCGACATGGCATCGAGCCTAGGCATGCCACGAGAGGACGGATCGGTGCCGACCGGCGATTCCGCCGTTCAACCGACGAACAAGCGCGCATCGGCCGGCGCCGGCGCCCGGGACTCGGCAACCTCAGTTCTTGACCAGCAGCACCGTCTGCGCCGACCTGCCCAGGTATCCGTTCACGTCGAACAGGTCGGCAAAGGTGGCGCCGTAACCGGCGTCGCCGCGGGTCATCTCGGCGTCGATGCCGATCCACGGCCCGGTCGGCTCGTGGGTCAGATGCACCGTGGTGTCGGTGTTCATCCACGACCACTCGAAGGGCTGCAAGGTGGTGCCCACCCCGTTGGCGATATCGAGGACGGTGAAGATCGACTCGATGTCGGTGGTCTGTTCACCGGCCACCAGAGGCAGCGACGGACGGATCCAGTACGCATCGGTCGCACCGTTGGCCGATGGCAGGTTGGCCGAGACGACGGTCGCGAGAAACCCGATCGAACCCCAGTCGACGCCGGCGTCATGGGCCCGCACGCCCGGTCCGGCATCGACGGTGTCGGGGTGGGGATACGGTTCGCGCGGTGAGTGCGCGGCCTCGGTGGTGTCGGCGGTGCGCATCCGCCACGCCGACGTGCGGCCCACCAGGCGGTACGAGCCGTCGGGCTGCTGCACCTCCAGGTCGGTCGAGAGCATCGAGATCTGGCGGCCCGGCCGGTCGACGCGGGTCCGGACCCGGTTGATGCCGAAACCGATCGCCCCCAGGATGTCGGTGGTGATCCGGGTGTAGTGCTGGGTGGGATCGGGACTGTGCCGGGTCAGCGACCGCACCATCAGCCCCGACGGCGGGCCCCCGTGCTGCAGGGCCGGCGACCACACGCTCTGCGTCGCCTGCGTCGGCCGGAAGTATTCGAAGCCGTCCTCGTCGGGTGCGCCGTCGCCGACGGGCTCGTAGTAGCTGCTGAAGTCCACGCCCTGAACTGTAGGACGTATCACCTCAGTCGAATCCGGGTGGGGGACCGGGGTAGCCGGGGACGGTGCCGCCGAACTCCGGGCACCGGGCCTTGTGCTCGCAGAACCGGCACAACCAGGACTTCTGGGGCCGGAAGTCACCGGTGACCACCGCCTCGCGGATCGCCGTCCAGATGGCGGTGAGTGTGCGTTCGAACCGTTGCAGCTCGGCCTCGTCCGGGGTGTAGGTGAGTTGCTGGCCGTCGGCGAGATACATCAATTGCAGCCGGTCGGGCACCACACCACGGTCCCGCCACAACGCCAGCGCGTAGAACTTCATCTGGAACAGGGCCCGCGCCTCGCCGGTCTCGCCCGGCGACCGCCCCGTCTTGTAGTCGACGACCCTGACCTCGCCGGTCGGGGCGACGTCGATGCGATCGACGAACCCGCGCAGCGGCAGCTCGGCCGAGTGCACCTCCAGGTACTCCTCGCACGACGCCGCGTCGAACGCGGTGGGGTTCTCCATCGAGTAATAGGTGGCGATCAGTTTCTGAGCTGAGGCGATGAACTCGTCGGCGGCCTCGGGACCGACCACCTCATGCAACGACGGATCGCCCTCACACAACGCCGCCCACGCCCCCTCGACGAGTAGTTCCGCCGATTCGCGGGTCCGTAGATCGGCCGGCATGTCGAACAGGTTCTCCAGTGCGGCATGCACCACCGTGCCCTTGGTCTGCGCCGGAGTAGGGGTCTCGGGGAAACGGTCGATCGTCCGGTACCGGTACAGCAGCGGGCACTGTTTGAAATCGGCAGCCCGCGACGGGGACAGCGCGAGGGGACGGCCGACGATCCCGCGGGCGTCGGTGCCCCCCGGGTCGGATAACCCGGGTGAGTTGTCGGCTGGACGGTCGACGGCGGTGGTCACATTGGCAGGTTAGGCCCCGGCTGTGACAATGTCGTGCGGACACTCACGCTTCACGGCCCCACAAAGGGCCGGGGCAGACGAAGGGATTCACCACTTATGCGCGCGACCGGCCCGTTCACCGTCGGTGACCGTGTACAACTCACCGACGCCAAGGGTCGCAAGTTCACCGTGGTTCTCGAAGAGGGCAAACAATTCCACACCCACCGCGGCGCGATCAGCCACGACGACCTCATCGGGGCGCCCGAGGGCTCTATCGTCTCGGCCACCAGCGGCACCCAGTACCTGGCGCTGCGGCCGCTGCTCGTCGACTACGTGCTGTCGATGCCGCGCGGCGCGCAGGTGATCTACCCGAAGGACTCGGCCCAGATCGTCACCGAGGGCGACATCTTTCCCGGAGCGCGGGTGCTGGAGGCCGGCGCCGGATCCGGCGCGCTGACGTGTTCCCTCCTGCGGGCGGTCGGTGCCGAAGGAGAGGTCCGCTCATACGAGGTGCGCGAGGACCACGCCGAACATGCCCAGCGCAACGTCGAGACCTTCTTCGGGGGCGCCCCCGACAACTGGCGGCTGGTGGTCGACGATCTCGCCAACCACGACCCGGCAGACCAGTACGACCGCATCATTCTGGACATGCTCGCCCCGTGGGAACCCCTCGACGTGGTGCGCCGGACATTGAAACCAGGTGGAGTTCTGGTGATCTACGTCGCCACCGTCACCCAGCTGTCGCGAGCGATGGAATCGCTGCGGGACCAGGAATGCTGGACCGAACCGCGGGCCTGGGAGTCGATGGTGCGCGAATGGAGCGCGGTCGGTCTGGCCGTGCGTCCCGAACACAGAATGCAAGGTCACACTGCTTTTCTGATCACCGCCCGGCGGCTGGCCGACGGAACGACCACCCTGCGTCCCCAACGGCGCCCGACCAAAGGCTGACATCTTTACCGGCTCCGGGTGTTCACCGGGGAAACATCACGCATACGCCGCGGCGACACACATTTAACCCCGCAACCGGACCGTAAGGTGTGCCGCGCAAAGCATTGCGCGCCGCACCCCGGTAGCGTGGAGTCACGGTGCATCACTCGAGTGTGCTGCCGGGGAGAGGAGTCAGCAATGACCGAATCTGACCGTCATGACAATGCAAACCGGGCCGCCGAGGCCAGGACGTCGAACTCCGGGGACTCGTTTGTCCCGGCTTATTCGCCGACAGCGGCGTCGGGAACGGATGCCAATCGTGATCGTGAACTGCAGCAGCGGGTCGACTCGCTGACGGTACGTAACGCCAAGCTCCTCGAAACGCTGAAAGAAGCGCGTCAGCAACTCATCGCCCTGCGCGAGGAGGTCGACAGGCTCGGCCAGCCGCCGAGCGGCTACGGTGTCCTGCTCGATGTGTACCCCGACGGCACCGTCGACGTGTTCACCTCGGGCCGCAAGATGCGGCTGTCGTGCTCGCCCAACATCGACACCGACATCCTCGACAAGGGCCAGACGCTGCGCCTGAACGAGGCACTGACCATCGTCGAGGCCTGCGAGTTCGACTCGGTCGGCGAGATCAGCACACTGCGTGAGGTGCTCGCCGACGGTAAACGCGCCCTGGTCGTCGGCCACGCCGACGAGGAGCGCGTCGTCTGGCTCGCCGAACCGCTGGTCGGTTCGATGGAAGGCGATGTCGACGGACCGGGCCGTAAACTCCGGCCCGGCGACTCGCTGCTCGTGGACACCAAGGCCGGTTTCGCGTTCGAACGCGTCCCCAAGGCCGAGGTCGAGGACCTGGTCCTCGAAGAGGTTCCCGACGTGGGTTACGAGGACATCGGCGGTCTCGGCCGGCAGATCGAGCAGATCCGTGACGCCGTCGAACTGCCGTTCCTGCACAAGGACCTGTTCCGGGAGTACGCGCTGCGCCCGCCCAAGGGCGTGCTGCTGTACGGCCCGCCCGGGTGCGGTAAGACGCTCATCGCGAAGGCCGTCGCCAACTCGCTGGCCAAGAAGATCGCCGAGGTCCGCGGTGACGACGCCAACGAGGCCAAGTCGTACTTCCTCAACATCAAGGGTCCCGAGCTGCTCAACAAGTTCGTCGGTGAGACCGAACGGCACATCCGGCTGATCTTCCAGCGGGCCCGCGAGAAGGCCTCCGAGGGCACCCCGGTGATCGTGTTCTTCGATGAGATGGACTCGATCTTCCGGACCCGTGGCTCGGGTGTGTCCTCCGACGTGGAGACCACCGTCGTGCCGCAGTTGCTCAGTGAGATCGACGGTGTCGAGGGCCTGGAAAACGTCATCGTTATCGGTGCCTCCAACCGTGAGGACATGATCGACCCGGCCATCCTGCGGCCCGGCCGTCTGGACGTGAAAATCAAGATCGAGCGGCCCGACGCCGAGTCGGCGCAGGACATCTTCTCCAAGTACCTGGTCGATGCGCTGCCGGTCCACGACGATGATCTGAACGAGTTCGGCGGCGACAAGGCGGCCTGCATCCGCGCGATGATCGAGCGGGTCGTTGACCGGATGTACGCCGAGAGCGAGGACAACAGGTTCCTCGAGGTCACCTACGCCAATGGCGACAAAGAGGTCATGTACTTCAAGGACTTCAACTCGGGCGCGATGATCCAGAATGTCGTCGACCGGGCCAAGAAGTACGCCATCAAGTCGCAGCTCGACAGCGGCCAGCCGGGTCTGCGGGTGCAGCACCTGTTCGACTCGATCCTCGACGAGTTCGCCGAGAACGAGGACCTGCCCAACACCACCAACCCCGACGACTGGGCCCGGATCTCGGGCAAGAAGGGCGAGCGGATCGTGTACATCCGCACGCTGGTCACGGGCAAGAACTCCGGCGCCAGCCGGGCCATCGACACCGAGACCAACACAGGCCAGTACCTGTAGGACAACCGCACGTGAACGCTCCGGGTTCCCTCACCTGCGACGGGACGGAACCCGGGGCGTTCGCGTGTGCGGCACGCCGTTCGTAGTCCGCTTGTACGACGATCTGTCGCCCGGCCGGGAATCAGGCATTAGAGTCATCGCGTGATGACCACTCCCCAGGGATTGCTGCCATGCCGGGTGAACGTCAACGGGCAGGTCTTCCGCCTCGGCGGTGCCCCCCAGACGACGTTGGGCCGAACACCCGAGAACGATATCGTCGTCAACCATCCGCTGGTCTCGCGGCGGCACCTGGCGTTCGTGTGGCGCGGCAACCACTGGGCGGTCATCGACGCCGGAAGCACCAACGGCTACTTCGTCAACGGCCGCCGGCTCGCGGAGTTCCCGATCAGCGGACCGGTACAGTTGCGGCTCGGTGACCCCAATACCGGCCCGGTCGTCGAGGTCATCCCGGAGCAGGCGCCGAGGCAGGCGCAGATGCCGCCGCCCCACCAGCAGCCGCGTCGGGAAACCATCACTGTCAGCGTCGGCGGACCGGCCCGCACCATCGGCCGCACCCCCGACAACGACATCGTCGTCAACGACGTCCTGGCTTCCCGCCACCACGCGCGGTTGTCGCAGGTCGGTGAGGGCCTGGTCCTGGAGGACCTGCACAGCGTCAATGGCACCTTCGTCAACGGCTCTCGCATCAGCCGGGCCGTGTTGCGTGAGAACGACGTCGTCACCATCGGTAACAGCGACTTCGTGGTCAGCCGTGGCAATCTGCTGCGCGGCCAGGAGGAGTCCGTCGTCGCCGACGGCGTGCAGGTCACCGCGGTGGGACTGACGGTCGACGGCGGCAAACAGCTCCTGCAGAATGTCTCGTTCAACGCGGCCCCGGGCACTCTGACCGCCATCATCGGGCCGTCGGGTGCCGGTAAGTCGACGATGTCGAAGATCGTCGCCGGCCTGGCCAACCCCACCGCCGGATATGTGACGTTCGAGGGCCGCAATGTCCACGAAGAGTATGAGGCGTTGCGCACCCGTATCGGGATGGTGCCGCAGGACGACGTGCTGCACATGAAGCTCACCCTGCGTGAGGCGTTGCGGTACGCGGCCGAACTGCGGCTGCCCACCGACTCGTCGAAAGCTGACCGCGACCAGGTCATCATGGGTGTGCTCGCCGAGCTGCAGCTGACCGAACACCTCGACACCCGTGTCGACAAACTGTCCGGTGGCCAGCGTAAACGCGCCTCCGTCGCGATGGAACTGCTGACCGGGCCGTCGCTGCTGATCCTCGACGAACCGACCTCCGGTCTCGACCCCGCCCTCGACCGGCAGGTGATGAAGACGCTGAGGCTGCTCGCCAACGCGGGCCGCGGGTGCTGGTGGTGACGCACTCGCTGAGCTACCTGTCGATGTGCGACCAGGTGCTGCTGCTCGCGCCGGGCGGCAAGACCGCCTATTGCGGTTCGCCGGCGCCCTCGAACGTGATCGCGGCGATGGGCACCAACGACTGGGCCGAGATCTTCGAGTTCGTCGCCTCCTCCCCGGACGTGGCGGCCTCGCGCTACCAGTCGGGACGGATCCCCACACCACCCGCTCCACCGGCACCGCGTAGCGGCAAACCCATCCGGGCGCCACAGACCAGCATGGTGCGGCAGATCAGCACCATCGGCCGCAGGCAGGTGCGGCTGATCTTTGCCGACCGCGGCTATCTGGTGTTCCTCGGAGTGCTGCCGCTGGTGCTGGGGCTGCTCACCCTCGTCATCCCGGGCGACAAGGGGCTGAGCTTGAACAACGCCGACAACCCCGGCGAGGCCGTGCAGATCCTGGTGGTGCTCGTCCTCGGTGCGATGTTCATGGGTGCGGCGCTGACGGTGCGCGACCTGGTCAGCGAACGGGCAATCTACGAGCGGGAACGTGCCGTCGGCCTGCGTCCGTCGTCGTATCTGGGTGCCAAGATCATCGTGTTCTTCGTGATCGCCGTTCTGCAGGCCGGCGTGATGCTCGCCATCACCTACGCCGGCCGCGGCACGCCGAGCGAGGACGGATTCTTCCTGGTCGGGTCGCTCGAACTGTTCGTCGCGATCGCCCTGCTGGCCTGTGTCAGTGCCCTGATCGGTCTGACCATCTCTGCGGTGGTGAAGTCCGCCGAGCAGACTATGCCGCCGCTGGTTCTGGTCGTGATGGTGCAGTTGGTGTTCTGCGCCGGTCTGTTCCCCCTCGCCGGTCGCGCGGGCCTCGAACAACTCGCCTGGCTGTTCCCGGGCCGCTGGGGGTATGCGGCATCCGCGATCGCGGTGGATCTCACCAAGATCGGGCCGCTGGCCCCACAGACCCAGGACGAGCCGCTATGGGAGCAGACGGCCACCGCCGCGTTCCTCAGCTACGGGATCCTGATCGCGATGGGTGTGCTGCTGGTGTTCGTCACCTATTCCCGGCTGACCCTCAAACGCAAGAGCTCGCCCGGAGCGGCCAACCGCGGGTAAGCCCGTGGCCGGCCGCCCCGGCCCGCTCAGGACGAGGTGACGGCCGCCGCCCCGGTGGCGCCGTACCCGGACGCGGTGATCACCACACCCGGTCCCGCATCCTCGGCCGTACCCGACGGATACCGGACGAAACCCAGCTCGGCGTCGTCTGTCAGATTGGGGTGCTTGGGCAGGACCCGCGCGGTGTATCCGTGCCTGCCCGAATGCCGCGGCGACACCACCGCGGAGAACAGGGTGCGGCCCGAGGCGTCCGGCCCGCCCGTGGGTGCCATCTCGGTGATGGTCGGGTCGAGGATGTCGCCCTCGGCGGACACCCTGCCGACGAGCGCCTGCACCGCCACCCGTTCCGGCGTGAGACCGCCGAGTTCGACGTGCGCGGTCAGCGTCACCGACGCACCCGGTGTCGACTCCGGATCGGCGGTCGCGGCGTCGGAACCGGAGTCCTCGACACCCAGGATCTGCACCGCACCCCATCTCTGGTTGAGCTGGCCGCGGAACCCGGCCAGATCGCGGGCGCCCGCGTAGTCATCGGCGCAGATCAGCTCGAACGAACTCGCGGCAGGCGCGTACAGGGCGGTCGTGTAGTCGCGGACCATGCGTGAGGCCAGCACCTTCGGGCCCAGTTCGGCGAGGGTGTGGCGCACCATCTCCACCCACCGTTGCGGGATGCCGGCCTCGTCGCGGCCGTAGAAGAGCGGGATTACCGACTCCTCCAGCAGCTCGTAGAGTGCCTGGGCCTCCAGGTCGTCGCGACGGTGTTCGTCGGTGACTCCCTCGGCCGAGCCGATGGCCCATCCGTTCTCGCCGTCGGCCATCTCGTCCCACCAGCCGTCGAGGATCGACAGGTTGAGGCCGCCGTTGAGGGCGGACTTCATGCCGGAGGTGCCGCAGGCCTCGAGCGGGCGGACCGGGTTGTTGAGCCACACGTCGCAGCCCGCGTAGATGTGACGGGCCATCGAGATGTCGTAGTCGGGCAGGAAGATCATCCGGTCCCGCAGGTCCGGATCCTCGGTGAACCGGACCACCTGCTGGATGAGCGACTTGCCGCCGTCGTCTGCGGGATGCGCCTTACCCGCGATGACCAGCTGCACCGGCCGGTCGGGGTTGGTGAGGATCGCGCGCAGCCGGTCCGGGTCCCGCAGCATCAGCGTCAGACGCTTGTAGGTGGCCGCGCGGCGGGCGAATCCGATGGTCAGGGCGTTCGGGTCGAAGATGTCGGTGGTCCAGCCGAGTTCGGCGTCGGTGAACCCGCGGTCGCGGCCACTGGCCAGTGCCCGCCTGCGGACCTCGTCGACCAGTTCGGCACGCAGGTCGTTCCGCTGGGTCCAGATCTTCTCCGCGGTCAGTTCCCGGTACACGGCCTCGGCCGACGGCGAGTCCGGGTCGGTGAGGTGCTGCCAGGCCGGGGCCACCCAGGTGGGACCGTGGACACCGTTGGTGACCGAGCCGATCGGCACCTCGTCGGCGTCGAAGCCCGGCCACAGGTCGGCGAACATCGCCCGGCTCACCTCGCCGTGCAACTCCGACACACCGTTGCTGCGCTGCCCGAGCCGGAAACCCATGTGCGCCATGTTGAAGATGTTCGGGTCGGCCTCGTCGCCCAGATCGAGCACGGTGGCGGTGTCGAGACCGCCGAGCAGGCGTGAGCGGCCCTCGGTGTCGGGGTCGAGGTAATAGCGGACCAGGTCGACCGGGAAGCGGTCGATGCCGGCGGGCACCGGCGTGTGGGTGGTGAAGACGTTGGAGGCGCGCACCACCGACTCGGCGGTGTCGAAGTCGAGGGCTTCGGGTCCGGTGACCAGCTCCCGGATGCGTTCGACACCGAGGAAACCGGCGTGCCCCTCATTCATGTGGAACACCGACGGCTGGGCGCGGCCGGTGAGCCGGACGTACTCGCGGATGGCGCGGGTACCGCCGATACCGAGCAGGATCTCCTGTTTGATGCGGTGGTTCTGGTCGCCGCCGTAAAGCCGGTCGGTGATCGCGCGCAGTTCCTCGTCGTTGCCGGCGAGGTCGGAGTCGAGCAGCAGCAGGGGGATCCGGCCGACGGTCGCCACCCAGATCTGGGCGGTGAGCACCCGGCTGCCGGGCATCGGGATGGTGATGGTCACCGGGGCGCCCTCGCCGTCGGTGAGGAGTGTCAGCGGCAGCGCCGTCGGATCGTTGACCGGGTAGCGCTCGATCTGCCACCCGTCGTGGCTCAGGCTCTGCCGGAAGTAGCCGGACCGGTAGAACAGCCCGACACCGATCAGCGGCAGCCCGAGATCCGAGGCCGCCTTGAGGTGGTCTCCGGCAAGGATGCCGAGGCCGCCGGAGTAGATCGGCAAGACCTCCGAGATACCGAACTCCATCGAGAAGTAGGCGATGCCCACGGGCGGGGAATGGGTCGGATCGTCGTCGAGGGTGCCGGAGTAGTCGCCGAACCACGCGGAGTCGGCGAGATAGGACTCGAGGTCGCTGGCCGCCTCGTTCAGCTTGTCGAGGAATGCGGCATCGGTGGACAGTTCCGCGAGCCGCTCGGGGGCGACCTCGGACAATAGCCGCAGCGGATCACGGTCTGCCGCCCAGAGTTCGGGGTCGACCGTGGCGAAGATGTTCTGCGTGGGCGTATGCCAGGACCAGCGCAGGTTGTGGGCGAGGGCGGACAGGTCGGCGAGGGAGTCGGGCAGTGGTACCCGAACGGTGAACCGGCGGAAGGCTTTCACACGGTTGTACGCTACCGAGCCGCGGGCGTTGCTGCGACCGGATGCGAGGGCCGTCCGGTTAACACTGTGCGACAAGGTCGCGGGACTTCCCGGCCCCGGGCGGCGCGCGCCGGACGGCCATGTGCGGAATCCGATCGGCGCGGCCATTAGGCTCGAAGGATGCAGCGAATCATCGGTACCGAGGTCGAGTACGGCATCTCCGCGCCCGGCGACCCGACCGCGAACCCGATCATGACGTCCACCCAGGCGGTCCTGGCGTATGCCGCCGCCGCGAGTGTTCCCCGCGCCAAGCGCACACGCTGGGATTACGAGGTCGAATCACCGCTGCGTGATGCCCGTGGATTCGACCTCGGCCGCGGTTCCGGTCCGGCGCCGATCATCGATGCCGACGAGATCGGCGCGGCCAACATGATCCTCACCAACGGTGCGCGGCTGTATGTCGACCACGCCCACCCCGAATACTCGGCGCCCGAGGTGACCGACCCGCTGGATGCGGTGATCTGGGACAAGGCCGGTGAGCGGGTGATGGAGGCCGCCGCGCGCTACGTCGCGAGCGTGCCCGGCGCGCCGAAGCTGCAGCTGTACAAGAACAACATCGACGGCAAAGGCGCCTCGTACGGCACCCACGAGAACTACCTGATGGACCGCAAGACCCCGTTCACGGCGGTGATCGCCGGCCTGACCACGTTCTTCGCCTCCCGCCAGGTCATCAGCGGCTCCGGCCGGGTCGGGATCGGGCAGTCCGGCGACGAGGCCGGGTTCCAGCTGTCGCAGCGCGCCGACTACATCGAGGTTGAGATGGGTCTGGAGACCACCCTCAAACGCGGCATCATCAACACCCGCGACGAACCGCACGCCGACCCGGAGCGCTACCGACGGCTGCATGTGATCATCGGTGATGCGAATCTCGCCGAGACCGCCACCTACCTCAAGGTGGGCACCACCTCGCTGGTGCTCGACCTCATCGAGGCCGGGGTTGACTTCTCCGACATCGAGCTCGCGCGCCCGGTGACCGCGGTACACACCATCAGCCACGATCCGACGCTGCAGGCGACCGTGGCCCTCACCGACGGACGCGAGCTCACCGCCTTGGCGCTGCAACGCGAGTATCTCGAGCGGTGCACCCGTTTTCACGAGCAGAACCACAGCGACGACACCCGTGCCAAGCACGTGCTCGACACGTGGGCCGAGGTGCTCGACAAGCTCGAACGCGACCCGATGGAATGCGCCGATATCCTCGACTGGCCGGCCAAGCTGCGCCTCCTCGAAGGCTTCCGGCAGCGTGAGGGCCTGACCTGGTCGGCGCCGCGGCTGCACCTGATCGACCTGCAGTATTCGGATGTGCGCCTGGACAAGGGTCTCTACAACCGGCTGGTCGCGCGCGGCTCGATGAAGCGGCTCGTCGACGAGGCCGACGTGACCCGCGCCATCACCTCCGCCCCGGAGAACACCCGCGCCTACTTCCGTGGCGAATGCCTGCGCCGGTTCGGTGCCGAGGTCGCGGCGGCGAGCTGGGATTCGGTGATCTTCGATCTGGGCGGCGAATCGCTCGTGCGGATCCCGACACTCGAACCGCTGCGTGGCAGCCGCGCCCACGTCGGTGCGCTCCTCGACTCGGTGGACTCGGCGGCCGAATTGGTCGGGCAACTCACGAATTAGGGGCCGACACCCCTCGTGTCATGACCGCCCGCCGCGGCACGGGCACCGGTAGGGTGGACAGCACGACAATCGGTGAAAACGGTCGCACCGGTGCCACGCACCGTCGGCCCTCGCCGATACGGCTCGCCGACAGGCGATCGGTAAGGAGGCAGCAGATGGCGCAGGAACAGACCAAACACGGTGGCGGCGGAGACGACGAGGGTCTCGGTCCCGACGGCAGTGCCGGTCAGGAGCGGCGTGAGAAGCTGGCCGAGGACACCGACGACCTGCTCGATGAGATCGACGACGTGCTGGAGGAGAACGCCGAGGACTTCGTGCGCGCGTACGTGCAGAAGGGCGGCCAGTGAGCGACCGGTTCAGTTCTCACACTCCCGGTTCCCAGTTGGGCCCTACCCTGTCTTTCGGGGCTGACATCTCCTCATTCACCGAGTACCTGCGGGTGCACGCACCCGATCAGCTTCCCGCCGCCCGGGCCGAACGACTCGCGGCGATGCAGGGCGGCGACGCCTCGGACATCCCGCACGGCACCACCATCGTGGCGGTGTCGTACCCGGGTGGGGTGGTGCTCGCCGGTGACAGGCGGGCGACCATGGGCAACCTGATCGCCACCCGCGACGTCCGCAAGGTGTACCTCACTGACGACTATTCAGCCGCGGGTATCGCGGGCACCGCGGGTATCGCGATCGAGATGGTCCGGCTGTTCGCCGTGGAGTTGGAGCATTACGAGAAGCTTGAAGGGGTGCCGCTGACCCTCGACGGCAAGGTCAGCCGCCTGGCCTCGATGGTCCGTGGCAACCTGGGTGCGGCGATGCAGGGCCTGGCGGCGATCCCGCTGCTGGTCGGCTACGACATCGACCACGCCAGCCCGGACGAGCGCGGCCGGATCTTCTCCTTCGACGTGGCGGGTGACCGGCACGAGGAGTTCGGCGGCTATCAGGCGATCGGGTCGGGTTCGGTGTTCGCCAAGTCGTCCCTCAAGAAGCTGTATCGCCACGATCTGGACGAGGCGGCGGCGCTGGCGATCGCCGTCGAGGCGCTGTACGACGCCGCCGACGACGATTCGGCAACCGGCGGGCCGGATCTGGTCCGCAAGATCTTCCCGACGGCGGCCGTGGTCGACGCGACCGGTTCCCGTGAGGTGCCGCCCGCCGACATCGAGGCGGCAGCCCGCACAGTGGCCGAGCGCCGCACGGCAGAGCACGAGGGGGAGGCGCGATGACTTTTCCGTATTACGCCAGCGCCGAGCAGATCATGCGCGATCGCTCGGAGCTGGCCCGTAAGGGTATCGCCCGGGGCCGCAGCGTCGTGGCGCTGACGTACGCCGACGGTGTGCTGTTCGTCGCGGAGAACCCGTCGAACACGTTGCGCAAGGTCAGCGAGATCTACGACCGCATCGGTTTCGCCGCGGTCGGCAAGTACAACGAGTTCGAGAGCCTGCGCAAGGCCGGTATTCAGCTCGCCGACATGCGCGGCTACAGCTACGACAGGGCTGACGTGTCGGGGTTGTCGCTGGCCAACGCCTACGCCAACACCCTCGGTGCGGTGTTCACCGAGCAGCCCAAGCCGTTCGAGGTGGAGCTGTGCGTGGCCGAGGTGGCCAAACCGGGCAAGCCCGGGGTGTCGCAGCTGTACCGGATCAGCTACGACGGCTCGATCTCGGACGAGACGCGCTTCCTGGTGATGGGCGGTGCCACCGAGGCGATCGCGGCCACGCTACGGGAGAAGTACGAGTCCGGGCTCAGTCTTGCGGATGCGCTGACGCTCGCCGTCGACGCCCTGGCCACGCCACCCCCGGCCGCCAACGGTGCGGCGGAAGCACCGCGCCGCGAACTGACCGCGGGTGATCTGGAGGTCGCGATCCTCGACCACAACCGTCCCCGCCGCGCCTTCCGCAGGCTCCCGGCGAAGACGGTGGAGGAACTCCTGGCCCAGGTGGCCTCCGCGTCCGGCGAGCCGGAACAGGCCAAGACCGACGTACCACCCACCACAGAAGACCAGCCCGAGTAACCCGCAGGACGGGTACAAAGCCAAGTTCCAGACCAACCGATCCGGTGTTTGTGCTGCTGACAGGCTTGGGCGCGTCGTCTGGACCGAAGACACGCGAGCGAGGAACGAGCCCCGCGTGTCCAAGGGAAGACGACGCAGCAGCCCAAGCCTGTCAGCAGCACAAACACACAATCTAACGAGTAGGGTTGAGCCGTGCAGCGTCGAATCATGGGGATCGAGACAGAGTTCGGAGTCACGTGCACCTTTCACGGGCATCGTCGGCTGAGTCCTGATGAGGTGGCCCGGTATCTGTTCCGCCGGGTGGTGTCGTGGGGCCGGTCGTCGAACGTCTTTCTGCAGAACGGTGCCCGGCTGTACCTGGATGTGGGTTCGCATCCGGAGTATGCAACTGCCGAATGCGACAGCCTGATCCAGTTGGTCAATCATGATCGTGCGGGTGAGCTGGTTCTCGAGGATCTGTTGATCGACGCGGAGCAGCGGCTGGCCGATGAGGGTATCGGCGGCGATATCTATCTGTTCAAGAACAACACCGATTCGGCCGGCAATTCGTACGGCTGCCACGAGAATTATCTGGTGGTGCGGGCGGGGGAGTTTTCCCGGATCTCGGATGTGTTGTTGCCGTTCCTGGTGACGCGGCAGCTGATCTGTGGTGCGGGTAAGGTGCTGCACACGCCGAAGGCGGCCACCTTCTGTCTGTCCCAGCGTGCCGAGCATATCTGGGAGGGCGTGTCGTCGGCGACCACTCGGTCGCGGCCGATCATCAATACCCGTGATGAGCCGCATGCCGATGCCGAGAAGTACCGTCGCCTGCACGTGATCGTGGGCGATTCGAATATGGCGGAGATGACCACCTTGCTGAAGGTGGGTTCGGCGACGCTGGTGCTGGAGATGATCGAGGCGGGGGTCAGTTTTCGCGATTTCGCTCTCGATAATCCGATCCGGGCGATCCGTGAGGTCAGCCACGATACGACTGGTCGTCGACAGGTGCGTCTGGCCGGTGGTCGCCAGGCGAGTGCTTTGGAGATTCAGCGCGAATACTATGCGCGTGCCGTGGAGCACATGACCAACCGGAAGCCGGATCCGGAGATGGATATGGTCGTCGACCTGTGGGGCCGGGTGCTCGATGCGGTGGAGTCGGGTGATTTCTCGAAGGTCGACACCGAGATCGACTGGGTGATCAAGCGCAAGTTGTTCGAGCGGTACCAGAATCGGTATTCGATGGATCTGGCCGATCCGAAGATCGCTCAGCTCGATCTGGCCTATCACGACATCAAGCGGGGCCGCGGTGTGTTCGATGTGCTGACCCGTAAGGGTTTGGTCGCGCGGGCCACCACCGACGAGGCGATCAAGGAGGCGGTGGACGAGCCGCCGCAGACGACGCGCGCGAAGTTGCGTGGTGATTTCATTTCGGCGGCGCAGAAGGCGGGCCGCGATTTCACCGTCGACTGGGTGCATTTGAAGTTGAACGATCAGGCGCAGCGCACTGTGCTGTGTAAAGACCCGTTCCGCAGCGTGGATGAGCGCGTCGATCGCTTGATCGCTTCTATGTGACCCGTAGGGTTATCGGGTGGCCAAAGCGAGAATCACACCGGACGAGCGAATTCTGAGTCTGGTTATCTGCCTGTTGCATGCGCCGCAATACGTGACGGCGGAGTACATCCATAAGCAAGTGTCCGGGTACGCGTCATCGAAATCGCCGGAGTCGTTCAAACGAATGTTTGAGCGGGACAAGCAGAGTTTGCGTGAGATGGGCGTCCCGATCATCTCGGGCCTGACGCCGGACGGGGTGGAGGGTTACCGCATCGATCCGGCCAGTTACGCGCTTCCCGAGATCACCCTCGATCAACAGGAGGCGGCCGCGATCGCGATGGCCGTCGCGTTCTGGGAGGTGCCCGAGGTGGCGGCACTGTCCAGGACGGCGATGCTCAAGCTGGAGGCGGCGGGGATCGACCTGCCCGACGACGCGTTCGACGGTATCGAGACCACGGCGGGACGTGGTGCCGACGCCGAGCCGGTGCTGGCGGCGCTGGTTCGGGCCGTCGACACCGGTCGCGTGGTGACATTCGAGTACCGGGCGGGCAGTACCGCCGCTCCGGTGACCCGGACGCTGGAACCGTGGGGCGTGGTCACTCACCGCGGCCACTGGTACGTGGTCGGGCACGACCGGACGCGCGAGGCCACCCGGACTTTCCGCTTGTCGAGGCTGTCCGCTGTGGAGGTGATCGGTAAGGACGGGGCGGTGGTGATACCCGACGGCATCGATCTGCAGCAGACCGTGGCCGACACCGTGGCGTCGGCCGTCGGCACCACCGAGGTGATCGCCCATGTGTGGGTTGCCGCGGGGCGGGCGCACGGTTTGCGCCGGATGGCCCGGCAGTTGACGCCGCACCGGTTGGGCGATGAGGACGGCGATCTGCTGGAGATCGAGGTGCGTTATCTGTCGACGGTGGTGCGGGCGATTCTCGGTGCCGGTGCCGACGCGGTGGTTCTCGATCCACCGGATCTGCGCGCCACCGTGATCGGTGCGCTCGACAGCGTGATCGGGGCGACCGGCGATCGAGAAGGGGTGTGACGGCCTGATGACCTCCAAACCGACGCGGTTGACCAGACTGCTGGCGATGGTGCCGTACTTCCAGGCCCGTGATGGGATCTCGATCGCGCAGGCGATGGCCGACCTCGGGGTGACCGAGCGTGAGCTGTACGCGGATCTGAATCTGCTGTTCGTGTGCGGCCTTCCCGAAGGCAAGGGCGGCGACCTGATCGACCTGGCTTTCCCGTTCTACGACGACCCGAAGGATCTGGTCGAGGTCGAGTTCCGTGAGGGAACGGTGTCGGTCATCTTCTCCGCCGGCATGGACAGGCCGCTGCGCCTGACCACCGCGGAGGCCACGCCCTTGCTGGTGGCCTTGCGGCAGTTGGTGAAGACTCCGGGACTGGTGGACTCGGCGGCCGTCGACCGTGCGATCGCGAAGATCGAGACCGCTGTCGGTGCGCGGGTCACCGGTGTCGCCGCGGCCGCTGAGACGACGCGCACCGAGGATGCGGACTCGACGTATGCCACGATCAGGAACGCGGTCCGCGACGAGCGTGCGCTGAGGTTGCGGTACTACACCGCGACCCGCGATGAGACGAGTACCAGGACCGTCGACCCGATCGCCGTCAAGGTCGTTGACAGCGCCACTTATCTGGAGGCGTGGTGCCGCGAGGCCGAGGGCAGAAGGCTGTTCCGGTTCGATCGGGTCGATGAGGCCACCGCGCTCGATGAGCCGTCCCGCCCGCCGGAGGAACCGGAGTCGGCGGCGGTGTCCCCGGTGCTCAGTCAGAATCCCGAGCTGCCGGTCGCGGTGATCGAGATCGATCACCGGTTGAAGTGGATCCTCGACTACTACACGGCGGAGCCGATCGATGACGTCACCGAACGGGTCGATGACGCCACGGCAGACTCGGAGCAGCGTCCGATCCGGGCGCGTCTTGTCTTTGCCTCCGAGGACTGGCTGACCCGTTTCCTGCTGGGCTTCGGCGGTGATGTCCGTCTCGTCCGGATCGAGGCTCCCGGTGCTAGCGCCGCGACCTCGGCCGACGCGGTCACCACCGCGATGGCCGCGCGGGCCGCGGCGGCTCGCGCGAGGTACGCGTGAGTATGTGGTCGGGTAGCATGGCCGGGTAACTACCTGGGAGGTTGGGCGTCATGGGCGCTATGTCGTGGTGGCACTGGGCGATCGTCGCGATCGTGGTCATTGTTCTCTTCGGTTCCAAGAAGCTGCCCGAGGCGGCACGGGGCCTCGGACAGTCGTTGCGCATCTTCAAGAGTGAGGTCGCCGAGATGCAGAACGACGGTAAGAAGGCCGCGCCGGAGGCGTCGCGTGAGCTCACCGCCAAACCGGTCGACCCGGGCACCGGGCAGTCGGCGGACGACGTCAAAAAATCCGCTTAACCCGGCACGGTCTGCCGGGTGCGTATACCTCTGGACCCGAGGAAGCGTAAACGCAAGGTCAACCCCGACGGCACGATGTCGTTGGTGGAGCACCTGTACGAGTTGCGCACTCGGGTGATTGTGTCCCTGGTCGCGATCGTCGTCACGACCATCATCGGTTTCGTCTGGTACAGCACCTCGTTCTGGGGCCTGGAGTCGCTCGGGGAGTTGCTGCGCCGTCCCTACTGTGACCTGCCGCCGGAAACCCGGGCCGCGTTGTCGGCCGACGGCGAGTGCCGGTTGCTGGCGACCGGTCCGTTCGACCAGTTCATGCTGCGCCTGCAGGTGGGGCTCACCGCCGGTGTGGTGCTCGCCTGCCCGGTCTGGCTGTATCAGGTGTGGCAGTTCATCACCCCGGCGCTGATGAAGAACGAACGTCGCTATGCGCTCTCGTTCGTGTCCTGCGCGGCGGTGCTGTTCGTCGCGGGTGCGGTGCTGGCCTACCTAGTGGTGGCCAAGGCTTTCCACTTCCTGCTGACCGTCGGCAGCGATGTGCAGATCACGGCTCTGGCCGGTGACCAGTACTTCAGCTTCATCCTGCGCTTGCTCATCGTGTTCGGGGTGAGTTTCGAACTGCCGCTGCTGATCGTCGCGCTGAACCTGATCGGCGTCCTCAGCTATCGGCGGCTCACGTCATGGCGGCGTGGCCTGATCGTGGGGATGTTCACCTTCGCGGCGATCATTACCCCGGGCTCCGATCCGTTCACGATGCTGGCGCTCGCGCTGGCGCTGACCGTGCTGCAGGAGGTCGCCATCCAGGTCGCGCGCATCTCCGACCGTCGCAAGGCCAAGCGTGCGGCACTCAACGAACAGCTCGCCGACGAGGAGGCCAGTACGCTACCCGCACCGTCATCGGAGCCACGCGCGTCGGTGGTCGCACCGGCGAAGGCATTCGATGACATCCTGTGACCGGACATCCTGTGACCGGACATCCTGTGACCGGACATTCTGTGAGCCGACATTCTCTGAGGGGGACATTCTGTGAGGGTGCCGGACATCGAACCGCGTGGTGATGAACTCTCAGGCACAGCCGGCCCAGCCGAGGTGAATCCCGACGAGGCCGTCGGCCCGGAGCTGACGGCGTTTGCCGCCGGGCTCAGGTTCGCGCTCGACCCGTTCCAGCATCGCGCGTGTGTCGCGCTCGAGGCCGGGCACGGTGTGCTGGTGTGCGCGCCCACGGGTGCGGGTAAGACGATCGTGGGGGAGTTCGCCGTGCACCTGGCGCTCGCCGCCGGCACCAAGTGTTTCTACACGACCCCCATCAAGGCGTTGAGCAATCAGAAGTACGCCGATCTGGTGGCGGTGCACGGCGCCGCGGCGGTGGGCCTGCTGACCGGTGACGTCGCGATCAACCCGGGCGCACCGGTGGTGGTGATGACCACCGAGGTCGTCCGCAACATGATCTACGCCGGGTCGCCTGCCCTCGAGGGTCTGTCGCACGTGGTGATGGACGAGGTGCATTTCCTGGCCGACCGGTTCCGCGGCGCGGTATGGGAAGAGGTGATCCTGCACCTCGATCCGGCGGTGCGCGTGGTGAGCCTGTCGGCCACCGTGTCCAATGCCGAGGAGTTCGGCGACTGGATCAAAACGGTACGCGGCGACACCACCGTGATCGTCGACGACCACCGTCCCGTGCCGCTGTCTCAGCACGTGCTGGTCGGCAACCGGATCTTCGATCTGTACGAACACGCACCACACGGCCCGGGCAAGAAGGGCGGGCGGGAGGTCAACGCCGACCTCAAGCGGTACATCAGGCACAAGATGCTGACCAACGACGACCGGTTCTCCGACTCCCGTGGCCGGGGCCGGGGACGGGGCCACCGTGGTGGTGGAGGCCCACGGGCGTCGCGTCCGGATGTGGTGGCGAGCCTGGACCGGGACGGGTTGTTGCCCGCGATCATGTTCATCTTCTCCCGTAAAGGCTGTGACGGGGCGCTCGCCCAGTGTCAGCGGTCCCGGCTGTCGCTACTCGAACCTCACGAAGTGGCGGCAGTCGACGAGATCGTCGACAAGCACCTGACCGATATCGCTCCAGCGGATGCGGAGATCCTGGGGGTCGAGCAGTGGCGGGCGGGTCTGCGGCGTGGTTTCGCCGCCCACCACGCGGGGCTGCTGCCCACGTTCCGGCACGCGGTGGAGGAACTGTTCGCAGGCGGCCTGGTGAAGGTGGTGTTTGCCACCGAGACACTGGCGTTGGGCATCAACATGCCCGCCCGGTCCGTCGTGCTCGAGCGCCTGGTCAAATACAACGGTGAGGCGCACGTCGACCTGACACCGGGCGAGTTCACCCAGCTCACCGGACGGGCCGGCCGCCGCGGCATCGACACCGAAGGCCATGCGATCGTCCTCTGGACGCCGGAGGTGGTGCCCGAGCAGCTCGCCGGGCTGGCCGGGGCGCGCACGTTCCCGCTGCGCAGTTCGTTTGTGCCCGAATACAACATGGCGGTCAATCTGCTCGGCAGGATGGGGTTGGCGGGCGCGCAGGAACTGCTGCATCGCTCATTCGCCCAGTTCCAGGCGGACCGGTCGGTGGTCGGGCAGGCCCGCAAGGTCGACCAGGCCCGGATCCGGCTACGCAAGACCGACGCGCAACTGTCAGAACTGGCGACCGCGCGAGGCATCGGACGGCGGGACACGGAAGGAGACGCCGACAATCCCGGCAACGGCTTCCTCGACTATGTCGACCTGCGCGAGACGATCCGGCGACGGGAACGGGACCTGAAGTTCCACCGCCGGGTCGAGACCAATCAGTCGATCGTGGAGGACCTCGGTGCCCTGAAGAAGGGGCATGTGATCGGGCTGCAGGGCCGCCGGCATCGCGGTCTGGCGGTGGTCCTGGAACCCGCCGCCCACGCATCGGATCCGAAACCGCTTGTGCTGGTGGAGGATGCCTGGTGCGGTCGCATCGATGAGCGGGACTTCGTCAATCCGCCGCAGGTCCTGGGCAATATGCGGCTGCCCCGGCATCCCGACCGCAGCACCGGCCGCGGCCGCCGCGACCTGGCCTCGGCCTTGCGCGCGACCGGCATCGAGATGCCACGCGGGCGGGGTAATAAACGGGCACCGGCCGCCGACGACGCCGAGCTCAAACGCCTGCGCACGGAGCTGCGGGCGCATCCGGCGCATCGCCTCGACCCCGGCGACCAGTTGTTCCGGCTCGCCGAGCAGCGCAACCGGCTGCTGCGGGAGATCCTGAGCGCCGAACGGGACATCGCGTCCCGGACCTCCACGCTGGGCGTCACGTTCAGCCGGATCGTCGACGTGCTGGCCGAACTGGGTTATGTGACCCGCACCGGCGACAGCGTCGAGGTGGAGGATGCGGGCCGGTTGCTTGGCCGCATCTACAGCGAGAGCGATCTGCTCGTCACCGAATGTCTGCGCGCCGGCGTGTGGGAAGGGCTGTCGCACAGCGACCTTGCGGCGGTGGTCTCGGCGATGGTGTACGAATCGCGGCGCGACGGTGCGGGCGGGGTCGATTCGGTCCCCGGCAATCCGCGCCTGCGGGGCGCGCTCACCGACACCGTCGAGGTGTGGCAACGGCTCAACGAGGTCGAGCGACGGCACCGGGTGTCCGCGACCCGTGAGCCCGACACCGGATTCTCGGTCGCCGTGGCGATGTGGTCATCGGGGAGATCGCTCACCGATTCGCTCGCCGCGGCGGGTCAGGCCGGACAGCTGCTGTCTCCCGGCGATTTCGTGCGCTGGAACCGGCAGGTGATCGACCTGCTGGAACAGATCAGGATCAGTGTCGGACCCGACGCGCCGCTGTCGACGACGGCCGCGCGGGCGGTCGGGTCGATCCGGCGCGGAGTGGTCGCCGCGGAGCTGGGCTGACGAGTTCGGGTGCGGTGAGCGTGCCCACACTTGCGCGGACCCGCACCCGTGTGCCGCCCATGCTGTACCCGCAGCGGCTGCGGTAACGTGCAGGGCAACGGTGCGCCAGGAGCGCGCTGATGCGTGCCACACCGACCAATCGAAGTGCCCGGTCGTGAAGAGCGGGGAGAAGGCGGGAAACAGATGACCGAGCCCAATAACCCGAACACGCCGTCGGGTCCCGGTGCGCCCGGCACCGGTGGCGATGCCACCACAGTGGGCAATTCCGCGCCCTACGGCAATCCGGCGGGCCAGGCGCCGCAGTACGGCGCGGCGCCGGGGTCGTCGCCCTACGGCCCGCCCGGCTACGTCGCCCCCGCCTACGGCGCTCCCACGCCCGGCACGTCCGATTTCGGTGCCGCCAATCCGTACGCACCTCCCGTCGCCGGACAGTACGGGCAGCCGCCGCAGCCTCCTGCGGGCGGTCCTGGCTACGCCGACCCCGGTCAGTACGGTCAGACCGCATTCAGTCAGCCCGGCCAGCAGTATCCCGCGCCGGGCCAGCAGTTCGGCCAGTCCGCGCCCGCATACGGCCAGCAGTCGGGTCAGCCCGGCCACTATGGGCAGCAGCCTCCTCAGTACGGGCAGCAGCCCGGCCAGTTCGGCCAGCAGCCGGGTGCGGCCGGCCCGCAGTACGGCGCCGACCCGTTCGGCGGACAGCAGCCGACCGGCTCGCCGAGCAAACTGCCCAAGCTGCTCGGAGCCGTGGGAGGCGTGATCCTGGCGATCGCCGCGATCGTGCTGGTGACCGGTTTCTGGCTGCCCGGCTGGTTCCCGAAGACGTTGTCGCAGAGCGCGGTCGAGGACGGGGTGAAGAAGGTGCTGAGCAACGACTACAGCATCACCAACGTCGACAAGGTGTCGTGCCCGTCGGGGGAGTCGGTGTCGGAGGGTAAGACTTTCACCTGCGATCTGTCCGTCGGCGGTCAGTCGCAGAAGGTCACCATCACGATCGTCGACGACGACGGCAAGTACGAGGTGTCCCGCCCGAGCTGATCGACTGCACCGGCCTGCCGGTCACCACCGAACTGCGGTGACAGGCAGGGCGGGTTTCACCCGTGGTTGGTTATTCCGGTGACCAGTTGAGGGCGTTGGACAACCGCCCCAGCGAGGCACCGATACCCAGTTCGGCCTCAAGTTCGGCCAGCCGTGCGGGGTCGGCAGGGGCGGTCGGCAGCGCATCGGTGTCACGCGAGTCGATGGTGTCGGCGTCGGTGCGGACGGCCACCACCACCCGCGCCGCGGTCAAATAGTCGGTGGCGTCGGCGAGCGCATTGCGGCTGCGCGTAGGTACCGATGAATCACCTTGCAGTGCGGCCTTTTCCAGAGCATCAAGGCTGCCGAACGCGGTGATGAGCTTGGCCGCGGTCTTCTCACCGATACCGGTCACCCCGGGCAATCCGTCCGACGGGTCGCCCCGCAATATCGACATCTCGGCGTAGGCGACACCCGCCCGGCCCTCGGGCACCCCGTACTTCGCGGCCACCTCGGCGGGCCCCATCATCTCGGCCTTCGCCAGACCGCGGCCCACGTACAACACCCGCACCGGCACCGGATCCTCGGCCACCACCTGCAGCAGGTCGCGATCACCGCTGACCACCACCACCGGATCGTCGGCCTCGGCGAAGGCGAGTGTGCCGATCACGTCGTCGGCCTCGCAGCCGTCGGCACCGGAGGTCGCGATACCCGCGGCGGCGAGCACGTCGAGGATCATCGTGACCTGCGGGGTGAGGGTGTCGGGTACCTCCTCGACGTCGGTGCCCGACTCGCCGGCTGGTTCGGCCACCCGGTGCGCCTTGTACGACGGGATGAGGTCGGTCCGGAACGACGGCCGCCAGTCCAGGTCCAGGCACACCACGAGCCGGGTGGGCTGCTCCCGGGTGACCAGGGAGGCGATGGTGTCGATGAACCCGCGGACGGCGTTCACCGGCCGGCCGTCGGGTGCGGTCATCTTCTCCGGCAGTGCGTAGAACGAACGGAACCACAGGCTCGCGCCGTCGAGAAGCATCAATGATCCAGCCACCCGGTCAGTCTGACATGACCGGGCTAACCTGTGACACATGCAGCGTTTCTCCTCCGACGTGTACCGGGAGCGCCTCGCCCGCGCCGCCACCCTGACCGGTGCGGCCGGTCTCGACGGAATCGTGGTCTCGACGGGCCCGGATCTGCGGTATCTCACCGGATCTCGTGCCGACACCTTCGAACGGCTCACCGCACTGGTCATCCCGGCATCGGGGTCTCCGCGCCTGGTGGTGGCCCGGCTCGAACTGGCCTCGCTCGCCGAGTCCGCCGTCGCCGACCTGGGGATCGAGGTCGCCGACTGGGTCGACGGCCAGGACCCGTACGCGCTCGCACTGGACGCGCTGCCCGCCGATCCGGCGATCGCGGTGTCGGATGCGATGCCCGCCCTGCACGTGATCCCGTTGGCCGAGCGCACCGGACGCACACCCGCCCTGGCGACGGCGGTGCTGCGCGAACTACGCATGATCAAGGACCCGGCCGAGGTCGAGGCGCTGCGCGCGGCGGGGGCGGCGATCGACCGGGTACACGCCCGGATGGGTGAATGGCTCAAGCCGGGCCGCACCGAACGCGAGGTGGCAGACGACATCCGGCAGGCGATCGTCGCCGAAGGGCACACCGGCGCAGAGTTCATCATCGTCGGGTCAGGACCCAACGGGGCCGACCCGCACCACGAGTTCTCCGACCGGGTGATCGAACGCGACGACATCGTCGTCATCGACATCGGCGGGCCCGTGGAACCCGGCTACAACTCGGATTCCACCCGCACCTACTGCTTCACCGAACCGCCCGCCGACATCGCCGACGCCTATGCCGCCCTGGAACTGGCGCAGCGCACCGCGGTCGCGGCCGCACGGCCGGGGGTGAGCGCAGAAAGCGTCGACGCCGCAGCGCGCGACATCCTCGTCGAACACGGACTCGGCGAACAGTTCATCCACCGCACCGGACACGGCATCGGGCTGTCGGTGCATGAGGAGCCCTACATCGTGGGCGGCAACGACATCACCCTGCGCCCCGGGATGGCGTTCAGTGTGGAACCGGGCGTGTACTTCTCCGGCCGCTGGGGAGCCCGCATCGAGGACATTGTGGTGATCACCGACGACGGTTGCGAGCCGGTGAACAACCGCCCGCACCACCTGGTGAATCTGTCAGCCGAATAGGGCGGCCGACCCCATCGCCCGGGTCACGCTGATCTCGATGACCACGCGGCGCGGATTCTCCTTGGGCTGCCGGTAGCGGCGCGCGTACCGCTCCTCGGCGTCGGCGACGCGGGATCGTTCCCGGCTCACTGTCGCCGGACCCTCCAGAGTGAGCCAGCGCGGCCCGTCGACGTGGGTGACGGCGGCGTACCCGCCGCGTTCGACGTTGCGGACCTTCTGACTGCCGTCGAAGGTGATGACCCGCGCGGTCCGGGTGTCGGGGTCGTAGGTGAATCCCACGGCCGCGACGTGCGGTGTGCCGTCGACGCGGGTGGTGGCGAGTGTCGCCAGGTGGCGTTCGGTGAGGAACACGTGGGCTGCGTCGTTGAGTGCGTCGGGCGATCGGGCCATGCGCCACAGCGTAGGTGATCGGGTACCGCGGTCGACGGGTGGAATACTGGGGGCCATGCCTGACAGTCCCGGTTCTGTTGTCGTGTTCGGTGGCCGTAGCGAGATCGGGGTGGCCGTCGCCGAACGCCTCGCATCCGGCCGCACCGTGGTGCTGGCCGCACGGCGTCCCGACGATCTGGCCGACGAACAGCGCAGGCTCGAAGCCGCCGGTGCAACCCGGGTGGCGGCCGTCGAGTTCGACGCGAACGACACCGCCTCCCACACCGCGCTGATCGAGCGCCTCATCGCCGACCACGGTCCGGTGGCAGTCGCGGTGGTGGCATTCGGGATTCTGGGCGACCAGCAGCGCGCCGAAACCGACGTCGAACACGCCCTGCAGATCGCGCACACCGACTACCTGGCGCAGATCAGCGTGCTCACCCCGCTCGCGACCGCGCTGCGGGCGCAGGGGTCGGGCACCATCATCGTGTTCTCCTCCGTCGCCGGGATCCGGGTGCGGCGCGCCAATTATGTGTACGGCTCCACCAAGGCCGGGCTCGACGGTTTCGCCACAGGCCTCTCGGATGCCTTGCATGGCAGTGGTGTTCGGTTGCTGCTGGCCCGGCCCGGTTTCGTGATCGGGGCGATGACCCGGGATCTGATGGCGGCGGGCACGAAACCGGCACCGCTGTCGGTCACCGCCGACACCGTCGCCGATGCGGTGGTACGGGCGTACCGGCGTGGGCGGGGTGAGGTGTGGATTCCGTGGGCGCTGCGGCCGATGTTCTTCGGTATGCGCCTGCTGCCGCGCGCCATCTGGCGGAGGCTGCCCCGGTGACCGAACCGTGGTTCGTGGTCGTCGGTATCGGGGAGGACGGCTGGGCGGGCCTGACCGGCACCGCCCGTGACGCTCTGGAGAAGGCCGATATCATCTACGGTTCCCCCCGCCAGCTGGAACTGATCAGCGCCGAGGTCAATGGTGCGCGCACCCGCCTGCACCCGTGGCGATCACCGATGTCGCAGCACCTGGCCGAGGTGCTCGACAACCCGCCGGCGTCGGTGGTGCACGTGCTGGCCAGTGGCGATCCGATGTTCCACGGCGTGGGGGCGTCGATCGTGCGGAGAGTCGGCGCCGATCGGGTGGCCGTGCTGCCACATGTGTCGAGCGCGTCGCTGGCGTGCGCGCGGCTCGGCTGGGATCTGGCCGGTACCCGTATCGTCAGCGCCGTCACCGGACCACCGGAGGCAATCGTCGAGCATGTGTCGGACGGCCGGCGCATCCTGGTGCTCAGCCGTGACGAACACACACCGTCGCAGGTGGTGACCATTCTGCGGAACCACGGGTTCGGTGATTCGCGGGTGCGGATCCTGGAACGTCTCGGCGGCCCCGCCGAACGTGTCATCGACCCCGGCCGCGACGACGTTCACCCGCTCAACATCGTCGCCGTCGACTGCCGCGGCCCCCGCACATCGGCCGCACCCGGACTGCCCGACGAGGAGTACGAGAACGACGGCCAACTCACCAAGGAACCGATCCGCGCCCTCACCGTGTGCGCATTGCGGCCCGGTGGCCGACAACTGCTGTGGGATGTGGGCGGCGGCTCGGGCAGCATCGCCATCGAATGGCTGCGGGCCGATGCCGACGGCCGCGCCATCGGCTTCGAGGCCGATCCGACGCGGGCAGAACGCCTGGCCCGCAACGCCGTCCGGCACGGAGTCGCCCACCGGCTACAGGTCGCGGGGAAAGCCCCGGAGTCCTTCACGGGCCAGGGTGTGCCCGACGCCGTGTTCATCGGTGGTGGCTTGTCGGAGCAGGTCCTCGAACAGTGCTGGGACGCACTGGTTCCGGGCGGTCGGCTGGTGGCCAACGGCGTGGCGATCGAATCGCAGAACCTGCTCACTCAGGCAGCCGGAGTACACGGAGGCACCCTGCGCCGGTTCAGTATCGAAACGGCCGCGCCGCTGGGATCGCTGACCACGTGGCGACCGGCCCTCCCGATCGTGCAGTGGGTAGCCGACAAGAGTCAGGAGCAGCAGCGATGACCGTCTATTTCATCGGGGCCGGGCCCGGCGCGGCCGATCTGATCACCGTGCGCGGGTCGCGGATCCTCGGCAACTGCCAGACCTGTGTGTACGCGGGTTCACTGGTGCCACAAGAGATGCTGTCGCTGTGTCCGGACGGGGCAGAGCTGGTGGACACCGCGCGGATGCCGCTGGACGCGATCATCGACACGATCGTGGCCGCCGACGCCGCCGGTCACGATGTCGCCCGACTGCACTCGGGCGATCTGTCCCTGTATTCGGCGATGACAGAACAGCAACGCCTGCTCACCGAACGCGGCGTCGCGACCGAGATCGTGCCCGGGGTGCCGGCATTCGCCGCGGCCGCTGCCGCGCTCGGCTCCGAGCTGACCGTCCCGGGCGTGGGGCAGAGCCTGCTCATCACCCGGGTGTCGACGCTGTCCACCGACATGCCGCCGGGCGAGACGCTGCCCGACCTCGCCACCGCCGGCGTCACCCTGGCGCTGCACCTGGCGGCGCACCGGGCACACGAGATCGTCGACGCCCTCGCCCCGCATTACGGCGGCGACTGCCCGACGGCGACCGTCGCGTTCGCCAGCCGCGAGGACCAGCAGGTGGTGCGCTGTCCGCTCACCGAACTGCCCGATGCGCTCGCGGCCGCAGCCATCACCAAGACGGCCGTCATCTTCGTCGGCCGAGTCCTGGAACCCCAAGGGGTACAGACGATCACCGACAGCTACCTGTATTCGGCCGCCCGCATGTCCAAGCTTCGGAGCCACCGGTGAACGCGATCCTGATTCTGGGCGGTACCGGAGAGGGCCGCGAGCTCGCGGGTCTGCTGCACGATGCCGGGATCGAGGTGATCACCTCACTCGCGGGCCGTGTCGCACAGCCTCGGCTGCCGGTGGGGGAGGTCCGCATCGGCGGATTCGGGCAGTACGCCTCCGGTGACGGGGTGACCGGCCTGACGAACTGGTTGCACGAGAACAACATCCAGGCCGTGGTGGACGCGACCCACCCGTTCGCCGCCACCATCACCGACCATGCCGCCGAAGCCGCCCGGCGCGCCGGGGTGCCGCTGCTGCGACTACGCCGGCCGGCCTGGGACCCCGCCGACTTCCCGGGGGGTGACCGCTGGCACCACGCCGACTCGATCGAGGCAGCGGCCCAACAGGTTTCGCACCTCACCACGGCAGGTGACCGCGAGCGGGTACTGCTCACCACCGGACGTCAGGACGCCTCGGCGTTCGCCGGCATCGACAGTGCGTCGTTCCTGATCCGCGTCGTCGACGCCCCCACCGGACCACTGCCGCCACGTCACGAGATCCTGCGCTCGCGCGGCCCCTACGACACCGACTCCGAACGCCGGCTACTCACCGACAACCACATCGACGTGCTCGTCACCAAGAACAGCGGGGGAGCGCTCACCCGCGCCAAACTCGACATCGCCGGCCCGCTCGACATCGACATCGTCGTCGTCGACCGACCTGCCGAGCCGGCCGACATGCAGGTCGTCGATACCGTCGCCGACGCCCACACCTGGTGCCTCGACACCGTCGGATAGTCACCCCCAGAGCTCCTCGTCTGAAGCCTCTGTGGATTGTGGTCACCGGGTGGCTCAAAGGCCCAGAGCCTGGGTGTTCCTCGGGGTGGAGGGCCCCGGGGTAGGTTGGGCAGCGATGAGCGCGCCACAGCACATGCCACCTCTGTACCCACCCGGCCCACCGGTTGATCCGTTCGCTCCGCCGCCGATTGTCGCCGCGAAATCGTCGTCGGCGGCGGCGTGGGTGGTCGGCGCAATTGCGGCGGTAGCGCTGGTGGCGGTACTCGTGGTGGGTGCGGTGGCCTACCCGGTGGTGACTCGGGTTTCCGGCGAGCCGACCGCCGTGGCGGGCGGAGGATCCGCGCCGACGAGTGCAGCGGGGGCTCCGTCCGTGGCCACCGGCTTCGGGTTCCGGACCGCAAAACCCAGTCCCAGCGATACCGACCGGCGGGTGGTGGTGACGCTGTTCGAAGATCTGCAATGCCCGGCGTGCAAACAGTTCGAGTCAATGTTCGGTGAAGCGATCACCACGCTGCGGGCCAACCCCGACGTGGTCGTCGAATACCGGATGATCTCGTTCCTCGACCGCGCCTCCACGAACAACTATTCCTCACGCGCCACCAATGCCTCGGCGTGTGTCGCCGAGGCGACCGCTACCGGCGGGGACTGGTCGACGTGGCTGCGTTTCCACACGATGCTCTACGACGAGCAACCCACCGAAGGCGGAGCGGGCCACACTGACGCCGCTCTGGCCTCACTGGCGGTCGGGGCAGGATCGCCCGATGTGAGCTCGTGCATCATCAACAACCTCTACGCGTCGTGGATCCAGGCCGGGACCCGTGATGCGCTGGACGCGATCACCGGCACCCCGACCGTCCAGATCGACGGCGTGGCCGTCGATCTGAGCACCCCGTCGGAACTGGTCAGCGCCGTCGAGCGGGCGGTCGCCTGAGCCCCGACCGGTCGGTCACAGGGTGACAGCGATCAGGACCATCGAAGCGACCCCGAGGCCGAGCAGCACGACGTTGACCGGCAGCGCCTTGAACTCCTTGAGCTTCGCGTGCAGCCCGATCGCGAGCACCTGGATGACGGTCAGACCGAGAACGGCGGCGAACGACACCCAACCCGCCCACTCCCAGCCGTCGACGGTGTGGGCCAGGATCAGCGGCACGATGGCGCCGACCGCGCCGACGACCTCGGACCAGGCCGCGAAATAGGCCGGGCCCTTGCCGGTGGTTGTGGTCCAGGGCATCTTGTCCTGCAGTTGTGGCCACGGGGTGGACGCCTTGCCGCCTCCGGCGGCGAGATTGATGGCGGCGACGATACCAGTGATGATCCAGGTTGCGATGAGCATGGTTGTTCCTTCGTGGTGAACTTTGTTGGGGAATGGGTTGTGATGGTCAGTTGCCGCCGCGGGCCAGGCGCATGAGGTCGGTGTCGAAGTCGACCTCGGCGGCGGTCTGTTCGGCGCGGGTGGCGTTTCCGGCGAACGAATGCTGATAGCCGGCCCACCCACCGCCGGCGATGTCGCGGCCCACACCGCTCGCGGTGAGCGCGGCGAGTTCACCCGCCGCCCGGTCGATTCGTTTGCCGAGTTCTGCGCTGCCCCAATCGTCGGGGGCGGCGAATACCGATGTCGGGGCCGGGATCGTGCGGAAGAACGCGAACAGCGGGCGCAGCTGGTCGTCGAGAACCATCGCGTGGCGTTCGGATCCGGCGGTGGCGGCCAGGAGCACGGGTGTGGCGATGATCAGGTCATTGTCGAGCAGGTCGATGAACGACTTGAACAATCCACTGATTCCGGCCTTGTACACCGGGGTGGAGGCGATCAGGGCATCGGCTGCGGCCAGTTTCTCGATCGCCTCCTGAACGGGTTGTGTCGGGAACCCGGCCACCAGACTGCGCGCGATGTCGCCGGCGATCGGGGCCAGTTCTATCACCGTCGCCACCGCGTTGCGGCCGGACTCGCGGAGCCTGTCGACGGTTGCCGCCGCGGCCTGATCGGCGAGCATGCGGGTCGTCGACGGATCGCTCGTGCCGGCGCTGATCGCGACGACGCTGTACGAGGCTTCTCCGAGGCTCATGCGAACCTCGGCATGTTCGCGCGCCTCGCCGGATCGCTGTCGATGTACGGCAGTGATCCGGAGGTGTTGTCGCCGGTATTCGGTCGCGGGCGGGCCTGCCGGGTTTCCCCGTCACCGTAGGCGGCCTGAACGAGTGAGGCGTGGGTGGGTGCCTCCGGCACACCGGGTGCCCGCAGCGCCGACATTTCTTTGCGCAACACCGGCACCACCTCGGTGGCGAGCAACTCGACCTGTTCCAGCGCGACGTCCAGCGGCATCGATCCCAGGTCCATCGCCCACAGCTGCCGCTGGTAGTCGCCGAACCCTTCCCGGAAGGTGAGGGTTTTGTCGATGACCTCCTGCGGCGACCCCACCGACAGCGGGGTGCCTTCGGCGAACTGTTCCAGGCTCGTGCCCTGGAACATGGGGTAGGAATCGAAGTACGGCCGGAACCCCGCGTAGGCATCTTGGGAGTTCTTGGCGATGAACGCCTGCCCACCCAGGCCGACGAGGGCGTCCTGCGCGCGGCCGTGCCCATGGTGTTCGAACCGCTGCCGATAGAAATCCACGAGCGGTTTGAAGTGGAAGTTCGGGGCCAGGATGTGGTTGGCGAAGTAGCCGTTGCCGTAGAACGCGGCCTGCTCGGCGATCTCCGGGGTGCGGATCGCGCCGTGCCACACGAACGGCGGAACCCCGTCGAGGGGGCGCGGGGTCGAGGTGAAACCCTGCAACGGGGTGCGGAACTTTCCTTCCCAGTCCACCACGTCTTCACGCCACAGCCGGTGCAGCAGGTTGTAGTTCTCCAGCGCGAGGGGAACGCCGTCGCGGATGCTCTGCCCGAACCACGGGTACACCGGAACCGTGTTGCCGCGACCGAGCATCAGGTCCATGCGGCCGTCGGCGACGTGCTGGAGGAATGCGTAGTCCTCGGCGATCTTCACCGGGTCGTTCGTGGTGATCAGGGTGACGGAGGTGGACAGGAGAATGTTCTTGGTCTGCGCCGCGATGTAGGCGAGCATCACCGGCGGCGCGGAAGCGACGAAGGGTGTGTTGTGGTGCTCACCGAACGCGAACACGTCCAGGCCGAGCTCGTCGGCGGCCTTGGCGACCCGGATCGTGTCCTGGATGCGTTGGGCCTCGGAGCGAGGTACACCGGTGGCCGGATCAGGGGCGATGTCGCCCACACCGAAGATGCCGAATTGCATGATGGATAAGTCCTTTCGCGTAATGCCTGGTGCGAAGGGGCCGTGCGGGTGCATGAGGGCCGGAGCGCGCGGTCTCGTCGAAATAGCTGGAATCGGGGCTTGTCAGTCCGCCGGAGGTAGGTTCAGGTGTTGCCGCAGGGTGCGGGTCAAGTTTTCGATCTGAGTCAGTTCTTCCGGTGACAGGGCGTCGATGAACAGTTCCCGGATCGCCATGAGGTGCGGGATCGATCCTTCGCGGAAAGCGCTGTACCCGTCGTCGGTGAGCGCCACATCGATGCCGTGGGGATCGTCGGGGCATCGGGCGCGCCGGAGGAGGCCACGCTTTTCCATCCGGCCGAGATGATGGGACAGGCGACTACGTTCCCAGCCGATCAGTTCGGCCAACTCGGACGACCTCAATGTCCGGCCGGTGGCCTCACTCAATGCCAGCAGTACCTGATAGTCACCGGAGGACAGCGACGATTCGTCCTGCAGGCGACTGGCCAGGCGAGAGCGCAGTGCCTCAGATGTCTCAATGTATCCACGCCAGATCCGCAGCTCATCGCGCGTGGGCGTCTTTCGCTGTCCCATAGCCACACCTCCTTGGATTGACACGTCAACTCTATGCGCACGGCGTTGACGTGTCAATTCCGATCCCGCAGGTTTCTGGAGAATCAACCATCCGCAGGCAATGTGCCCTCGCGGATCGCCACGTCGCCGGAAAGTTGCGTGGTGGCGTCAGGAAGGCGTGTGTCGGCGAGGGGTGAACACCAGGTCGCCGGCCGGGCGCGACACCGTCGTCGTCGCCGAGGATCCGACGACGATCAGGGTGCGCATGTCCACCACGGCCGGGTCGAACTCGCCGACGGTGGTGGTGTGCAGGGACTGCTCCGGGCCGCCCACATCGCGGCCCAGCACCAGCACACGCTCGGGTGACACCGATTCCAGCAGTAGCTCTTTCAACGCGGCAACCTGCCACGCACGGCTTGCCGAGCCGGGGTTGTAGATGGCGATGACCAGGTCGGCGGCCAGGGCATGTCGGAGCCTTTTGCAGATCACTTCCCACGGTTTGAGCCGGTCCGACAGCGAGATGACCGCGAAGTCGTGGCCGAGCGGCGCGCCCACCGCGGCGGCGACGGCGGTCGCGGCGGTGACACCGGGCACCACCCGCACCGGCACGTCCTGCCAGGCCGGTTCGGAGGCCACCTCGGCGACGGCGGTGGCCATCGCGAACACACCCGGGTCACCGGAGGACACCACTACCACCCGCGCCCCGCGATGGGCCAGGGCGAGGGCGAACTCGGCGCGTTCGGATTCAACCCGGTTGTCGCTGGCGTGGATCCGCTGCCCTGGTCGCGGGGTCAGGCGTTTGAGGTAGGTGGTGTAGCCGACGAAGTCGGTGGCGGCGGCGAGTTCGGCCCGCACCTCCGGCGTCGTCCAGGTATCGCGGCCGGGGCCCAGACCCACGACCACCACCTCACCCGACGTACCGCCCGCCGGTGCGGCCGGGTTGTTGCGTCCACCGGGCACCACGATCATCGAAAAGTACGGAACCTGAGCCGGATCCACGTCGGCCGCGGGCAGCACCCGCTGCGAGGTGGTCGACGCCCGCTCGACGTACCACGCTTCGTCGAGGCGCCCGGAGGCTTCGAGCGCGGCGCGCACGGCGGTGAAGGTGCGGCCCAGTTTCATCACCGCGAACGCGTCGGCGCTGCGGAATCGTGCGGTCAGGTCGACCTGCGAGAGGGTGCCGGGGATGACGGTCAGTGTTTCCTCGCCCTCCACCAGTGGGATGGCCATCGCCGCCGATGCCGCGCTCACCGACGTCACCCCGGGCACGATTTCGGCGTCGAACTCACCGGCCAGGCGTTTGTGCATGTGCATGTAGGAGCTGAAGAACAGGGGGTCGCCCTCGGCCAGCAGCACCACGTCGCGTCCGGCGCGCAGGTGTTCGGCCAGCCGCCGCGCCGACTCGGTGTAGAAGTCGGCCAGCGCCCCGGCGTAGCCGCGTGGATGATCGGTGGTCTCGGTGGTCACCGGGTACATCAGCCGCTCTTCGATCTGCCCGTCCCGCAGATACGGGGCGGCCACCGACCGGGCGATGCTGTTGCCGTGGCGCGCACAGTGATACGCGATCACCGGTGCCTCGCCGATCAGCCGGGCCGCCTTGATGGTGACCAGTTCGCTGTCCCCGGGGCCCAGGCCCACGCCCCACAGTGTGCCGTTCGCGGTCATGTTTCACACCTCCGAGGTGGAGGCCAGGGCGTTGAGCGCGGAGGCGACGATCGCCGACCCGCCGCGCCGGCCTCGGACGGTGAGGAACTCCAGGTCGGTGCGGGCAGCGAGCGCCTCACACGATTCGGCCGCGCCGACGAACCCGACCGGGGCCCCGACGATCGCGGCGGGCTTGTCGGCGCCTGCGTCGATCAGGTCCAGCAGCGCAAACAGGGCGGTCGGCGCATTGCCGATCGCCACCACCGAACCGGCCAGCAGCGGTTTCCAATACTCCAGCGCCGCAGCGGTTCTGGTGGTTCCCAGGCGTTCTGCCAGATCTGGCAGGCCTGGCTCGCCGAGGAAGCACAGCACGTCGTTGTCGGCGGGCAGCCGCCGTCGGGTGACGCCGGAGGCCACCATGTTCGCATCGCACAGAATCGGTGCCCCGGCCTCCAGCGCGGTCCGTGCCGCCGCGACCACACCCGGGGTGGCCACCACATCGTCGGCCAGGTCGACCTGTCCGCAGCCGTGGATCATCCGCACCACGACGTTCGCGACGTCTGGCGGGAATGCCGACAGATCCGCCTCGGACCGGATGATGGCGAAGGACTGACGGTAGATGGCGGCACCGTCGCGCAGATAGTCACTCATGGTGGGTTTCAGCGTAAATGCGGCGCCCCTCACGCGTCGGTGCGGGTGCGGCGATAGCCGTCGGGGGTGGCCTCCACCCGCAGATGGGCCTCCGTGGGCGCGCCGCAGCCACGTTCGCAACCCGACCAGTGTTCGCGCTCGTCGACCGGCCCTTGCTCGACCCGCACCAACAGATCCTCGCGGACCGCGGCGTGTGCCCGGCCACAGCCCGGGGCACCCACACAGCAACTCACCGACGCCCACGGCGACGACGCGTCGAAGATCAGCCCCATCGGCGCCAGCACCCGCACCACGGTCTCGGCGACGGCCTCGTCGAGGTCGCACAGCAGGATCTCCCGCTCCGGGGTGAAGATGATCGGCTTGCCCACGGCAGCGAGGAACTGCGCCAACCTGGCGGGCAGCCGGGCCAGTTCCACCACCCCACCGAGGAGCACCGCGCGGTCGTCCTGGTCGAACCAGCCGACGATCGGTGACGGCGCTGATGCGGGCGGCGTCTCGGGTTCGCCGATGGCGGTGTCGAGCCTGCCCCGTGCGGCGGTCACGATCGCCTCATGCTCGACGCCGGTCAGGTCACCGACGCGCCAGGCGGTGGGTGCGACCTGCACCATGTCACGTGCGATCGAGGCCATCGCGGTCGCCAGCCCGTCGATCGGTGTCGATCCGAGCGTGAGTTCCCCGAGCAGCACGTCTGCGACCATTGCGCTACGGGCGATGGCGGTGACATCGGGATTGCGGGCCAGCACATCGCCGCGGCCGTCGTCGAGGCCGAACAGGAACCGCCCCGACAGCCCGGCGAACACCTCGTCGGCGCGCAGCAGGTCGTCGAGTGCGGTGACGACCTGCCGCAGGTCGGCCAGACCACCGATCCGCCCGGTCAGCGACGACACCTCGATATTGCGGGCCCGATCGTGGGTCGATGTCGGCGCGAGCCCGGCGTCGACGATCAGCGCGCCCAGTCCGTCGGTGTCGGCGATGCCGCGGATCTGCAGGTTGCCGCGTGCCGTGATCTCCAGAAATCCGTCACCGAACCCGGCCGCCCCCTCGGCGAGGGCCTCGAGCTGAGCGGCGGTGATCGACCCGCCGGGCAGCCGGATCCTGGCCAGCGCACCGTCGGCCGCCGCATGGGTGGTGAACACGCCGGGGCAGCGGTCGGTGCGGTCACGATGAGATTCGGTCACCCATCCAGGGTAGGCGTGGCGAGGAGTTCATTCCGTCCGCAGGCACGGATAATCCGGGCTGCCGGTACGCGCGTACACGGTCAGCGTCAGCGAACCGGTGCCGTCGGGATCGAGCACCTCGCGAGACCTGATCCGGGTGTACCGGCCACCGAGAGCCGTCGGCGGTTGCGGACCGAGCTCATCGGCGTGCGGATCGGCCGTCGGCAGCACCAGCAGGATGTCGGGGTCGCGGTCGATCAGCGCCGCGCCGACGACCGAGTCCGTGTCGAACCAGTGGGGATCGTGGACCCCGGTGCGCAGCTTCAACGACGGGCCGGCGTTCCCGGCGATCTGATTGTCGGTGAGACCGCGGGTATCGATCACCCGCAACTCCCGGTTGGTGTAACCGAAGTAGCCGATCTCGGAGAAGGCGATCACCGTCCCGGTGGGCAGACACGAGGTCATCTCGGTGCTGGTGATCCACGACTGCGAGTACGGCCCGTATCCGCCCACCGCGATCAGGTCGCGGTTGTCGACGCCGTCGAGCAGCCACGCCGGGTGGTAGGTGTGCAATCCGGGGCCGGCCTGCAGCAGCAGCACCAGACCCATCAGCACCGACCCGACAGCGGCCGGGCGAGAGGCACGTGAGCGGGCCGCGAGAGCGTGTGTGCAGGCCCGGACGGCGACCACCGAGATCACCGCCATGGCCGGCACGACCGGCGCCCAGTGCCGGGCACCGAACATCCAGTCACCGCCGGAGCGGAGGATGAACGCCACCTGGACCAGTATCGCCAGCGGCAGCAGAAGCAGCAGTGGGGATGTCCGCCGCCAGGCGTTGGCGGCGACGATGAACAGCACGAACTGCACCGTCAATGTGAGCAGTACCAGGACGTTGGAAGTGCCGGCCCAGGGGTGCGAATCGATCACATAGCCGAGACCCCAGATCAACGACTCGGACAGTGACACGTCCTTGGCGTGATAGGTGTTGGGCATCAGTTCGCCGAAGTAGATCAGCCGATGCCCGAACACCACGGCCGCGGCGGCCACCGGAGCCACGAACCACCGCACCGTCCGCGAGCCGTCGGCGCGGCTCCAGAACAGCCAGCCGCACGTCAGAACCCCGACCACCAGCACGGACTCGGGGCGGGCCAGGACCAGCAACCCCGACCACACGGCTGCGTGGCGGTACGGGGCGGCCGTCAGCGACGCCAGCAACCCGGTGAGCAGAAACGCGGTCAGCGACGACTCGAGCAGGTTGGATGAGGACGCCGCGAAGTTCCACGACACCGCCACCATCAGTGTGCTCAGCAGTACCCCACGCGGCCCCAGTCCGCAGTTGCGGGCGATCCGCGCGGCCGGCCACAGCGTCAGCGCGCCGAACACAACACCGATCAGCTTCAGCGCCAGACCGGTGTACGCGGCGGGCAGCAACGCCACCACGGCCGACAGCAGCAGATGCAGCGGACTGCTGTAGCCCTCCACCGCATCCCCGAAATTGAAGTCGGGTCGTCCGTGGTGGATCAGGTTGTCGGCGATGCGCAGGGTGATGAACCCGTCATCGGGGGTATTGGCGAAGGTCAGCGTGACCGCGAGCGCGTACACCGGTAGCGCGGCAAGTGCGGGTCGTCGCGTCCACGGGCGCCCGGCCGTCGGTACTGCCGCAGGCGGTGTCCCGGTGTCATATTGCATTTCTGCCGTCATGCCTATCCCGAATCTGTCGACCTGTCGATCAGCGCGCGCCAGAAATTGAGACGCCCAGTGAGGTAAGCCGAACCTTATCTGGAACCCAAGCGTCTGTGTAGACCGGTGGCAGTCCGGGCGAACCCGGATTGAGCCGACCGCAGTCCGAGGCACCCTTCGACCATCGATGTCCGCCGCTGGCTAGGCTGTGGCGTGCGAGTAGTGCGGAAGCCGGTGTGAATCCGGCACGGTCGCGTCACTGTAACGGTGTGCCCGGCTCGGGGCGCCGAAGTCAGACCTGCCGCTCGCGCGTACTGACCGAACGCTCCGGGCGCGCTTCCCGGTGAGGAGAGCCATGATCCTGCTGCTGTCGACCTCCGATACCGACCTCATCACCGCCTCGGCGTCCGGGGCCGAGTACCGGGTGGCAAACCCCGCCCGCATCCTCGTCGATGATCTGGCCGGACTGGCCGACGGCGCAGATCTGGTGGTGATACGCATCCTCGGCGGCGTCCGGGCCTGGGAGGACGGTCTGGCCGCGGCCGTCGCGCTCGACAAGCCGCTGGTGGTGCTGTCGGGGGAGCAGCAGCCCGACCCTGATCTGATGGCGGTGTCGACGGTCCCGGCCGGTGTGGCCGCCGAGGCGCACAACTATCTCGCCGCCGGCGGCGTCGAGAACCTCGCCAATCTGCATCACTTCCTGTCCGACACGGTCCTGCTCACCGGCCACGGCTTCGAACCGCCCCAGCAGACACCCGGGTGGGGTGTGCTCGAACGCACCGCGACCGCCGAGGCGCCCGACGGTGCGCCCACCATCGGCGTCCTCTACTACCGGGCCCAGCATCTGGCGGGCAACACCCGTTACGTCGACGCTCTGTGCGCGGCAGTCGAGGCCAAAGGTGCCCGCGCGCTGCCCATCTACTGCGCGTCGCTGCGTACCGCACCCGACGAGCTGATCGACCTGCTCTGCACCACTGACGCGCTCGTCGTCACCGTCCTCGCGGCGGGCGGATCCACCCCGGCCGCAGCGTCGGCGGGTGGGGACGACGAGGCGTGGAACATCGAACGCCTCGCCGCCCTCGACATCCCGATCCTGCAGGGCCTGTGCCTGACCGGCTCACGCGAGAACTGGGCATCCAACGATGACGGTCTGTCGCCGCTGGATGTGGCCACCCAGGTGGCGGTCCCCGAATTCGACGGCCGCATCATCACGGTCCCGTTCTCGTTCAAGGAGTTCGATGAGAACGGCCTGCCCTGGTATCAGCCCGACGCCGAACGCTGCGCCCGCGTCGCCGGTATCGCCGTCGCCCACGCGCGGCTACGGAAGCGTACACCCGCCGACCGCAAGGTCGCGATCATGCTGTCGGCATATCCCACCAAACACGCCCGCATCGGCAACGCCGTGGGCCTGGACACCCCGCGCAGCCTGCTGCGGCTGCTGTCGGCGCTGGGGGAGGCCGGCTACGACATCGGCGCGGACGGCGAGATTCCCGGTCTGGCAGAAGACGATTCGGATGCGCTCATCCACGCGATCATCGCCAAGGGCGGGCAGGATGCCGACTGGCTGACCGAAGAAGCATTGGCCGCCAACCCCATTCGCGTCTCGGCCGACGGCTACCGCCGATGGTTCGCCACCCTTCCCGACGACTTGCGCGAGGGCGTCGAGAAGCACTGGGGCCGGGCACCGGGCGAACTGTTCGTCGACCGATCCACCAATCCTGACGGCGATATCGTCATCGCCGCAATGATTTTCGGGAACATCGCGATCCTGGTGCAGCCGCCGCGCGGCTTCGGTGAGAACCCTGTCGCCATCTACCACGACCCGGATCTGCCGCCCTCGCATCACTACCTGGCCGCCTACCGCTGGGTCGCCGGGTACGACGACACGACCGGGTTCGGGGCCGACGCAGTGGTCCACGTCGGCAAGCACGGAAACCTCGAATGGCTGCCCGGCAAGACGCTCGGCATGTCGGCGGACTGCGGCACCGACGCCGCCCTCGGTGACCTGCCCCTGATCTATCCGTTCCTGGTGAACGATCCGGGGGAGGGCACGCAGGCCAAACGCCGCGCCCACGCGGTGCTCATCGACCACCTGATCCCGCCGATGGCGCGCGCCGAATCGTATGGCGACATCGCCCGTCTCGAGCAGCTCCTGGACGAGCACTCCAACGTCTCGACGCTCGACCCGTCGAAGCTGCCGGCGATCCGTCAGCAGATCTGGACGCTGCTCACCGCCGCCAAGATGGACCACGATCTGGGCCTGGCCGAACGTCCCGACGAGGATGTGTTCGACGACATGCTGCTGCATGTCGACGGCTGGCTGTGCGAGATCAAGGACGTCCAGATCCGTGACGGTCTGCACGTGCTCGGGCAGGCCCCCGATGCGGACACCGAAACCGACCTGGTGCTGGCGATGCTGCGCGCCCGCCAGCTGTGGGGTGGCACCTCGGCGCTGCCCGGCCTGCGCGAGGCACTCGGGCTCACCGAGGACGGGTCCGCGGCCCGCAGCGAGGTCGACGAGTTCGAGACCGTCGCCCGCGGCCTGGTCACCACCTGCGCCAAGGGGGACTGGTCCGCCGAGGCCGTGGCCACCGCCGCCGACGGCCATCCCGAGGCCGTCGCCGACATCCTCACCTTCGCCGCCACCGAGGTGGTGCCCCGGCTGCGGCAGACCTCGGTCGAGATCGACCGCGTGCTGCATGCCCTCGACGGCGGCTTCATCCCGGCCGGGCCCAGCGGCTCGCCGCTGCGCGGCCTGATCAACGTGCTGCCCACCGGCCGCAACTTCTACTCCGTGGACCCCAAGGCGGTGCCGTCACGCCTGGCGTGGGAGACGGGCCGGGCGATGGCCGACTCGCTGCTCGAGCGCTACCTGGCCGATCACGGCGAATACCCCCGCTCGGTGGGTCTGTCGGTGTGGGGGACCAGCGCCATGCGCACCTCCGGCGACGACATCGCCGAGGTCCTCGCCCTGCTCGGTGTGATGCCGGTGTGGGACGAGATGTCCCGGCGCGTGTCGAGCCTGGAACTGATCGGCCTCGAAGAGCTCGGCCGTCCGCGCATCGACGTCACCGTCCGCATCTCCGGGTTCTTCCGCGACGCGTTTCCGCACGTGGTCACCATGCTCGACGACGCCGTCGCGCTCGCCGCCGATGCCGACGAATCCGACGAGCAGAACTTCGTCGCCGCCCACGTGCGCGCTTCGCTCGCCGAACACGGCGACAGGCGCAGGGCATCGACACGGGTGTTCGGGTCCAAACCCGGCACCTACGGTGCGGGACTGCTGCAACTGATCGACTCCCGTGAGTGGCGCAGCGACGAGGACCTGGCCCGCGTCTACACCGAATGGGGTGGCTACGCCTACGGCCGCGACCTCGCCGGCGTGCCCGCGGTCGACGACATGCGATCCGCCTACCGCCGGATCGCGGTGGCCGCCAAGAACACCGATACCCGCGAACACGACATCGCAGACTCCGACGACTACTTCCAGTACCACGGCGGCATGGTCGCCACCGTCCGCGCGCTCACCGGCAAGGACCCCGAGGCCTACATCGGTGACTCCACCCGCCCCGACGCAGTGCGCACCCGCACCCTGTCGGAGGAGACCAGCCGCGTGTTCCGGGCCCGCGTGGTCAACCCGCGCTGGATCTCGGCGATGCAGCGGCACGGATACAAGGGCGCCTTCGAGATGGCCGCCACGGTCGACTACCTGTTCGGGTACGACGCCACGACCGACGTCGTCGCCGACTGGATGTACGAAAAGCTCACCGAGTCGTACGTGCTCGACGAGGCCAACCAGGAATTCATGCGGCAGTCCAACCCGTGGGCGCTGCACGGCATCGCCGAACGACTCCTCGAAGCCGCTCAGCGCGAGATGTGGCACGAACCGCCCGCCGAGATGCTCGCGGAACTGCGCCGCATCTACGTCGAGGCCGAAGGCGACATCGAGGGCCGCGACAGCGTGGACTGACCGGCCGGGCAGATCACAGCGACTTCACAGGACGATCGGGAGAAAATCCGGACACCCGTGCGTTGAACTCTTCGACGGGTGCATCCGGAACGACCGAACAGCACCCACGGAGAGGACAGGTCCGGTTCTGATGCGACTTGCGATGGTTCTCGGTTACGCGGTGGTGGAGATCGCCGCCTTCGCGTTGGCGATCCACCTGCTGGGCTTCGGCTGGGCGGTGCTGGCCGGGCTGACGGTATTCACCCTCGGGCTGATCGTGCTGCGCAGGCACGGCCGCACACTGGTCGCCGACCTGCGGCGCGCATCCCGCAACGAGATCGACCCGCTGCCTGCGATGGCCGACACCGGGCTGACGGCACTGGCCGCCGCGCTGCTCCTCGTGCCGGGCGTGGTGTCGACGGTGGTCGGCATGACCCTGCTGGCACCGCCGGTGCGCAAGCTGGCCCGGCCGGCGGTCACCGCCTACGGAACCCGGCGCTTCAACGCCTCGATGGACCGGCTGGGCCTGTACTCGGTGGGCTTCTTCGCCGCCGACCGCACCCGCGGTGCCGACGTGATCGACGGAGTGGTGCTGGATGGGGATGTCCAGTACGCCGACACCGTCGCGACCCCGGGCCAGGATCCGGAGACGATGCGGAGCCTGCCGCGGGGTAGCGCGCACTGACGCCCGGCCGCTAGCCCAGGTTGACGCGGCGTTCGGAGATCTTCCCCGCGGGTGGGCAACTGGACTCACACCCAGCCGGGTCCCGCGAGTCCACGGAGAGGTAGCGAGCAGGCTGGTTCTTCAGCTGCGGGCCCCGAGCGATCATGGTCACCGTCGAACCACGACGGGACAGGGTGACAGGTCCACAGTCCTCCGCGCCGAAGTCGTCGGTGACACAGTAGCGGCCCGTCGCCTTCTTACCCGGAACCCAGTCGCCGCCGACGGTGATCGCGTGGGGGCTGGTACCGCGCTGAAAAGTCTGGGCCGTCGACAGCATCGGCAGGTCGGCACTTTCGGACTGCGAGACGTTCCCCGGCAGAGCGGCGCGATGGCGGATCACGACCTTCACATAACCCGCGGTCTTGTCGTAGGTGACCGTTGAACTGGTGATGGCACGATATCCCGGCGCGAACGAGTCGAAGCCGAATTGCAGGGCGGGACGAACTGTCACCGTCTTCGGTGCGGCCTGCGCCTGACCGGTGCCGATCAGGCCGGTCGCGGCGGCGGCCGCCACCACCGCCGTCGCGATCCGCCGGCTTCTGGACCTAGGTGCCCGGCTGGTCCGGCAGGTCTCTGATGTAGTCGGTGACATCTCGCTCCTCCGATCGCGGCCGCCCGTCGGCCACACTACTTACCGACGCTAACGGTTTTCGGTCGGTGCCGTGGCCGCTCCGGCCCACGACACCCACATCGGCGGCGTTTGTCCGATTCCTGCGCCGGCGGTGGGGGTCGCCTTAGCCAGGGCAGATAGCCTCGCCGATCACCGTCAGGCAGACTGGACGATCGTGGCTACTGATCTCTATGTGGGTGGTGCGGTGTACTCCTCCGCAGCACCCGACGCGACCGCGCTGGCCGTCACCGACGGCATTGTCGTCTGGGTGGGTAGCGACGACGTGGGCCGGGCCCTGCACCCGGACGCACGCATCATCCCCCTCCAGGACCGTTTCGTGGCGCCGGCATTCGTCGACTCGCATGTCCACCTCACCTCCACCGGTCTCGCCCTCTCCGGACTCACCCTCACCTCGGCGACATCCCGCAGCGACTGCCTGGCACTGCTCGCCACCGCGCACGCCGCGGCCGCGCCCGGCGAACTGATCTGGGGGACGGGGTGGGACGACTCCGCCTGGGATGCCACGGCACACGGCGAGGGACGCTTCCCGACCACCGCCGAGATCGACACCGTCGTCGGTGATCGGCCCGTGTACCTGGCCCGCGTGGACGAACATTCGGCGGTTGCCTCGTCGGCACTGCGTGACCGGGTGCCGGAGCTGGCCGGCGCGACCGGATTCCATCCCGCCGAACCGCTCGTGGCCGAGGCCCACCACCTGGTGCGCGGTGCGGCCCGGACACTGCTCAGTGCCGGACAGCGTCGCCGTGCGCAGGTGCGCGCCCTCGATCACGCCGCCTCCGTCGGGGTCGTCGCCGTCCATGAGAACGGCGGACCCGACATCAGCGGCAGCGCAGACTTCCTCGCGATCGCCGACCTCGACCACCCGGTGTCGGTGCGGCGCTACTGGGGTGAGGCGGTCGCCGACGCCGAGGAGGCCACGGCACTCATGCGGTCCCTGCGCGCCGACGCCCTCGGTGGTGACCTGTTCGTCGACGGGGCACTCGGCTCGCATACCGCGTGGCTGTCGCAGCCCTACACCGACGCCCCGGACCTGAGCGGCATCGAATACGTCGACCACGACACCGTCCGCGGGCACATCGCCGCCTGCACGGTAGCAGGCGTGCAGGCGGGCTTCCATGTCATCGGCGACGCCGCGGCCGCGTCGGTGGCCACGGCGTTCGGTGAGGTGGCCGCCGAATTCGGCACCCCCGCACTCGCCCGGTGCGCGCACCGGCTCGAGCATGCCGAGATGATCTCCGCGCACGACATGGACATCCTCGCCCGCTGCGGCGTCGTCGCCAGCATGCAGCCGCAGTTCGACGCCGCGTGGGGCGGACCCGGCGACCTGTACGAGCAGCGGCTCGGCGCCGACCGGGCGGCGAGCCTGAACGACTTCGGCGCCCTGGCCAAAGTCGGTGTCGCGCTGTCGTTCTCCTCCGATGCGCCGGTCACCGGCATCGACCCGTGGGCCACCATCAGGGCCGCCGTGCACCATCATCAGCCGCGCAACGCGATCTCCGCGCGGGCGGCGTTCGCCGCCACCACCCGCGGCGGCTGGCGTGCGGGCGGAATCAACGACGGCCTCACCGGAACCCTCGTACCCGGCGCCCCCGCGCACTTCGCGATCTGGGAGGCCGAGGATCTCGTCGTCGTCGGTTCACACGCCGGGGTGCAACGCTGGTCGACGGATCCGCGTGCCCGGGTGCCGGCGCTGCCGGACGTATCACCGGAGGCCACCCTGCCGCGCTGTGTGCAGACCTTCCGCGACGGCATCCCGGTGTACTCGGCGGAGACGACCGGTTGAGCGGCGCGGAGTGTGAGACCCCGTCCGCTGACGGTGCCGCCGGCCGGCGCGGGCCGGTGACGCGCCTGCGGGAGTGGGCGCCCGCCGACCGGAAGCTCTGGCTGATCCGCACCGCACTCGCGATCGTCGCCGGCGCCGGGATGTTCCTGGCGTTCCCGCCCCGGGCGTCCTGGTATCTGTCGGTCATCTCGCTGGCGGTGCTCTACGCGCTGCTCGTGGTGGACCGCCCCCGGGTACGCACGGGCGCCTGGATCGGTTTCGTGTTCGGACTCGGCTTCTTCGTGCCCCTGTTGCCGTGGATCGGTGAATACGTGGGGCCCTTGCCGTGGCTGGCGCTGGCCACGGTCATGGCCGGTTACCTTGCCCTGTTCGGGGTGATCGCGACGGTGACGATGCGGCTGCCGGTGCCACCGGTCTGGTTCACCTTGTCGTGGATTCTGGTGGAGGCGGTGCGCTCGTCGTTCCCGTTCGGCGGATTCCCGTGGGGCCGAACCGCGTTCAGCCAGGTCGACGGGCCGCTGCTGCCGTTGGCGTCGATCCTCGGGGCGCCCGGGCTGTCCGGTGCCGTGGCCCTGTTCGGGTCGGCGGGGGCCTGGTTCGTCCTGATCGTCGTGGCCTCGGTGCGGACCAGGGTACGTGCCGATGATGCATCTGTGGAGCCGGAGCGGCGGCGTTCGGACACCCTCACCTGGGCCGCCGTGGCTGCCGTGCTCACCCTGCTGGGTCCGCTCAGCGCGATCCTGGTCACCCCCGACACCGTCGACCGGACAGTGTCCGGGTCGACCGTCAACGTCGCCGCGATCCAGGGCAATGTGCCCAGGCTGGGGCTCGATTTCAACGCCCAGCGCAGAGCGGTCCTCGACAATCATGCGACCGAGACCGAACGCTACGCCGCCGACGTCCACCGGGGCGCGACGGCGGCACCGGACCTGGTGCTGTGGCCGGAGAACGCCTCGGACATCTCACCGCTGACCAACCCCGACGCGGCCACGGAGATCACCGACGCCTCCGAAGCGGTCAACGCACCGATCCTGGTGGGCACCGTCCTGCGCGACGACGACGGGCGGCCCAGCAACTCGGTGCTCGTCTGGGATGGGCGACGCGGACCGGTCGACCGTTACGACAAGCACATCATCCAGCCCTTCGGCGAGTACCTGCCGTGGCGCGGATTCTTCAGGCTGTTCTCCTCGTACGCGGACATGGCCGGAAACTTCCGGGCCGGAACCGGGCCGGGCACCGTCGACGTGCCAATCCACGGCCGCTCGGTTCGCGTCGGCGTTTCCACCTGCTGGGAGGTCGCATTCGACCGCTCGGCGCGCAAGGCGGTCAACGATGGCGCGGAGTTCCTGTTCGTACCCACCAACAACGCCACCTTCGGCCGCACCAACATGACCTACCAGCAACTGGCGATGTCGCAGGTGCGGGCCGTCGAACACGGCCGTTCGGTGGTGGTGGCCGCCACCAGCGGGGTGAGCGCGATCATCGGCGCCGACGGCATGATCGAGTCCGAGTCCGGCTTCTTCACCCCGGCCACCCTCACCGCGCATCTGGCGCTGCGTTCGGACACGACCATCGCGACCCGGCTCGGTGGCCTCCCGCAGACGATCGCCGTTGTGATCGCAGTCGCAGCATTTTTGTTTGCGATCGCGCGGCGTACTAGATTCTCCCAGAGGTTTCCCATCCCCGGGATGGACACCGCAGGCGACCGCCGGGAGAGTGCGGACACCACATCCGAGGAGATCGATGGAATCACCAGATAGCGCCACCACCGGCAGTCAGCCGGGCGGAGACGACCGGCACGCCGAGGTGGTCGCGGCGGACGGAGCGCGGGCGCTGGTGGTCATCCCGACCTACAACGAGAAGGACAACCTGCCCGGCATCATCGGCCGGCTCAACCAGGCCCTGCCCGGGATCCATGTGCTGGTCGTCGACGACTCCAGCCCGGACGGGACGGGTGAACTCGCCGATCAGCTCGCCGCCGACGACGCCGACCACCGCCTGCACGTGCTGCACCGCACCGCCAAGGACGGCCTGGGCAAGGCGTATCTGGCCGGGTTCGGGTGGGGTCTGGCGCGCACCTACGACGTGATCATCGAGATGGATGCGGACGGCTCCCACGCACCCGAACAACTCGGCTCCCTGCTGGCGGCGATCAACGACGGCGCCGACCTGGTGATCGGTTCCCGGTATGTGCCCGGTGGTCGCCTGGTGAACTGGCCCAAGCGCCGCGAGTGGCTCTCGCGCGGCGCCAACACCTACGCGCGGCTGGCGCTGGGTGCTCACATCCACGACATCACCGCCGGGTTCCGCGCCTACCGGCGTGAGGTGCTGGAGACGATCAGCCTCGGCACTGTCGAGTCGGCCGGGTACTGCTTCCAGATCGACCTGGCCTGGCGCACCGTGCAGGCCGGTTTCGACGTCCGGGAGGTGCCGATCACGTTCACGGAACGCGAGGTGGGCGAATCCAAGATGGACGGCGGGGTGATGACCGAGGCGTTCATGATGGTGGCCCGGTGGGGTGTGGCCAGCCGCATGACCCGCCTGCGCCGCCGCTGACCTCGCACGCGCACATCCGGAACACACAATGCCGGTGACCTCGATGGTCACCGGCATTGTGTGTTGATGCTGCCCGATTTGTGTGTTGATGCCCGTTCGGGTGGATCCTGTCAGCCCGTCACGCCGCGACGGCGCTGCTTGAGCAGTTCGAGGCGCTCGTTGAGCAGCACTTGCAGGTCTTCCTCGGAACGACGCTCGAGAAGCATGTCCCAGTGGGTGCGCGGCGGCTTGCCCTTCTTCTCGTCGGGCTCGGCGCCCTCAAGGATCGTGCCCTCCATGCCGTTCTTGCAGGGCCACTTGGACGGAACCTCCGCGTCGTCGGCGAACGGCACGTCAAAGATCTCACCGTTGTCAGTGCGGTACTGGACGATCCGGCGCGGCGCAAGATCGTGGTCGCGATCGGTCTCGTAGCTCACCGCACCGAGGCGGCTACCGCGAAGTACTCGATCAGCCATAAATTGTTCCTCTCAAACGCTTGGTCAACCGCCCGGCGGAGTCGGCCACGTGGGTTCGGCCGACCGCTTGGGGCTCAGACAAGTACCCGGCAATGGTACGCGCACGACAAGACTCCGTACGCGCACGGCTGCGCGAGTACGCACGGCAACACGAGACGACGAGTCGCCGCGTGTTCACCACACGCAGGTGTCAACGCCGTGCGGGGCCGGAAGGTTCCCGTGACAGGTCTGGTCCTGACAACCGATCAGGCCAGCCAACCGATCAGGCCCAGCCAACAAATCAGGCCCCGACAATTAATCAGGCTAGGACCTCGACGGTGTCGGGATCGCCGAACACCACGCCACGATCGGTGTTGATCGCGAACCGCCGCAGGCGGGCGGCGCCCCGTTCGGCGTCGATGGTGGCCTCGATGGCCCCGCCGGAGGGGATCAGTTCACCGAA
>NZ_BAED01000003.1 GCF_000241345.1 Gordonia amarae NBRC 15530
CCGACGACCTGACCGCGGTGCTCGATCTGGTGGAGGAGTCGGTACGCATCGAGCGGTAGGCGAAACGCGCACGCCCTGCCCGGGTGTCGTGTCGTTCGACCGAAGGGTCGACGTCGCGCCACCTGGGTTCGGGCGGTACCTCTTGGGTAGGGTCAGGGGCATCCGACGATCCCGACACCGTCACCCATCATTCCCGGCCCGGAAGAGCACGCAATGAAACCAGGTGCAGTCTTCGCCGAGCACTACCGCGTGCTCTCGCAGCTCGGCGTGGGCGGCATGGGCGAGGTGTACCTCGTCGAGAACGTCCGGCTCGGCCGCCGCGAAGCACTCAAACTGCTACACACCACCGGCGATGACGAGGCGGTGACCCGGTTCGAGCGTGAGGCGCGCACCGCGGCCCGCCTCAGTCACCCGTCCATCGCCGGCATCTACCACTACGGCACCGAGGACGGCCGACCGTGGTTCACGATGGTGTATGTCGAGGGTACCGACCTCACCAATGCCACGCTCACCGACGCCGAGGCCATCACGGTGCTGCGTTCGGTGGCCGAGGCCATCGACTACGCGCACGATCAGCACGTGGTGCACCGGGATATCAAACCGGCCAACCTGATGGTCAGCCGCAACCGCAGCGGCCGGATCGACCGCGCGTATGTCCTCGATTTCGGGATCGCCCGCCCCGAGGGTGATCCGCGGATCACGCACGCCAACATGTACATCGGCACCGTCGCCTACTCCGCGCCGGAGACGTTCGCGGGTGACGCGGTGGGTGCCTCGGACATCTACTCCCTGGCGTGCACGGCCTTCGAACTGCTCAGTGCGAAGACACCGTTCGACGCCGACACGGTCACCCAGCTGATGATCGCCCATGCCAGCTGGCCGCCGGCCAAACTGTCGCAGTACCGGGAGGACCTGGCAGCGGCCGATCCGGTGTTCGACCGGGCGCTGGCAAAGGAGCCCGAGGACCGCTACGGATCGTGCGTGGAGTTCGTCGACGCCCTCGAGCAGGCGATCCGGACGTCCCCGACCGGCGGTTCCGGCTCTGCGGCGTTCCCCGTACAGTCCCCGGGTGGTCCGGTATCGGGACCGCAGAGTGGCTTCGCACCGCAACGCGACCCGCGGACGCCACCCCCGTCCGGGCCGCATGCCCCCCATCAGGCTCCCCCGGTGTCGAATCCTCCCGGCTCGAACCCACAGGGTGTGCCCGTCTACGGTTCCACTCCGCAGACACCGATGGGCTACACACCCAACCCCCAGTCGTCCAGTCCCCAGTCGTCCAACCCCCAGTCGTCCAACCCGCAGAACCTCATCCCCATCCAGACGCCACAACACCCGCCATCCCAGCACCCCACACCTCCGCCGGGCCGGCAGGGTGGCTACGGCTATGGCCCGGGAGTCCAGGGCACTCCGCCGTACGGTGGCGGTGTCGCAGGCGGTCAGGGTCCGGGTGGCACGTCTCCCCTGGGCCTGTATTCGGGCGCACAGGCCACCGGCGGTCAGCCGTCGGGTGGCACCGGGTCGGGCGGTATGTCGAAGAAGGCGCTGGGCTGGTTGATCGGCGCCGGCGTCCTCATCCTGGTGGTGGCGATCGTGGCGTTCGTGCTGATCGGTCGTTCCGGCGGCGGCGATGGTACCGATGATCCGGTGGCCTCGTCCTCGTCGGTGAGTTCGTCGTCGGTGTCGTCGACGGCCAACACCGCCGGAACCATCGACTCGTCGGGGTATGTGTTCAACGGTTCGGCCACCGGCACCCCGCGCAGTTGCCGCTGGATCCGGGTGGTGCCGCTGGCCACCGCACAGACCGGCAAGTACGGCAAGATGTCCAGCGAGATCGTCAACCAGCTCGGCTGCATCAACGTCAAGCTGGAAACGGTGATGAGCCGCTGCAAGGAGCTCATGCCCAACGAGTCCGGCTACTGCGCCTTCTGGGATCCGCAGGGCGTGCTGTCAGGCAAGGCGCAGTCCGGTCGCCCACTGCTGATCATCCTGCGCAAGACGTGCCTGGACCGCGAGAACAAGACCAAATGGTCTGCGGGACCCATCGGCGACGACTGCATCACCTACCCCAAACAGCCCTGAGCGCCCCACATCTGCGCGCCGGGCGTCAGGTGTGGGTGAAACCGGGCAACTGACCTGGCCGTCGAGCCGTCGGGATCAGGCGAGTTCGATCAGTTCCTGGTACTCCTCGCTCCAATGGTCCTCGGTGCCATCGGGCAGCAGTATCACTCGTTGTGGGTCGAGAGCGGCGGCCGCACCCGGGTCGTGGGTCACCAGCACGACCGCTCCCTTGTAGGAACGCAGGGCGTCGAGGACTTGTTCACGCGAGACCGGGTCGAGGTTGTTGGTGGGCTCATCCAGGAGCAGCACGTTGGCGGCCGACGAGACGAGACCGGCCAGCGCCAGGCGTGTCTTCTCACCGCCGGACAGGGTTCCGGCGGGCTGGTCGAGTTGTGGGCCGGTGAACATGAACGCGCCGAGCAGCCCACGCAGATCCTGCTCACCGGCGTCGGGGGCGGCGTGCCGGATGTTCTCCCACACGCTCGCATGATCGTCGAGAGTGTCGTGTTCCTGGGCGAAATAGCCGATCTTGCAACCGAATCCGGGTTCGAGCTGCCCCAGGTCCGGCTTCTCCACGCCCGCCAGGATCTTCAGCAGCGTGGTCTTGCCCGCACCGTTGAGACCGAGCACCACCACGCGTGAACCCTTGTCGATGGCCAGGTCGACGCCGGTGAAGATCTCCAGGGATCCGTACACCTTGGTCAGGTCGCTGGCCATCAGCGGCGTACGGCCACACGGGGCGGGTTCGGGGAACCGGATCTTGGCGGTCTTGTCGGCCACCCGCTCGTCGTCGAGGGCGTCGATCATCCGGTCGGCGCGTTTGAGCATGTTCTGCGCGGCGGTGGCCTTGGTGGCCTTGGCGCCGAGTTTGGCGGCCTGCGCGCGCAGCGCCGACGCCTTCTTCTCGGCGTTGGCACGTTCACGTTTGCGCCGCTGTTCGTCGGTGGCGCGGGCGTCCAGGTAGCGCTTCCAGCCCATGTTGTAGATGTCGGCCTCGCCGCGCACCGCGTCGAGGAACCACACCCGGTTGACGACGTCGGCGAGCAACTCGACGTCGTGGCTGATCACCACCAGCCCGCCGTCGTGGTTCTGCAGGAAGCCACGCAGCCAGGTGATGGAGTCGGCGTCGAGGTGGTTGGTGGGCTCGTCGAGCAGGAGCGTGGTGTCGGACTTGCCGGAGCCGTCGGAGGCCGCGAACAGGATCCGCGCCAGCTCGATGCGCCGGCGCTGACCACCGGACAGGGTGCGCAGCGGCTGGGCGAGCACCCGGTCTGGCAGGCCGAGACTGCTGCAGATGCGGGCGGCCTCGGACTCGGCGACGTAACCGCCGAGCGCGGCGAAGCGTTCCTCGAGGCGGCCGTACTTGGCGACGGCCTTGTCGCGGACCTTGTCGTCGGCCGACTCGGCCATCAGCGCCTGCTGCTTCTCCATCTGGTGCAGGATCGCGTCGAGGCCGCGGGCCGAGAGCACCCGGTCCTTGGCGATCACATCCAGATCGCCTTCCTTCGGGTCCTGCGGCAGGTAGCCGAGTTCTCCGCTGCGCAGGATCGCGCCGGCGTAGGGTTCGGTCTCCCCCGCCAGGATGCGCAGCGTGGTGGTCTTACCGGCGCCGTTGCGCCCGACGAGACCGATGCGGTCTCCGGGCTGGATGCGTAGCGCCGATCCGGGCGCCGACAGCAACGTCCGCGCACCGGCTCGGACCTCAAGGTCGGTCGCGGTAATCACGACGGGCCAGTCTACCGGTGATACGTGATCAAACCCGCATCGTTTGTCGGTGCCACGCTACGACCGCATCCAGCGTGTCCACGGCTCACCACGCATACACAGGAAATCAGAGCGACGCAGGTCACGACGATCAGCCAAAAGCGGTGGATACCACATCACCGACCACCCAGGTTGGAAATAAGACAGCACACCACTAGGCTAGGTTAGCCTCGCCTCATACGACGGAGACACCACCTGTGCCAACATTACTCCCGATCGGCAGACCCTCGCGCAGTCCCAGTCTGTGCACGGTCATCTGCTGTTACACCGCGCAGCGGTGGGATCTGCTGATCGACGGAATCGGCGCGGCGGCAACCCAACTCCACGAAGGCGACCGGCTCGTCGTGGTTGTCGACCACAACCCTGAACTGCAGGCACGCCTCATCCGGCATTTCGGTGCCGACGGCGCCTTCCCCACCGACGACGCACCGGATCTGCACGTCGTCGCCAACACCCAGACCAAGGGCCTGTCCGGGGCCCGCAACACCGGCATCGACCACGCCGATCAGGACGTGATCGTCTACCTCGACGACGACGCCGTCCTGCGCCCCGGCGCGCTCGATCACCTGCGTTCGGTGATGCACTCGCGACCCGAGGTGGTCGCCGTCGGCGGTGGCGTCCACGCGGCCTGGGAAGGACGCACACCGCGCTGGTTTCCCGACGAGTTCGGCTGGGTCGTCGGCTGCGACTATCGCGGCATCGCCGCCTCGGGCAGCCAGGTGCGCAACCCGATCGGCGCCGCGATGGCCGTCCGCAGACCCGAACTGGTCAAGATCGGCGGCTTCAGCTCCGCTCTCGGCCGCGTCGGCACCCTGCCCGTGGGCTGTGAGGAAACCCTGATGGGTATCGAGCTGCGCAACACCTTTCCCCGGTCCACGGTGATCCGGGACAGCGGGTTCGCCGTCGACCACCACGTGCCGCAGGCCCGCCAGACGGTCGGCTACTACCTGTCACGGTGCCGTCATGAAGGCCGCTCCAAGGCCAAGTTGAGCGCCATCGCAGGCCCGGAATCGGCGTTCTCCGCCGAGACCTCCTACCTCACCCGCACCATCACCAGTGGGGTGGTGCGCTACCTCGGGCAGTTCGGCCGCGGCGACATCTTCGCCCCGGCGCGCCTGCTGATCATGGTCCTGGGTGTGTTCGCGACCGGCATGGGCACCGTGCTCGGAACGGTCGGCAGCGGCGTGGGAAGGTCCCGGCGCCGGGCGCGCACCCTGCCGACGCTGACCAATCCGATCACCCGCGAGGACCTCGTCTCGATCGTGATCCCCACCGTCGGCCGCGATCAGGTACTCAAGACGGTGCGGGCGGCGTTGGCACAGCAGGAGGTGAACCTCGAGGTCATCGTCGCCGACAACCGGCCGGGCACCGGCGACACCACCCGGATCCTGTCGGTCATCGACGACCCGCGCCTGCGGATCGTGCCCGAACCGGTTCCAGGCGCCTCCCGGGCCCGCAACACCGGCATGGCCGCCGCCCGCGGGACCGTCATCGCCCTCACCGACGACGATGCTATCCCCGAACCCCGTTGGGCCGCACAGATTCTCGATGTGTTCGTGCGTGACCGCACCAGGTCGATCGCGATGGTCACCGGCCGGGTGGTGAGCACCGAATCCCCCACCGAACTGCAGACCATGTTCGAGGACGGGGGCATCTTCGACAAAGGTGACGACGCCAAGATCTGGACGATCGAACAGCGGCCACATCTCGATGATCTCGCCGGCTATGCCGAACACCGGGTGTTCTTCCCCTACTCCACGGGCCCGGTCGGGGGCGCCGGCAACTGCGCGATCGCCCGCGAGGCGGCGGGCGACATCGGCGGCTTCGACGAGCGGCTGGGACCGGCCACCCCGACGCTCGGCGGCGAGGACCTGGACTACCTGCGCACCGCGCTGTTCCGGAACTGGGCGATCTATTACCAGCCGAGTGCCGTGGTGAGCCATTACCACCGTGACAACCTCGCCGACCTGCGCACCCAGTGCTGGGGTTACGGCACCGGCATGTCCGCGTGCCTGACCAAACTGGTGGCCTCCCGCCACCTCGCCGGGCTGCTGCTCAGGTTCCCCGCCGGGGTGCGGGAACTGTTCGCTCCCGGTTCCAACCTGAATTCCCGGTACCCCGACACCTGGCCCTTCCACCTGCGCGTCATCGAGGTGTCCGGCTACCTCGCTGGCCCCCTTCTGTACGCGAAAAGTGCGTGGAACGTCCGCAGGCGAGCCACCCGAACGAACCACCTGGGAGATCGCACGTGACTTTGGTCGACCGGCCCGGCCCGGGCCCCTCCGACATCACCGAGACCGGAAGACACCGGCTCGACGACCTTCAGACCGCCGTGGCGACCCCGGCCGCACGGCCCGTGTCCTACGGCTGGCATCCCCGCGCCGCACTGTGGACAGCCCTCACCGTCGCGGCCGTCGCGCTCGTCGTCGCCGTCCTGGACTGGTCGGGTGTCGCCGTTCCCGGTGTCATCCGGATCCCCGCGGTGCTCCTCGCGGTCTTCCTGCTGCCCGGCGTGCCGATCGTGGTGGCGCTGCGCATTCCCGGTCGCGCCCTGGCCACGGCCCTGATCGTGTCCGCGTCACTGTCGGTGAACATCCTCGTCACCCAGATATCAATGGTGCTCGAGCAGTGGCATTCGGCGCAGACCCAGACCATTCTGCTGGTCGTCGGGCTCGTCGCGTCGATCGCCGCGTTCCGGACGGTGCCCGCTGACGTCCGCACCGGGCCGCTCGGTCTGGCCCGGGCGCACTGGACCCCGACCCGGCTGGCGATGCTCGCCGCGCTCGCGGTCTCGCTGGCTCTGTTCATCGTCGCCGCACGCGGCCTCGACATCCTGCAGGCAGGTCCCTACGGGGTGATCTCGCTGGTCGGACCGTGGTACTTCCTCGGTCTGCTGCTGCTGGTCGCCACGATCGTCCTCACCCTGCGCGCCGGGCACATCGATCACATCGTGATGACCGCGGCCGCCGCCCTGGCCGTCGTCTACAACACGATGCTGGTCGCGGTGGCCACCGGTGAGGCGTCGGTGCCCACCGCCTTCGTCCACCGCGGATTCGTCTCGGTCCTGGCTGCATCACACCGGCTGCCCGATCTGGAGGACGCCCGCTATAGCTGGGCCGGTTTCTTCTCGCTGGCCACCCATATCCAGGAGTCGGCAGGGTTCACCGATCTGACCGACGTGCTGTTCTGGGCGCCGGTCGTGTTCGGTCCCCTGATGTGTTTCGGCCTGTACGCCATCGCGTGGGCGATCGGCGGCAATGCCCGCATCGCCTGGATGGCGGTACTGCTGTACCAGGCGTTCAACTGGTATCAGCAGGACTACTTCGCCCCCCAGGCCGTCGCAGGCCTCGGCTATGTCGCCATCCTGGGCACGATGCTGTGGCAGCTGCGCCGCTCCCCGCTGCCGGCGCCGGCCGGGCTCGACCGGGTCCTTCCCGGCCGGCTGGGCGAGGTGCTCAGCCTCGCCCGGCGCACCCCGGGACGGGTGCCGGGCTTCGGTTCGGGGCGGACGCCGGCCGTCGGCGCCACCCTGCTGCTGATCATCACCGCCAACACCGTGTCGCATCAGATGACGCCGATGCTGACCGTGCTCGCACTCGCCGCCTTCGCGGTCACCGGTACCACCCGATACCGCACTTTGTGGCTGGCGGCCGGCCTGGTGTTCGCCGCGTGGTTCAGTTACGGCGCCACCGATTTCTGGATGGGACACCTCAACTCGCTGTTCAACGAGGTCGGCCAGATCGGCTACTCGGTCAACCGCGGCGTGGGCCAGCGCCTCAACGGCGACCCCACCTACAAGAGCATGCAGTACCTGCGGATAGCCGCCTCCGGTGCCTTTGTCGTCGTGGCGTTCATCGGCTGGCTCACCTGCCGGGGCCGGCGAGCCTGGCTCGTGTCCGGCCTGCTGTGCGCCGCGCCGTTCGTGCTGGTGACGCTGCAGAGCTACGGCGGCGAGATGATCATCCGTGTGTTCCTGCTGGCCTCCCCCACGCTGGCGCCGTTCGTGGCCATCGCCCTGGTCAAACTCTCGCGGAAGCTGCGCCGCCTGCCCACCGTGCTGGTCACGGTGGTGGCGATCATCCTGACGCTGGGGATGGGTGTGCTCGAAACCACCAACCGCGGTCTGAACGCCGCGTTCGAGGCCTCCACCCCGGCCGAGGACGCCCTCACCCAGGGACTGATCAACAAGATCCCGCCGAACTCGTCGGTGATGGTGTTCAGTCACGCCCCGCATTCGGTGGGTGCGCGCCGCGCGCTGGACCCCGACAGCCCGATCGTCGGCTACATCGACAGCTTCCCGTGCCTGGACAACCTCGCGCAATGTACCGAGAACCGGCAGCCCGACTACGTGCTGATCACCCACCAGGGCATCGAGATGATGGACCTGCAGCTGGGTAAGCCGGCCGAGGAGATGGAGTCCGATATCGCCGCGCTCGAGAAGCTCGAGGACTACACGATGTTCATCGAGACCGATTCGGTGCGGATTCTGCACTTCGTGGATGCGCCGGCGGTGGACCTGTCGGCAGAACTCGCCCGTTCCGAAGGTAAGGACAACTGATGGCCGCCGCCATGCTCATCTTCGCCGGTATCTTCATCGTCGCCGGAGCCGTCCTGCAGGAACGTGAGGTCGGTGACCGGGGTTCGGTGGGCCGCGGTGCGATCGCCCACGCGATCGGCGCGGGCACCCTCGTCTTCACGGTTTTCGCCGCCATCCTGACGTTCCAGCGGCTTGTCGAGCTGGCATGGTGACAGCGCGCGCCCGGCGGGTGCGACCGGCCGTCGTCGCCGCCCTCGCCGCCGGTCTGGTCCTCACCTCGTGTGGTGATTCCGGTGGAAGCGATTCCGCCGCTGATGCATTGAACTGCGACCATCGCGCGACGATCAGCGGTGTGGCACCCCCGCACGCGATCGAGGGCACCTGGCAGTCGGTGTTCATCGATGACTTCAACCGGTGCGAGCTCGGCGAGAACTGGTCGGCCTACGACGGCCGTCCGGGCGGCGCCAAGTACGGCAAGTGGCATCCGTCGATGGTGTCGATCGACAACGGTGCGCTGCGCCTGCACAGCAAACGCGACGGTGACGACTGGAAGATCGGTGGCGTGTCCAACTGGCCGGTGACCCAGAAATACGGCCGCTGGGAGGTGCGGTACCGGGTCGAACGCAGCGCCGACATCTCCTACCACTTCCTGTTGTGGCCGCAGAACGAGAAATGGCCACCGGAGATCGATTTCGCCGAGGATGTGTCGTCCGGGCGCGACGAGATCACTGCCTTCCTGCACTGGAAGGACGGCAAGGAGAAGCGAAAAGCCAAGGCGCACATAGCAGGTGACTTCACCGACTGGCGCACGGTCGGCGTGGAGTGGGCGCCGGGCATCGTCCGTTATCTCCTCGACGGCAAGGTGTGGGCGATCTCCCGATCGCCGGACCGCGCCCCGACCACACCGATGTGGCTGGGTCTGCAGATGGGTGCGGGCGCCTGCGCGCTGCGTGCGGAATGGGGCATGGCGCCGTGCACGCGCGCCGAACCGCGGCCACTCGAGTCCTCGGTCGACATCGACTGGGTCGCCGTCTACGACGTGATGACCTCGTACGCGTCGCTGGACAAGAGCGGTTACTTCGACAACGCCCCCGGCGCGGTCGATCTGACCGACTCCTGATCGGGGGTCGGGCCGGTGCGGACGAATGCGCGCACCCCCCGGATGAGTGGGACGATCACCAGCAGCACGATCAGCGCCTCCGAAGCGATGGTGGACCAGCCGACGGCGACGATCCCGTGGCCGCCGAGCAGTGCGGTGGCGAGTCCCAGGTTGACGAGCGCCCCGGCGACCTGCGCGGCGAGCGCGGGCCACAGCCGGTTCCGGACCCTGCTGACCGCGACGAAGATGAGCCCGACCGCCGCGAGCGGCAGTGCCGCCGACGCGACCCGCAGGAGCGGGGTCCCGTTGTCCGCGTAGTCGTCGCCGGCCAGGCGCAGGAACAGCGGCCCGATCGTCGACAGCCCGGCCGTCGCCGCGCCGGCGACACCCATCATGATGGCGATGAAACGGTAGGTGAGGTGGCGCAGATCGGTGCTGCCGGCACTCGCCTCGGCGACGTACGGCCCGATCAGCATCGTCAGCAGCACGATCACCGCGGTGATGAGCTGCCACACCATCGCGAAGTAGGCGTTCTGTCCGGCGCCGACCTGGCCGATCACGATCATCGGCAGCAGCAGTGGCGTCAGCGAACTCGCCACATAGATCCCGTAGTTGCCGACGATGAACCGCCGCTGGTCACGCCAGGACGGCAGCACCTGCGGCACGGGCACGACAGCGCGGCGCCGGATCTCCCGGATGACGATCACCCACAGGATGACGGCCCCGATCAGCGCGGTCAGCACCCACGTTGCCACGATCCCCTGCCGGCCCGCCACGGCTGCGACAGCCGCGGCCGCAACGAGTTTGACCACCGCGTGCACGATGTTCTTGGCAGCCGACCACTCGGCACGTTGCAGGCCGATACAGACGTGGTCGATCAGTGCGAACAACGACAGCGAGGCGACCGCCACCGGGAAGAAGGCCATCTGCCACACATCGGCGAACATCTCCTCGACCGGCCCGAACGCGAGGAATCCGGCGGCCAGTAATCCGCCGAACAGCACACCGACGGCGAGTCCGTCGGTCAGCAGCCGCGCCGACGCCGGCCCCGCGACCGGCAGGAACCGCTCGAAGTACGCACCGAGACCGAGGTTGCCGAAGGCGGCCAGCATAGACGCCGCGAAGACGACCGCCGCCGCCGCACCCACCTCGGTGGCGGGATACAGCCGGCCGATCACGATCCAGTAGATCAAACCCAAACCGGCCGTAGCGATCCCGGAGATCGCTACGGCCAGTGAGTTTCGGGCTATTCCCGGCTGGGAGGGGCTCACCCGGCCAGTTCGTCGGCGGTGGCCGCGACGGCGCTGCCGGCCCGGACCCCGTGCCGCACAGAAGCGCGGTGTGCCTTCCAGTGCTGCCATTCCTGGCGGATGGTGCGCAGCACGCGCATGCCGTCGCTGTAGGCGTTCAGATTGCTGCGGCCGTGCAGGCGAGGTCCTTCGAAGCTGCCGACCTCGGTGATCTTGATACCCGCGGTGGCCAGGCGCACGTTGATGACGGTCTCGATCTCGAATCCGTCGCCCCACTGCGCCCGCGAGTACTGCGTGGGCGGCAACTCCATGAGCTCGGCGTGACGCGACCAGAAGGCGTTGTACCCGTAGCAGAGGTCGGAGAACTTGGTGTGGAAGGCGACGTTGACGATCGTGTTCAGGCCCTTGTTGCCGATGCGGCGCAGCGTGGTGATGTCGGTGCTGCCGCCGCCGTCGACGAAGCGGCTGCCCTTGGCGAAGTCCGCGCCGTCGGTGAGCGCCTTGACGAACAGCGGGATCTCGGCCGGATCGGTCGAACCGTCGGCGTCGATCATCACAATGATGTCGCCGACGCAGGCCTCGATGCCGCAGGCGAGCGCGTTGCCCTTGCCGGAACGGCTCTGGACCACGAAAGTCGCTTCGGGCCACAGCGATTGGGCGACGGCCACCGTGTCGTCGGAGGAGTTGCCGTCGACGAAGACGATCTGGTCGATCCCGCCGGGCATGCGGTGGGCGACGTAGGGCAGGTTCTTGGCCTCGTTCATCGCGGGGATGATCACGGAAACCGTCGGCCGGCTCTGCTGCGCGGCGGAGTCCGCTCCGACCGGTAGCTCGGTCACGTTGTCGGTTCGTCCGTCGTTACCGGAAGCGTCGTGCATGTCTGGACCCTGTCGTTGCTGAGGTTCTCGTAGCTGAGGTTCTCGTGGCCGAGGTGCATGGCCGAGGCTCTAAGCGATCATTAAGCTACGGCTATTTAACAAGGCTAGCCTAATCAAAACAAGGTGGTCCTAAGTGAGTGCCCTCACAGCCGTCCCGCCGGTCGGCCGCCCACCGGCTGTACGGCTTGTCCGGTTTGGCTACGGTGATCGGGTGATCATGCCCGCGTCCCCACCGCCGCGTCGCCCTGCACGGCACCGGCGACCGTTCGGCCGATGCCGGTGACCGGACCCCGAATCGGGCTGAGCGACCGCATCCACCTCGGCGAATCCGCAACTGCACTCATCGGGCCCGTCGACCTCCCGGATCTGGAAACGGTGCGGAGGAACCTCGACGCATTCGCATCGTTCGGCCCCGCGACCCGCATCGCCCTGCGCCCCGACCCGGACGGCCGCCGCTGGATCCACGACCCCCGGCGTCTGCTCGACACGATCGAGGTCGTCGACGAACCGGCAGACCCCCTCGACCTACTGGTGCCCGACGGCCGGCCGAACGCACCGATGCGGATCACCCTCGCGGGCAGGTACCTGCGTACCGACCACGAGCATGGGGTGGGTGAGATCCGGTTCGGCCTCCTCGCGCACCAGATCATCACCGGGGCGGTGTCCCCCCAAGACCCGGTGATGCTCGCGCAGATCTCCCGGCGCTGGGACGGTCTGGCAACGGCCGGGCTGCGGGTCTTCGGGTCCCGTCCCACCCGGGTGTTCGACGTGCTCCGATCGATGCGCGAAACCAAGCGCACACCGGCCGGGCCCGAGTTCCCCATCGATGCGGGCGCCCCCGCCACGACGCCACCGCCGAACCTCGGACCGCACACCGTGGCCGTGGCCGCGATGCCGGCGGACGCTCTCGGTGACCTTCGGGCGTGGCGGGATGCGACGCTCCCGGGCACCAGCCTGTTCGCCCTGGTCGTCAGCGGACTCACCCGTGCCCTGGTCCGGGCGGGTATCACCGTCGACGACGTCGGCACCCTGCCGGTCGACCTGCGCAGGTACCTGCCGCGCGGCACCAACCCGTTGGCGAATTTCGTCTCCGGAATCCAATTACCCCTGCGGGACGGGAATGATCCGGCTCGCCTGCACGACGACCTGACCGCCGCCGTCGCGTCGGGGCGCCCCATCGTCTCCCTGGCCCGGGTCACCGCACTCTCGCGCGCGGCGCAGTTGCTGTCTCCGGACGGCCGGCACGCCACGATGCTGCCCCCGAAGACGCCGCTGGTGTTCACCGGGATTCAGGCCCACCAGCAGCTGATGGACAGCTTCCCCTGGATCGACCGGGACAATTCGGTGTATGTGACCGGCACCCGTCCCGCGGTCCCGAACGGCATCACCCTGCAGTCGGCGACCATCCACGATCGCCTGCTGATCAGCGCGTCCTTTCAGCCCGAGCTGCATTCACCCGAACGCATCCGCGAGGCGCTCACCGCGTTCGCGACCGACCCGGCCGGTGTGCTGCACCGTCCTGGATAGCAAGTCGTCCGGAATATGGAATTTCGCAAACCCCCCATCCTTTAGATTAGGCTAACCTCTGATCCGGACCGGAGTGGCCGGAGAATGACCGCTGTGGTCGCCGTATCGCCCCTCATCGTTGATTGGATTCGAGCATCTGCGCATGATTCCCGAAGTCACCCTCAGCTCACCCATGACGCCCGGCGGGGCACCGAGCTGGCCGGGCGCCGTCTGGATCGGGGTGGCCGACATCGCGGACCTGCTCCGCGACGGCCGGACCGGACAGTTCCTCGGAGTCGTGCCGGATGTCGAGGGCTATGCGAGCGCGCGGATCCTGATCCGGGACGGGCTGATCCCGCTGGAGTTCGCGCACGTTCCGCTGGTCAACGGCCGCGCGCTGCTGCCGATTCCGGAAACGGAGACACCTGCCGCGACCTCGGCACTGCCACCGATGTCGGTGGTCCTGTGTACCCGCGAACGACCCGACGATCTGCGCGGGGCCCTGAACTCTCTGCTACGGGTCGACTACCCCGACTTCGAGATCATCGTCGTCGACAACGCGCCTGTCACCGACGGCACCGCTCGCGTCGTCGCCGCGATCGATGATCCGCGAGTGCGCCGCGTGGTGGAGCCGATCGCCGGCCTGTCGGCCGCCCGCAATGCCGGAGTGCACGCCGCCCGGCACGACATCATCGCCTACACCGATGACGACGTGGTCGCCGATCCGGGCTGGCTGCGCGGACTGGCGACGGGGTTCACCCGCGCCGACGACGTCGCCTGCGTAGCGGGTCTGGTGCCGAGCGGCGAACTGCGCACCCTCCCTCAGGCCTACTTCGATTGGCGGGTGTCCTGGGCCGACAACATCGAACCCCGGGTGTACCGGCTGTCGGACCCGCCCGAGGATGTACCGCTGTTCCCGTTCCAGATCGGGCGCTTCGGCACGGGCGCCAATTTCGCGGTCCGCCGAGACGTGATCGTCGACCTCGGCCTGTTCGATGAACGGCTCGGCGCGGGTACCGCCACCCGCGGCGGCGAGGACCTCGACATCTTCTTCCGGGTGTTGGCATCGGGACACTGTCTGGCCACCGAACCCTCGTCGATCATCTGGCACCGGCACCGCAGCGACAACGACGCGCTGCTGGCTCAGGCCCGGGGCTACGGCCGAGGTCTCGGCGCGTGGCTGACCAAGGTCGCACTGGACAAGGGCCACCGGCGCCTGGCCCTGTCGGTGCTGCGGCACCGTGGCCGCGCGGTGGCCAGGGCGGGGCGCGCCTACTGCGCGATCGCGGCACCCCCGCCGGCGTTCCTGCAGGATGTACCGCGCTCGGTGGGGCGCACCGAGGTGTTGTCGGTACTCGGTGGCCCTAAAGCGCTGTGGCATGAGCAGCGCCGGCTCCGGGCCCGGCAGGCCAATCCATGATGTACCCCGTTCGGTTGAACCGTCGGCAGCGTAACCCGATCCGGCCCCCTCGTTGCTGTCGTCCTCAGCCACCGTTAAGCTGACGACCAATCCAGTGCAATCAAGGCAAGCCTAAACAAAGCAAGGTGATCCTCAGTGACCAGCGACCCGACACTCGACGACCGGGTTCCGTCCCGTACCCAGGTCGCGATCGTCGGCGCCGGACCGGCGGGCCTCACCCTCGGACATCTGCTTCACCTACAGGGCATCGGCTCGGTCATCCTGGAACGCAGCAGCCGCGAGCATGTCGAGCAGCGCCTGCGCGCGGGCATCATCGAGCAGCCCAGCGTCGATCTGCTGGTCTCCGCCGGCCTCGGTGACCGACTGCTGCGCGCGGGCATGGTGCACAGCGGCTTCTACCTGCGCTATGACGACAGCACCCACTACCTGGACTTCCACCCGCACACCGGGCAGCACGCCACCGTCTACGGCCAGCACGAACTGGTCAAGGACCTGATCGCCGCCCGGATCGGGACCCGCCGTCCGCTCCTGTTCGACACCGAGGTCACCGCCATCTCCCCGACCGGGCCGACCGCATCGGTCCGGTACCGGACCGCGGCCGGCGAGCACACCCTCGAGGCCGACTTCGTGGTCGGCGCCGACGGTTTCCACGGTGCCGGCCGTGCGGCGATTCCCGCCGAGGTCCGGGGTGAACTCATCCGCGAATACCCGGTGGCCTGGCTCGGCATCCTCGCCGAATCGACCCCTGCGGCGCCGGAGGGGATGTACTGCCCACACCCCAACGGCCTGTCCGTGCACAGCATGCGCGGCCCCAAGCTGTCCCGGCAGTACCTGCAGGTGCCCGCCGGCACCGAGCTCGGCGACTGGAGCGACGAGCAGATCTGGGACGAGCTGTCGCTACGCTGCTCGGCCGCCGACGCCGCGCCGCTGGAGACCGGGCCGATCATCGAACGGTCGCTCGCTCCCCTGCGCAGTTACGTCTCGAGCACGATGCAGTACGACCGGTTGTTCCTGGCGGGCGACGCGGCGCACATCGTGCCGCCGACCGGCGCCAAGGGACTCAACCTGGCCATCTCCGATACCTGTGTGCTCTCGCACGCCCTGGGTGCGGCACTCAATCACGGCAGCACCGAACACCTGGAGCGTTACACCGCGACGGCCCTGCCGCGCGTGATGGCCGCGCAGCGGTTCTCGGCGCTGCTCACCACCACGCTGCACGCACTGCCCGGCGACGGTTTCACCGAGGCCCTGCGCCGCGCGACGCTCGACCGTTGGGTCGGTTCGCAGGCCGCCCAGCACGAGCTCGGCGAGGTGTACCTCGGCCTGCCGTTCGCCACCGCCCCGACGTTCGGCAGCCCGATCGGCGCGGGAGCGCCGGCGTGAGCGCGGATGCCGGTGTGGCACAGATCATGCCACCCGCTTTGTAAGTTTGGCTAGGCTAGCCTAAGCTTTTCGGAAGTATCGCGAAAAGCCTCAAATCGGTCGCAGGAGAACTCATGGACACCCAGCACGCACTGGCCCGCGCCACTCTCTCAAGCGGTAAGGCCCTGCGGTTGGCGCGCATCAGCGATCCCGCGACCCGCCGCGCCCACATCGTGCCGATGGACCACTCGGTCACCGTCGGCCCGCTCGGCCCGGTCGACCACACCGAACGCATGGTCTCCCTCCTGGCCCGCACCGGCATCAACGCCGTGGTGCTGCACCGCGGCCGGATCAACCATGTGCCGGTCGACGCGTTCTCCAGCATCGGGCTCATCGTCCACCTGTCCGCGGGTACCTCGCTGAGCCTGGACACCGACGCGAAGGTGCTCGTCTCCAGCGTCGAGGCGGCGGTGCGCTCGGGTGCCGACGCCGTCAGCATCCACGTCAACATCGGCTCACACAGCGAGCGTCAGCAGCTGGCCGATTTCGCCACCGTCGCACGCGAATGCGAGGCGCTCGGGGTGCCGCTGCTGGCCATGATGTACGCCCGCGGGCCGCAACAGTCGGGGCCGTCGTCGGCCGCCACACTCGCCCACCTCGCCGCCATCGCCACCGACCTCGGCGCCGACATGATCAAACTCGACTACGCCGGATCGCCCGCGGCCATGCAGGCCGTGGTGGCATCGACACCGGTCCCCGTCTATGTGGCCGGTGGCCCCACCATCAGCGACGACGCCGCCATCGCACTCGGCGCGGAGATCATGTCCAGCGGAGTCGCCGGCCTGAGCTTCGGCCGCAACGTCTTCGACGCGTCCAGCCCCGTCAGGGTCGCGAGCGCGCTCGCCCGGATCGTCCACCAGCGCATCGGCGACACCGAGCGCGTGGCCGCACTCGCCTGATCACACCAGCCCAGCACCACGGCCCGGCATGACCAGCCGGCACACCTCACCACAGCAGAAAGTCAGGTCCATCAACCTATGACCAGCCATGTCGTCGTCACCGACCAGATCGTGCCCGCCGCACCGTCGGAGAACGACCGGAACAGCCAGCATTTCGCGTGGGTCGATGTCCGCAACCTTGAGGGTGCGGCACGTGACGCCGTGGTCCAGGCCGCGATCAACTACGGTCTCGACGGCATCGTCGCCGACGATCCCGCACTGCTCGCGGGCCTGCCGCCGACGGTCCGCCGGATCCTGGCCGGCACCGCCCCGGTTGCCGACAAGACAAAAACCGACAACAAGAAGAAGACGGACAAGAAGTCCGCCGACGACACCGAGCAGGCCCCGTCCTTCACCCCGGACCTGGTGCTGACCGAGGCCGCCGACCTGCGGACCGGTGCCGCCCCCGCGGCCGGTGTGCACGTCGTGGTGTCCGACGCGCCGACGCTCGGCCTTGCCTGCGAGCTCGTCCGGGTGACACCGTGGACGGTGCTGACCTTCACCGATCCCACCAAGATCCCGCTGGAGATCGTGATCGCCGCGGCGGAGAACTCGGGGGGCAAGACCGTCACCGTCGTCAACGACATCGAGGACGCCGGCATCGTCAAGCTGGTGCTGGAGCACGGTTCCGACGGTCTGCTGCTCGCGCCGCGGCACGCCGACGACGTGGTCGCGCTGGTTGACGTGCTCACCCCGGACAACGACAAAATGGAGCTGTCCGAGCTCACCATCACCGACGTCGCCCACATCGGGATGGGTGAGCGCGCCTGCATCGACACCTGCTCGCTCCTCGAACTCGACGAGGGCTGCCTCATCGGCTCGTTCGCCAGCGGGATGTTCCTCTCGTGCAGCGAGACCCATCCGCTGCCGTACATGCCGACCCGACCGTTCCGGTGGAACGCCGGCGCCGTGCACTCGTACGTCATGACCCCCGACAACCGGACCCGCTACGTCAGCGAGCTGCGGGCGGGTCAGCCGATTCTCGCGGTCCGCACCGACGGCTCGGTGCGCGAGGTCCGTATCGGCCGCGTCAAGATCGAACGGCGCCCGCTGATCTCGATCACCGCCACCTCGGCCACCGGCAAGACCATCAATGTCATCGCCCAGGACGACTGGCATGTGCGTCTGCTCGGTCCCGGCGGTTCGGTCAACAACGTCACCGAACTCAAGCCCGGCGATGTGCTGCTCGGCTACGTCCCCACCGAGGCCCGCCACGTCGGTCTTCCGATCACCGAGTTCTGTGAGGAACGCTAACCCGTTCCATGACCTGCTGGTCCGGGTGGCCGACGATCACAACGACGTGATCGCCCTGCGCACCCGGACCGGCACCGTCAGCTACGCCAAACTGCTCCGGCTGATCGATGAGGGCACCGAACGTCTGGAAGCCGCCGGAATCCCTGCCGGCGTCCCGGTGGCGGTCCGGTTGTCCGGGTCGCTCGACAGCGTGGTCGCGCTGCTGACAGTGCTGTGCTCGCCGCATCCGGTCCTGCCGATCGATTCCGCGTCGCCGGCCGAGCGCACGGCCCGGCTGATCGAGGTCGCGGGCGCGGTCGCCTACCCGGGCGAGGATGCCCTGCCGAGCGCGACGATGCCGCGCGAGGTGCCCGGCACCGCCGTGCTGATGTTCACCTCCGGGTCCACGGGAACACCCAAGGCCGTGCGGCAGGGCGTCGTGCAGTGGATGCACCAGATCGACGAACTCGGCCGCGAACTCGGGATCGGACCGGGGCATACCGTTGCGCTCGCGATGCCGGTCAGCTTCGGCGGCGGACTCGACATCGCCCTGACAGCGGTCGGTCACGGGGCGACTCTGTGCCTGTCGCACCCGCGGACCGACGGCGTCGCCGAGCTGGCCACCGCGCTGGCCGAATGGCGTCCGGACGGTCTGCACCTGACGCCCGCGCTGCTGCGCGCGCTGCTGGCCGATCCGGCCGGAGCCGACGCGCTGGCCACCGTGGATCTCGTGGGCACCTGCGGTGAGGCGATCGGCTCCGGCGAGGTGGCCACGCTGCGCGAGTGCAACGCGGGCATCACCTTTGTCAACCGCTCCGGCTCATCGGAAACCGGGAACCTCGCCTTCAACACCTACGGACCACGCCGGCGCCTTCCGGACGGGACGGTGCCCGCCGGGCGGATCGCCGAGGGTAAGACCGTCCTCGTCGTCGACGACCACGGACTGCCCGTTCCCGAGGGCACCATCGGCACGCTCATCGTGCGGTCCCCCTTCATCGCCCAGGGATACCTGACCGGCGACTTCCCCGGCGGCGAGGTGCGTGAGCACAACCTCGGTGACCGTGGCTCGGTCACCGGAAATCACCTGCATCTGGCCGGCCGCGGCGACGATACGGTCAAGATCCGCGGTTACCGCGTGGACATCTCCGAGGTGGTCGGCGCGATCGAGGCCATCCCGGAGGTCGCCGAGGCCACCGTCATCGCCCGGTACGGCGCGGCCGGGGCCGAACTCGCGGCCTACCTGGCGACCACTCCGGGCACGCGGCCACCCTCGGTGGCCGAGATCCGCACCACGCTGGCATCGTCGCTGCCGAGCTGGATGCAGCCCACGCACGTGATTCTGCTGGCCGTGCTCCCCCGCAACGAACGCGGCAAGGTCGACCGCACCCGGCTCCCCGAACCGGCCGGGCGACCGCTATACGTCGCACCCGCGACCGCCACCGAAGGCCTGCTGGCACCCATCTGGGAGGATCTGCTGCGCGTCGCCGAGGTCGGACGCGACGACGACTTCCTCGCCCTCGGCGGCGATTCGCTGACCGTCGTGGAGTTGATCACGCGGATCAAGGCGACATTCGCCACCACACTCACGCCGTCGGACCTGGTCGGCGCGCCGACCCTGCGCGCGGTCGCCGAGGTGATCGACCGGCATCACCCGCCCGCGCTCGACGGCGATGTGGTGCCGCTGACCGCGGTCGCGGCGGCCGACGACCACCGGCCGCTGCTGTTCGCGTTCGCGGGCGCCGGCGAGTCCGCGCTGGCGTTCGGTCCGCTGGCCCAGTGCCTCAGCGAGTTTCGCGTCATCGGGCTGCAGGCGCACGCCCTGGAGAGCCGCGGGCTCCCCGACTGGACGGTCGGTGCGGCCGCCCGCCGCTTCGTCCACCATGTCCTGGAGATCTGCCCACCCGGACCGTACCGGTTCGTCGGGCACTCGCTGGGCGGTGTGATCGCCGTCGAGGTCGCCAGACTGCTCGCGGCCCAGGGACATCACGTCGAGCACATCGTGTGCCTGGACACCATCTTCGACGGTCCGCTGGCCGCGAGGGCACGCCTACGGCTGCCCGCGGCTGTCGGCCTCGCCTCCGCTCCCGCTGCCGCACCCGGGGACCCGGTGCAGGACACCGGTTCCGCCGCACTGTGGCGCCGGCGGCTGGCCCTGGTCAGCGCGGGCTGGTGGCGCCGGCCGGCCAAAGAGCAATGGTCACTGTTCCACGATCTGGGCCGGCGTTCGGCGCTGCTGCACCGGTTGCGGCCCTGGTACGGACCGGTCACCGCGATCCTCGCCGAGGACAATCCGGACAACCCCGACTGCTGGTACGCCTACGCACCCCACTGCGCGGGAATCCATTTCGTCGCCGGCGACCACAATGCGATGCTGCGGCCGCCGTACGTCGCGCGCACGGCGCAGTTGGTGGCCGACGCATTCACCGGACCGGCGTGAGCCCGATGAGATTCGCCGTCCACCTCCTCGTGCACGACCAGCCGCAGCTGTTCGCGGCGCTGGCCGCCTCCCTGCGGCATGAAGCGATCGACGTCTATGTCCACGTCGACGCCACGTCTGTTCAGGACCTGTTCGAGTCGGCTGTCCGGGCAGCCGGAGCCGACGTCACCTTCGTACCGCCGGCTGCCAGGGTCGACGTCCGGTGGGGTGGGTTGAGCGTGGTCCGGGCCACCTTGGCGTCGCTCGATCTGGCAGCCGCAAGCGGCATCGACTACCACAGGCACACGCTGCTGTCGGGGGCCGATGTGCTCCTGAGACCGCTTCCGGTGCTGCTGGAGCGGTGGTCGGACGATGCCGAACATCTGCGCATCGACCGGCGGCTGAACCGGGCCGAAAGTCAGGGGCATCTCAAGCCACGTCGCTACTGGTTCCCCGACCAGCCGCTGCTCGACCGGACCCGGCTGTCCGGGCGGGTGCCGCGCCGGATCCCGCCCGGACCACCGCTGGTCGAGGGTTCGCAGTGGTGGTCGCTGACCGGCACCGCGATCCGGACCGTCCGCGACTACCTCGATGCCCACCCGGCATGGCTGCGTGGTCACCGATTCTCGCTGTGCCCCGACGAGTTCGTGTTCCATTCGGTCCTCGCGGACTCGGATATGGCGCCGAGGATCACCCAGAACTATCTCGACCGCACAGCGCCCGACGAGACGCTCCACGCGCTGCACTTCATCGACTGGTCGGTGTATGACGCCGTCCGGCCCGCCGAACTCACCGAACAGAACCTCCCCACGGCCCTGGCCAGTCCGGCGATGTTCGCGCGGAAGGTCGGTGCCGGCTGGACCTGGCGGGCGGGGCAGACATGCTGAAAGGCAGGCTGGCGCTCAACGCGAGCGCGCTGATGATCTCGTCCGCGGCCACCGGCCTGCTCGGCCTCGTGTACTGGATGGTCGCCGAACGGATGCTGCCGACCTCCGAAGTGGGCCGCGCCTCGGCGATGATCTCAGCCGCGACGGTCCTCTCGTCGCTGGCGTGTCTGTCGCTTGCGGGCGCCTATCAGCGATTCCTGCCTGTTGCCGGGAATCGGTCCTTGCGGCTGATTCTCAGCGGGTACGGACTGATCACCGGCACCTCGATTCTCCTCGGAACAGCGTTCGTCACACTGGGTTTCGGTTCGTCGATCTTCACCTCGACCACCGACCGGGTGCTGTTCGTGCCGCTGGTGCTCGTGCTGGCGATCTACGCCATCACCGACCCGATCCTGATCGGTCTGCGCAGATCCCCCGCCGTCGCCGTCAAGAACGTCGGGCTGTCGGTGGTCAAGATCGTGCCGCTGTTCTTCTTGTCGGGCACGGCCACGGCGGTCGCCGTCACCGGATCGTGGATGGTGCTGGCCGCGCTGATCACCGTCGTGTTCATGCTGCACGCCGTGCGGCTGGCGCTCGCCCGTCGGCTGGAGAGTGCCGACGAGCTGCCGGGCAACCGGGAGCTGATGTCGTTCCAGAGCGCGTTCTTCACGATGATGCTGATCACTTCGGTGACCCCGTTTGCCCTGCCGCTGATCGTCGTGGAGACGGTGGGCACCACGCAGAACGCCTACTTCAACCTGGCCTGGACGATGACGTCCGCCGCCGGTCTCGTGCGCTCCAGCGTGGGTTCGGCGTTCATCGTCGAGGCCGTGCAGCCGGGTGCCAACACCGCGAACCTCGTCCGGCAGCTGCGCCGCATGCTGCTACCGCTCACGCTGCTCGTGGCGGCAGGACTGGCGATCGGCGGGCCCGCGGTGCTGTGGGTGGTCGGCGACGAGTACTTCCGCGAGGCCGCACCGCTCATGTTGGTGCTGGCCGTCCAGTCGGTGGTCGAGACCGTCGTGGTGGTGTTCTACATGGTCAGCCAGATCGTGCGGCGGCTGCGGCTGATGGTGCTGATGCAGATCATCGTCATGGTGATCACCGTCGGCGGCTCATACCTGCTGCTGCCCCGGGTGGGCCTGATCGGTGTGGGCATCGCCTCGCTCACCGCGGTCACGGTGGGCGCCGCGATCGCGATCCGACCACTGCTGCACGCCCTCGCGCAGCTTCTGCGCAACGCCCAGAACGGGAACGCGGACACCGACGGCAAGGCGCACTCTGACGTTTACCCGCCCACCGTCGACGGTGACTTCTACATTCCCGATACCCAGGTCACCGACAAGATCCCGGTGATCCGCACCGGCGCTCACCGGGTACCGCCGTCGGAGTTGGACACCGACAGGTTCCCCGCACTGCCCTGACCGCGGTGACCCCCATGCCCCCTCGTCAGGTACGCAACCGGGCCCGGGCAGCCGCGGCCGCCTCGACCACCCGGCGGGCTCCGAATTGTGCCGTGTCCGCGCCCGGACTGCGCACGAACGCCCGCGCCGCGGCCCACGCCGTACCCATGACCAGTCCGGCCGCCGACGATCCCGACGGCCACATCAACCGGGCCAGGGCGTCGTCGGGAAAGGGCCTGGCACCGGTCTGGTCGGCGTACCGGGCAGCGATCCGCAGATGTGCCGCCCGCTGGACGTCGTTGTTCTGATTGCTCACCGACGCGGCGTGGATCCGGTACCGGTAGCCGAGGATCGGCACATTCCCGATCTCGCCGTAGTGGCAGATGCGGGTGAAGAACTCGTAGTCCTCGGCGTGGGCGTACTCGGGGTCGAACCGGATGCCGGTGCGCTCGATGACCTCGCGGCGGATCAGCACCGACGCCCCGCAGTGGCAACTGCCGTACAGCAGCCGCTGCCGGCATGCCTTGTCCGAACGGGGCGTGCGGATGTAGCCGGTCATCGCCTCGAACAGCTCATAGTCGGTGCCGCACACGATGCCACGGGGATGCTCGTGCATCCAGCGCAGCTGAGCGAGCAGTCTGCCCTCGGGCAGCAGATCGTCGGCGTCCATGCGGGCGATGAATTCCCCGCGCGCCTCGTCGAGACCGCGGTTGAGCGCCGCGACGAGGCCGGCGTTGGCCTGCGGCACCACCCGGATCCTCCGATCGCCGAGCGCCGATAACTCATCGATACAGCCGTCGGTGGAGCCGTCGTCGATCACCAGCAGTTCGAGGTCGTCGACGCCTTGGGCGAACACCGATCGCGCCGCGTCGGCGATGTAGCCGGCCGCGTTGTATGCCGGCATGAGGACGGTCACCAACGGTTGCTGTGCGGTCATCGGATACCTACCGGAACCGCAGGATCGCGGAATAGAGCGCGGGCGAGAACGTCATCAGCAGCGCGAACACGATCTCCCGGCGGTGCCCGCCGGCCCACAGGACCGGCACATCGGACAGCGAAATACCCTGCCGCACTCTGGCGATCGCGGTGCGGTACAGCATCGGGTCGGCCCCGGCCGCGTGCTGGGCGCGCATCGCCACGTGCGCGATCGACGTGAGGACCTCACGGTAGTGGTAGCCCAGGTAGTCCCGGTCCCAGTCCGAACCACGACCCTGGCCCGCCACCAGTGCCCGCACCTCGGCGTCGGCGGTGAACAGGTCGAAGGTGGTCGGCGAGAACGCCGTCGACAGCGAACCCTCCCGGTACAGGTACCGGTACAGCGGTGTCTCGACCGTCGCCACCCGCTCCACCGACAGCGCGACCCGGATACTCGTGGCGATGTCCTCGTAGGCCTGATCCTCGGCCCACGGCCGGCTACCCAGACTCGCCCGTTCGAACAGTTTGGTACAGGCGTACGCCTTTGCCCGGCCCCGAAGCAGCTCGTGCGCGTACTCGGCACCCGACACGACGCCGGCCACCGGACGGGCCTCGTCGATCTGCAGCACCTGATCATGCTCGTCGACCCGGTAGGTGCGGGTCACCGACAGCTGCGCGTCCGCGTCGGTCATCGCCGTCACCAGGGTGTCGACGAACTCGGGCGCGGCGGTGTCGTCGCTGTCGAGGAACCACACCAGGTCGGTGGTCAGCGCGGCCAGGCCGGTGTTGCGGGCCCGGCCCAGGCCACCGTTACGAGGCTGGGTGATGACCCGGTGCTCGCGCCCATGTTCGCGCAGCGTCGCGACGGCGATGTCGATGGACCTGTCACCACCCCGGTCGTCGACCAACACGATCTGATCGACCGGACGGGTCTGTGCCAGCACCGATTCGATGCAGCCACGGACGTAATCGGCACACCGGTACACCGGGATGACAACCCCGACAGTCGTCATCGGGTCCCCGCTCCCCCGCATACACACCACACACTGATTAGGCTACCCTAAGGTATTTCGGGGCACGGTGGGAGCCTTGCGCCACTACACTTCTGCGGGTGAAGGATCTCCTGGTGATCGGTGCCGGCCCGGCCGGACAAGCGATCGCTCATCGCGGCAGTGCGGCCGGACTCGACGTCACCCTCATCGACCCCCACCCCGACCGTCCCTGGCAGGCCACCTACGGAGCCTGGGCCGACGAACTGCCCGGCTGGCTGCCCGGTGACTGCATCGCGGCCACGGGCCCCGCGGTCGTCTACACCCCGGGCCGCAAGGTCCTGGACCGCGAGTACGCGATCCTCGACACCGCGGCGCTGCAATCGGCGCTCGACCTGGCCGGCGTGCGGATCGTGCGAGCCCGGGTGGCGCACGCGTACACCACCTACGTCACCGTCGCCGACGGCTCGATCCTGTACGCCCGTGCTGTTGTCGACGCACGCGGGATCGCCGCCGCGGACCCCGCCGAGAACGCGCCGGAGCAGACGGCCGTCGGGATCGTCGTCGCGCATGGCGGGACCGGGGTCGAGCATCGCCCCGCCGACGACCGCATGGTGGTGATGGACTGGCGGCCGGGCACCGGCACCTTCGCCTACTCCGTCGATCTCGGCGGTGGGCGGCGGCTCGTCGAGGAGACCTGCCTGGCCGGCGCACCGGCCGTCGATATCGATGAACTGTCGCGCAGACTGCGCGACCGGGTGCCGGGAGTGTCCATCCCGGCTCCGGGTAGGCGGGGTGCGCGCAGCAGGGTGTCCACGGGAGCCGAGATCGTACGTTTCCCACTCGTGGGCGCGACGCCGCGGCCGTGGCACACCGCGGGTGCCCCGCGCTTCGGGGCGGCCGGTGGGCTGATGCATCCGGCGACCGGGTACAGCCTCGCCCAGTCGCTGGCAATGGCCGACACGGTGGTCGACGCGGTGCGCCGGGGTGCCGATGTGACCAGGGCACTGTGGCCGTGGCGGGCGCGGTGCGTGTACCGGCTGCGGGTGATGGGCCTGGCCGCACTGCTCGTCCTCGAGCCCGACGACCTGGTCCTGTTCTTTGACCGGTTCTTCGCCCTCCCGGAGTCCACGCAACGGGGGTATCTGTCCGGGCGCGACGACCTTGTGGGCACCTGTAAGGCCATGTGGGGCGTCTTCGCCTCGTTGCCCCTTCGGCTGAAGTCGACGATCGCCAGGACCTCACTGGCCGGGCTCCCGGCACACCGGCGCACGACCGGTCTGCTCGCGCGCCTCAGTGGGTGGTGAACCGCGCCGCATCACCCTTCCGTGCCAGCGGAATCACCAGCGGCGTACCGGTTTCCGGGTCATCGATGATCCGGCATGGCAGCCCGAACACCTCGTGCACCATGTCGGCGGTGACGATGTCGGCGGGGCTGCCCTGCGCCACCACCCGGCCGGCCTTCATCGCGATGATGTGGTCGGCGTACCGGAAGGCGTGATTGAGGTCGTGCAGCACCGCGACCAGGGTGCGGCCCGCGTCCCGATTGAGTTCGGTGCACAGTTCCAGCAGGTCCACCTGATAGGCGATGTCGAGGTAGGTGGTGGGTTCATCGAGCAGCATCAGCTCGGTCTGCTGGGCCAGCAGCATCGCCATCCACACCCGCTGCCGCTGACCGCCGGACAACTCATCGACCAGTCGTCCCGACAGTTCACCGACGCCGGTCGCGGCCATCGCCTCCACCACCGCGGCCTCGTCCTCCCGAGTCCACTGGCGGATGAGGTTCTGGTGCGGAAACCGGCCGCGTGCGACGAGGTCGGCCACCCGGATACCGTCGGGGGCGATGGAGGACTGCGGTAGCAGACCGAGCTGCCGCGCGACCTGTTTGGCCGGGTAGCCGGCGATTGCCTTGCCGTCGAGCAGTACCTCCCCGGACGACGGCGCGAGCAGCCGTGACAACGCCCGCAGCAGGGTCGACTTGCCGCACGCGTTGGGACCGACGATCACGGTGAACTTGCCGTCCGGGATGTCGAGAGTCAACCCGTCGCTGATGATCCGCGAGTCGTAGCCGATCGTGATGTTCTTCGCCTGCAGACGGGTACCCGTGCGGGTTTCCTCCGGCGCCATGACCTCGCTCATCTCATCTTCTCCGCTCTCACTGCCTGCGCGCTTCCATCGCCAGCAGCCACACCAGGTACAGCCCGCCGATCGACACGGTCACCACACCCACCGGCAGATCCTTGTCGCCGAAGGCGAACTGCGCGATCCAGTCGCTCACCACCAGCAGCAGGGCGCCCATGGCGGCGGACGCGGTGATGGTCACACCCGCCGAGCGGGTGAGCCGTTTGGCGAGCTGAGGGGCGGCCAGCGCCACGAACGAGATGGGCCCGGCGGCCGCGGTGGCGATCGCCGTCAGGCTCACCCCGACGACGATCATCGCGAGCCGGGTCCGTTCCACCGGGATTCCGAGTGCCGCGGCCGAGTCGTCGCCCATGTCGAGCATCGGCATCCGGTAGGCCACCCAGAAGACGGGGATCACCAGGATCGCGGCCACGATCAGCACCGGCTGGGCGTGGACCCATTCCTTGTTGTTGAGGGTTCCCGCTCCCCAGACGGCGGCGGACATGGCGTCCTCCAGATCGGCTTTGAGGATCAGCCAGGTGTTGACCGCCGCCAGCACCGCGGCGATCGCGATGCCCACGATGATCAGCCGGAAGCCCTGCACGCCGCGCTTGAACGCGAGCAGATAGACCAGCAGAGCGGTGACGATACCGCCGATCAGTGCGCCGATCGCCGTCGGGTAATAGCTGGTGGCCACGCCGTCGAGGAGGAGAAGAACCACCAGGGCGCCGGTGTAGGCGCCGGTGTTGAAACCGATGATGTCGGGACTGCCGAGCGGGTTGCGGGTCAGGGACTGGAAGATCGCGCCGCTGATGCCCAGCAGCGTCCCGAGGACCACCGCGAGCACCACCCGGGGCGCCCGCCATTCGGTGACGATCTCGGCGTTCGGGGTGTCGACGCCGAACACCGCCTCGATCACCTCGGTGATCGGGATGTGCAGGTCACCGGTCGCCAACTCGGCGAAGGCGGCGCCGGCGGCAGCCAGGATCAACACGATCACGACCACCACGCCGCGTAGGTCGATCCGAGTCGACAGCCCGTCGGGCACCCTGGTGACAGAGCTGCCGCGCCGGGTGATCGCGGGCAGCCGGACGGCGAGCAGGGGCCGTCCGAAATCGATCGTCCGCTCGGTCCGGCGCAGGGTCTGGTTGCCGCTCACAGTCCGCTCGCCTTCTTGCGCCGCACGAGCAGGATCAGCACCGGCGCACCCACGAGCGCCGTCACGATGCCCACCTGCATCTCGTCGGGCCGGACGATGAGCCGGCCGAGAACGTCGGCGACGAGCACCATCATCGGTGCGCCGATCATGGTGTACGCGAAGATCCACCGCTGGTCGGGGCCGACGATCCAGCGTGCGATATGCGGCACCATCAGCCCGACGAATCCGATCGGCCCGGCACCGGCGGTGGCCGCACCGCACAGCAACGTCACCGCGATCACCCCGACAGTCCGGACACGCCCGACGTCAGCGCCGAGGCTGCGTGCCAGGTCGTCACCGAGGGCCACCGCGTTGAGCGGCCGCGCCACGGCCAGCGCCGCGATGAGACCGGCCACGATGAACGGCAGGATCGCCCAGACCACGGCGTCGTCGCGGCCGGCGATCGAGCCCGCGTTCCAGGTGCGCATCGCGTCAAACGCGACCGGATCGAGCAGTACGAGTCCCTGCGTCACACCGCCGAGCACCGCCGCTATCGCAACACCGGCGAGCGTCAGGCGCACCGGGGTGCCGCCGCCGCGTCCCCACGAACCGATCGCGTAGACGATGAGGGTGGCCAGGATCGCCCCGGCGAAGGCGAACCAGATGTAACCTCGCAGTCCGGTGATCCCGAACGTCCCGACCGCCAGCGCCACCATGAACGCCGCACCCGCGTTGACACCCAGGATTCCGGGATCGGCCAGCGGATTGCGCGTCAACGCCTGGATCAGCGCACCGGCCACACCGAGGGCCGCGCCGGCGACCAGGCCGAGGGCGGTCCTGGGGAGCCGCATGTCCCGGACGACCAGGTGATCCTGGCTTCCGTCAAAGGCGAACAGCGCATCCCACACGGTGCCGAACGGGATCGACTTGGCACCCACCGACAGGCTCAGCAGGCAGATCAGCAGCAAGATCGCCACACCGACGATCCATCCGATCGTGCGTAGGAGGTTGCTCCGCGCTATGCCGTGGGTCAATTGCGCGACGGCGGCGTCGGCGGTGACCGAGGACTCGACAGGAGCCGTCGGCTTCACGGTGGAACTCACTTGCCGTCGTGCTCCTCAGAGTTGACCCGATTGCCGTCCGCGTGGCCTCCCCCGCCGCGCTGCGTCCACCACCGAAGGCGAACCTCGACTTAGGTTAGGCTATCTCGCCTTGACTCCGTTCGCCGCCCCGGAACCCGTACGAGAGCGCGTCCCCACCGACGGCGGCGGGCCGGGGCACGCTGGGTGCCCCGGCCCGTCACAGGATGGTCGGCTGGGTTGGTCGAGTCTGCTCAGACGGTGAAACCGAGTGCCCGCAGCTGTTCGCGGCCGTCGTCGGTGATCTTGTCCGGGCCCCACGGCGGCAGCCACACCCAGTTGATCTCCAGGTCGGTGCACAAGCCGCTGCCCACGAGCGCTGTCCGCGCCTGATCCTCGATCACGTCGGTGAGCGGGCAGGCCGCCGACGTCAGGGTCATGTCGATCTTCGCGACCGCCTCGTCGGTGACGTCGAGCCCGTAGACCAGGCCCAGGTCGACCACGTTGATGCCGAGTTCGGGGTCGACGACATCACGCATCGCCTCCTCGACGTCGTCGAGGCTCGGCAGTGCGGTCTGCACCTCACCCACCGTCTGGGGTGCCGGTGTGGTGGCTTCGTCGGTCATGCTATCTCCTTTGCGTCCACACCCTGGGCAAGTGCGTCCTTGAATGCCATCCAGCCCAGCAGCGCACACTTGACGCGGGCCGGATACTTGCTGACGCCGGCGAAGGCGATGCCGTCGCCGATGACGTCCTCGTCACCCTCGTCTTTGCCGCGCGAGGTCATCATCGTGTTGAACGAGTCCACCGTCGCCAGGGCCTCGGCCAGTTCCAGTCCCACGACCTGGTCGTGCAGCACCGATGTCGACGCCTGCGAGATCGAGCAGCCCTGCCCGTCGTAGGAGATGTCTGCGACCTTGGTGCCGTCGTCGGACAGGCTGACTCGCAACGTGACCTCGTCGCCGCAGGTCGGGTTGACATGGTGCACCTCGGCGACGAACGGGTCGCGCAGGCCACGCCCGTGCGGGTGTTTGTAGTGGTCCAGGATCACGTCCTGGTACATCTGCTCCATCCGCATCAGCGCGCTCCGAAGAAGTCCTGGGCCTTCACGATGGCCTCGGCCAGGGCGTCGACCTCGGTGAGCGTGTTGTACACGGCGAACGACGCGCGTGCGGTGGCCGCGACCCCGAACCGCTTGTGCAGCGGCCAGGCGCAGTGATGACCGACGCGGATGGCCACACCCTCGTCGTCGAGGATCTGGCCGAGGTCGTGCGCGTGGATACCGTCGACCACGAACGACACGGCACCGCCGCGCCGCTGCGCGTCAGCAGGGCCGATGATGCGCACACCGTCGATTCCGCCGAGCAGCTCCAGCGCCCGTTCGGTGAGCGAGTGTTCATGTGCGGCAACAGCATCCATACCAATGGCGGCGAGGTAGTCGACGGCGGCACCGAGACCAACCACCTGCGAGGTCATCGGCACACCGGCCTCGAAACGCTGCGGGGGCGGCGCGTACGTGGACACCTCCATCGACACCGTCTCGATCATCGAGCCGCCGGTGATGAACGGCGGCAACGCGGCCAGCAGATCGGCCTTGCCGTACAGCACGCCCACGCCCGAAGGCCCGAACATCTTGTGCCCGGAGAATGCCGCGAAGTCGACGTCGAGTGCGGCGAAGTCGACGGCCATGTGCGGCACCGACTGGCAGGCGTCGAGCACCACGAGCGCGCCGACGACCCGCGCCCGCCGGACGAGTTCGGCGACATCGGCGACGGCACCGGTCACGTTGGACTGATGGGTGAACGACACGACCTTGACGGTGTCGTCGAGCTCGATCGAGTCGAGGTCGATGCGGCCCTCGTCGGTGACCCCATACCAGCGCAGCGTCGCACCGGTCCGGCGACAGAGTTCCTGCCACGGAACGAGATTGGCGTGGTGCTCGAGCTCGGTGATCACGACGGTGTCGCCGGGCCCGAGTGCCTTGCCGCCGAGAACGGACGCGCTGCGGTCATCGCCCAGCGTGTAGGTGACCAGGTTGAGCGATTCGGTCGCGTTCTTGGTGAACACGATCTCGTCGGCTCTCGCCCCGACGAACCCGGCGATCTTCTCGCGGGCACCCTCGTAGGCGTCGGTGGCCTCCTCGGCCAGCTGATGCGCACCCCGGTGCACCGCTGCGTTACACGTGGTCAGGAAGGTGCGTTCGGCGTCGAGGACTTGGACGGGCCGCTGCGAGGTGGCCCCGGAATCCAGGTACACCAACGGTTTTCCGTCCCGGACGGTCCTGGACAGAATGGGAAAGTCCGCACGGATGCGGTCGACGTCGAACACCGCAATACCCGAGGGGTTCAGGGTGTCGGGTGAAATGGTCACAGCCTTCCTCCTCCGAGTTGGGCTCAGCCCGCCGTCGCGGCCGAGGTGAACCGCACGTAGCCGTTCTCTTCGAGTTCATCGGCCAGCTCGGGCCCGGCGGACTCGACGATGCGGCCGGCCACGAACACGTGCACGAAGTCGGGCTTGATGTAGCGCAGGATCCGCGTGTAGTGCGTGATCAGCAGCACGCCGCCGTTCTCGCGCTCCTTGTACTGATTCACGCCCTCGCTCACGATCCGCAGCGCATCGACGTCGAGGCCGGAGTCGGTCTCGTCGAGGATGGCGATCTTGGGCTTGAGCAGGCCGAGCTGCAGCACCTCGTGACGCTTCTTCTCGCCACCGGAGAAACCCTCGTTGACGCTGCGCTCGGAGAACGACGGATCGATGCCGAGTTCGGTCATCGCCTCCTTGGTCTCCTTGACCCAGTGGCGCAGCTTGGGAGCCTCGCCGCGTACGGCGGTGGCCGCGGTGCGCAGGAAGTTGGACATCGACACACCCGGCACCTCGACGGGGTACTGCATCGCCAGGAACAGGCCGGCGCGGGCGCGCTCGTCGACGCTCATCTCCAGCACGTCCTCGCCGTCGAGGGTGATCGAGCCCTGCGTGACCTCGTACTTGGGGTGGCCGGCGATGGCGTAGGACAGCGTCGACTTGCCGGAGCCGTTGGGGCCCATGATGGCGTGGGTCTCGCCGGAGGCGACGGTCAGGTCGACACCTTTGAGGATGCTGATGGGTTCTGCGTCGGCGTCGGACTGCTTGACGTTGACGTGCAGATCCCGGATTTCCAGAGTGGTCACAATTGATCCTTGATGAATGATGTCTACAACGAAAATGCTTGGGCTGTAAGCGTTGCCGTCATCCGACGACGAGTTTGAGTTCTTCCTCGATCGCGTCGGCCAGGCGCTGACGGATCTCCTTGACACCGATCTTGAGGATGATCTCGCCGAAGAACCCGAGGATCACCAGACGGCGGGCCTCGGCCTCGGAGATACCACGCGACTGCAGGTAGAACAGCTGCTCGTCGTCGAAACGGCCGGTGGCGCTGGCATGTCCGGCGCCGACGATCTCGCCGGTCTCGATCTCCAGGTTGGGCACCGAGTCCGCGCGGGCGCCATCGGTGAGCACCAGGTTGCGGTTGAGCTCGAAGGTGTCGGTGCCCTCGGCCTCGGGCCGGATCAGTACGTCGCCGATCCACACGGTGTGCGCCTCACGCAGCCGGTCGCCGGAGCCGTCGCTCTGCAGCGCGCCCTTGTACACGACGTTGGAGCGGCAGTTGGGCTGGCTGTGGTCGACCAGCAGGCGCTGTTCGAGGTGCTGGCCGGCGTCGGCGAAGTACAGGCCCCACAGCTCGACGTCGCCGCCGGGTGCGTTGTAGTGCACCACCGGCGAGAGCCGGACCAGGTTTCCGCCGAGGCTGACCGCGAAATGCCGGACGATGGCGTCGCGGCCCACCCCGATGTGGTGGGCGGCCACGTGCACCGCGTCGTCCTCCCAGTCGTGCACGTTCACGACGGTGAGGTGTGCCTGGTCGCCGACGACGAACTGGATGTTCTCGGCATAGGTGCCGCTGCCCTGCTGGTCGAGGACGACCACGGCCCGGGCGAAGGCCTCCAGACGGATCTGGATGTGCCCGAAGCCCACCTGGCCCTCGCCCGGCCCGATGACCTTGACGATCACCGGATCAGCGAGTTCGGTCTCCTTGGCCACGGTGATGACGGTGGCGTCGGTGACCGACGAGAAGGCCTGTGCGGCAACCCGGTCGAACGGCGCGCCGCCCTCGGCCAGGCGGGCGTCGTCACGGCCGACGGTCTCGACGGTGACCCCGTCGGTCACTCCGTCGACGGTGATCGCCGGGTCTGCCGTGCGAACGGCGGTGCCGTCGTGCAGGCCGCGCAGGCGGCGGAACGGGGTGAACCGCCACACCTCTTCACGCTGATGGGGGATCTCGAATGCGTTCACGTCGAATGAGGTGAACTGTTGTCCCTTATTGACCTGAGTGACGGTGGTGCCCGGCACAGCGGCTGTACCAGGGACCTGGCCGGCGACCGGAAGCGTGGGGTCTGCCATCAGCCGACGGCTCCTTCCATCTGCAGTTCGATGAGTCGGTTGAGTTCGAGTGCGTATTCCATCGGCAGTTCCTTGGCGATGGGCTCGACGAAGCCGCGCACCACCATGGCCATCGCCTCGTCCTCGGTGAGACCGCGGCTCATCAGATAGAACAGCTGGTCGTCGCTCACCTTGGACACGGTGGCCTCGTGGCCCATCGTGACGTCGTCCTCACGGATGTCGACGTACGGGTAGGTGTCGCTGCGTGAGATCGTATCGACCAGCAGCGCATCACATTTGACCGTCGAGCGACTGCCGTAGGCGCCGCTGTTGATCTTGATCAGGCCGCGGTAAGAGGCCCGGCCACCGCCGCGCGCCACCGACTTGGAGACGATGTTGCTGGAGGTGTGCGGGGCCAGGTGCACCATCTTGGAACCGGTGTCCTGGTGCTGCCCCTCGCCGGCGAACGCCACCGAGAGCACCTCACCCTTGGCGTGCTCACCGGTCAGCCACACCGCCGGGTACTTCATCGTGACCTTGGAACCGATGTTGCCGTCGATCCACTCCATGGTGGCGCCGGCCTCGGCCTTGGCGCGCTTTGTGACCAAGTTGTAGACGTTGTTCGACCAGTTCTGGATGGTGGTGTAGCGGCACCGGCCACCCTTTTTGACGATGATCTCCACCACCGCCGAGTGCAGCGAGTCGGTCTTGTAGATCGGCGCGGTGCAGCCCTCGACGTAGTGCACGTAGGCGCCCTCGTCGACGATGATCAGGGTGCGCTCGAACTGGCCCATGTTCTCGGTGTTGATCCGGAAGTAGGCCTGCAGCGGGATGTCGACGTGCACGCCAGGCGGCACGTAGATGAACGAGCCACCCGACCACACCGCGGTGTTGAGGGCGGAGAACTTGTTGTCGCCGGCCGGGATGACCGAGCCGAAGTACTCGCGGAACAGCTCCGGGTGCTCACGCAGGCCCGAATCGGTGTCGAGGAAGATGACGCCCTGCTGTTCGAGGTCCTCACGGATCTGGTGGTAGACCACCTCGGACTCGTACTGCGCGGCGACACCTGCCACCAGACGCTGCTTCTCGGCCTCGGGGATGCCGAGCCTGTCGTAGGTGTTCTTGATGTCCTCGGGCAGTTCCTCCCACGAGGTGGCCTGCTTCTCGGTCGAGCGCACGAAGTACTTGATGTTGTCGAAGTCGATGTCGTCGAGGCCCGCGCCCCAGTGCGGCATCGGCTTGCGGTCGAAGATCCGCAGCGCCTTCAGGCGGGCCTCCAGCATCCAGGCCGGCTCGTTCTTCTTGCCCGAGATGTCGGCGACGATTGCCTCCGACAGGCCACGCTGCGCGACGGCGCCCGCGGCATCGGAGTCGGACCAGCCGTAACCGTAGTTGCCCAGGGACGCGATGGTCTCTTCCTGCGTCATCCCCGATGGGACGGGATCGGTGACTGTCATGACGTTGCCTTTCGAGGTGACGGTTGGTGAGCGGCCGCGGGCTGCGCGGTCTGTCGCTCGGCAGTGAAAGTCTTGGTCGGTCCTGGTTGTCGGCGTGGCGGGTCTGCGGTGGATCCGGGCGTTCCGGCGGTGCCGAGTCCGCCGACCGCGGCGAGCGGCACGTGCGTGGTGCACGCGCAGTCACCGTTGGCGATGGTGGCCAGCCGCTGCACGTGGGTGCCCAGCAGCTCGGTGAACACCGCGGTCTCGGCCTCGCACAACTCCGGAAAGTCTTCGGCGACATGGGCCACCGGGCAGTGATGCTGGCAGATCTGGACGCCGTTGCCCACCTGCCGGGTGTTCGCGGAGAAGCCGGCACTCGTCAGCGCATCCGCGATGCCCTCGACCGTGCCCGCCACCGAACCCGCCTCGGCCGGCGCAACATCGGCGACGATGCGGGTGATGCGGTCCCGGGCGAAGTCCTCGACCGCCTGCTGCCCACCGACATTGCGCAGTGCCCGCAGGGCGGCACCGGCCAGGTCGTCGTAGGCGTGACGCAACTTGCCACGGCCGGTCGGGGTGAGCTGGAACCATTTGGCCGGACGGCCACGGCCGCGTTGCCCGTATCCCGACGACGAGGCCTCGACGTCGCCAGCGGAGGCGAGTGCGTCGAGATGCCTGCGCACACCGGCCGCGCTGATACCGAGACGCTCAGCGATCTCCCCGGCGGTCAGCGGACCGTCCTCGACGAGCAGCGACACCACAGCAGCGCGGGTCTGCCCGTCGTGCGCGGTAGGTGCGGCCAGGTCGGTCAAATCCTCTTCGGAACGTCCTGAACTGCGATTACGGCGTCGACGGGCGTCCTTCACCGGCACTTCGGTAACGTCGCCCACGGTTTTCACAACACAAGTGTGTCGTAATTGATTCCCATCTGCCAGCAAGGGTGGCCTTACCCAGCCGGTCCCAGGATTTCCGATAAGGGCAACTAGAGTTCTCGCTGTGCACGCGACGCAGCCCCCGGAGCAGACGCCGCCCAGGCCGCGAGCCGGGCGGCGCGTCGCCGACTATCTGGGGCTGAGCCGCGAACGGCGGGAACCCGACGCCGACACCATCGGCGACTACGGCAAGGCCGTGGCCAGGCTTCACGACGACGAGCGCGAGGTCGGGCCGCTCAATCCGCGGGAGAATCAGCTCCTGGGCCGGATCAAGATCTTCGGCGCCACCGGGTCCATCCTGCTGCTCATCGGATCGCTCGGCACCGGCCAGATCCCGGTACTGCAGAACCCCGTCGCGGGCACCCGCGTGCTGTCACTCCCGTCCCGGATGTGGAGTACGTCACTGACGCTCACCGTCGCCGGGACCATCATGCTGGTGCTCGCCTGGCTGCTGATCGGACGCTTCGCCGTCGGCAGGCTCAGCGTCGAGGTCCTCACCGGACGCAGCCCCGCGCGGCGGATGACCCGCAGACAGGCCGATCGCACCCTGCTGCTGTGGAGCATTCCGCTGGTCGTGGCACCGCCCATCATCAGCAAGGACGTCTACTCCTACCTCGCCCAGAGCGCCATCGCGCACCGGGGCATGGACCCGTACGTCGTCAGCCCGCTCCGCGGTCTGGGCGTCGATCATGTGCTCACCCGGTCGGTGCCCAACCTGTGGCGCGACACCCCCGCGCCGTACGGGCCGCTGTTCCTGTGGATCGGTGAGGGCATTACCGCGATCACCGGCAACAACATCACCGCCGCCGTGTTCCTGCACCGGCTGGTCGCCCTGCTCGGCATCGCGCTGATCGTGTGGGCACTGCCCCGGCTCGCCCGCCGATGCGGCGTGTCGAGCGTCGCCGCGATCTGGCTCGGTGCGATGAATCCGCTGGTGATCATCCACCTCGTCGGCGGCATCCATAACGAGGCGCTGATGCTCGGGCTGATGCTCGTCGGGCTGGAACTCGGTTTCCGGGCGATCTACGGCACCGCCCGATTACGCCGCCCCGGCACCTGGCTGCCCAGTCCGGCCGGCTGGCTGCTCATCGCCGGCGGAGCCATCATCGCCGCCTCGTGCATGGTGAAGATCACATCGCTGCTCGCGATGGGTTTCCTCGGCCTGGCGCTGGCCCAGCGGTGGGGCGCCACCCTGCCCGCCCTCCGGCACGCGCCCGTCAGCCAATGGTGGCGGCGTTCGCGACGGTCGGTGATCGCGATCACGCTGTCAGCGGGTTTCCACGTCGCCGTGCTGGCAGCGGTGATGGCCGTGATCGGGCTGATCACCGGCCTCGGCTTCGGCTGGATCCACACCGTCACCACGGGCGGTGTGGTGCGGTCCTGGATGTCGCTGCCCACCTCGGTGTCGGTGCTCACCGGAAACATCGGGAAATCGCTAGGACTCGGCGATCACACCCAGACCATCCTCGACACCGCCCGGCCGTTGGCGCAGGGCGTGGCGGGTGTATTCATTCTGCGGTGGATGCTGGCCACCCTCAGCGGACGGATCCATCCGCTCGGCGCGCTCGGTGTGTCGATGGCCACGTTCATCGCGTTCTTCCCGTTCGTGCAGCCGTGGTACCTGCTGTGGGCGGTGATCCCGCTCGCCGCGTGGGCCACCGGTCCGTGGTTCCGGCTGCTCACGATCCTCGTCAGTGCCCTGATCGGGGTGGTCGCGCTGCCGACGGGTGCCAATACCGGCGCGGTGTTCATCGCCTCGGGTGTGCTGGCGGGTGTCATCGTCGTCGGCGTGCTCACCGCGATCTTCTTCGAGAACGTCGATATCCCCCGTCGCTTCGCTCGCCCCGGCCATCCGACCTCCGCGGCGGGGCCGGCTTTTTGTTCCCGGACGACGCAACGAGGAATAGGCTGACAGCCGTGCGTTCCACGACCGCCCGCTCGGGCGCCACCACCGGCGATCGGTCGCCCGACCGTCGGCAGCAGGCACCGGCGGGTCCCGTCGGGGAGCATGCGTTGACCGTCACCGGACTGGTCAAGCACTGGGGGTCCACAGCGGCCGTCGACGGTCTCGATCTCACCGTCCCGCACGGATCTGTCGTGGCCCTGCTCGGCCCCAACGGCGCCGGCAAGACCACCACCGTGGAGATCTGCGAAGGCTTCCGGCGACCCGACCAGGGACAGGTCCGGGTACTCGGTCTCGACCCGGTCGCCGACAGCGACGCCCTGCGTTCCCGGATCGGCGTGATGCTGCAGGGCGGCGGCGCCTACACCGGTGCGCGCGCCGAGGAGATGCTCCGGCTGTGCGCCTCCTACTACGTCGACCCCATCGACCCGCGGTGGCTGCTCGACGTGCTCGGACTGCGCGATGCGGCCCGCACCTCGGTGCGGCGGCTGTCCGGCGGCCAGCAGCAACGCCTGGCCCTCGGTTGCGCCATCGTCGGCCGCCCCGAACTCGTCTTCCTCGACGAACCGACCGCCGGCCTCGACGCCCACGCGCGGATCATGGTGTGGGAGTTGATCGACCGGCTCCGCGCCGACGGTGTGTCGGTGCTCCTGACCACCCACATGATGGACGAGGCCGAGGAACTGTCCGACCGCGTGGTGATCATCGATCACGGACGCAAGGTCGCCGAGGGCAGTCCCGCGGATCTGACCCGCAAGGGCGCCGAGAACGAACTGCGCTTCACCGCACCCCGCGGCCTGGACCTGAGCCTGCTCGAACTGGCCTTGCCCGAGGGCTACACCAGCTCCGAACCGTCGCCCGGCAGCTACCTCGTGGTGGGTCCGATGACGCCGCAGGTGCTCGCCACGGTCACCGCCTGGTGTGCCCGCATCAATGTCCTGGCCACCGATCTGCGCGTGGAGAGCCGCAGCCTCGAAGACGTGTTCCTCGGGCTCACCGGAAAAGGATTGCGCGGATGAGCATCTCTGACATCGGCACGCCCGGTTCCACAGACGGCGCCGCCAACAGGTTCCCCGCCGGGGCGTTCACCCCGTCACCGCGGCCCGCGCCGATCGGCAAGATCCTGACCGCACAGGCCCGGCTCGAACTCAAACTGCTGCTGCGCAACGGCGAGCAGTTGCTGCTGACCATGTTCATCCCGATCACCGTGCTGATCGGCCTGTGCCTGCTCCCCATCGACGCCGGGCTCGGCGCCGGAGTCAGCGAACGTGCCGACTCCGTGGTCCCCGCGATCATGACGATGGCCATCATGTCGACCGCCTTCACCGGCCAGGCCATCGCGGTCGGTTTCGACCGCCGCTACGGCGCCCTCAAACGCCTCGGTGCCACCCCTATACCCCGGTGGGGCATCATCGCGGGCAAATCCATGGCTGTCGCGATCGTCGTCGCACTGCAGGCGGTGATCATCGCCGCGATCGGTCTCGCCCTCGGCTGGCGTCCGGACATCGCCGGACTCGCCCTCGGTGCGGTGGTCATCGCGCTGGGCACCGTGACCTTCGCCGCGCTGGGACTGTTGCTCGGCGGCACCCTCAAGGCCGAGATCGTGCTGGCGCTCGCCAATCTCCTGTGGTTTGTGCTGATCGGAATCGGCAGCCTCACCATCGTCGACTCGGGTGTGCCCGACGCGGTTCGCTGGGCAGCCCGCTGCGTTCCGTCGGGTGCGCTGACCGAAGCTCTCACCCAGGCGACGTCCGGGAGTTTCGACGTATTCGGGATCTGTGTATTGCTGGTCTGGGCGGCCGTCGCCGGCGCCCTTGCCGTGAGGTGGTTCAAGTTCGAATGAGTTCAGTAACAGCCCACAACTCACCCGCCACGGACGCCCGGGCGGACTCGGCACCCGCCGGACCTCCCGCCGGCAGGCCGTCGATTCTCGACAGGGTTCCCGGCTTCGCCCACCCGACCGACCGGTTCGTCTTCGGCTGGGCGATCGCACTGCTGGTGGCCAACATCGGGATCGTCGCCACCGGCGGCGCGGTCCGGCTGACCAAGTCCGGACTCGGCTGCCCGACCTGGCCGCGCTGCACCGCCGAATCGGTGGTCCCGCACGCCGAACTCGGTATCCACGGCGTCATCGAGTTCGGCAACCGGATGCTCACCTGGGTACTCACGGTGATCGCGATCGCCACGGTCGTCGCGATCTGGCGCCGCAGGCCTGTCGAACGGTTCAACCGCCGGCTGTCGGTGCTCCTTGGTCTTGGTATCCCGTTCCAAGGTGTGATCGGCGGCATCACGGTGCTCACCGATCTCAACCCGTGGGTGGTGGCCCTGCACTTCCTGCTGTCGATGGCGCTGGTCTCGGGCGCGGCGTGGCTGGTCTACCGGCTGCGCTACCCGCGGGGAAGCTCCGATACGCCCGGCTCCGCCGGCCTGGTCGCCCGGCTGGGCCGGGATCTGTCCTGGCTGATCTACGTGACAACCTGGGCGGCGACCTATCTGGGCACCGTGGTGACCGGTTCCGGACCGCACGCCGGTGACGAGAACGCGCCCCGTAACGGGCTCGATCCGGCCAACGCCACCCAGTTGCACGCTGACGCCGTGTTCATCCTGCTCGGCGCCACTGTCGCGCTCGTCATCGGTGCCCGGGCCGCGAAGCTGGGCCAGTACCGCACGTCGGTCATGTTCCTGGGGCTGTTGTTGTTGCAGGGTCTCATCGGGGCGATCCAGTACGCGACCGATCTGCCGATCGCCCTGGTGATCGCGCACATGACCGGGAGCGCCTTACTCGTCGCGGGAGCCACCTGGCTGGTCATCTCGTTCTCACGCAGCAACGACGACTCGGCTGCCGAGAACGTCAGCGAGCAAGCCGCGCGCTGACGCCGGCCACCCCAACGGCATGCGAATGGCCGCATCCCCACGCCGGGGATGCGGCCATTCGAGTGAATACGATGCGGTCAGCCGAGGCCGGGGTCGCGAAGCCTGGGCTTGACGATCGCGGTGTTGCGCGCCTTGGGGAACCGCTTCTGGTTGGCGACCCAGCCGGCCATCTTCGCGTAGTGCCCCTTCTTCGGGGTCACCGTGGAGATGAGTTCCCGGTCCCATTCTTCGGCCACCTCCAGGCCGTTCACCGCGTCGACGACGGCCTTGGCGGTGGCCACGTCGGCCACCACACGGTCACCGAGGATGCCGCCCGCCTCACCGACGAGGGTGATCCGGACACCGGCGGCGCCGATCGGCTGCAGCACGGCCTTGGCCGATCCGCCCTCCCGCGCCACGAAACCGCGCACGGCGACGAGAACATCCTTGGGTACGGTCAACTTCGGCGTGGCCTGCTGAGGGGCTTCGGTATCGGTTGAGGGCGCGTCAGTCATGCGGGCCAGCATACCGGCCACCCTCACGGGACCGTGTACAACAGTGGCATGCGTGCGATACAGGTCACGGCCCACGGCGGTCCCGACGTTCTGTCCCTCACCACCGTCGACGATCCGGTGACCGCCGCGGACGAGGTGCTGGTGCGCACCGGCGCCGCGGGCGTGAACTTCATCGACACCTACCTGCGCCGCGGCATGTATCCGTCCGCGCCTCCCTACATCCCGGGCTCGGAGATCGCCGGCACCGTGGTGGCAGTCGGCTCGTCGGTCACCGATCGGTCCGTGGGCGACCGGGTGGCCACCGTGAACGCCCCCGGCGGCTACGCCGAACTGGTGGCCGTGCCCGCCGGCCGCACCGTCGTGCTGCCCGACGCGGTGACCGACGACGTCGCCGGCTCCTCGATGCTGCGCGGCCTGACCGCCCACTACCTCCTCGACGGCAGCGCGCATCCCGCGGCGGGCGACACGGTGCTCGTGCACGCCGGTGCGGGCGGTGTCGGGCTGATCCTCACCCAGCTCGCCAAGCTCCGTGGGCTGCGGGTCATCACCACGGTCTCCTCCGACGACAAGGAGGTGTTGTCGCGGGAGGCCGGGGCCGATCACGTGCTGCGCTACAGCGACGACCTGACCGCGCAGGTCCGTGACCTGACCGCGGGCGATGGCGTGACGGTGGTCTACGACGGGGTCGGCGCCGACACTTTCGAGCAGTCCCTGACCTCCACGGCGGTCCGCGGCACCGTGGTCCTCTACGGCGCCGCGAGCGGACCGGTGCCCCCGTTCGATCTGCAGCGGCTCAACGGGCTGGGTTCACTGTCGGTGACACGCCCGACGCTGGCGCACTTCATCGCCCGCCCCGACGAACTGTCGTGGCGTGCCGGTGAGCTGTTCGGGGCTGTCGCCGACGGGGATGTCAAGGTTCGGGTGGGCCAGAGCTACGCCCTCGCGGATGCGGCACAGGCCCATCGCGATCTGGAGGCCCGCATCACCACGGGCAGCACGGTCCTGATCCCCTGACGTTTGAATCAAATAAGGTCGGCGATCGTCTTCATGTTGACGACGGCGTCGATGGCCAGACCGCAGAACAGGATGGCCAGGTATTCGTTGGACTGCAGGAACACCTTGAGCGGGGCGACCTCGGCACCCGCTCGGGTCTCGCTGTAGAGCTTGTGCACCCGGCTCAGGAACCATCCGCCGCCGAGGACGGACACCGCGAGGTAGATCCAGCTTGTCGCCGGGATCAACACCAGCGAGGTGATGACGGTGGCCCAGGTGTAGAACAGCATCTGCCTGGTGACGCGTTCCTCGGTCGCGATGACCGGGAGCATCGGCACGCCCGCCGCCTTGTAGTCCTCCTTGTAGCGCATCGCGAGCGCCCAGGTGTGCGGCGGTGTCCAGAAGAAGATCACCAGGAACAGCACGATCGGTTCCCAGCTCAGTGAGCCGGTGACCGCGGCCCAGCCCACCAGGGTGGGCATACAGCCGGCGGCGCCGCCCCAGACCACGTTCTGCCAGGTGCGGCGTTTGAGGATCATCGTGTAGACGCCGACGTAGAACGCGATGGTCGCGAGGACCAGCAACGCGCTGAGCAGGTTGGCGGCCGTCCACAGCACCGCGAACGAGGCAACGCCGAGCACGATCCCGAAGATCAGCGCGGCCCGCGTCGACACGGCATGCCGGGCGATCGGCCTGCGCGCAGTTCGCTTCATCTTCTGGTCGATGTCCGCGTCGGCGACCATGTTCAGCGTGTTGGCGCTGCCGGCTCCGAGCCAGCCGCCGATCAGCGTGAACGCGATCAGCGCGAGGTCGACCTCACCACGGTCTGCCTGCAGCATGACCGGGATGGTCGCCACCAGCAGTAGCTCGATCACCCGGGGTTTGGTGAGCGCGATGTAGGCGAGAACCGTGTCGCGCACTCGCCGCGGCACCGACGGCCGGGCCGAGCCCTGCGGTACCGAGGTATCTCGGGGGGCGGCGGAGGACGATCCGCTCACGTGTTCCCCAATCCTCACTGGCACTCCTCGTCTGCCGGCGGACACCGATGTCCTGCTTCGGCATTCCACTGGACGGCGTTTGCATCTCTGACGACCCACGGGCGGGCCTTCGCCTCGGCCGACTACTACAGGGAATGGTAGACGGTGGGCCGGTGAATCAAGGAATCGCCTCGGCCACTGGACGCCCGAGCCGTCGATTCTGTGACCGGGATCAAGAGGAATTGGTCACGTTGCCGAAGCTACCGGCGAGTTAGGCCCCGTGACCGAACCGCCGCGGGGCCCGGCGTTTAGTCTGGAAAGCAGCAAGTGCCCGCAAATCCTCGTAACTGCCCGCAGCAGATCAGCACAGCAGCCCATCATCAACAGGAGACACCGCATCGTGGCCAGCACCTCAAACAGTCCCGCCGTCATCACCGACGAGATCCGCGCGCTGACCGTCGCCTCTCATCCGGCTGACTGGACCGACGTCGACACCCGGGCCGTCGACACCGCCCGGCTGCTGGCCGCCGACGCGGTGCAGAAGTGCGGCAGCGGGCATCCGGGCACGGCGATGAGCCTGGCGCCGCTCGCCTACACCCTGTTCCAGCGGACGATGCGGCACGATCCGGCCGACCCGGAGTGGGTGGGCCGTGACCGCTTCGTGCTGTCCTGCGGCCACTCGAGCCTGACCCTGTACATCCAGCTGTACCTGGCCGGTTTCGGTCTCGAACTGTCCGACCTCGAAGCGCTGCGCACCTGGGGTTCGCTGACCCCCGGCCACCCCGAGTACCGGCACACCAACGGTGTGGAGATCACCACCGGCCCGCTCGGCCAGGGTCTGGCGTCGGCGGTGGGCATGAGCATGGCATCCCGCTACGAGCGCGGCCTGTTCGACCCGGAGGCCGCCCCCGGCACCAGCCCGTTCGACCATTTCATCTACGTGATCGCCTCCGACGGTGACATCGAGGAGGGCGTGACCTCCGAGGCCAGTTCGCTCGCCGGTACACAGCAGCTCGGCAATCTGATCGTCTTCTACGACCAGAACCAGATCTCCATCGAGGACGACACCGACATCGCCCTGTCCGAGGACGTCGCCAAGCGCTACGAGGCCTACGGCTGGCATGTGCAGACCGTCGACGGCGGTGAGAACGTCGCCGGCATCGAGGCGGCAATCGAGGCGGCCAGGGCCGTCACCGACAAGCCGTCGATCATCTGCCTCAAGACAGTGATCGCCTTCCCCGCCCCCACCAAGATGAACACCGGTGCCTCGCACGGTTCGGCACTGGGCTCCGACGAGGTGGCCGCCACCAAGGAAATCCTCGGCTTCGACCCGGAGAAGTCCTTCGAGGTGTCCGACGAGGTCATCGGCCACACCCGTGCACTGCTGGAGCGCGGCGCCGCCGCCAAGGCCGAGTGGACCACCGCGTTCAATGCCTGGGCCGCCGCGAACACCGACGCCAAGGCGCTGTTCGACCGGCTGCATGCCGGTGAGCTGCCCGCGGGGTGGACCGATGCGCTGCCCACCTGGGAGCCCGGCGACAAGGCCGTGGCCACGCGTTCGGCCTCCGGCAAGGTGCTCTCGGCGCTCGGCCCGGTGCTGCCCGAACTGTGGGGCGGCTCGGCCGACCTCGCCGGCTCCAACAACACCACCATCGACGGCGCCGCGTCGTTCGGCCCGGCGTCGATCTCCACATCGACCTGGACCGCAGACCCTTACGGCCGCACCCTGCACTTCGGCATCCGCGAGCACGCTATGGGCTCGATCCTGTCGGGCATCGTCCTGCACGGCCCGACCCGCGCCTACGGCGGCACATTCCTGCAGTTCGCCGACTACATGCGCCCGGCTGTGCGCCTGGCCGCACTGATGGAGATCGCCCCGGTCTACGTGTGGACGCACGACTCGATCGGCCTCGGCGAGGACGGGCCGACCCACCAGCCGATCGAGCACCTGGCCGCGCTGCGCGCCATCCCGCACCTGGACGTGGTGCGCCCGGCCGACGCCAACGAGACCGCCTACGCCTGGGCGCATATCCTGACCCGCCACAAGAACCCGGCAGGCCTGGCCCTGACGCGCCAGAACGTCGCGGTCCTGGAAGGCACGTCCGCCGAAGGTGTGGCCGCCGGCGGTTACGTGCTCAGCGACGCCGAGGGCGAGGCCCAGGTGGTGCTGATCGCGACCGGTTCCGAGGTCGAGTTGGCTGTCGCCGCGCAGGAGACCCTCAAGGGCAAGGGCATCGCCGCCCGCGTCGTGTCGATGCCCAGCATCGAATGGTTCGACGAGCAGACCCAGGAGTACCGGGATTCGGTGCTTCCGCCGGCCACCCCGCGCGTGGTGGTCGAGGCCGGCATCGCGATGCCGTGGTTCCGGTTCGTGCCGTCCGCCGACCAGATCGTCTCCCTCGAGCACTACGGCGCGTCGGCCGGGTACAAGGTGCTCTACGAGGAGTTCGGTATCACCGCTGAGGCCGTCGTCGCCGCCGCGGAACGCGCAGTCGCCAAGTAATCACACGAAATCAGGGAGAACCGCCGTGACCCAGAATGAGAAGCTCGCAGAACTGTCCGCCGCCGGGGTATCGGTGTGGCTCGATGACCTCTCGCGTGACCTGATCTCCTCGGGTGACCTGGCTGCCCTCATCGACACCAAGTCGGTGACCGGGGTGACCACCAACCCGTCGATCTTCCAGGCCGCGCTGTCCAAAGGCACCAGCTACGACGCCCAGGTCAGTGAGCTGGCCGCGCGCGGCGCCGACGTGGACGCCACCATCCGCACCGTCACCACCGACGACGTCCGCAACGCCTGCGACGTGCTCGCCGGCGTGTACGAGGCCACCGACGGCGTCGACGGCCGGGTGTCGATCGAGGTCGATCCGCGTCTGGCGCACGACACCGACGCCACCGTGGCCCAGGCCATCGAACTGTGGAAGATCGTCGATCGGCCCAACCTGCTGATCAAGATCCCCGCGACCGTCGCCGGTCTGCCCGCGATCAGCAAGGTGATCGCCGAGGGCATCAGCGTGAACGTGACGCTGATCTTCTCGGTGGAGCGCTACCTGGGCGTGATGGACGCCTACCTCGCCGGCCTGGAGGCCGCGGCCACCGCCGGACACGATCTGTCGAAGATCCATTCGGTGGCCTCGTTCTTCGTCTCCCGCGTCGACACCGAGGTGGACAAGCGCCTGGCCGCCATCGGCTCGCCCGAGGCGACCGAGTTGCAGGGCAAGGCGGCACTGGCCAATGCCCGGCTGGCATATGCCGCGTACGAGGACGTGTTCAGCGGCGACCGTTTCGACGCGCTCGTCGCCAAGGGCGGCCGGTCGCAGCGTCCGCTGTGGGCGTCGACGGGTGTGAAGAACCCCGACTACCCCGACACCCTGTACGTGAGCGAGCTGGTTGCCCCCAACACGGTGAACACGATGCCGGGCAAGACGATGGACGCCTTCGCCGACCACGGCTGGGTCAACACCTCCTCGATCATCGGTCTGGGCGGCGCCTCGCAGGAGGTCTTCGACAAGATCGCCGCCCTCGGTGTCGATTTCACCGACGTCTTCGAGGTGCTGGAAAGCGAGGGAGTGAGTAAGTTCGAGGACGCATGGAACGAGCTCCTCACCGCGACCGCAGAGCAGCTCACCGCAGCGAAAGGCTGAAACCTGGTGACATCCCGGAACCCGCAGCACGACGGCACCGACTGGACCAATCCGCTGCGCGATCCCCGGGACAAGAGGTTGGCCCGGATCGCCGGTCCCTGCAGTCTGATCATCTTCGGGGTCACCGGCGATCTCGCGCGTAAGAAACTGATGCCCGCGGTGTACGACCTGGCCAACCGCGGGCTCCTGCCCCCGTCGTTCGCACTCGTCGGGTTCGCCCGGCGCGACTGGGATCACGAGGACTTCGCCAAGATCGTCCACGACGCCGTCCGCGATCACGCGCGCACCGGCTTCCGTGAAGAGGTGTGGGAACGCCTGAGCGAGGGTTTCCGGTTCGTGCAGGGCGCCTTCGACGACGACGATGCCTTCGACCGGCTCAAGGACACCCTGGCCCGCCTTGACACCGAACGCGGCACCGACGGTAATCACGCCTTCTACCTGTCGATCCCGCCGAAGGCCTTCCCGACCGTCCTCGAGCAGCTGCACCGGGTGGGGCTTGCCGCCGGCGACGACGAGCATTGGCGCCGGGTGGTCATCGAGAAGCCGTTCGGCCACGACCTGCAGTCGGCGAAAGAACTGAACGCCATCGTCAACCGGGTCTTCCCCGAGTCGTCGGTGTTCCGGATCGACCACTATCTGGGCAAGGAGACGGTCCAGAACATCCTGGCGCTGCGGTTCGCCAATCAGTTGTTCGATCCGCTGTGGAGTTCGCACTACATCGATCATGTGCAGATCACCATGGCCGAGGACATCGGCCTCGGCGGCCGGGCCGGCTACTACGACGGTATCGGTGCCGCCCGGGATGTGATCCAGAACCATCTGCTGCAGTTGATGGCGCTGGTGGCGATGGAGGAGCCGATCTCGTTCGAGCCGAAGCAGTTGCAGGCCGAGAAGATCAAAGTCCTTGCCGCCACCCGCAACATCGAACCGCTCGCGGAGAACTCGGCGCGGGGCCAGTACGGTCCCGGCTGGCAGGGCAGCGACAAGGTTCCCGGCCTCATCGACGAGGACGGTTTCGCCGCCGACTCGATCACCGAGACGTACGCGGCCATCGCGCTCGAAGTGGATTCGCGCCGCTGGGCCGGTGTGCCATTTTACTTGCGGACCGGAAAACGCCTGGGCCGCAGGGTCACCGAGATCGCCCTGGTGTTCAAGCGGGCCCCTCACCTGCCGTTCGACAAGACCATGACCGAGGAACTGAGCCAGAACGCGCTGGTGATCCGGGTGCAACCGGATGAGGGCATCACGCTGCGGTTCGGGTCCAAGGTGCCCGCTTCCAGCATGGAGGTCCGCGACGTGAACATGGACTTCAGCTACGGCACCGCCTTCACCGAGGCCTCCCCGGAGGCGTACGAACGGCTGATCCTCGACGTGCTGCTCGGCGAGCCGTCGCTGTTCCCGGTGAACGAGGAAGTCGAATTGTCGTGGCAGATCCTCGATCCCGTACTCGACCACTGGGCCGCCGACGGTAAGCCGGATACCTACGAGTCCGGTACGTGGGGTCCGGCATCGGCCGAGGAGATGATGACCCGTACCGGTCGCAGCTGGCGCCGGCCGTAAGGAGTAACGATGATCGTCGATCTTCCGGACACCTCCACCAGCGCGGTGGCCAAACGGATCGTGGAGGTCCGCGAGTCCGGCGGCGCCATCAGCCTGGGCCGCGTGCTGACGCTGGTGGTGGTCGCCGAACGCAACGAACCCACCGAGGGCGCAATCTCGGCGGCGATCGATGCCAGCCGTGAGCATCCGAGCCGGGTGATCGCGGTGTCGCGGGGCGACGAGAACGATCCGACCCGTCTCGACGCACAGATCCGGGTCGGTGGTGACGCCGGTGCCTCCGAGGTGGTGGTCCTGACATTGCACGGCGAGCTGGCAGCACACCCGCATTCGGTGGTCATTCCGTTCCTGCTGCCGGACACTCCGGTCGTCACGTGGTGGCCGGGCACCGCTCCGGAGCACCCGGCGGCCGACCCGATGGGCAAACTCGGCAAGCGCCGTATCCTCGACGCCACCAAGGACCCCGACGGCGGCACGGTGCTCGCGCGCCGCCTGTCGAGCTACTCCGACGGTGATTCGGACATCGCCTGGACGCAGATCACCCCGTGGCGGGGCATTCTGGCCTCGGCTGTCGATCGGCCCCCGCATGAGCCGATCACCGCGGTCGAGGTGAGCGGGCCCACCAACTCCCCTGCCATCGACCTGCTGGCAGGGTGGCTGCGGGCGGCGCTGCGGGTTCCCACGCACCGCAGCATCGGCAGTTTCGAGGTCCGTCTGCACCGGGAGGGCGGGCCGACGGTGCTGGCCATCGACGAGAACAGCAATGCCGTGCTGACCGCCCCCGGTAAACCCGACGGCCGGATTGCGTTGATCCGGCGGAACCTGCCGATGTGTCTGGCCGAGGAACTGCGTAGGCTCGACGCCGACGAGATCTACGAGATGGCACTTGCCGGTGCCGCCGAGGTGGAGACAGTGGAAAGGGTTTCGGCGTGATCGCATCAGACAATCCCCACCTGGAGCCGATGACGGAGACGCTGGTCTTCGATGACAAGTCGGAGCTGGTGTCCACTGCGGCGCAGCGGTTCGTCGACGTCGTGACCGCCGCCCAACGTGAGCGCGGTGTCGCGCATGTGGTGCTCACCGGCGGCAGCAATGGCATCGCGATCCTGGCCGCACTGGCAGCCAACAGCGGTGAGATCGACTGGTCGAACGTCGAATTGTATTGGGGCGATGATCGTTTCGTCCCCGATGAAGATCCCGAACGTAACGTGGGTCAGGCCCGTGACGCGCTGCTCGCCCATGTTCCGGTCGACCCGGCCAAGGTGCACGCGATGGCCGCATCGGACGGTCCGTTCGGGGACGATATCGACGCCGCAGCCGAGGATTACGCCCGGATTCTGTCCGAGCTGTCCACCGGCGGGGTGGCTCCCGAGTTCGACCTGCATTTGCTCGGTATGGGCGGTGAGGGCCACATCAATTCCCTCTTCCCGCACACCGAAGCCACCGCGGAAATATCGAAAACCGTTGTGGCCGTGACTGACTCCCCCAAGCCTCCGCCCCGCCGCATCACGCTGACGCTGCCGGTGGTCAACCGCAGCCGAGCGGTGTGGTTCCTGGTCGCGGGTGCCGACAAGGCCGAGGCCGTCGCCGCCGCCCATGGCGGCGCCGATCCCGCCGACTGGCCGTGCGCCGGAGCCCACGGCACCGCCGAAACCGTCTGGTTCCTCGACGAGGCGGCGGCATCACACCTTCCGGCCGACTGACAGCAACACAACACAGGTGGGTGCCGTCCGACGTCGGACGGCACCCACCTGTGTTGAGGCCGCTGTGTTTCAGAGCCGTACGGTCAGGTCTTCGGCATCAGGATCACCGGCACCGGACTGTTGCGCAGGATCCGGTTGGCGACTGTGCCCGGGAACACCTGGGACACCACACCCGCGGCACCCGATCCCAGCGCCAGGATCTCACCGGGCCGCCAGGTCACCTTGTCCATCGCCGTCGCCCAATCGGGTCCGGTTCCCACCACGACCTCGGTGTCGGGAACATGGATCCGGGTGCGTACCTCCGCGAGTTCGGCGGTCACCGCATCGCGGGTCTGGTCGATCCAGCGATCGATCATCGCCTGCTCCGAGCCCGGTGTGGCCGTGGCGGCGAATGCCGCCAGGGGCCGGACGGTGAACGACACCACGCGCAACGGCAACGACCACCGGCGGGTCAGCTCGGCTGTCGCGGCGATCAAGCCGCTCTCGTCGGCGGCGCCACCGTATCCCGCGGTGATCCGGGTGATCCGGCCCGGTTCCAGTTCGTAGCCACGGGGGGCGATGGCGACCGGTATCCGCGCGGTGTGCACGATGCGATCGGTGACGCTGCCCAGCGCCAGCCGCCCCATCAATCCCGACGACGACGACCCGACCACCACCAGCGCGGCGTCATGGTCGTAGGCCACCTGTAGGAGACCCGCAGCCGTCGACGGCCCTGGGGTCACGATCGCCGGAATCCCGGCCCCTCCCGGCATTTCGTCGAGCACGCTGCGCAGTGCGGCCTCGGTGAGTCCGGTGAGGTGATCGATGAACTCCTGCTGGAAGGGATCCCCGGCTCGCGCGCCGGAGTCCTCGACCACCGCGACGGCCACGATCGAATGGCCTGACGACGCCGCGATCTGCACGGCCAGATTCAGCGGCGCCCGCGACTGCCGACTCGCCGAGAAACCTACGACGATGGTCATACCGACCCCGAAGCGACGGGCTTGGCGACGACGTTGGTCACCGGAATCTGGAACTGCTCTCGGGCCCTGTCGATCACATCGAACCGCAACCACACCGAATCCTCCGGCGGCTTGGTGGAGATCACGATCTGGTCGGGGTTGAATGACTCCACACCGGCGGCGAGTGCCCGTAGCGGCCGGTTCTCCCCCAACTCGCCGTCGGCGGTGAATCCCGCCTCCCGCAACGTGTTCAGGGTGACGTCGAGGCGTTGTTGCGCGGCCTTCAGGGTCGCCGCCCACACATCCCGTGGACCGTGGGTGGCGGCTGTTCCGGTCTCGACGGGGCTGGCCGGTACTACGACATGGAAGACGCACTGGTGGTCGGCACCCATACGGGCGAGTTCACCGAGCAGCGCAGCGGAATCAACCGTCTCGTTGGCGAGTACCAGTACCCGCTCCGGCGGGGCCTCGGCCTCGATCTTGGGCGCGACCGGACGTCTGTTGACGTAGGCGCGGTTGATGAAGAAGAGAACAATCACCACCGCCCACGACAGCAAACTCAGCAGCAGCTGGGACCGGCTGCCCGACTCGATGCCCATCTGAAGGAGGATCGCCAGAATCGCGACCGCCGTCAGAATCGACAGCACCGGGAACCCCCACATCTTGACCGTGAGGTGCTCGGAACCGTTCCGGAACCGCAGCACCAGTTGCGAGATCGAGATGAGCAGGTAGACGAACAAAATGATCGCGCCGGAGGAGTTCAGCAGGAAGCTGAAGATCGTGTCCTCGGCGACGGATGCGGCGATGATGCAGAGAAATCCGATGACCGAGGAACTCAGGATGGCCGCCGCGGGCACACCGCGCTTGGTCACCTCGACCAGTGCCGCCGGAGCTTCTCGTCGGGCGGCGAGAACGAACAGCATGCGTGATGCCGTGTACATGCCGGAGTTCAGGCAGCTGAGCACCGCGGTGAGCACCACCGCGTTCATGATGTGTTCCGCCCCTGGGATACCCATCTCGTCAAATGCCGCGACGAAGGGGGACGCGTCGTGGCCTTCACCGCCCATCGTGTTCCACGGGAGGATGGTGACCAGCAGGAATGCCGAGCCGACGAAGAACACCGCGATACGCACGATCACCGAGTTGGCCGCCTTGGCCACGGCATGCTCGGGATCCTCCGACTCCGCGGCGGCGATCGTCGCGACTTCGGCACCGACCATCGAGAAGATGACCGTGACGACGCCCACGGTCACCGCACTGATGCCGTTCGGGAAGAAGCCGCCGTGCGCGGTGAGATTGGAGAAATCCAGCTCTTTGTCTGGCCAGAGGCCGATCACATAAATCGTGCCGAGAACAAGAAAGGCGATGATCGCCGCGACCTTGATGCCGGCAAACCAGAACTCGAACTCACCGAACGAGGACACCGAGAACAAATTGGTCGCGGTCATGAGAATGAGAAGAACAAGAGCGGTGATCCACAGGGGGATTCCGTCGTACCAGTATTCGATGATCTTGGCCCCGGCGATCGCCTCGAAACCCACGACGATCACCCAGAAATACCAATACAGCCAGCCCACAGAGAAGCCGGCCCAGTCGCCCAGTGATTGCCGGGCGTAGTCGGCGAATGATCCGGTGGCCGGATTGGCCACCGCCATCTCGGCGAGCATCCGCATCACCATGATGATCAGAACGCCTGCCAGGCCATAGGTTATGAATGTGCCCGGACCGGTATCCTTGATGACCACACCGGATCCCACGAAGAGGCCGGCACCGATGACACCGCCGATCGCGATCATCGTCAACTGGCGTTGGCTGAGCGCCTTCGCCAGTTCGGGGGACGCACCACTCACTAGAATCACCTCGACTCTGCTATTCCAGCAAGATCCGCTGGTCGGTGCCCTAGGAGTACCACAGTGTGAACCACGTCGCAGTGCAAAATGAATACTTCCTCAACTCAACGTGAATGTCGGTTCATGCGATTGGTAAAGATCCGCTTTTGTATCGGAAACCGGGTTCTTTGAAGAGATCAACCCGGCTCGCGCCATATGTTGAGTCAAGTGCCGTACCGGCCAAATGTCCGTACGGGAGGTGTACAGAATGTCCAGTGCGGCATGCCCGTTCACACCGAACCGTGAGTCGGGTTCAGCTTCCTGAATACGAACGATCAACAGATTCACCTGCTGTCGGCCTCCGATCGGATCCGCCGGACTGCACGGCGCACGGAGCGGGCGTAACGTCATGCCCCATGACCGTGCTGGAGGACGAGGCCGCGGCGTTCACGGTCGCCGCGGGATGGGCTGCGGACCGCATCGGCTCCATCACCCGGTGGGACGTGCCGGGCCTGGGTGACTGGGATATGCGTGCCCTGGTCGGCCATACCAGCCGCGCACTACTGACCGTCGAGCAGTACATCACCATTCCGGCGGAATCGGAGTCGGCCGACCGCGCCGAGGCGTACTACGAGGCGGCCGCCCAGATGGTCGCCGCTGACGAGGCCGCGGTACTGCAACGCGGTATCGATGCGGGGGTCGCTCTCGGTGACGATCCCGCGGCTGCCTTCGCCGACATCGCCGACAGGGTCCCGAAACTACTGACCGGTCACCCCGATGCGCTGATCCGGACCATCGCCGGCGGCATGTGGCTGCGCAACTATCTGCCGACCCGCACGTTCGAGCTGGTGGTCCATGGTCTCGACATCTGCGCGGCCGCCGGTCTTCCGGCAGATCCGCCGGAGCCGGCGCTACGAAGGACCCTCGAGCTGGCAACGTCGTTGGCGGTGCGCCGCGGGGATGGCCCCTGTGTGCTGTTCGCGTTTACCGGACGCAGCGCCCTCCCGACCGGCTTCTCCGTCCTGTAAGGGTCAGGCGACGCCCTTGAACGGATCGTGTTCGGCGATCAGCTTCTCCACGCGCGCCTCGTCGAGACGGGACCGGATCGTCGTCTGCTCCTGCCGGTCACGCACCACCTTCGCGAGGGTGAACGTACTCGACACCAGGAACAGCAGGGTGACGCCGAAGAAGCCGCGCTGCCACGAGTCGAGCGGCAGATTCCATACACCGATGACCGACGCGCTCAGGCTGACGGCGAATGCGATGACCGCCTGGATCTGGAAGGCCGAGGTGGTCGCGGACTGGGGAACGTCTTTGCCTTGTGACATGGATAGACGCTAAGCCGTCCGCCCAGGTCAGGATATGCGTAACGTTACTCAATTCCGCTCACTGCGCGTACGCTGCCCGTCATGGGCAACCGCAGGACCGTCGCAGATCCCGAGGCCTCGGTCGATGACTTTCTGTCGACTGTCGGTGAGCAACGCCGGACCGAATCGCGTGCGCTGATCGCGACAATGAACGAGATCACCGGTGAACCGGCGGTGATGTGGGGTAGTGCAATCATCGGTTTCGGTGTCGATGATTCCGGCGAATCGGCATGGCCACTCTTGGCGTTCAGCCCCCGCAAGACCAAGATCTCGCTGTACATCACGAGTGACGCCGGAAGCCTCACCCCGCAACTCGACGCGATCGGCAAATACACCATCGGCAAGGGCTGCATCTACCTGAACAAGCTCGCCGACGTCGATTCGGCGGCTCTGAGTGAGCTGATCGCACGGGTGTACGCCGATAAGACCACCGATTGACGACGCACGACCCCGATACCGCCCTTCGAAGAATAGCTGTGGCGTTCGTCGGGGTCGTCGTCTAGCCTCTGAATCTACTGCCACTGCGACCGAAGGGGGACCATGACCATCAACGCCTGCACTGTTGCGCTCCGTTGTTTCCCGTATCCCGGTTCGCGGATCATCCACGCCTAGAACCCGTTCGGGTTTCCATCGGGGCCTGGTGCCGTCATGGCAGATCAGCCCCGGGCTTTATCATCACGCGTCGGTCGGATAGCGGCTATTCCAGCGGACTGTAAATCCGTGGCTTTCGAGCATCGCAGGTTCGAGTCCTGCCCGGCGCACCACCATTTCCCTGTGACCACCTCCGGAAGGAGCAATCCGATGGACCTGTCTGAACTGCGTCCGAATGTCGAATACGGCGACCCCGCCGTCGCCCTGCCGAACGAGATCCTGCGTTCGGTGGTGGGCAGCGGTGTGCACGGCATCGCTATCCCCGGCACCGACGACCACGACGAGATGGGTGTATACGTCGAGCCGCCCGAGTATGTGCTGGGCGTCGTCGAGCACCGTCAGGACTATGTCTGGCGGACGCAGCCGGAGGGCGTGCGCAGCGGACACGGTGACACCGATCTGGTGTTGTATTCGCTGCGCAAGTACCTGCGCCTGGCGATCAAGGGCAATCCGACGGCACTGCTGCCGCTGTTCGCACCTGCGGAGTCGGTTGTTCTGGTGACGCCACTCGGCGAGGAACTGCGTTCGTTGCGTTCGTCGTTCCTGTCGAGGGCGGCCGCCGAGCGCTTCCTCGGCTACATGCATTCGCAGCATGAGCGGATGCTCGGGCAGTCCAAACGCAACGTGCCGAACCGGCCCGAGTTGATCGCGCAATACGGCTGGGATGTGAAGTACGGTTCGCACGCGCTACGGCTGGCGTATCAGGGTCACGAGTTGGCCGGCTCGGGTCATCTCACCCTGCCGATGCCCGACGACCAGCGCGAACGGGTGCTGTCGGTCAAGCGCGGTGAGGTGCCACGCGAGGAGGTGTCGGCCCAGATCACCGACCTGGAGTCGCAGGTACGTGCTCTGCTCGACGACAATCGGTCACCGCTCCCCGAGTTCGCCGACGCGAACAGGATCGGCGAGTGGGCCGTCGACGCCCAGCGCCGGCACTGGGGCTGGTAGCGGGTGCGTGGTTGTGCCGGGATCACCTCCCGGCACAACCACGACCGCTCACTGTCGGAGTTTCGGCGCGACGAGAATCAGCAACGCGGCACCGAGAAGCGCCATCCCGGACCAACCGATCGCGCCGAGATGCTCACCCAGGATCAGCACGGCCAACACAGTTGCGACAGCGGGTTCGACGAGGGTGACGGTGGTGGCTGTGGTGGCATCGATCCCTGCCAGCCCACGACTGAACAGCACATAGCCGACGAACATCGGCACCAGCGACAGATACGCGAGCACCAGCCACGCGTCTGCGGGAGTGCTTTCCGTGAGAACAAGTCCGACGCCGGCGATCGGTGCGAGCAACATCCCACCCGCACCGAGAACCGCGCCGGCAGCGGCCCCGCGCGGTATGCGCCGGTTGATGACGCGCCGCAACGCCCACGAGTATCCGGCATAGGTCGCTCCGGCGACCAACCCCAACGCGACACCCGCCGGCACCGACGCCAACAACACCACACCGTCCCCAGCGCAACCCCACCCACCCGCATCGACGTATAGAACGCCAGCGGATAGATCGCGACACACACCGCACCGAACGCGACGACACCGACGCTGCGCCGCAACGTATCCCGATGCGACCGCAATACCTCGGCATCGACGACCGCCTGAAGTAGCCCGCACCCGCCCATCACGACCGCCCCGATCACCAGCGGATTGACCGTCGGCGCGTACGCCGCGGCCAGTCCCGTGGTCCCCCACAGAACCGCCGCCGCACACTACCGTCGCGATGCCGAACTACGAACCCGCAGACCACGGATTGATGAACGGCACTCCGAGTGGCTCGAAGTGCCGTTCGCTTCGCGTCACGACCGTCCGCCCCGTCGCTTGGGCCACAGTACCGATGAGTGCGTCATCGAGCGGGACGTGTTCGGGCACTCAATAGGTGGCGAGGACACAGGCTGCCGACAGATCAAACGCAAGACCACGGCCTCCGAAAGCATATCGAATGCGGTCCTCGAACCTGCGACGCAGAACCACCCCCCTGTGCAGATCGGTTCGTTCCTTTGCCACGACACCTCGCTCAATCTAGCGATCGTCGTTGCCGTCACGAAAGCCACCCAAGTCTCGACGGCGCGGCTACGTCCACGCGCCCGGAGTGTCGATACGACATTGGTGTTGAGGGACATACTGCTTCCGACCCGTCACACGTCGGCGGGGCAAACTTTCAGGCCGAGTCGCTCAGGCTAGAAGTCGACATCGGAACCTACGTCACCGGTAAGCAGATCTACAAGCGCCACCGGCTCACGTTCCAATTCACGGGACAGGATCTCACGCACCTCGGCCTCAACCGACCGATGGTGCAAATCTGATCGTACCTTGAGTGCAGCCCTGGTCCCGGGAGGAAGATTACAAACTAGTTTCAGCCTTTCACGCTGATTGCGTGTCATACGAAGATTGGTGCCCTGACCTGGGATAATTCGACTTACCACAGTCCGAATACGCCCGGTTCGAGGAGCACCAATCTGGTGAGTAAGTCTACGTCGAAGTACCCGTCGCTGTCTGTAGAGGGCGGCGGAACCGGGATCGTGTCGCATGCGGGGACAGCGTTGTTGCTGCGGGCCGGGGAGAAGACCGGCCTGCTCGATGAGCTATCGCGGGCGTTGTCGCCGTGGCGTAAACCCCTTGCCATCCATGACCCAGGCAAGATCGTGTTCGATCTGGCAGTGTCGGTCGCGATCGGCGGGGACTGCCTGGCCGACATCGCGCAGTTACGTGGTGATCGGGATGTGTTCGGGCCGGTGGCCTCCGATCCGACGGTCTCACGATTGATCTCCAGCCTGGCCGCTGATGCGGGGCCCGCTGTGGCGGCGATCAACACCGCCCGCGCCCACTCCCGCGCGAACGCATGGCAGGCGGCCGGGTCCGGGGCCCCCGATGCGCATTGCGATGAGGGTGGGCTGGTGGTCGTGGATCTGGATGCGAGTCTGCTGACCGCACATTCGGAGAAACAGTCAGCTGCGCCAACCTATAAGCGGGGGTTCGGATTTCACCCACTGTGCGCGTTCGTAGATCACAGGCCCGGCGGGACCGGTGAGCCGGTGCGATCATGCTGCGCCCCGGCAACGCCGGAGCCAACACCGCCGCCGACCACATCGCGGTCACCGAACAGGTCCTGACCCAGATACGTACACCAGCCCGGACGGTGCTGATCCGTACCGACTCGGCCGGTGGCACCCACGAGTTCCTGAACTACCTCACCGACCACGGACTGGGGTACTCGGTCGGTTTCGGACTCTCAACTATCGCCGCCCAGGCGATCGACCGGCTGCTCCCGCAGGCGTGGACTCGCGCCTACGACCCTGACGGGACCGAACGCGAGGGGGCGTGGGTCGCTGAGCTGACCGGGATGCTCGATCTATCGTCCTGGCCTGCCGGTATGCGGGTCATCGTGCGTAAGGAGCGCCCGCACCCCGGCGCACAGTTGCGGTTCACCGACCGCGACGGGCTGCGGCTGACAGCGTTCGCGACCAATACCCGTGGTGGGCAACTGGCCGCCCTGGAGTTGCGTCATCGACGTAGGGCCCGTTGCGAGGACCGCATCCGCTCTGCCAAAGACTGCGGTCTGCGTAACCTGCCACTGCACGGGTTCGACCAGAACCGCATCTGGTGCACCATCGTCGAACTGGCCTGCGAGCTGTTGGCCTGGACCCAGATGCTCGCCCTCACCGGAAGCCCGGCCCGCCGTTGGGAACCCAAAGCGCTACGGCTACGACTGTTTTCGATCGCAGCACGACTGACCCGACATGCCCGAAGACGACGCCTCAAACTCGCCGCCGCACCACACTTACAACTACTCCTGAACGGGATGCATACCCTGACAGAACTTCCCAACCCCGGCTGACACTGCCGCCGACCATAACCAACCACCAGGAAGGACAGCACTTTTCGGGGCCGTGAACCCCGACGCCCACCGACGCTCGGGCACACCGTCACGGCCCCGGCCCAGAATTCGGTCCTCAGACCACCACCTGGGCCCACTCAACAGACAACAGCAACCTCACGAAATTTTGAGGCTAGTGGACGCGAATAACTATCTGATCACCGTTAGGCCTGGTGCACTGAGTTCCCACCCCGGTCATCTGACTCGTACCAGCAGTAGGTGACGAACAATGCCAAACTCCCACATCGCCATGCTGCGCGTTACCACCAAGGGCACTATCGGGCAGCGAAAAATATCCATGTAATACTGATCGCGCAGTCTTACACGACACATCACCCCGTGCGACGACAGTTCCAACAGTTCCTGTTGACGAATAGGTATAGGTGCCACACCGCTTAGAGCCGGATGCAGTCATGAGAATCGGACCTGACAATGAGGTTGACTTCGATTCATTTGATTGTGGGGTAGATGAGTCCAGCGGTTGCGGAAGAGCCAAAGCCGCTGATTCTAGATCTAACATGGCAGGCTTTGCCTCCGATTCAGAACCTATACCACTAACAGTAATCCCCGTGCCTCCCACTAACAGTACGGCAACTCCAATACCAACCAGTAAATACGTAGGACGAATCTTCATTACTCCCCTTGCATTTCATGCTAGCTAAGTTTATCTCGACGCGTGCGAATCAATGCCATGTCGCGCGATCCCAGCAGCTACGCATGACACCATGCGTACGGTTTCGAATAACTAAATATCTGCAATAGCGTTATCCGATAGAACCCGCCCACTGGAGCGGGTCAACGCCTCAACCGGCATCCTTTCACCACATCCATCGACAGGCCACCTAATCGAATACTCACCTGCCCCCCTGAACATTTTGGCCAGCACTCATCATACCATCCCAAATGGTATGGTAGCTACAGCTAGTACGAGCGTCATCATAATTTGATTCGATACTACGGAATGCAAACCGGCCCTGACCGAAGATCGGTCAGGGCCGGTGCGTGGTAGCGGGGACAGGATTTGAACCTGCGACCTCTGGGTTATGAGCCCAGCGAGCTACCGAGCTGCTCCACCCCGCGTTGACTTGAAGAAGACTACGGGGGTGGGACGGCAGAACGCAAATCGGCTGCTAGAGGCGTGAATCGACAGGCTCGGACTCGAGGGCGAGGACGGCGAAGACGGCCTCGTGGATCTGCCAGAGCGGGGCGCCGTCGATGTGGCGGGCGAGGGCTTCGCGGCCGAGCTGGTACTCACGCATCGCCATCGACCGTTTGTGTCTCAGGTCCCGCTTGCGCAGGCGGGCGAGGTCATCACGGTAGGACTGGCTGTAGATGATGCGCAGGTACTCGGGGCCGCGCACCTTCACACCCGGCGGGATGAGACGGTGCTTGTCGTCGCGCGTCAGGTTGCCGGCGGGTTTGACCACCATCCCTTCCCCGCCGGCGGTGGTGAGGTCCTCCCACCAGCGGATGCCTTCGGCACACGATGACGCCTCGCCCGTCGATACCAGCAGTCGCTGTGTGGACGCGAAGATGCCGGGCCCGGCGAGGGCGAGGCCGTCAGCGGTATCGAGATGCCAGGTGTGCGGGCGGTTCGCGAATGTCGTGCCGCCGTCGGTGCTTCCGGCCGCCAGTACCTCGAACGGGGCGATCCGCACATCGTCGATACCGGCGTCGGCATCGACGTACCGGCTATACGCGGCGGTGAAGGCCGCCCGATTCCGACGATCGCGCTCGCACCGATCGGAGAGCGCGCCGAGGTCCAGACCGCGTGCGGTCGCGCGCGCCAGTTCCGTGGCCAGCACGTCGGCCTCCGACCCCCCCGCCGCCGCGACCTCGGCGAACTGCTCACGGATCAGCCTCTCACCCTTGATGTTCCATGGGAGAAGTTCGGCGTCGAGGATCAGCCAGTCACTTCCCAGGCCGTCGAGCACGCCGTGTGCGGCGTCAAGGGCCCGTGAGACGATGCTGTCCGTCGTGGCGGCATCGAAGAACGGGCGGCCGGTGCGCGTGTACAGGGCGCCCCGGGTACCGTCGCTCACCCCGAACACCCGCCGGGCGGCGTCACCACGAGTGAGAACCAGGACCGCCCGCGACCCCATGTGCTTCTGCTCGCAGATCACCTCCCCGACGCCGAGTTCGGCGTAGAACTCGAACGCGGCGCGCGGATCCTCCAAAAGGTCATCGCGGGCCGACCCGACGGGACTCATCGTCGGCGGCAGGTAGCGCACCCAGCGGGGGTCGATGGCGAAGCGCGACATGACCTCCAGCGCCGACGCCGAAAACTCCTCCCGCACAGTCACCGCCGGACCGAATCTGGTGCGTATAACCCGCTTTCCGGTGACGTCATCGAGACGCAGTTCGGTACGCATCAGCACGTCGATGTCGGTGTCGCCGTATCCCATCGGCCGTCCGCCAGGCCAGTGCACCGTCTCGGCCGGCACGTCGACGGTCTCCAGTTCCGGATACCGCAGTGCCGTCAGCCGGCCTCCGAACACGCAACCGGTGTCGATGCACAGGGTGTTGTTGACCCACCCGACGTCGGTGACGGGGGTGTGCCCGTAGACGACTCGCGCCGCGCCGCGGTAGTCCCGCGCCCAGTCGCCGCGCACCGGGTAACCCCAGCGGTCCTTCTCCCCCGTCGTCTCGCCGTACATCGCCAGGTTCCGGACCTGCCCGGACGACCGGTTGTGGTAGCGCTGTGCCAGACCGGCGTGCGCCACAACCAGTTTCCCGTCATCGAACACGTAGTGCGAGACCAGCGAATCGAGGAATGCGATGGCCTCGTCGACGAACTCCGGCGACTGGGCCTCCAATTGCGCCACCGACTCGGCGAGTCCGTGGGTCAAGGCGGGAGCCTCACCCGGACGGCCGGAGCCACGGCGTCGTTGCAGCGTCTTGAGCAGTTTCTCCTCGTGGTTGCCGCGCACACACCACGCGTTACCGGCTGCCACCAGACCCATCACCCGACGCAACACTCCCGGGGTGTCCGGGCCACGGTCGACGAGATCGCCGACGAAGATCAGTTTCCGGCCGTCCGGATGGGTGTTGCCCACCCAGCCGAGACGCCCCAGCAAGGTGTCGAGTTCGGCGCGGCAACCGTGAATATCACCGATGAGGTCGAACGGGCCGTGTACATCGCCGACGTCGCTGAACAACCGTGTCCGGGTGATCCGGGCAGCATCGATCGTCTCGACACCGTCGAGGACATGCACGAACCGGAACCCCGCCTTACGCAGATTCCGGCCATGCTGTTTGAGCAGTTTGTGCTGCCGCACAACAACAGCTGCGTCGATGCCCGCGCGGCCCTCAGCGCGGCGCTTGAGCTCGGCGAGCGGCACATCGAGCACGACGGCCACGGCGAAGACGTCGTGCTCCTTCGCCAGATCCAGCAGCCCCTTCCGGTCCTCGGGCCGCAGTGAGGTGGCGTCGACGACGGTCAGCAGGCCACGACGCAGTCGCCGCCCGGCGATATCGTGCAGAGCGTCGAACGCGTCGACGGTGGCGTCCTGGTCGGTCTGGTCGTCGGACACCAGCGCCCGGAACGCATCCGAGGACAGTACCTCGGTGTCCCGGAAGTGCGTGCGCGCGAACGACGATTTACCCGAGCCGGTGACGCCGACAAGCACCACCAGGCACAGCTGCGGTATCTCGATGGTCGTCATTGCTTGTCTCCACAGTCAATTCGGGTGAATACAGCTACTTGTGTCGGCGGCCCCCACGCGGGCACGTCCTCACCGACGCCGCCGAGTTCGACCGTGTACCGGTACCGCTCGGCGACACGTGCAGCCCAGTCGGCGAACTCGGCTCGGGAGAACTCGAAACGGTGATCGGGATGGCGCAGTTTATCGTCGGCGAGCCCGAACACCGCGTTGTGTTCCCGGTTCGGGGTGGTGACGACGACGGTGCGCGGAGCCATCGTCTCGAATACCGAAAACTCGGCCACCGCAAGACGGTCGGCGTCGATGTGCTCGATCACCTCCATCAGCACCACCGCATCGAAGCCGCGACAGCGCGAATCGGTGTACATCAACGATGACTGCCACAGGTCCACATCACGTAGCCGCGCCAACCGGGTGGTCGCCTTGTTCAGTTCCGCCACCGACACGTCGATACCGGCGAGCCGCCCGGCGAAACCGTCGGACACCAGGCCCGCCAACAGCTTTCCCTCACCGCAGCCGACATCGAGCACCGACCGCGCACCCGACCGGAAGATCAACTCCCTCACCGCCGTCCGGCGCTGCCGGGCCAGCGGCGCACGGTACTGCCGTGCACCGTCATCGTCGGGTGCCGCGGCATCACCGAAGCGCAGCGTGGCCTGCTCGGTCAGCGGACGTATCCATTTCAGGTATCCGCGCACGATCGCCTCGCGACACGGATGCGCGCCGAGCCAGCCGTCACCGAGCCGCTCCAGCTTGTCCACCTCGTCGTCGGCGACGAAATAGTGCTTGTCATCGGCCAAAACCGGCAACAGTACCGCGATCTGCCGCAACGCATCTCGCAGCGTGGACCGTCCACGCACCGTGATGGTCGCGTGCATCGATTCACCCCACTGCACAGGGCTCAGCTGCTCCCGCCGCACGCCGACATCCCACCCGAGCGGGCCGAACAGTTCCGCCGGCGTCGACGCACTGCGCAATGGCACCGCCGCGACGGTGACCACCACATCCCAGACATGCCCGACCAGATCGGGCCGGGCGGCGGCCCGCCCGGCGATGGTGTCGCCGAAAACCTTTCCCAACGCCACCACGAACCGCGACGACGCCTCGGCGGCAAGCGCATTCACATACGGACTGACACCACTGGACTTGTCTGGCCGCACACCGTCACCATCGACATGCAGCACCACCCGGCACCGCTGCGCCGTCGCCTCCGAAGAGAACACGGTCGCCGTGCCCTGCGTCGTCGGAAACGTCTGCACCCGATCGGGGTGCTTATGCAGCAGGAACCCGAGATCGGTTGCCGGCCGCGAGTCGTCTCCGGTCACTTCAATGGTGGCTATCACCACTCGACTGTACGGACTCCGGCAACCGGTTTTCGGAACTAGCCGCTGTTGCGGAGGGCGGTGGCCAGGCCGTTCATGGTGAGTTGGATACCGCGGCGAATGCGGGGTGAGTCCTCGCCGGCACGGAACTGGCGCAGGAGTTCGATCTGCAGCAGGTTGAGCGGCTCCAGGTACGGGAAGCGGTTGTAGACCGAGCGTTTCAGCGCGGAGTTGTCGGCGAGCAGGTCGTCAGTGCCGGTGATCTTGAAATACATGTCGATGGTGCGTTCATGCTCGTCGACGATCATGCCGAACACCTTGTCGCGCAACTCCTCATCCGGAACCAACTGGGCGTACCGGTGGGCCAGGCCCATGTCGGACTTGGCCATCACCTGCGCCATGTTCGACATCACCGAGGTGAAGAACGGCCACTCCTCGTAGTATCGGCGCAGGGTGGCGAGTTTGGTCTCGTCACCGTCGATCCACTGCTCGAACGCCGACCCGGTGCCGTACCAGCCGGGCAACATCACCCGCGACTGCGACCAGCTCAGCACCCACGGGATGGCCCGCAGGTCCGAGATGGCCGTCGTCTGCTTCCGCGCGGACGGTCGGGAGCCGATGTTCAGCGCACCGATCTCCGACAGTGGAGTCGAGGTGGTGAAGTACTCGACAAAGCCCGGGGTCTCGTGCACCAGTTTCGAGTACGCAGACCGGGCCAGCGCGGCGATCTCGTCCATGTCGCGGTACGCCGACTCAGAATCATCGCCGAGGCCCTCGACATCCAGCAGCGACGACTCGATGGTCGCGGCCAGCAGCGTCTCCAGATTGCGGGCGGCCTTGACCGGTTCGGAGTACTTGGCGGCGATCACCTCACCCTGTTCGGTGATCCGCAACGAACCCTGCACCGCACCCGGCGGCTGCGCGAGGATCGCGTCGTAGCTGGGTCCGCCGCCGCGACCGACGGTGCCGCCACGGCCGTGGAAGAGCCGCAGCCGGATTCCGGCCTTCTTCGCCGCCTCCACCAGGTCGAGCTCGCCGCGGTAGAGCGCCCAGTTGGCTGCCATGTAGCCGCCGTCTTTGTTGGAGTCGGAGTAGCCGAGCATGATCTCCTGGATGCCCTGCTGAGACTGGACCAGCTTCCGGTAGAACGGAACCTCCAGCGCGGCAAGGATTGTCGCCGCACCCTGCTGCAGATCCTCGATGGTCTCGAACAGCGGCACCACTCGCACCGTCGAGCGCGGTGAACCGTCGTTGGGGTCGAACAGTCCCGCTTCTTTGAGCAGGATCATCGCCTCCAACATGTCCGAGACAGAGGTACACATGCTGATGATGTAGTTGGGCACGGCCTCCGGGCCGTACAGCGCAACGGCTTTCGCCGCGGCGCGGACGATGGCGAGTTCCTTGGTCGCCAGCTCACTGAGCTCGGCGTCGGGACCGATCAGCGGCCGGCGGGAGGTCAGCTCCGCCGACAGCAACGCCACCCGCTCGTCCTCATCGAGCGAGGCGTAATCGGGATGCACACCGGCCCAAGCGATCAGCTCGGCCACCACCTCCTCGTGCATATCCGAGTTCTGCCTCATGTCGAGGCCGTACAGGTTGAACCCGAACGTGCGGACGCCCTCGCGGAGGGTGCGCAGCCGGTCGTCGGCGATGATCTCGTCATGGTTGGCACGCAGCGCGGCGTCGATGATATCGAGGTCGACGAGCAATTCGTCCGCCGTGTCATACGGGGCCGAACCGTCCACCAGATATAGGTCCGAGGTGCGCATCACGTCCTCACCGAACATCGCGGTGGCCTTGGCGGCGAGCCGGGAACGGATGTGCCGCAACGCGACCCGGTACGGTTCGTCCGCCGAAGGATCCTCCGGCGAGGACCCGGTGAGTGCGTACAGCTCGTCGTAGGGCACGGTGAGGCGTGTCGACAGGCTCACCTCCTGGCCGAGCACCTCAAGCTGTTCGAGATAGTGGCCGATGGCGGTGCGGGCGGCCATCGTGGTGGAGAAGCTCACCACCTCGTCGGTGACGTACGGGTTGCCATCGCGGTCGCCGCCGATCCACGACCCCATCCGGATCATCGGGTCGTCGGTGATCCCGGCAGCGGGATACGCGGCCCGCAATGCCTGCCGCACCTGGGTGTTGATCTTGGGCACCACCTCAAAAAACGCGGCATCGTAGTAGCGCAGACCGGTGCGGATCTCATCCTCGATGCGGGGGCGTTCGAGCCGGATCAGCGCGGTCTGCCACAGGATGAGGATCTGACGGCGGATGCCCTCGATGATCGCCGCATCCTCCTCGGGGGTCGGATCCTGCCGCAGATGCTGCCGCAGCAGGTCGGTGATACGGTGCTGGGCCTCGAACACCGACCGGCGCCGGGTCTCCGTCGGGTGCGCGGTGATCACCGGGACCACGGTGGCGTCCGCAAGTGCCTTCCCGACGGCCGCATCGTCGAGGCCGGCCTTGGCCAGTGCCGCGTAGGTGTTCGCCAGGCTGCTCACCTGCGGCGGGTCGCCGGCGCGGACGTGGATGCGGCGGCGGCGTTCGCGGTGGATGTCCTCAGCCAGGTTGGCCAGCAGGGCGAAATGACTGAACGCGCGGATGATCGGCATGGCCACGGCGATGTCGATGTCGGTGTAGCGGTCGGCGAGCTTGTCGCGGTCGAGTTCACCGCGCCGGATGCGGAAGGCGTCCTTGCGGGAGCCCTCGACGAGTTCGAAGATGTCGTCACCGGAGTGGGTGCGAACCGTGTCGCCGAGGATGGTGCCGAGAAGCCTGATGTCGTTACGCAGCGGTTCGGTGAGCGCCCGCCCCGCGTCGTCGATGTGGATGTGGTCGACGATGGAAATCGATGGCCGCCAGGACGCTGCACCCCGCGAGGGACTCGAATCGCTCATGGCGACCAGTATTGCGCCAAATCCGATTCACGGCAGTGCGACCGGCGGAACCGACGACCGCCGATGGTGTCCCCCACGCTGGTTTCGAGGCTCGTCGCTAACGCTCCTCACACCTCAACCGGCGCGGGGGCCTCGGTCACAGCGCTCCACGGACTTCAACCCGGTAAACGGGTCAGGAAAGTTTGATGTCGACGCCGATGCCGATGATGAAGATGACCCAGATCAGGCCGACGAAGATGGTGAGCCGGTCGAGGTTGCGCTCGACGACGCTGGACCCGGACAGGCTGGACTGCACTCCACCGCCGAACAGCGACGACAGACCGCCACCCTTGCCACGGTGCAACAGCACCAGCACGATCATCAGGATGCTGGTGATGATCAGTCCGATGTCGAGTGCGAGCTTCACGGGTGGTGGTGTCCTGTCGGTCTCGGGTGCATAAACATGTGGCGGATCGGTCCTGGTGAGAACCGATCCGCCACAGTCTACGCTAACGCGGTGTTACGGCAGCGGGCCCCCGGCCGCGATGGCCGACAGCGTCGCGAACTCGTCCGGCTTGAGCGAGGCACCGCCGACGAGCGCGCCGTCGACATCGGTCTGGCCGACGATGTCACCGACGTTCTTGGCGTTGACCGAACCGCCGTAGAGAACGCGGACCGCTGCGGCGGTGTCCGCGTCGGCGATCTCGGCGAGTGCACCACGCACGGCGGCGCACACCTCCTGGGCGTCGTCGGCGCTGGCCACCCGGCCGGTGCCGATGGCCCACACCGGCTCGTAGGCGATGACGGTCTTGCCGATCTCCTCGGCGGTCAGACCCGCCAGCGAACCCTTGAGCTGGGCGACGTTGTACTCGACGTGGTTGCCCGCCTCACGGATGTCCAGACCCTCACCGATACAGACGATCGGCGTGATGCCGTGCCGCAATGCCGCCTTGGCCTTGGCGAGCACCACCTCGTCGGTCTCGGCGTGCAGGGTGCGGCGTTCGGAGTGGCCGACCACCACATAGGTGCACCCCAGCTTGGCCAGGAACGCACCGCTGATCTCACCGGTGTAGGCGCCCGAGTCGTGCTGCGACAGGTCCTGCGCACCATAGGTGAGCAGCAGTTTGTCGCCGTCGACGACGGTCTGCACGCTGCGGATGTCGGTGAACGGCGGGATCACCGTCACGTCGACCTTGTCGAAGTACTTCGCCGGCAGCGCGAACGCCAGCTTCTGCACCAGCGCGATGGCCTCAAGGTGGTTGAGGTTCATCTTCCAGTTGCCCGCGATGAGCGGCTTGCGTGTACTCACGTATCAGCTCTCCAAAACCTTCAGACCCGGCAGTTCCTTGCCCTCCAAATATTCCAGCGACGCACCGCCACCGGTGGAGATATGCGAGAACCCGGAATCGGGCAGGCCCAGCGTACGCACGGCGGCGGCGGAGTCACCGCCACCGACGACGGTGAACGCGCCGCCCTCGGTGGTCGCGGCGATCGCCTCGGCGACGCCGCGGGTGCCCGCGGCGAACTTCTCGAACTCGAACACACCCGACGGGCCGTTCCAGAAGATCGTCTTGGCGCCCGAGAGCACCGCGGCGAACCGCTTGACCGACTCGGGCCCGATGTCCAGGCCCATCCAGCCGTCCGGGATCTCGCCCGCGGCAACGGTCTGCGCTTCGGCGTCGGCGGCGAACTTGTCGGCCACCACCACGTCGACGGGCAGCTTGATCACGTCGCCGAACCGCTCGAGCAGGGCCTTGCAGACGTCGATCTGATCTTCCTGCAACAGCGAGGTGCCCACCGAGAGGCCTTGTGCGGCAAGGAAGGTGAACGCCATTCCGCCACCGATGACCAGGGTGTCGACCTTGGGGGCCAGCGATTCGATGACGCCGAGTTTGTCGGACACCTTCGAGCCGCCGAGCACCACCGCGTACGGGCGCTCCACGTCGTGGGTCAGCTTGGCCAGCACCTCGACCTCGGCGGCCACCAGGTTGCCCGCGTAGTGCGGCAGCAGCTTGGCGACGTCGTACACCGAGGCCTGCTTGCGATGCACCACACCGAAGCCGTCGGAGACGAACGCGCCGTCGTCGCCGACGAGTTCCACCAGGGCCTTGGCGAGCGATTCGCGCTCGGCCTCGTCCTTGGAGGTCTCGCGCGGGTCGAACCGGATGTTCTCCAGCAGCAGCACGTCGCCGTCGGTGAGACCCTCGGCGCGGGCCAGTGCGTCCGAACCGACGACGTCACCGGCGAGCTGCACATTGCGGCCCAGTTCCTCGGACAGCCGTGCGGCCACCGGGGCGAGCGAGAACTTCAGGTCGGGCTCACCCTTGGGCCGGCCGAGGTGCGCGGTGATGATCACCTTGGCACCGGCGTCGATCAGCGCGTTGAGGGTGGGCAGCGACGCCAGGATGCGGCCCGGATCGGTGATCGTCGACCCGTCGAGCGGGACGTTGAAATCCGACCGGACCAGCACACCACGACCCGAAACACCTTCTTCGAGAAGGTCTTTCAGAGTAGCTACGGACATCAGAGCGACTTTCCGACCAGACCGATGAGGTCGACGAGGCGGTTGGAGTAGCCCCACTCGTTGTCGTACCAGGAGACGGCTTTGACCTGGTTGCCGAGGACCTTGGTGAGCCCGGCGTCGAACAGCGAGCTGTGCGGGTCGGTGACGATGTCGCTGGAGACGATGGGCGCGTCGTAGTACTTGAGGATGCCCTTGAGCGGCCCCTCGGCGGCGGCCTTCATCGCGGCGTTGACCTCGTCGGCGGTGGTATCCCGGCCGACCTCGACGGTGAGGTCGGTGACCGAGCCGGTGGGGATCGGCACACGCAGCGCATAGCCGTCGAGCTTGCCCTTGAGCTCGGGCAGGACCAGGCCGATGGCCTTGGCGGCACCGGTGGAGGTGGGCACGATGTTGATCGCGGCAGCGCGGGCGCGACGCAGATCCTTGTGCGGGCCGTCCTGCAGGTTCTGGTCCTGCGTGTAGGCGTGGACGGTGGTCATCAGGCCCTTGACGATGCCGAACTCGTCGTTGAGCACCTTGGCGAACGGGCCGAGGCAGTTGGTGGTGCACGAGGCGTTGGAGATGATGTTCTGGCTGCCGTCGTACTTGTCGTCGTTGACGCCCATCACGATGGTGATGTCCTCGTCGGAGGCCGGCGCGGAGATGATGACCTTCTTGGCACCGGCGTCGAGGTGGCCCTGCGCCTTGGCGCGGGCGGTGAAGATGCCGGTGGACTCGACGACGACGTCGACGCCCAGGTCGCCCCACGGCAGCGCCGCCGGGCCCTCCTTGACCTCGAGGGCCTTGATCTTCACGTCGCCGACGACGATGGTGTCTTCGCCTTCGAGGGTGACATCCTGCGGCAGGCGGCCGAGGATGGAGTCGAACTTCAGCAGGTGCGCGAGGCTCGCATTGTCGGTCAGGTCGTTGACCGCGATGATCTCGATGTCAGTGGTCCCCAGCGCCTTTTGTGCCTCGACAGCGCGGAAGAAGTTACGGCCGATCCGGCCGAATCCGTTAACGCCTACCCGAACAGTCACTGTTGTGCTCCTTAGCGGTATTCATCGACGGGCCGTATGGCCCAGGGGTACGGCCCCCCGCGGCGCCATCCTTACAGGCACCACCGGGAGACCATCGCCGCATCTCAGCCTAGTAGCTGCCGGTCATCGGAGCAGCGGGTGGCACCGAAAATTCACGCCTCGTCGAGCAGGTCGGAGGTGACCGCCGCCTCGGTGTCCGGAATACCTTCTGCGCGTGCCTTTTTGTCGGCCATCGACAGCAGGCGCCGAATCCGGCCCGCGACCGCATCCTTGGTCATCGGCGGGTCGGCGAGCTGGCCGAGTTCCTCCAGCGACGCCTGGCGGTGCGTCACCCGCAACTGTCCCGCCGCCAGAAGGTGGTCGGGGATCTCGTCGCCGAGGATCTCCATCGCCCGTTCGACGCGGGCGGCGGCGGCCACCGCGGCGCGTGCCGATCGGCGGAGGTTGGCGTCGTCGAAGTTGGCGAGGCGGTTGGCGGTGGCGCGCACCTCGCGGCGCATCCGCCGTTCCTCCCACACCAGCCGGGTGTCGTGGGCACCCATCCGGGTGAGCAGCGCGCCGATGGCCTCGCCGTCACGGATCACCACCCGGTCGGCGCCACGGACCTCGCGGGCCTTCGCGGTGACACCGAGCCTGCGCGCGGCGCCGACGAGCGCGAGCGCGGCCTCGGGCCCTGGGCAGCTGACCTCGAGCGCCGACGACCGGCCGGGTTCGGTGAGAGATCCATGGGCCAGGAAGGCGCCGCGCCAGGCCGCCTCGGCGTCGGCGACGGTGCCACCGACGACCTGGGCCGGCAGGCCGCGCACGGGGCGCCCCCGCATGTCGAGCAGGCCCGTCTGCCGGGCCAGGCCCTCACCGTCCTTGGTGACGCGCACGATGAACCGGGCACTCTTGCGGATACCGCCGCTGCGCAGCACATGTACCTCGGAGTTGTAGCCGTACAGGTCGTGGATCTCCCCACGCAGACGGCGGGCGACGTTGCCCACGTCGAGTTCGGCCTCGACCACGACGCGGCCCGCGACGATATGCAGGCCTCCGGCGAATCGGAGGAGGGCCGATACCTCTGCCTTCCGGGAGCTCACCTGCGTCACCGGTAGACGACTCAGCTCATCCTTGACCGCCGCCGTCATCGCCACGAGTACCTGGCCTCCTGTCATCTGCCCAAACCCCCCTGTTTCACTGTGCTGTGACATCCCCGGTGACGTGTCGGGTCACAGCACACCCCACCGTGAGACGGCGCCACGCCCGGCGTGGGCGCCACCGCGGGTGACGTGGTCCGCCGGATGGGCATCGCCCTCTGGCGGGCGCACCCGCGAACAGTCAGTATCTCAAATACGTAACGGCTCACGCATCCGCATGCTCCGATAGGTCAGCCGGATCGCTATCCAGAGCCCGATTCTTGATGCCGAAGATTATTCTTCTTCATACAGGCCTCGGACGAGATGCGCCAACTTCTCCGGATCGTGGACATGCCTGCCGGGCACCGCGAGATCACCCACATGCAGCGTGGCCCCGAACTTCGCGGCCGCACGCTCGAGATACTCGCGTTCCCGCCCCGCGGGCACCGACGCGGAATCGACCACCACGTGATCGACCCGGAACGCGTCGGCATGCGCGTGCAGCACGTGCAGATGCCGTTCCACCGAAAAGCCAGGCGTCTCACCCGATTCCGGCGCCAGATTGACCACGAGCACTTTCCGGGCAGAGCTGTGCCGCAGCGCGGCGAGCTGTTTGGGCACCAGCACATGCGGGATCACGCTCGAGAACCAGGACCCGGGCCCGAGCACCACCAGGTCGGCCGCCCCGATCGCCGCGATGGCCTCGTCACAGGCCGGCGGGTCCTCGGGCAGCAGCCGCACCCGGCGCACCTTGCCCGGTGTGGTTGCCACCGCGACCTGCCCCCGGATGCAGCGACTGATCCGCGGATCGCTCTCCAGCCCCGACACGTCCGCCTCGATGTCCAGCGGCACCAGCGACATCGGCAACACCCGCCCGTCGACGCCGAAGATGTCCCGGAGCTCGTCGAGGGCGGCGACCGGATCCCCGAGCAACTCGGACAGGCCCGCCAGCAGCAGATTGCCCACCGGATGCCCGGCGAGCGCTCCCCTGCCGCGGAACCGGTGCTGCAGGGCGTCGGCCCACAACGTCCGCTTGTCCCGGTCGTGGCCCTCGGCCCGGTCGGCCAGTGCGGCGGGCGCACTCATCAACGCGGCCAGCGCCATCCGCAGATCGCCGGGCGGGATCACATCGAGTTCGGCCCGCATCCGGCCCGACGAACCGCCGTCGTCGGCGACGGTCACCACCGCCGTCACATGACGGGTCAGGTACCGCATCGCCGTCAGGGTCGCGTACAGTCCGTGTCCGCCGCCGAGCGCGACGATCTTCGGCTCGCCCATCACTCGCGTCCCAGATCGCGGTGCATCACCCGGATGTCGTACCGGGAGTCCCCGTCGCCGGACAGTTCCATGAGCCGGCGTGCGAGTTCCTCGGTCATCGCCACACTGCGGTGTTTACCGCCCGTGCAGCCGACGCTGATTGTCATGTAGCGCTTACCCTCCCGCAGATACCCGGGCGCGACCAGCGCCACCAGATCGACGTAGGTCCGGGCGAACTGTTCGGCCTCCGGCTGACCGAGGACGTAGTCGCGCACCGGCTCGTCGCGGCCGTTGTGTTCACGCAGCTCCGGGATCCAGTACGGGTTGGGCAGAAAGCGAACATCGGCCACGAGGTCGGAATCGATCGGCAGGCCGTACTTGAATCCGAACGACTGCAGCGCGATGCTCAGCTTCTCGTCGCCGGTGCTCGGGTACATGCCCTCCACCACCGCCCGCAGTTTGGCGATGCTCAGGTTGGATGTCTCCACCACCAGATCGGCCGAGTCCATGATGGGAGCCAGTACCGCCCGCTCCCGCGCGATGCCCTCGATCAGGGTCTCCCCGCCCTGCATCGGGTGGCGCCGGCGGACCTGCTCGAAACGCCGGACCAGGATCTGATCGCTGGCGTCGAGGAACAGCACCCGCGTGGTCACCCCGGCCTGGGCGAGCTGGTCGCGTACCTGCGCCAGCTCGTCGTCGATGGCGCTGTCGGTGGCCCGCACCACGATTCCCATCCGGGCGATCGCCGGGCTGTCGGTGTGGACGAAGTCGACGAGCTTGGCGACGAGGGACGGCGGCACGTTGTCGGCCACATACCAGCCGTCGTCCTCGAGAATGTTGGCCACACTCGACCGGCCCGCACCCGACATGCCGGCCACGAACAGCACCGTCAGGCCGGTCGCCTCACCGAGAACGCTTGCCTCACTCATCCACAAATCCTCCTCCGGCGGCCCGGGCCGGCTGTGCCCCGGGCGTCCGCCCGCGTTCATCGGGCCCGGTCGTCTGCCCGCGTTCATCGTGCCCGTTCCCGACCGCGAGTGCCTCACGAACCGCCGTCGCCGTGGCCACTCCGATACCCGGAACCGCCGAGATCTCCTCGATCGAGGCCTCGCGCAGCTTGGCGACCGACCCGAAATGGCTGACCAGCGCGGTGCGCCGGGTCTGCCCCAGGCCCGGAATGCCGTCCAGCGCGGATTCGGTCATCCGCTTGCTGCGCTTACTGCGATGGAATGTGATCGCAAACCGGTGTGCCTCGTCACGCACACGCTGCAGCAGGAACAGCGCCTCACTGCTGCGCGGCAGGATCACCGGATCGTCGTCGTCGGGGAGCCAGATCTCCTCCAGCCGTTTCGCGAGCCCGACCACCGCGACATCGGTGATACCGAGTTCGTCGAACACCGCGGCCGCGGCCTGCACCTGAGGCTGCCCGCCGTCGACGACGAACAGGTTGGGCGGGTAGGCGAACCGGCGGGCCTTGCCCGAGTCGGGGTCCACTACCGGCTCCTGGTCGGCGCGGTGACGCAGGAACCGTCGCCGGGTGACCTCGGCGATCGAGGCGACGTCGTCGGAATGCCCTTCGCCCGCGGCCTCTTTGATCGAGTAGTGCCGGTAGTCCGACTTGCGGGGCAGGCCGTCCTCGAACACCACCAGCGAGGCCACCACGTCTGTGCCCTGTACGTGCGAGATGTCGACACATTCGATGCGCAGCGGCGCCTCGTCGAGGGCGAGGGCCTGCTGGATCTCAGTCAGCGCCGCCGACCGGGTCGTCAGATCACCGGCTCTCTTCAGCTTGTGGTGGGCCAACGACTCGGACGCGTTGCGCGCCACGGTCTCCATCAGGGTGCGTTTGTCTCCGCGCTGCGGCACCCGCACCGTCACCCGGCTGCCGCGCAAACCCGAGAGCCAGTCGGCCACCTCGTCGACGTCGGCGGGCACCGCCGGTACCAGCACCTCACGCGGGATCGACTCCACCACACCGCCCGTCACACCGCTCTCGACATCGGCCTGGCCGCCGTAGAACTGGGTGAGGAACTGCCCGATCACCTCACCGTCGTCGTCGGAGTCGAAACGCTCGACCACCCAGCCCCGCTGGCCACGGACTCGGCCACCACGCACATGGAACACCTGCACCGACATCTCGAGGTCGTCGGAATCGACGGCGATGACATCGGCGTCGGTGCCGTCGCCGAACACCACGGACTGCTTCTCCATCGCCCGGCGCAGGGCGTTGATGTCGTCGCGCAGCCGGGCCGCCCGCTCGAAATCGAGTTCTTCTGCGGCAGCAGTCATCTCGCGTTCGAGCTGATTGATCATCTGGTCGGTGCGCCCGGCCAGGAAGTCGCAGAAGTCGCCGACGATTCGGCGGTGCTCGTCGGCGGTGACCCGCCCCACGCAGGGCGCCGAGCACTTGTCGATGTAGCCGAGCAGGCACGGGCGGTCCATCTGGCTGTGCCGCTTGAACACCCCGTTGGTGCAGGTCCGGGCCGGGAACACGCGGGTGAGCAGGTCCACCGTCTCGCGGATGGCCCACGCATGTGAGTACGGGCCGAAGTAGCGGACGCCGCGTTTGCGCGGGCCGCGATAGACGGCCAGCCGCGGATACTCCTCGTTGAGGGTGACGGCCAGCACCGGATAGGTTTTGTCGTCGCGGTAGCGGACGTTGAACCGCGGATCGAACTCCTTGATCCAGTTGTATTCGAGCTGCAGCGCCTCCACCTCGGTACCGACGACCGTCCACTCCACCGATGCGGCCGTAGTGACCATCTGCCGGGTCCGGGGGTGCAGTGAGGCGATGTCGGCGAAGTACGACGTCAGCCGTGACCGCAGGTTCTTGGCCTTGCCCACATAGATGACCCGCCGGTGCGCATCGCGGAACTTGTAGACGCCTGGATCGGTGGGAATGGTGCCCGCGGCGGGGCGATAGGTTGACGGGTCGGCCACCGCTCCAGGCTAGTACGGACGGCCCACCGGCCACGGGCGGCGGGTCAGCGGCCGCGGTAGCGGGCGTCGAGTTCGCGGAACCTGTCCATCGCCGCGACAGCCTGCTCGCCGTCGGAGGCGCGCACCGCCAGCACGGGTACGTGCTCGTCATCGGGCAGTTCGAGCTGCGCCGAACTGCCCTTCTCGGGGTAGGTCAACCCGCGCACCCGGTCCCATTCGAAGAGCCGCTCGGTGGCGAGATTGCGCACCGACACCCCCGCCCGCCCGACGCGGATCCGCGGCCGGGTGACCAGCAGGATCGCGCCCGCGATCAGAACGCCGATCAACATGATCGACAGCTGATCGAGGACACCCACATTGCGGACGCCGGTGTCGGAGATCGTCAGCAGCGCCCCGAACACGATGTGGATGGTGAGCACCACCGCGGCCGCGATCACCGCGTACAGACGCAGCTTGCCCGGGCGGTACTCCAGTTCCCACTCGGTGACCGGACTGCTCACACTCACTTCTCCGGGGTCCCCGCGGCCAGATCGCGCAGGATCACGGCCGACGCGAGCGCCGCCGACATCGCCTGCGCACCCTTGTCCTCCGACGAATCCGGCAGACCGGCCCGCGCCAGCGCCTGCTGCTCGTCGAGGGTGGTCAGCACACCGTTGCCGACGGGCGTCGACTCGTCCAGCGACACCCGCGTCAGGCCTGCGGTCACCGCGTCGCACACGTAATCGAAATGCGGTGTCTCACCCTTGATCACCACACCGAGAGCGACGACGGCGTCGTGGGTGCGGGCCAGCGCCTGCACGATCACCGGCAGCTCGATGGCACCGGCGACCCGAACGACCGTCGGTGTGGGCGTGCCCGCGTCGGCGGCGGCGCGCAGCGCGCCGTCGAGCAGCGCGGTGCAGATAGTCTCGTGCCATTGCGAACTGACGATCGCCACCCGCAGATCCGACACATTCCCCAGGTCGAGGGTCGGTTCTCCCGCGCCGCTCATGCCGGGCTTCCCGTCGCCGTGGAGTGCTGACCGGACGGTACGGCGCCCTCATTGCTGACGGCTTCTTCGAGTCCGTCCAGATCGTGACCCATGCGGTCGCGCTTGGTGCGCAGATACCGCAGGTTCTCGGCGTTGGCGCGCACCGGCATCGGCACCCGCTCGGTGATCTGCAGCCCGTAGCCATCCAGGCCGACACGTTTGGCAGGGTTGTTGGTCAGCAGGCGCATCGACGACACCCCGAGGTCGACGAGGATCTGCGCGCCGAGACCGTAGTCGCGGGAATCGGCGGGCAACCCCAGCGAGAGGTTGGCGTCGACGGTGTCCTGGCCGGCATCCTGCAACTGGTAGGCCTGCAGCTTGTGCAGTAGGCCGATGCCACGGCCCTCATGACCGCGCATGTACAGCACGATGCCGCGGCCCTCGGCCGCCACCATCTCCATCGCGGCGTCGAGCTGCGGACCGCAGTCGCAGCGCAGCGACCCGAACACGTCGCCGGTGAGGCATTCGGAGTGGACGCGCACCAGCACGTCGTTACCCTGTCCGTCGGTGCCGGCGATGTCGCCCATCACGAGCGCCACATGTTCGACGTCGTCGTACACGCTGGTGTAGCCGACGGCGCGGAAATCGCCGTGCTTGGTGGGGATCCGCGCGTCGGCGACCCGCACCACGTGCTTCTCGTTGCGGCGGCGCCAGGCGATGAGATCGGCGATGGAGATCAGTGCGAGGTCGTGTTCATCGGCAAAGACGCGCAGCTCGTCGGTCTGCGCCATGTGCCCTTCGTCCTTCTGGCTGACGATCTCGCAGATCACGCCCGCGGGTGCCAGCCCGGCCAGGCGGGCCAGGTCGACCGCGGCCTCGGTATGGCCGGGGCGGCGCAGCACACCGCCCTCCTTGGCGCGCAACGGGACCACGTGCCCGGGGCGGGTGAAGTCGTTGGCGGTGGCTTTCGGGTCGGCAAGCAGACGCATCGTGGTGGCGCGGTCGGCGGCACTGATGCCGGTGCCCACACCGAGCCGGGCGTCGACGGTGACCGTGTAGGCGGTGCCGTGCTTGTCCTGGTTCATCGAGTACATCGGAGGGAGGCCCAGGCGGTCGCAGTCGTCGCCGTCGAGCGGGACGCACAGGTAGCCGGAGGTGTAGCGCACCATGAAAGCCACCAGTTCTGGCGTGGCCATCTCGGCCGCGAAGATCAGGTCGCCCTCGTTCTCACGGTCCTCGTCGTCCACCACGACGACCGCTTTACCGGCCGCGATGTCGGCGACGGCACGTTCGATCGTGTCGAACGTCGCCCTGGCTTCTGCAACCTTGGCCTGCGATGCCTCGGTGTCTTCAGACATGCTGCTCACTTCGCTTGATTCTGTTCGCTATCGACTTAGTTCTACTCGCCGTGGCTGTGCGTCGCGCCGCCCGCCCGACTGTGCAGGCGTTCGACATACTTGGCGATCACGTCCACCTCAAGATTGACCACGAGTCCCGGCTCGGTGATTCCCAGGTTGGTCTCGGCCAGTGTGGTGGGGATCAGCGAGATCTCGAACCAGTCGCCTGTGCCCCCTTCGCCATACCCCACCGCCGACACCGTCAGCGAGACACCGTCTACGGTGATCGATCCTTTTTCCACAACATAACGCGACAGGTCGTCCGGCAGTGCGATCCGTACCACCGTCCAGTTCTCGGACGGGCTGACCGACACCACGGTGCCGACACCGTCCACGTGACCTTGCACGATGTGCCCGCCGAAGCGGCCACCGGCGGCCATCGCACGTTCGAGGTTTACGCGGCTGCCCGCCTCCAGGGCGCCGAGGGAGCTGCGTTTGAGGGTTTCGGCCATGACGTCGACGGTGAATCGGCCCTCGCCGAATTCGACAACGGTCAGGCAGACGCCGTTGACCGCGATGGAATCGCCGTGACCGGCGTCGGAGGTGACCAGCGGCCCGTCGACGGTGATGCGGGCGGAATCACTTAGATCGTCGCGGGCGACGATGGTGCCGAGTTCCTCGACGATGCCGGTAAACAACTCCGCGCTCCTGTCCTCACACCCCGGAGCGGACGCAGACGGCATCGTGTCGCCTGTTCTCTCGCATCCGGACTGTCACCGTCGGCTCCGGAATCACACCGGATCTGCTGACCCGCCCGCCCGGTGACCGGGTAGGCAGCGCTCGCGGGCTTCGCCGGACCTCGTGGTCACGGACGTCACCGCCGGTGGGGAATTTCACCCCGCCCCGAGAACTTCTGGGATCGACGCTAGCACGCGTGCCTGTCAGCGCGGATTTCCCGAATCACCGAGCGCGAAACCCGGCACCGTCCCCGAGTTGTCTGCGGTACCGCACGTACAGGTCGTCGCCGAGTTCGGTGACCACATCGCGCCGGAACACTCGCTTGTCGGTGAGGGTGGTCACCCGCTGCGCGCCGACCGACGAGGCGCCGGCGCCGAGGAGGGCGGGTGCCAGGTAGTGGTCGATCTCGTCGATGAGGTCGGCGTCGGCGAATGCCCCGATGATCGACGGTCCGCCCTCCACCAGCACCCACAGGGCGTCCGGGAGCACCGCGAGCACCGCGGCCGGATCGTGGCTGTGGACGTGCAGGTAGCCGGGTCCGCCGCGCAGGGCGGCGTCGGCGGGCAGGTCACGCCGTCCGGTGACGACGCGCGTCGGCTGATGTGCGTACGGTTGCCCGTCGGGACGGCGCGCGGTGAGTTTCGGGTTGTCCCGCAATGCTGTTCCGGTGCCGACGACGATCGCGTCGATGCGTGACCGGATCTCGTGTGCGTGGGCGCGCGCGGCGGGTCCGGTGATCCATTGGCTGGTGCCGTCGGGTGCGGCGATCCGGCCGTCGATGGTGGTGGCGATCTTGGCGGTGACCAGCGGCCGGCCGTGCCGCTGCCGGAACAGCCAGGGTCGCAGCGGCCCCGCCTCCGCCGCGTCGAGGCCGACACCCTCGTGGACTGTCACCCCGGCCGCATGCAGCGTCCGCGCCCCGCCGGCGGCGGTCGGATTGGGGTCGGCGACCGCGTACACCACCGCCGTGATCCCGGCCTCGAGCAACGCCTGCGCGCACGGGCCGGTCCGTCCGGTGTGGTTGCACGGTTCGAGCGTCACCACCGCGGTCGCCCCGCGTGCCGACTCCCCCGCCTGCCGCAGCGCCATGATCTCGGCGTGCGGCCCGCCGGGCGGCTGGGTGGCGCCCACCCCCACCACGGCCCCGTCGGGCGCAACGATCACCGCCCCCACGGGAGGGTTCGGCGAACTGATCCCCTGTGCTGCCCGCGATGCATCGATCGCGCGCAGCATCGCCCCGTCGAAGTCCATATCGGTCAGCGGACGGCAGCCGCCTGCGCCCGCAGCGCCGCCACGGCCGCACCCGGATCGTCCTTGCCGTAGACGGCGGAACCGGCGACGAAGCAGTCGATACCGGCCTCCGCGGCCTGCTCGATGGTGTCGGCGTTGATGCCGCCGTCGATCTCGACGAGCAGGGTCAGGTCACCGGAGTCGATGACCTTGCGGATCGCGCGTGCCTTCTCCAGTACCTCCGGAATGAAACTCTGCCCGCCGAACCCGGGCTCGACACTCATGATCAGCAGTGTGTCAAAGCTTTTCAGGATCTCCAGGTACGGTTCCAGCGGCGTTCCCGGCTTGAGCGAGAGCCCCGCCTTCGCGCCGGCCTTACGGATGTCGCGGGCCACGGGCACCGGATCATTCGTGGCCTCGGCATGGAACGTCACGTTGTACGCGCCTGCCTCTGCGTACGGCGGCGCCCACCGGGCCGGATCCTCGATCATCAGATGACAGTCGATCGGGATGTCCGTCGACTTGAGAATCGACTCCACAATCGGCAGCCCGAGCGTCAGATTCGGCACGAAATGCCCGTCCATGACGTCGACGTGCAGCCAGTCGGCACGGGTCGAGCCGTCCTTCGCGACGGCGGCCGCCTCGGCGGCCAGGTTCGCGAAGTCGGCGGACAGGATGGACGGAGCGATCATCGGGCTCTTACCGGCGGTGCACATGTGCGCAGATTCTAATCGGTGCCGCGATGTGGTCCCGCCACCCGCATACGTCGGTTTGAGCTTGCTAATAGACCCGGTTTCCGGATCTATCGGCAAGCTCAACTGGGCACTACTGCGCGTAATGCGTCACCGACTGCGGTGAAGGTGGGCGCTGCCGTACTGCCTCGGCGACAGGCGATCTTGGTGCGTCGGCGGATCGGTAGTTCGGTGCAGGCGACGTCACCAGCGACCGCGGTTATGCCGAGGGCAGGTACCAGCGCGACGCAGTCCGAGGCTTCAACGATGTCCAGGACTGCACCGAAGTCGTCGACGTGGTGCACGATGCGTGGGGTGAAGCCCGCGGCTTCGCAACTGCGGACGGTCATCGCGTGGCATAAGGTTCCGACGCTTCCCGACAGCCAATCGCGAGATTCGTAATGGCGTAGGTCGTTGCTTGGTACCGTGGTCGTTGCCCGGGTCACGAGGAAGACCGGTTCGTCCAGCAGCGAGACCAGGTCGATACCGCTGCCGACGATCGACGGTGCGTTGTCGTATTCATGAACGAGTGCGACATCGAGGTGTCCCGACCGCAGCAGGTCCGGGGCGCGGGCCGGGTCAAGTTCTGTCACTTCGAGTTTCACACCCGGATCGGATTCAGCCAGAGCGCGCAGTGCCGGTCCGACGATCGGGACGAGTGCCGACGTGAATGCGCCGAGCCGGACCACGCCGGACGTATCCGCATCGACCGCGGCAAGCGCTGCCTCGGCACATTCGATGTCGGCAAGGATGGTGTCTGCGTGTCCGACGAGCAGCCGCCCTGCGTCGGTCAGGGTCACGCCCCTGCCGGTTCTGCGCAGCAGGGACGCACCGGATTCCCGTTCCAGTGCCGACAGTTGTTGAGACACCGCCGACGGTGTGTACGCAAGTGCTTCGGCGACAGCGGCGATGGTGCCACGATGGGCCAGTTCCCGGAGCAGTCGGAGGCGATTCGGATCAAGCATCACCAAATCTTATGCTTGCCGACAAATACAGTAAGTAGACCTTCGCGAAATTGTGGACGATCGTCAGTACATGACCTTTCACCCTGCGGGCATCCTGGTCCCACTCATCACGCCGTTCACCGACGACGATGAACTGGAACGCCACGCGCAGACTGTCATCGATGACGGCGCGTCAGGCATCGTCGCACTCGGCACCACCGGCGAAGCCTCGTCACTCAACCCGGACGAACGGTCCCAGGTGGTCGACGTATGCGCATCCGTGTGTCGGCAGCGATCAGTACCGCTGATCGTCGGAGCCGGCTCCAACAACACGCGCAGCACCCTGACCGAACTCGAAACCCTGGCTGCCACAGCCGAAGTCGATGCCGCACTGACCGTCGTTCCGTACTACGTCCGGCCGTCCGAGGACGGTGTGGTCGCACATTTCGAGTTCCTCGCCGACCGCAGCCCGATCCCGTTGATCCTCTACAACGTGCCGTACCGGACCGGGCAAGCTTTGGGTGCCGACGCGATCCTGCGACTGGTCGAACATCCCAACATCGTCGGCATCAAACAGGCCGTCGGCGCCGTCGACTACGACACCGCCCGCCTGATCGCCGCACGGCCGGAGCAGTTCTCGATCCTCGCAGGCGAGGACGCCCTCGTGTCGCCACTCCTGGCGATGGGTGCCGACGGAGCCATCCTCGGCACCGCGAACGTCCTCACCCGCGAGTTCGCAGCTCTCTACGATCTGTGGCGTGCTGGCCACGTTGAGCGCGCACAAGATGTCGGTGACAATCTCGTCGAACCCGCCCTAGCACTGATGGCGGCACCCAATCCGGTCACCATCAAGAGTGAGCTGCACGATCTTAGGCGTATCGGAACCCCGAACGTTCGGCTTCCCTTGCTGTCTACTCGGCACTCGCGTGCCGGTTGAAGATCATCCACCCGGACCGGCTCACACTTGCCAGGCTCAAGGGCAACCAGGTCGCCAGGCTCCTTGCGTCGAGATCGCACCAGATCCCGCTGAGACCCTGCCCTGCCTGCACTATTACGGTGGACTCAAAGCGAAGGAGAACTTGTGGCGAAGTACACAGTCAATCAGTCGGCTGTCAGTCAACTCCTGGCTGATGTGAAGGGCGAGAAGATCGCGATCCCGGAGCTGCAGCGCCCCTTCGTCTGGGACAGCGTCAAAGTGCGCGACTTGATGGACTCCCTCTACAAGGGCTATCCGGTCGGCTACCTGATCACCTGGCAGTCTGTCGGAGCCAACCTCAAGGATGGCCAGGTCGCCTCGCATCAGCAGATCCTGATCGATGGTCAGCAACGCGTGACCGCGCTGCGCGCTGCCGTCGCTGGGCTACCTGTAGTCAACAAGCGCTACCAGTCCGTCCGTATCCAAATCGCGTTCAATCCGATCACTGAGCAGTTCGCCACCGTGACGCCGGTTATAAAGAAGAACCCTCAGTGGATTCCAGACATCAGCGAGTACTTCAACTCAGTGTCGCCACTGTCATTTGCACGCAAGTATTTGACCATCAACCCCGACGTCAACGAATTAGTCTTCGAGGCCAACCTCGGGCGCCTCGGAGCGATCAAGAACTCCCAGATCGGCATTATCGCGCTCGCGGACGACCTCGATGTTGAGACGGTGTCCGAGATCTTCATCCGAATCAATTCGAAAGGCGTACCCCTCAGTAGCGCTGACTTCGCGATGAGCAAGATCGCCACGTACGGCGACCGCGGGCGCAGTATCCGCAAGCTGATCGACTACTTCTGTCACCTCGCGGCGGCACCGCACGCATTCAGCGATATCCAGGACAACGACACGGATTTCTCTGCGACCAAGTACCTTGACGCTATCAAGTGGCTGAAGGATAACTCCGAGGACCTGTACACTCCCGCCTACAGTGACATAATTCGCGTCGCAGGTCTGGTCGGATTCAGCCGCGGCAAGGCGTCGAGCATCGTCAGTGAACTATCGGGTCGAGATCCTGAGACTCGAAAGGTTGACGACAAACGAATCCCGGTCGCGTACGACACGCTTGAGCGATCACTGATCGAGATCGTCAGGAAGTACAACTTCGAGAACTTCATCATGACAATCAAGGCAACAGGCTTCATCTCGGCACGCATGGTGAATTCGAAGAACGCCCTAAACTTCGCGTACGCGCTCTACCTCCGCCTGCGCGCGGATTCTGACCTCACTGACGGCGAGCGCAAACGAATCGTCAAGCGGTGGTTCGTGATGTCAATGCTGACGAGCCGCCACTCAGGAAGTTTCGAATCCACCTGGGAACAGGATATCCGCCGCATCGGCGAGCAAGGCGCTGCCAACTATCTGAAGCAGATTGAGGAGTCCGAACTATCCGATGCCTTCTGGGCCGTGACACTCCCCGCAGCCCTCGACACGACAAGCACCGTCAGCCCATTCTTTCAAACGTTCCTTGCCGCGCAAGTCACGACCGGCGCGCGTGGCTTCCTTTCCAAGGGCGTGACCGTCGCCGCAATGCACCAACAGAGCGGCGACATTCATCACATCGTTCCCAAGGACTACCTGGCCAAGAACGGCTATCCCGACCGCGGTGACTACAATCAGGTTGCTAACTTCGCGCTTACCGAGACCGCCATCAATATCGCGATCAGCAACCGTCCACCGGCGGAATACATGGCGATCGTGCATGAGCAGATCGAAACCGGCGACCTACGGCTCGGGGAAATTACCAGCCAAGCAGTGCTCTCCGTCAATCTCGGCGAGAACGCCGTACCGACTGACATCGGCGAAATCTCAGCGGGCAACTACCGGGAGTTCCTCGCCAAGCGCCGCCGTCTCATGGCAGCCATCATCCGAAACTACTACTCAAGTCTCTGATCTACAACCACGATTCAGGGCGTCCCGCCTGCCTGCCACGGTCGTAACCGCAGTCAGCTGAGCTGTAGATATCGATGAGTTTGCCGGCAAACTCAAATGCCAACCCGTTCCGATTGGTGTCAGTGAACCGGTTTCAGACCTGGCCGAAGACCTGGCAGTAGTAGGGGCGGCCGGACTTGGAGTAGGCGACGCCGACGCCGAGGCGGTTGAATTCGCGTTTGAGGATGTTGGCTCGGTGGCCGGGTGAGTTCATCCAGCCGGTCATCACCGCACGTGCGGTGGGGTATCCGGCGGCGACATTCTCACCGACGTAACGCAGGCCGCAGGCGCTCAGGATCGGGCGGATCTGCTGGTGGTACATACGATTGTCCCGGGCCTGGCGCTGTGCGTGGGTCACGGCATAGCGCTTCAGGCAGGCGTTGGTGCCGAGTTTGCCCAGTTTCCGCTGGGTGCGCTCGGTGTTGGTGAGCGAATGGATACTGCCCTCCAGCGACGCCGCGCTAGGGGCGGCTGATGCGGGGGCCGGGACCACCAGCGCACCCAGCCCGACGACGAGTGCGCACACGGCGCCGAACACGATCGGGACACATCTCATCGAACTGGACCTTTCGGACGAAACAGCACTGCCGGGTCTACGACGCTATGCGCTTGCTGCCGGTTCGGCCAGCGCCCGAAGGGACGACTTACGTATCCCTGGTCACCGCGGCCAGGAACATGGCGTCGGTGCCGTGCAGGTGTGGCCACAGCTGCACGTGCGGGCCGGGACCGAGGAGGGATTCGGTGAGTTCGCCGACGGTGACCAGTGGGCGGGCGTCGAGCTGCCGGGCTCCCGGCACCGCCGCGACGACGGCGTCGATGACCTCCACCGTTTCGGCGGGATGCGGCGAGCAGGTCGAATAGACCACCACACCACCGGGTTTGACCAGCCGCAGCGCCTCGGCGAGCAGTTCCTTCTGCAAGACGACGAGTTCGGTGACGTCGGCGGGGGTACGGCGCCAGCGAGCCTCGGGGCGGCGGCGCAGGGAGCCCAGGCCGGAGCAAGGGGCGTCAAGGAGGATGCGGTCGTACCCGGGTTCGAGTCCGGAATCACGGGCGTCGGCGACGCGGACGTCGACAGGCAGGTCGCCGGTGATCTTGCGGATCAGTTCGGCGCGATGGTCGGACACCTCTAGTGCGTCGAGACGGGCGCCGTCGATGTCGGCGATCGCCCCGATCAACGCGGCTTTGCCACCAGGGCCTGCGCACATGTCGAGCCAGCGGCCGGAGTCCTCGCCCACCTCGGCGACGGTGACCGCACGCGCGACGAGCTGGCTGCCCTCATCCTGGACACCGGCGAAACCGTCGCGGACCGCGTCGATTCCACCTGGATCACCCCCGGGCAGGTACACGCAGTACGGCGAGTAGCGGCCCTCGTCGCCCCCGCTGGTCAGTGCCAGTTCCTCGGCGGTGATCATGCCGGGCCGGGCCACCAGATGCACGGGTGGGCGTTCGTCGTCGGCGGCCAGCGCCGCCTGCAGCTGCCCGGCCGACCGGCCGAGGGCGTCGAAGAACACCTCGGCGATCCACCGGGGGTGTGCGTAGCGGAACGCGAGACTACCGATCATGTCCTCGGCCATCGGCGGCGCGAGTTCATCGATCCACAGGTCCTCGTCGCGCTGGGAGATCTTGCGCAGCACGGCGTTCACGAAACCCGAAGGGCCCATACCCAATTCGGAACGTGCCAGATCCACCGACGTGGACACCGCGGCGTGCGGCGAGGTCCGCGTGCGCAACAACTGGTAGGCACCGAGCCGCAGGATGTCGAGGACGTTTCCGTCGATGTCGTCGATCCCGCGACCCGCCGCCGACGCGATCACGGCATCGAGAAGCCCCTGCGCGCGGGCGGCTCCGTAGGTGAGTTCGGTGGCGAAGGCCGCGTCGCGGCCGGTGATGTGGCGTTCACGCAGCAGCCTCGGCAGCAGAAGGTTGGCGTACGCGGACTGCTCGCGGACCGCGCGCAGCACATCACGGGCCGCTTCGCGGGCGACGTCGACGTCCTTCTCGCGCAGCTTCTTGTCGCGCGGCTGCTGATCGCGGGGCCGGGAATCCTTGGGGCCGCGGCGATCACCGCCGCCTTTGCGGGGCCTGCGGTTGCCAGGTGCACCGGTCATCGGAGCACCTGCCCGTCGGTGAGCCTGGCACCACGCGCCCAGTCCGCCGCGGCCATCGGCTTCTTACCGGGCGGCTGCACAGTACCGAGGCGCACCGGCTTACCGGCGGTGCCGACGAACACGTCCTTCTTGGTGACCCGCAGTTCGCCCGGCGCCGGCACGGCCTGGTCGGCGTCGAGTTCGGTGATGCCCTGCGGCGGGCCGACCTTGATGCGGGCGTCGTCGAGGGTGGTCCACGCACCGGGTGCGGGGGTGTGCGCCCGGATGAGCCGGTCGACTATGTGCGCGGGCCGGTCCCAGCGGATGCGGGCGTCCTCGACGGTCACCTTCGGTGCGTGGGACACCCCGTCGAGCGGTTGCGCGGCCGGCACGAGGATGCCGGCGGCGAGCCCGTCGAGAGTGGTGATGACCAGCGACGAACCCGCGTCGGCGAGCCGGGCCAGCAGGTCGCCGCTGGTGTCGGTGGGCTTGATCCGTTCGGTGATCACCCCGAAGACAGGGCCGGTGTCCAGCCCCTCTTCTAGGAGAAAGGTTGTGGCCCCGGCGAACTCGTCACCGGCGGCGATCGATGCCTGCACCGGTGCGGCACCGCGCCAGGCGGGCAGCACCGAGAAGTGCAGGTTGATCCAGCCGTGTTCGGGCAACTCCAGCAGTGCGGGCGGCACCAGTCCCCCGTAGGCGACGACGACGGCGACCTCGGGATTCCACTCGGCGAGTTTGTCGGCGACACCGTCGTCGGACAGCCGCCTCGGCTGGAACACCTCGACACCTTCCTCATCTGCCACCAGCGCCACCGGCGACCGCGACACCTTGCGTCCACGCCCGGACACCGCGTCGGGACGGGAGATGACGCCGACCACCTCATGCTCGGACTCCAGCAGCCGCCGCAATGTGGGCACGGCCACCTCCGGCGTACCGGCGAACACCACTCTCATGAGGACCTTTCACACGTGCTGGATCGGCTGAGGTGGACGAACCACCGGGCTTTACAGGCTAGCCGATGGTGTGCGGGTCGACCTGTACCCGGACAGGCCCGGTCTCGTGTTTGGTGTTTCGGCGCTTCTGGGCCTCGGTGAGGGCGGCGGCCAGGGTGCGCCCGTGCCGACGGTCCACACGCACCAGTACCCGTTCAATGTCGGCGGACTCGTCGTCGAAGGCTCCCGCCGCCCGGGTGTCGGCCAGACCCGCGGGTGGCCGGACACCGGCGGGCAGCGCGACCGGGCCGAGGAGATCAGCGCCGGTGGGCATGTCGATGAGGTCGGTGAAGCGGGTGACGTCGGCGGCAAGACCGTCGACGGACGCCATCGTCACGGCCGGCGGAAAGCCCAGCTCGGCGCGCTGGGCGAGTTCGAGGGCGGCGAACCCGACCGGATCCCACCGCACCACCGCCTGCACCGCACGAATGCCGGCGTCGGCCACCAGCACCAGTTCCCCGCCGCCGCCGTGGGCACGGACGAGCGCACCGATCGCCAGCCACCTGCGCACCGCGATCTCGGCGACCCGCAGGTCGGCGCGATCCAGGTACGCCCAGGTGTCCAGGATCACCGCGGCCCCGTACCCACCGGGCACCACCGGCTCGACGCCGGGGGTGGCCACGACGACCCGGGCGCCCGGCTCGATCGCGGTGACGGTGGCACTGCCGCCCGAGGTCACCACCGGAACACCGGCGAAGGCCCGGCCCAGTTCCTCGGCAGTACGGCGTGCACCCGTCACCAGTGCGCGCACCCGGGTCCCGCCGCATTCCACACACCGGAAGCTTCGTTCGGTCCGCCCGCACCACCGGCAGGCCAGGATCTCCCCGTGCCCCATCCGGTCCTGGTCGAGCTGGACCGGGCCATGACAGGCGCGGCACCGCACGTGCGTCCGGCACCGTGCGCACGCGAGCGAGGGCAGGTAGCCGCGCCGCGGCACGCTGAACAGCACCGGCAGGTCCGCGGCGATCGCCTTGCGGGCCGCCACGAACGCCAGCTCCGGGATCCGGGCCGAATGGGCCAGCGGGTCACGCATCACCCTGGCATCCGAATCCGAGAGTGCCTGCACCCGCGGCATCCTCGCCCGGACCAGCGCGCGGTCGGCGACAAGATCATGCGCCCACCCCGACTCGACGAGCGCCTGCGCCTCGGCGGTGCGGGCGTAGCCGCCGAGGAGGAACCCGCATCGCTGCTGATGGGCGCGCAGGACACCGACCTCACGCGGATGCGGGTAGGGCGCCCGTGGTTCGGCGAGACTGTCGTCGCCGTCGTCCCACACCACCACCAGCCCGAGATCACGCACCGGCGCGAACACGGCACTGCGGGTACCGACCACCACCGACGCCGTGCCCCGGCTGACCGCCAGCCACCGCCGGTACCGCGCCGATGGCCCCAGCCCGGCGGTCAGGCTGACGCAGCGGTCACCCAGGAGCGGTTCGCATGCCTCGACGAGTCGGTCGAGATCACGTTGATCGGGTACGACGATGATCGTCCCCTTGCCCGCCGCCGCCGTCGCCGTGGCAAGCTCCGCCAACCGCTGTGGCCATTGCTCCCCCGGCGTCGCCTGCCAGACGGCGTGCGGCGCGGCCGCCGACACCCCCGAGCCGAGTGCGCCGATGAACGATTCCGCGTGCTGGTACGACGACCAGCCCGCCAGATCGGGCGGCTCCGGTGGCGGCGGAATGTCGTCGGCAGGCCGTGCCTCGGTGCGGGCGTGGCGGGGCGGGACGGCCAGCCGCAACACATCGGACATGGTGCCCGCGTACCGGTCCGCCACCGCTCGGGTCAGGGTTGCCAGTTCGGGAGTCAGGACCGGTTCGGCCGACACCACCCTGTCGAGGTACGACAGGTTCCCGACGTGGTCACTGTCGGCGCGGCGTTCCAGCACGAAACCGTCGACGAGCCTGCCCGCGAACCGGATTCGTACCCGCGACCCCACCACCGCGGTCTCCTCGTCGGCGGCGTCGACGAGATAGTCGAAGGGACGGTCGAGGTGCGCCAGGCCCAACATCGGCAACACCCGCGCCACCGGAAACGGTGACGCGGGTGTGGGTGCTCCTTTGGCAGGCGGTGTCGCCCGGGAGGGAGTGGCCAGTGCTACAGCCCTGCTGCGGCGCGCAGCTTCTCGGCGCGGTCGGTGCTCTCCCACGGCAGCTCGACGTCGGTGCGGCCGAAGTGGCCGTACGCGGCGGTCGGCCCGTAGATCGGGCGCAGCAGGTCCAGGTCGCGGATGATCGCGAGCGGACGCAGGTCGAACACCTCGGAGATGGCCTTCTGGATCAGTTCCTCGTCGACGGTATGGGTGCCGAAGGTCTCCACGAACAGGCCCACCGGGGCGGCCTTACCGATGGCGTAGGCGACCTGCACCTCGATGCGCTTGGCCAGGCCGGCGGCGACGGCGCTCTTGGCGACCCAGCGCATCGCGTACGCGGCGCTGCGGTCGACCTTTGACGGATCCTTGCCGGAGAAGGCGCCGCCACCATGGCGGGCCATGCCGCCGTAGGTGTCGACGATGATCTTGCGGCCGGTCAGGCCGGCGTCACCCATCGGGCCACCGAGCACGAACTTGCCGGTCGGGTTGACCAGCAGCCGCACGTCGGAGGTGTCGAGTTCAGGCAGATCGTCGGCGGCCAGCACGACGTCGACGACCTCGCGCTTGATGTCGGGGGCCAGCATGTTCTCGAGGTGGATGTCGGCGGCGTGCTGCGTCGAGAGCACCACGGTGTCGAGACGGACCGGTTTGTCACCGTCGTACTCGATGGTGACCTGGGTCTTGCCATCCGGACGCAGGTACGGCAGCGTGCCGTTCTTGCGCACCTCGGTGAGGCGGCGCGACAGGCGATGCGCGAGGGCGATCGGCAGCGGCATCAGCTCGGGGGTCTCGTCGGTGGCGTACCCGAACATCAGGCCCTGGTCGCCGGCACCCTGGCTGTCGATCTCGTCCTCGGAGATGCCGGTGCGGCTCTCGTGCGAGGTGAACACGCCGCCGGCGATGTCGGGAGACTGCGCACCGATGGCGACGTTGACGCCGCACGAGGCCCCGTCGAAGCCCTTGGTGGACGAGTCGTACCCGATGTCGAGGATCTTGTTACGCACGATGCCGGGGATATCGACATAGGCGGAGGTGGTGACCTCACCTGCGACGTGGACCTGGCCGGTGGTCACCAGGGTCTCCACCGCGACGCGGGCGGCGGGGTCCTCGCTGAGGATGGCGTCGAGGATCGAGTCGCTGATCGCGTCACAGATCTTGTCGGGGTGACCCTCGGTGACGGACTCACTGGTGAACAGGCGCGACGATGTGGTCATCGGATCCTCTCAAGCGCTTCATTTCAGGAAAATAGGATTGTTTTCCCACGGTACACCGGCACTGTCTTAGGGTGCCCTCACAGGGCACCGGACAGTTGTCCGGAACGGTCAATCATCAGATACGAGGGCACGGACCTCGTCAAGTATTCGGCTCGCCATGAGTGACTTCGACCCGAGCGGCAGCGCGGTCTCGCTGCCGTCCGACGACAGCAGCCAGCCGGTGTTGTCCTCGGTGCCGAATGCCTTGCCGTCGCCGACGGCGTTGACCACGAGCAGGTCACAGCCCTTGCGGCGCAACTTGGCCCGGCCGTGATCGAGCACGCCGCCGGTCTCGTCGCCCGTTTCGGCGGCGAATCCGACGATCACGGCCGAGGACGGAATGTGACCATTGTCACGGCTCTCGACCAGGGATCGCAGGATGTCGGGGTTGGTGGTCAGCTCGATCGGAGCAGGCCCCTTGGCGCCCTTCTTGATCTTCGACCCGGACACCGCCACCGGCCGGAAATCGGCGACGGCCGCCGACATGATCACCACGTCGGCGTCGGCGGCACGCTTGGTCATCTCATGCTCGAGCTCGGTGGCCCGCGCGACCCGGACGATCTCGACACCGGCCGGATCGCCGGGTTCGGACGTGGCGCCGGCGACGACGGTGACCTGCGCACCGCGCTGGGAGGCGACCCGGGCGAGCGCATAGCCCTGCTTGCCGGAACTGCGGTTGCCGAGGTAGCGGACCGGGTCGAGCGGCTCGCGGGTGCCGCCCGCGCTGATGAGCATGCGGACGCCGTGCAGGTCGTAGGGCAGGGCTGCAGGGCTGTCGAGCAGCAGTTCACCGACGAGCGCGATCTCCTGCGGGTCGGGCAGCCGGCCGGCACCGGAATCGCGTCCGGTGAGTCTGCCCGACGCCGGGCGCATCACGGTGGTGCCGAACGACCGCAAGGTGGCCACGTTGGCCTGAGTGGCCGGATGCTCCCACATCTCGGTGTGCATCGCAGGGACGAACAGCACCGGACAACGGGCGGTGAGCAGCGAGGCGGTGAGCAGATCATCGGCCCGTCCGGCCGCCGCACGCGCCATCAGGTCCGCGGTGGCCGGAGCGATGACCACCAGGTCGGCCTCCTGGCCGAGCTTGACGTGGGCGACCTGGTCGACGTCCTCGAACACCTCGGTCCGGACGGGATTGCCGCTCAGCGCCTCGAAGGTGGCCGCTCCCACGAAGTTGAGAGCGGACCGGGTGGGCACGACGTGGACGTCATCGCCGGCCTCGGTGAAGTGCCGGATGACCGAACACACCTTGTATGCGGCGATGCCGCCGCCCACACCCACGAGGATGCGGCGGCGGCCTGTCGATGCGGTCATCGATTATCCGAATCTCTGTGTCAGAACCGAATGGGCCAGAACCTGCTTCGGTGGACTACTCCGCGCCTTCGGTGTGCTCGAGCAGGTCCGAGTGGATCTCGCGCATCGCGATCGAGAGCGGCTTCTCCTGCTGGCCAGGCTCCACGAGGGGGCCGACGTACTCGAGGATGCCGTCGCCGAGCTGGTTGTAGTAGTCGTTGATCTGGCGGGCACGCTTGGCGGCGTAGATCACCAGTGCGTACTTCGAGGAGGCACGCTCCAGCAGCTCATCGATGGGCGGGTTGGTGATGCCCAGCGGGGTGTCGTATGCGGGCGCATCCTCGACGGCCGTCAGTTCAAAATCTGTCTGGGTGCTCACGCATTCTCCTGCGATTGATGGGGCTGTCGGGATCCGACCAACAAGGATACCAACCGATCGGCCACCTGGTCGACTTCGCTGTTCACCAGCACGTGCTCGAACTCGTCGACAGCGTCCATCTCGGTGCGGGCGGTGGCCAGCCGCCGCTCGACCGCTTCGGGGGTCTCGGTGCCACGCCCGGTAAGCCGCTCGACGAGCACGTCCCAGCTCGGCGGGGCGAGAAACACGGTGGTGGCCTCGGGCAGCCGCGCGACGATGTTGCGGGCGCCGGTCAGGTCGACCTCCACCAGCACGGGTTCTCCGGCCGCCAGGCGCTCCTCGACCGGCTGCGCGGGCGTGCCCGAGCGCTGCAGTCCGCCGTGGATGTCCGCCCACTCCAGGAGCTGATCGTCGGCGATCATCCGGTCGAACTCCTCCCGGGAGACGAATCGGTAGTCGCGGCCGTCGACCTCGCCGGGCCGCGGGTCGCGCGTCGTCGCCGACACGCTGAAGAACAGATCCGGCAGCACTTCACGGACGCGGCGGACCACCGTGGACTTACCGACGGCCGAGGGGCCGACCAAAACGATCAGTCGGCCCCTCGGACGGTCAGTGCTGCCTAGAGAAGTGCTCAGGAGCTGAACCGCTCGAGCAGAGCCTTGCGCTGGCGATCGCCGAGCCCGCGCAGGCGGCGGGTGGGGGCGATTTCCAGTTCGGTCATGATCTCCTGCGCCTTGACCTTGCCGACCTTCGGCAGAGCCTCGAGCAGGGCAGAGACCTTCATCTTGCCCAGGATCTCGTCGGTCTCGGCGTCCTTGAGCACCTGCTGCAGGTCGGTGCCACCGCGCTTCAGGCGCTCCTTCAGCTCGGCGCGGGCCTTGCGGGCGGCAGCAGCCTTCTCCAACGCAGCGGCGCGCTGCTCGGGGGTCAACTGGGGAAGGGCCACGGGTTCCTCCGTCTTTCGTGTCTTCGTGTGGACTGTCACCGCCTGCCTGTGCGGGTGGCGGTGATGGTGGTCGCCCGATGCGGGACCGGCAGATATTTACCTGACCTGCGGGTCTCGCCATTTGGTGCGGCGAATGCGACCGTACCCACGTGAGCTGGCATTTGCGAGTGGCACCCCCACAAAACCCCAGGAACCCGATGATGTAAGGACGTTCGGCCCCAAACCGCATACTGTCGCGCCCGGCGGATCAACACTCCCGCCACCCGCGCCGCGGACTCACCTAAAAGGCCAGGTCAAATCCCATTTCGGTGGCAGCTACACCACACCCGCGCAGCCTCGTCCCACTGCGGCGACGAGTCACGTGTGACGCATGTGGCGGCAACGAAAATCACCCGATCCGATTTGCCGTTTTGCGCGTGTCGCGGCTCCCGAACACACCGCGGTCGCCCCGTCGCGGCCGCATCCCGACACCGCCCGGCGCTCGCCGGAAGCGGGCGCCGGCCGTGTCAGGCGGGAACCGGGAGGCTATCCCCCGGCCTGTGGCGGGATGCGGTCGAGCGCCTTCGGCGGCCCTCCGGCCTGGGCCTGGAACCGTACGTCGGCGCGTCCGCTGGGAGCGGCGTTGGCGTCGTCGCCTATCGGCCATCGGAAGCGGACGGTCACCTGCCCGGGGGCCCAGCTGCCCAGCACCAGGGTCAACGCGGTCGGCTTCCGTGTGACGGTACCGACGTAGTCGAACCGGTTGAACCACAGAATCTGAGTGGGTGAGGCGACCGTGCCGCCCTCGGTGTCCAGGCGCACCCAGTTGAGCGAGCAGTCCAGCGATGAACCCCGCCCGTCGACGACCCAGGCCCGGTCTGGAAACGGCGGCGCGAGGCGTTTGACGGCGCGCGTGACGAGGTCGGTGGGGATCGCCGGACAGTATGTGCCGAGCGAGCCTGTCGGCCCTCCCAGACCTTCCGGTGCGGCGCCGGCGACCCCCGCCCCCAGAGATCCGATCCCGAAGGATCCGGCACCCAGGGCGAGTGCGAGTGCGGTTGATGCAAAGCGTTTACCCATGGTCAATCTCCTTCCACCAACCCACCGTAGTTACCTGAACTAATCAGTTCAGGTAACCGGCGTACATTCGCCCAGACAGAGGACAGCCCGGCGCCCGGTATGCGGGAATGGTCAGGAAAAGGGCGTCAGCGCCGACTCGACCTCGTCCCGGGCCGCCTCGCAGGCAGCCCGCAGGGCGGCGACATCCGGACCCGCCGCCAGCACACCACGCGAGCTGGCGGGCAGCACCCAGCGGGTATCGGCCCCGGCGAACACCTCGGGGATGTCGGCTGCGGTGGCCCCCTGCGCACCGAGACCGGGCGAGAGGATCGGCCCATTCAGCGCGGCCAGATCGAGTCCGTGCGAACGCGTGGCGCCCACCACGAGCCCGACCGTCGAGGTACCGGAGGCGTTCTCCGCGGCCGCATCGTCGACAATGGACTGCGCGACGATCCGGCCGCCCGGCACCGACGCGGTCTGGACCTGACCGCCCTCCGGGTTGGAGGTGCGGGCAAGCACGAACACTCCCCTGCCCGCTGCGTGTGCGGCGTCGATCGCCGGACGCAGGGACTCGAATCCCAGGTACGGCGAGATCGTCACCGCGTCCGAGCACAGCGGGGACGAGTCGTCGAGCCACGCGGTGCTGTAGGCGGCCATGGTGGAGCCGATGTCGCCGCGTTTGGCGTCGGCGAGCACCAGAGCACCGTGTTCGCGGCAGCCGGCGATGACCCGTTCGAGGACGGCGAAACCGGCCGACCCGAACGGCTCGAAGAACGCCACCTGCGGCTTGATCACCGCCGCCACCGGACCCAGCGCCTCGATACAGATGTCGGCGAAGCGGGACAGGCCGGCGGCGTCGACGGTCAGTCCCCAGTCGGTCAGCAGGCCCGCGTGCGGGTCGATCCCGGCGCAGAACCGTCCGCGCCGGACCACCGCGTCGAGATATCGGGCCCCGAAACCTGTTGTCACCACACCTGTGTCACCGTGCATCGATAAGCGCTCCGTGTCTGCTCTGGATGGATTCGACGCCCATCGCCCCGTTGATGGCGGCCTCGATGCCCTGCACCGCGGCGCTGGCGCCCTGCACCGTGGTGATGCACGGGATGCTCTTGGACACCGCGGCGCTGCGGATCTCGTACCCGTCGACGCGGGGGCCGGAGTTGCCGTATGGGGTGTTGATGACCATCGCCACCTCACCGGCCCGGATCTGGTCGAGGATTGTCGGTTCACCCTCTGCGGCCTCGAAGTGCTTACGCACCGTGGTGCAGGTGATGCCGTTGCGGCGCAACACATCCGCGGTGCCCTCGGTGGCCAGGATGGTGAAGCCGAGGTCGGCGAGATGCTTGACCGGGAAGATCAGCGCCCGCTTGTCCTTGTTGGCCACCGACACGAAAATCGCACCGGAGGTGGGCAGCGATCCGTATGCCGCTGCCTGCGACTTGGAGAAGGCCTTGCCGAAGTCGGAGTCGATGCCCATGACCTCGCCGGTCGACTTCATCTCCGGGCTCAGCAGCGTGTCGACGCCGGTGCCGTCCTCGCGGCGGAACCGGTTGAACGGCAGCACCGCCTCCTTGACCGCGATCGGCACGCCGACCGGTGCCTCGCCGCCGTCACCGGTCGCCGGCAGGATCCCCTGCTCGCGCAACTGCGCGATGCTTGACCCGAGCATCACCCGGGCACATGCCTTGGCCAGCGGCACGGCCGTCGCCTTGGACACGAACGGCACCGTGCGGCTCGCCCGCGGATTGGCCTCGAGCACGTACAGAATGTCGTCCTTGAGCGCGTACTGGACGTTCAGCAGCCCCTTCACGCCGATACCCTTGGCCAGCGCCTCGGTGGACTCGCGCACCATCTGCAGGTCGGCGCGGCCCAGGGTGACCGGCGGCAGCGCGCACGCCGAGTCGCCGGAGTGGATGCCGGCCTCCTCGATGTGTTCCATGACGCCGCCGATGAACACCTCGTCGCCGTCACAGAGCGCGTCGACGTCGATCTCGACCGCATCCTCCAGGAAGCGGTCGACCAGCACCGGATGGTCGGGGGTGAGTTCGGTGGCGCGGGAGATGTAGTCCTGCAACGACTTCTCGTCGTACACGATCTCCATGCCACGGCCGCCGAGCACATACGAGGGCCGCACCAGCACCGGATACCCGATGCGTCCGGCGGTCTCACGTGCCTCGTCGAAGGTGGTGGCGGTACCGAAGGCCGGTGCGGGCAGGCCCGCGTCGGTGAGCACCTTGCCGAACTCGCCACGGTCCTCGGCCAGGTCGATGGCCTCGGGTGAGGTGCCGACGATCGGGACGCCCGCGGCTTCGAGCCGGTGCGCCAGGCCCAGGGGGGTCTGGCCGCCGAGCTGCACGATCACCCCGGCGACGGTGCCCGACTGCGCCTCCGCGTGGTACACCTCCAGCACATCCTCGAAGGTCAGCGGCTCGAAGTAGAGGCGGTCGGCGGTGTCGTAGTCGGTGGAGACGGTCTCGGGGTTGCAGTTGACCATCACCGTCTCGTACCCGGCCTCCGACAGCGTCAGCGCCGCGTGCACACACGAGTAGTCGAACTCGATACCCTGACCGATCCGGTTGGGACCCGAACCGAGGATCAGCACCTTGGGCCGTTCGGTCTGCGGCGCCACCTCGCTGGTGGCGGCGGGGTCGAGCTCGTACGACGAGTAGTGGTACGGCGTCTTGGCCTCGAACTCGGCGGCGCAGGTGTCGACGGTCTTGTACACCGGGCGCACGCCCGCCCCGATGCGGAACTCGCGGACCGCGGCCTCGTCGGCGAAATCGCTGCGCAGCGCGGCGATCTGGCGGTCGGAGAAACCGGAACTCTTGGCCTCGCGCAGCAGAGCCTCATCGAGCCGGCCGGCGTCGCGGATACGGGAGCCGAGCGCGCCGATGGCCTCGATCTCGGCTAGGAACCACGGGTCGATGGCGGTGGCGTCGTAGAGCTGCTCGACGGTGGCGCCGGCGTCGAAGGCCAGCATGATGCCGTAGAGACGTCCGTCCTTGGGTGTGGAGAGCGACTCCAGCAGTGCGGGCAGGTCCACCGTGGCCGGGCCCTGACGTGCGGCCTCGGTCCAGAAGCCGCCGGCCTTGGTCTCCAGCGAGCGCATCACCTTACCGAGGGCCTCGGCGAAGCTGCGGCCCAGGCTCATCGCCTCGCCCACCGACTTCATGGTGGTGGTGAGGGTGTCGTCGGCGCCGGGGAACTTCTCGAACGCGAACCGCGGTGCCTTGACCACCACATAGTCGAGCGTCGGCTCGAAGCAGGCGGGCGTCTCCTTGGTGATGTCGTTGACGATCTCATCGAGGCTGTAGCCGATGGCCAGCTTGGCGGCGATCTTGGCGATCGGGAAGCCGGTGGCCTTCGAGGCCAGCGCCGACGACCGCGACACACGCGGGTTCATCTCGATGACGACCAGACGTCCGTCCTGCGGGTCCTGTGCGAACTGGATGTTGCAGCCGCCGGTGTCGACGCCCACTTCGCGCAGGATGGCGATCGAGAGGTCACGCATCTTCTGGTACTCGACGTCGGTGAGGGTCATCGCGGGGGCGACGGTCACCGAGTCGCCGGTGTGCACACCCACCGGGTCGACGTTCTCGATGGAGCAGATGACGACCACGTTGTCGCGGTTGTCGCGCATCAGCTCGAGCTCGTACTCCTTCCAGCCGAGGATCGACTCCTCGATGAGCACGTTGGCGGTCGGTGAGGCGGCCAGGCCGCCGCCGGCGATGCGTTCGAGGTCGGCGTCGTCGTAGGCCATGCCCGAGCCGAGACCGCCCATGGTGAACGAGGGCCGCACCACCACGGGGAAGCCGAGTTCGGCGACGGTCTCGCGGACCTCGTCCATGGTGTGGCAGACGCGGGAGCGGGCACTCTCGCCACCCACCTTCTCGACGATGTCCTTGAACATCTGCCGGTCCTCGCCGCGCTGGATGGCGTCGAAGTCGGCACCGATGAGTTCGATGTCGTACTTCTCCAGTGAGCCACGATCATGCAGCGCCACAGCGGTGTTGAGTGCGGTCTGACCGCCGAGGGTGGCCAGCACGGCGTCGATGGGATGACCGGCGTCGCGTTCGGCCTCGATCACCTTCTCCACGTACTCGGCGGTGATGGGTTCGATGTAGGTGGCGTCAGCGAACTCCGGGTCGGTCATGATGGTGGCCGGGTTGGAGTTGACCAGCGACACCCGCAGGCCCTCGGACTTGAGGACGCGGCACGCCTGGGTGCCGGAGTAGTCGAATTCACAGGCCTGGCCGATGACGATCGGGCCGGACCCGATGACCAGGACGTGGGAGATGTCGGTACGGCGTGGCATCAGGCCCTCGTTCCTTCCAGCAGGGTCGCGAACTTGTCGAAGAGGTAGGCGGCATCGTGCGGGCCGGCCGCGGCCTCCGGGTGGTACTGCACCGAGAAGGCTTGTCCGGAGAGGAGTTCCACCCCTTCGACGACGCCGTCGTTGGCGCACACGTGGCTGACGCGGGCGCGGCCGAAGTCGGTGTCGAATTCCTCACCGGCCTCGCCTTCGAGGGCAAAGCCGTGGTTCTGGGCGGTGATGGACACCTTGCCGGTGGCCGAGTCGATGACCGGAATGTTGATGCCGCGGTGACCGAACTTCATCTTGTAGGTTCCCCGGCCCAGCGCCCGACCCAGGATCTGGTTGCCGAAGCAGATTCCGAACAGCGGGATCCCTTCGCCCAGAACCTGTTTGGTGAGCTCGACGGTGGCATCGGCGGTGGCCGGGTCGCCCGGGCCGTTGGACAGGAACACCCCGTCCACCTTCAGGTCCTTGATCGCGTCCAGGCTCGTCGACGACGGCAGCACGTGAGCGCGGATGCCGCGCTGGGCGAACATGCGCGGGGTGTTGGTCTTGATCCCGAGGTCGAGGGCGGCGACGGTGAACCGGGCGGGTCCGTCGGACTCGATCACGTAACCGGCGTCGGTGGACACCTCGCCGGCCAGGTCGGCGCCGGCCATCGTCGGCTGCGATTTGACCCGCGCCAGCAGCTCGTCGGTGTCGGACAGTGCGTCGCCGGAGAACACCCCGGCGCGCATCGAACCGTGCTCACGCAGCACCCGCACCAGGGCGCGGGTGTCGATGCCGGCGATGCCGACCACGCCCTGCTCGACCAGCTTGTCCTCCAGGCTCGTGGTGGCGCGCCAGTTGGAGACCCGGCGGGTGGGGTTGCGCACCGCGTACCCGGCCACCCAGATCTTGCCGCCGTGCGACTCGTCGTCCTCGGTGTTCCAGCCGGTGTTGCCGATCTGCGGTGCGGTGGCCACCACGATCTGGCGGTGATAACTCGGATCGGTGAGGGTCTCCTGATAGCCCGTCATCGCGGTGCAGAACACCGCTTCCCCGAGGGTTTGCCCGACGGCCCCGAAAGACTGCCCGGCGAAAACCTGGCCGTTCTCCAGAACCAGTACCGCTCTGCTCATTGATCACTTTCTGTTGCAGCGAAATCGTCGACCCAGCCGCTGTACACGGCCTTGTCGTCAGCTCTGATGCCGGAGTCCACCTCGGTTCCGTTGGGCAACGCCCACCGGACCACGAGCACTCCGCCCGCCCCCATGACCTTGCCCGCGTGGCCGCTCTCGGTGCGGACCGCCGTCACGCTCGACCGCGGGATCCAGATGTCGCCCGCACCCTGGCGCGCGATCTCGATACCGTCGGAGAATTCGGTGATGTTGGCCGCCGCGCGGTCGCTCAGCCCGCCGACGGTGATCTTGTTCTGCCAGCTCGGCGCGAACGTCGTGCCCAGGTACAGCCCGGAATCGGGTCCGCGTAGCAGTGCGCCCGGATTGTCGGGCACCGCCGGGATCTCCCCCACCGTCGGCGCCTGCTCGTGGGCCTTACGCCCCGCCCCCGTGGCCACCATATGCACCATGCGTGCGAGACCGACGAGCACGGCAAGCGTGCCCCCGACGATCAGCACGTTGATCACGGCCTTGCCCCAGGTCCAGTCCGGCCCGATGTGCAGTACCACGACCGCGAGGACGGCGGCCGGCACCACAGCGCCGGCGCGGACCCATCCCCTGTTCATCGCCGGACCGACCCCTCGTAGGCGGTGACCGCCCCGCGCAGGACCGTCGCCCGGATCGTGGCGGGCAGCGTCATGTCGGCGTACGGGGTGTTGCGGGACAGGCTCGCCAGGTCGTCGGCCGTGACCGTCCACGACGCCTCGGCGTCGACCACCGTGAGATTGGCGGGTTCACCGACGGCGATCGGGCGGCCCTGATCGGTGAGCCCGACGATCTGCGCCGGCCGTTCACTCATCACCTTGGCGACCCCGCGCCAGTCGAGCAGCCCGGTGTTGACCATGGTCTCGACCACGATCGAGAGCGCCGTCTCCAGTCCGAGCATGCCGGGCCGGGCGACGGAGAACTCGCAGCACTTCTCCTGCGCCGCGTGCGGTGCGTGGTCGGTGGCGACACAGTCGATGGTGCCGTCGGCCAGACCGCGGCGCAGCGCCAGGTTGTCGCGTTCCTCCCGCAGCGGCGGGTTGACCTTGTTGACCGGGTCGTACGTTTCCAGGCGGGCATCGGTGAGCAGCAGATGGTGCGGCGTCACCTCGGCGGTGATCGAAATACCCTGTGCCTTGGCCCATTTGACGAGTTCGACGGTGCCCTCGGTGGAGGCGTGGCAGATGTGCACGCGGGTGCCGGCGTCGCGGGCGAGCAGCGCGTCGCGGACCACGATCGACTCCTCGGCCGCGCGCGGCCAACCGGCCAGGCCGAGCCGGGAGGCGGTGGGTCCGTCGTGTGCCAGCGCTCCCACCGTGAGCCGCGGCTCCTCGGCGTGCTGGGCGATGAGAACGTCGAGGCCCTTGGCGTATTCGAGCGCGCGGCGCATCAGCAGCGGGTCGTCGACGCATTTGCCGTCGTCGCTGAACATCTTCACCTTGGCCGCGCCGGCGGCCATCATGCCCATCTCGGCGAGCTGTTTGCCCTGCAGTCCGACGGTGACCGCACCGACCGGGTGCACATCGACCAGGCCGACCTCGCGGCCGGTGCGGTACACGTTGTCGGTGACGGTCGAGTTGTCGGCGACCGGGTCGGTGTTGGCCATCGCGAACACCGCCGTGTACCCGCCGAGGGCGGCGGCGGCCGAACCGGAGGCGATGGTCTCGGTGTCCTCGCGGCCGGGTTCGCGCAGGTGGGTGTGCATGTCGACAAAACCGGGCAGCAGCACCGAGTTGCGGCCGGCGATCCGCTCCACCGCCGCCGGAGCGGTCAGATCCGGCCCGATCTCGGTGATCACGCCGTCGACGATCAGGATGTCGACGGGATCGCCCTCGCCGTACGGTCGGACGTCGGTGATCAGCAACGATCCGGGCGCGCTCACTGGTGGTTCTCCCTGCTGTTCGGGACCGGGGTCGTGGTTTCGGGGTCGGTGCCGACGAGCAGCCCGAACAGCACCGCCATCCGGACGTGCACGCCGTTGCGGACCTGTTCGAGGACCGTCGCGCGCGGCGAGTCGGCCACCGAGTAGCCGATCTCCATGCCGCGCAGCATCGGGCCCGGGTGCAGCACCACCGCGTCGTCGGCCATCAGGGCCAGGCGGCGCTCGTTGAGGCCGTAGCGGACCGAGTACTCGCGGGAACTCGGGAAGAACCCGCCGTTCATGCGTTCGGCCTGTACCCGCAGCATCATCACGGCGTCGACGGCGGCGAGTTCGGCGTCGATGTCGGTCGACACCGTCACCGGCCACTGCTCGACACCCGTCGGCAGCAGGGTGGGCGGTGCGACCAGCACCACCTCCGCGCCGAGCGTGGACAGCAGGTAGGCGTTGGAGCGGGCCACCCGCGAATGCAGCACGTCGCCGACGATCGCGATGCGCTTGCCGTCGAGGCTGCCGAGGCGCTGGCGCAGGGTGAGCGCGTCGAGCAGGGCCTGGGTCGGGTGCTCGTGCATGCCGTCGCCGGCGTTGATGATCGACGGTCCGCTGCCGTCGGCGGCGGTGGTCCAGTCGGCGATCTGCCGGGCCGCGCCCGAGGCGGGATGGCGCACGATCAGCGCATCGGCACCGGCGGCGTACAGGGTTTTGACGGTGTCGCGCAGCGACTCACCCTTACCCGCCGACGAACTGGATGCGCTGACGTTGATCACGTCGGCGCTCATCCACTTGCCCGCCACCTCGAACGAGACGCGGGTACGGGTGGAGTTCTCGTAGAACACCGTCATCACGGTGCGCCCGCGCAGCGTCGGCAGCTTCTTCACCTCGCGGCCGGTGAGCGCCTGCTCGAAGCGTTCCGCCTCGTCGAGGATGGCTGTGGCCTGTTCGCGGGACAGATCCTGGGTGCTGAGCAGGTGACGCATCAGGCACCTGCCCCGGGAAGCACACGGGCGCCGAGGACGACCTCATCGACGCCGTCATGTTCGGTCAGGTGGACCGCGACGTTCTCCTCGCGGGAGGTGGGGATGTTCTTGCCGACATAGTCGGCGCGCAGCGGCAGTTCACGGTGGCCGCGGTCGACGAGAACCGCGAGTTGCACCGCGGCCGGGCGGCCGAGGTCGCGCAGCGCGTCGAGGGCGGCGCGGACGGTGCGACCCGAGTAGAGGACGTCGTCGACGAGGATGACAATCGCGCCGTCGACACCACCGGCGGGCACCATGGTGCGTTCGAGCGGGCGGTGCGGTTTGTCGCGCAGATCGTCGCGATACAGGGTGATGTCGAGATAGCCGACCGGGATCTCGGTACCGGCGAACTCGGAAATCTTGGCACCCAGACGTTTCGCGAGAGCCGTTCCACGCGTGGGGATACCGATGAGGACGACATGGGGTGCGTCCGGGCCGTCGAGAGCTGTTTTCTCGATCACCTGATGTGCGACACGGGCGATGGTCCGGGACACATCCGCCGCGTCGAGCAGCACCCGATGGGATTGCCCATCGTTTACGTCAGCCAACGTGACCTCCTTCTCCGCCTCACGGGACGGTCCGTTAAAGGATGCCTGCCGGTCATGCAGTCTACACGCCGAGGGGCCGAACTCCAGGCAGCGTGACGTGATATCGCCCGCACCTTCACCTCGGTATCGTGGCGGTATGTCGTCCGCCTCCGACGAACTGATCATCGCCCGTAATCCCGAGCAGGGTTCGACGCTGCCATACCTGGTCCGGATTCCGTTGGGCACGAACGGCATCGTGCTCAAGGTGCGCGACACGTGGCCGCGGACCACCAAGATCTACTGCCATCGCGCGGCCGAATGGCCCGACACACCCGAGATACTGGAACAACATCCGGTGCGCTCGGTCACCAAACGCGGCGGGGCCATCGACCTGGTCCTCGATCGTGCTCGGGAGAACCGGTCCCAATTCGTGCTCACCCGGGCACGGGGCCGGGAGGTGATCTTCTGGCAGTCGCGGCGCACCACCAAACAGGCCCGGCCGAACGTCGCATTGCCGACCGCCCGCGCCCACGGCCAGGTCCTCGACATCGTCATCGATTCCGGCGAACGTTACTCCTACAACTTCTCGCACCAGCAGGCGACGACCACCAAGCGGCGGCTACCCGTCGGCGATTACGCAGTTTTCGACGGCGATGACCTGGTGGCTGCGGTGGAACGCAAGTCGATCGAGGACCTCGCCGGTAGTCTGCTCGGCGGTACCCTCACCTACCAGCTCGCCGATCTCGCCGGCCGACATCGCGGTGCAGTCGTCGTCGAAGCGAGATATTCGGCGGTGTTCGCTCAGGAACACGTCGCGGGTTCATCGCTGGCCGAAGCGATCGCCGAGGCCCAGGTCCGGTTCCCGAACGTACCGATCGTCTTCTGCGACAACCGTAAGCTCGCCCAGGAATGGACCTACCGCTGGCTGGGCGCCGCGCTGCACGAATGGCGGTTGAACAAGGGAACCGAACCGGTGGTGGAAACACTTGCCGGACCGTCGGCCACGGCCGCCGACATCCGGGCCTGGGCGCGCGACAACGACCTCGACGTTCCCGCCAAAGGCCGCATCCCGAACGACATCCGGCGCGCATTCGACGCCAGAAACGGCTGACGCCTATCGCACAAAGATTGCGGTTGGTTCCGGAATCCGGAACCAACCGCAATCTTTGTGCGTCGGGGTCAGGCGTCTGTGCTGGGTTCGGCCGCGGCCGCGGCGCGCACCTGCGGTGCGAGGTCGGCGATGCGGGCGAGCACCCCGTTGACGAAGGCGGGCGAATCGTCGGTGGACAGTTCCTTGGCCAGCTCGACCGCCTCGTCGACGATCACCACCGGATCAACATCGGTGGCATTGAACAACTCCCAGGTGGCCAGCCGCATGATGGCCCGGTCGACCGCGGGCAGGCGCGGCAGCGTCCACTCTTTCAGGTGCGATGACAGCACGGCGTCGACCTGAGCCTGATCACCCGCCACACCCTCGACGACGCGCGCGGTGTACGGGTGGATCTGACCGACGCTCTCGTCGGTGATCACCAGCTCACGCCGTTCGGCCACCAGGTCGGTGGCCTTGACGCCCTTGGCCTCGGCCTCGAACAGCAGGTAAACGGCGCGTTTACGCGCCTTGTGACGGGTACCCGGGTGTTTCACTGAACCTCGCGCTCAGCTGTTGACGCGGCCGAGGTAGCTGCCGTCGCGAGAGTCGACCTTCAGCTTGTCGCCGGTGTTGATGAACAGCGGGACCTGGATCTCGGCGCCGGTCTCCAGCGTGGCAGGTTTGGTGCCGCCGGTGGACCGGTCACCCTGCAGGCCCGGGTCGGTCTGCTGCACGAGCAGTTCGACGGTGACGGGCAGCTCGACGTAGAGCGGCGCACCCTCGTGGGTGGCGACCTGCACCTTCATGTTCTCCAGCAGGAACCGGGCGCCGTCGCCGACGGTCTCCGGGGTGATGTTGAGCTGTTCGAAGGTTTCGGCATCCATGAAGACGAAGTCGCTGCCGTCGCTGTACAGGTAGGTCATGTCGCGACGGTCGACGGTGGCGGTCTCCACCTTCACGCCGGCGTTGAAGGTCTTGTCGACGATCTTGCCGCTCAGCACGTTCTTGATCTTGGTACGCACGAAGGCCGGCCCCTTACCGGGCTTGACGTGCTGGAACTCCAGGATCTGCCAGAGCCCGTTGTCCATGTTCAGCACGAGGCCGTTCTTGAAATCGGCGGTACTCGCCATGCGTGGTTACTTCCTAACGTCAGATGACGGTGAACGTCTTGTCGGTGGTGGTCAGCAGGTCGGGCCCGCCTTCGGTGACCACGAGGCTGTCCTCGATCCTGACGCCACCTCGACCTGGGAGGTAGACGCCGGGCTCCACGGTCACCGCGGCGCCGCATGGCAGTGTACCCGCCGCGGCCGATCCGATTCCCGGCGCTTCGTGGATCTGCAGCCCGATGCCGTGCCCGAGACCGTGCACATACTTGTCTCCGTAGCCCGCGTCGGCGATCACCGAACGGGCAGCGGCGTCGACACCACGCAGGTCCGCGCCCGGTGACAGGGCCGCCCGGCCCGCGGCCTGCGCCGCGGCGACGAGGTCGTAGATCTCGCGCTGCCAGTCGGCGGCGTGACCGAGGACATAGGTGCGGGTCATGTCGGAGTGGTAGCCGGCGACGGCCGCCCCGAAGTCGATCTTCACGAAGTCGCCCGCGGCCAGCGCCGCGGATGTGGGCCGGTGATGCGGGATCGCCGAGTTGGCCCCGGCGGCGACGATGGTCTCGAACGACACGGCATCGGCCCCGCGCTCGTACATCTCCCATTCGAGCGCCCGGGCGACCTCGCGTTCGGTCCGGCCGGGCGACAGCAGCCCCCGCTCGATGATCGCGGCCAGCGCCTCGTCGGCGACCGCGCACGCCCGGCGCAGCAGGTCGACCTCCCCCGCGTCCTTGACCTCGCGCAACCGTTCCACCAGCCCCGACGTGCCGACCAGATCGCCGTCGAGGTCCCGGTGAGCGGCCACCGTGACGATGTGCTCCTCGAATCCGATCCGGACCGCGCCGTCCTTACCGGCGTGCTCGACGAGCTCGCCGAGACAGTTGCGGGCGATCACCGCCTCCAGGTCGCCCGACTGTTCGGCGACCTGGGTGAGGTAGCGGCCGTCGGTGCTGATCCGGTCGGCCGCCGGATCGGTGCCGACCAGCACCGCGGCGTTGGATCCGGTGAAACCGGTCAGGTACCGGACGTTGATGAGGTCGGACACCACCAGGACGTCGGCGGTGTCCGTCAGCAGGCCGCGCAGCCTGTCGCGGCGGGCGCGGTGGTCGGCGGAAGGGGGCGGATTCCAGGGCTGGGCCATGACTGAAATCTACCCAGCGCACTCATCCGTGCGGGGGAACCAGCGGGTATGTGGTTTCCCTCACGTCACCGGTGGTCTAGTCTGTCCGCCATGGGTTCTTGGTTACTGCGCGGTATACCGCTCACCGCTGTCCACGTCGTCGCGCGCGTGCTACTCGCGATCGCCGTGGTGGAAACGCCGCTCTCCTCGAGTACGTGGAAGGTTCTCGCCGTTGCCGCCGTGGTGCTCGTCGCACTGCTGTGGGGCGGAATCGACGGTATCCGGGACGCCCGGGCCAATCCCGACCCCGACGACTACGCCGACCTGACCGTGCGCTGGCTCAAGGCCGGCCTGTTCGCCGGTGTCGTCGCCGCGATCATCTGCTGGATCATCGGCCACTGGTTCATGAGCGGCATCGGTGAGGCCTCGCTGCCCATCGAGATCATCGCCGGCGGCTCGTTCACCGCGCTGCTGGTGTACGCCCCCGCCTTCGTCGGATTCTCCTTCGGCCGCTGGGTCGTCCGCCGCGACCAGCGCAAGAACGAGGCCGAGGAGGACTGGTCGGTTCACGAGGACCGCACCCCCCAGAACGCCTGATCCTCAACCACGAACCACAAAGCCCGCCGCGTCGGTGACGCGGCGGGCTTTTTCACGTCCCGTTTCACTCAGGTAGTACCGACCGCAGCGCCTCCAGCGTAGGGTGGCGCCCTCCTTCGATATGTGCGTAGGCGATGGCACCGGCCAGTTCCGCATCACCGCACGCGATCGCGTCGCAGAGCTGGTGGTGTTCCCGGCACGTCTGGAAGGCGTTGCGCTGAGTCGAGATGATCCCGAAGATCCAGCGGTCCCGGCCCACCACCGGACGCATCATCGACGACAGCAACGAATTGCCGGCCAGCCGCAGGATCTCGTCGTGCACCGCCGCATTCGCCTCCGCGATGGCGGCATCCGGGCCGGTGGCCAGTAGCCGGTCGGCGGCGGCCAGCGCCTCCGTCATCGAGGTGGTGGGCTCCCCGGATGCCGCCCGGCGGGCGGCCAGCCGTGCCGCCTGCACCTCCAGGGCCAGCCGTACGTCGTAGAGCTCCTGCACGTCGGCCAGGCTCAGCCGCACCACCGACGCACCACGGCGCGGTGCCGTCTCGACGAAACCCTCCGCTTCCAGCCGCACGATCGCCTCCCTGACAGGTACCCGCGAGGCGTCGAGTTCGTCGGCGAGATCCCGTTCACGCAGTCGTTCCCCGAAGGGCAGCTCACCGGAGATGATGCGTGCACGGATCTCCGCGTAGATGCGCTGGGTCACCGAGTCATCGGCCGTCGACGTCATGCACACATCCTTACCGAAACCAGGATCACGTTCCACCCAACTTGGCATACCAAAGTCAATTTGTAGCAAAGGTGAAATCGGTATTTACCTGGTGGAAATAGTCCGCGTGCAGACTTTGGCATACCAAACACCACCGTCCAGGAAGGTACGTCCGTGACATCCCACCCGAGAACCGGCGCCCACAGGGCGCTACGTTACTGCGCCGCACTCGCCGCGGCCGCGGGGCTCCTCGCCGGCTGCTCATCGTCCGAAGAGGACGGCTCCACTCCGGCCGCACCGGCGGTGGTCGACCAGGCCGCCCGCGCATTGCTGCCCAAAGCCATCGCCGACGCGGGCACCGTGAAGATCGGGCTCGGCGCCCAGTTCCCGCCGTTCTCCTATCACCCCGAGTCCGGCAAGGGCTACGCCGGCTACGAACCCGACCTGATGGACGCGATCATGGACCGCCTCGGCCTCAAGCCGGAGTACATCGACGTCAAGTCGGTGGGTGAAGCGGTGCCGACGATCCAGTCGGGCCGTATCTCGGTGGCCGCGCTCGGTATCACTGACAACGCCGAACGTCAGGAACACGTGATCTTCGTCGACAACCTGATCGGCCGTAACGGCGCTGTCTTCCCCGCCGCCGCGGAAGGCAAGTACAAGCAGTTCACCGATATGTGCGGGCTCAAGGTGGCCGCGGTGATCGGCAGCGTATCGGTCACCATCGTCGAGACGGAGAACGCCGAATGCACCACACTCGGCAAGCCGCCGATGACCCTGGTCCAGTTCAAGGACAACGCGGCCACGCTGCTTGCCGTCCGGTCCGGTCGCGCCGATGCGGCCATGCAGACCTACCCCGGCGCCGGATACCAGGTGAAGCAGAATCCAGGCGCGTTCTGGGCCCTGCCGATCAACGACGGCATGAACGCCAGGTTCCCCAACGGCATCGCCGTCGACCGACGCCAACCCGAACTCGCCAAGGCGATTGCCGCGGCCTTGCAAGGCCTGGTCGCCGACGGCACCTACGCCAAGATTCTCACCGACAACGACGTCGACCCCGAATTGAACGGCATCACCGAAGTACACACGGATTGGGCCACCAATGGATTCTCCTGACCAGCATCTGTTCTCCGTCGACGTCCCGCGCTCTACCGCACGTCGGGCACTGCCCTGGGCCGTCCTCGCCGTGGTGGTGGGGTTCGTTGTCTACAAGGCCGCCCGCAATCCGCATTTCGGCTGGTCCGACGTCGGCAGCTATCTGTTCAACGGCAAGATCCTCGAAGGTCTGATGGGCACCCTTGAGCTGACCGTCGTCTCCGCGGTGATCTCGCTGCTCCTCGGCGCGCTGATCGTCGGGATCGGCCGGATGGGCGGTGTCGGCCGGGCCATCGCCGGCACCTACGTCTGGATATTCCGGGCCGTGCCGCTCATGGTGCAACTCGTGCTCTGGTTCAACGTCGCGCTCATCGTGCCGCGGCTGTCGATCCCGCTGCCCGGCGGTGGCCACATCTTCGACGAATCGACCAACAACCTGGTCAGCGCGTTCACCGCGGCGATCCTCGGTCTGGCGCTGCACGAGTCGGCCTATGTCGCGGAGATCCTGCGGGGTGGTCTGCTCGCGGTGCCGGCCGGGCAGTACCGGGCCGCGGCGGCGATGGGTATGACAGCGCCGCAGGCCTATCGCTACGTGATCGGGCCCGAGGTGATCCGGGTGACGGTGCCCGCCCTCACCAACCAGCTGATCGGTCTGCTCAAGGCGACGGCGACGGTCGCGTTCATCGGCGGCGCCGATCTGCTCACCAAGGCCACCCAGATCTACGAGCAGAACTTCAAGACCATCCCGCTGCTGCTGGTGGCGACCATCTGGTACGTGGTCCTGGTCGCGGCCGCAACGCTCGTCCAGCACGCCCTCGAACGCCGGTTCAGCACCGCTCCCGGCACCCCGAAGACCCCCGCCAAGGTCACCGAGACAACCGAACTCGACACGATCCCCGCACTTCAGGAGCAACGGCTATGAGTCATCTGAACGTCACCGGACTCCGGAAGTCCTACGGCGACAACGTCGTTCTGCGCGACATCTCGTTCTCGGTGGAACGCGGGGAATGCGTCGGCATCCTCGGCCCGTCGGGGTCGGGCAAGAGCACTATCCTGCGGTGCCTGAATCGGCTGGAGACCTCCGACGGCGGCTCGATCATGGTGGGCGACACCGCGATCGGCCCGGCCCCCGGTCTCCGGAACCGGCAGCTGCGGGCCGACCTGGTGAACCAGCGCCGCCTGTTCGGGATGGTGTTCCAGCAGTTCGAACTGTTCCCGCGGATGACCGTGCTGCAGAACGTGGTGGTCGGTCAGCGGGTGGTGAAGGGCCGCGCCAAGGACGAGGCCGTCGAACGGGCCCGGCGTGAGCTCGACCGGGTGGGCCTGCTCGACAAGCAGGACGCGATGCCGTCGAGTCTGTCGGGCGGGCAGCAGCAGCGGGTGGCGATCGCCCGCGCGGTCGCGATGGATCCGGAGATCCTGCTGTTCGACGAGCCGACCAGCGCCCTCGACCCCGAACTCGTGGGCGAGGTACTCGCGGTGATGCGTGATATCGCCTCCGGTGACATCACCATGCTGGTGGTGACGCACGAACTCGGTTTCGCCGCCGATGTCTCGGACACGATCCTGTTCATCGACAAGGGCGTGGTGGTGGAGTCGGGGCCGCCCGCCGCGGTCATCGGGAACCCGCAGAACGAACGGACCCGGCGATTCCTGAGCCGCATGGGACACGTCCGGCCGGTCGGCGAATCGGTATGAGCGAGCAGGCCGCAACGGTGCGGCTTGTCGTGCTCAACCCCAACACCTCCGCGACGGTGACGGCCGCCCTCGATCGGCGTGCCCGGAGGTGCGCCCGCCCCGGCACCGAGGTGGTGACGCTCTGCCCGGCCCGCGGCCCGCGTGCCGTCGAATCCTGGGCGGACGCCTACCGGAGTGCGAGCGGGATGCTCGAGCGGATCGCAGAACACCCACAGCGCTTCGATGCGCTGATCATGGCGGGTTTCGGTGACGTGGGTGTCGAGGCGCTCCGCGAGACGGTCGCCGTCCCGGTCGTGGACATCACCCACGCCGGGGCGGCCGCCGCCGCCGCGGTGGGCGGCAACTACGCGATCGTGACGACCGTGGCGGGCATGGTCGACCCGATCCGGGCATCGCTTCGGGCCGGTGGTCTGGCCGGGCGATGCGTCGGTATCGAACCGATCGGGGCGGGCATCGCCGAAAGCGCCGACGACGCGGCGGTGCTCCCCCGGCTCGCCGACGCCTGCAAGCTGCTGGCCGGCGACGGTGCGTCGAGCATCTGCCTGGGATCGGCCGCGTTCAGCCCGTACGCGGACAGTCTGCGCGCGCTGCTCGACGTTCCCGTGATCGATCCGCTGGAGGCCGCGATCGCGCTGGTGGAGGGAACGCTGGGCCGTCCTGCCCGGTCAGAGCAGGACACCACCGCCTGAGGCGGGAGCACCGGCGACGGCCGAGTAGGCTGCGGCGATCAGCGACGGATCGGGGCCTTCGAGGCGGCCGGGTTTGGCCAGACCGTCAAGCACCACGAAACGCAGCACACCCGAGCGGTTCTTCTTGTCCCCTGCCATGCCCTGCAGCAGGTCGGCGAAGGCGTCCGGATCGTAGGTGGTGGGCAGTCCGACGAGTTCGAGGATGCTCTTGTGCCGGTCGGCGGTCGCGTCGTCGAGCCGGCCCGCCAGCCGGGCCAGTTCGGCGGCGAACACCAGGCCGACCGACACGGCCGCGCCGTGACGCCACTTGTAGCGTTCGCGGCGTTCGATGGCATGGCCGAGGGTGTGGCCGTAGTTGAGGATCTCGCGCAGCGAGGACTCCTTGAGGTCGGCCGACACCACATCGGCCTTGACCTGCACGGACCGGCGGATCAGCTCCGGCAACACGTCGCCGGTGGGGTCGAGGGCGGAGTGTGGATCGGCCTCGATGATGTTCAGGATCTCGGGATCGGCGATGAATCCGGTCTTGATGACCTCGGCCAGCCCGGCGACCACCTCGTTACGCGGCACGGTCTCCAACGTGGCGATGTCGATGAGGACCGCGTCAGGTTCGTGGAACGAGCCGACGAGGTTCTTGCCGGCGTCGGTGTTGATGCCGGTCTTGCCGCCGACGGCCGCGTCGACCATCGCCAGCAGCGTGGTGGGGATGTGGATGACGCCGATGCCGCGCATCCAGGTGGCGGCGACGAAGCCGGCGAGGTCGGTGGCCGCACCGCCGCCGAGGCTGATCACCTTGTCGTTGCGTTTGAGACCGATCTGCCCGAACACACCCCAGCAGAACGAGGCGACCTGCAGGTCCTTGCCCGCCTCGGCGTCGGGAATCTCCACCGAATGGGCGTCGAAACCCTTCTCGTTCAGGAACTCCCGGATCTGTTTGGCGGTCTCCACCAGCGTCGGCTGGAACACGATCGCGATGCGGTCGGCACCGGCGGCGGCCTCGGCGACCTCGCCGAGCAGACCGCGGCCGATGACGACGTCGTACGGGGCGCCCGCGTTGACGCGGATCCGGATCGGTTCGGGGGTCTCTGTCACGGGAAGTTCCTCTCGGGAATGAGGTAATCGGCGAGGGCGGCGACCACGGCGTCGGCGACCTGCTCGGCGCTGCCCGCACCGGCGTCGACGGCCACGGTGGCCAGCCCCGCGTAGGTGTCGTGGCGTTCGTTCAGCAGTTCGCGGTAGCGGGTCTCAGGGTCCTCCCCGGCCAGCAACGGACGATCGCTGCCCTGGGCGCGGGCATAGCCTTCGGCGGGATCGATGCTCAGGTACACCACCCGGTGTTCGGCGAGGGCGTCGGCGATGGCCGTGGTCATCACCGCACCACCACCGAGGGAGACCACCCCGCCACGGGTGAGCAGGTCGAGCACCACCCGCCGCTCGATGTCCCGGAATGCCGGGGCGCCGTCCTCGGCGAAGATCTCCGGGATGCTCCGGCCGACGACGCGGACGATCTCCTCGTCGGCGTCGACGAAGTCCACGCCGAGCAGTTCGGCGACGAGTTTGCCCACCGTCGACTTGCCTGCGCCCATGAAACCGATCAGGACGGCGGCCGGGCGGGACTTGATCCTTTTGCGGTTCACCGTCATTGGTGCGGCGGCCTCGCGCTGATCCGCTTGACGTAGGCGTGGAGGTTGTCGGCGGTCTCGGCCGCGGAGTCGCCACCGAACTTGTCGAGGGCGACCTGTGCGAGCACGAGGGCCACCATGGCCTCGGCGACGACACCGGCCGCGGGCACCGCACACACATCGGACCGCTGGTGGATCGCGACGGCCGGTTCGCCGGTGGTCATGTCGACGGTCTGCAGGGCGCGCGGCACCGTCGAGATCGGCTTCATCGCGATGCGGACGCGCACGTCCTCACCGTTGGTCATGCCGCCTTCGAGGCCGCCCGCGCGATTGGTGGAACGCAGCACACCGTCGGGTCCAGGCACCATCTCGTCGTGGGCCTGGCTGCCGCGGCGGCGGGCGGTCTCGAAACCGTCGCCGACCTCGACACCCTTGATAGCCTGGATACCCATCAGCGCAGCGGCCAGCTTCGCGTCGAGCCGGGTCTCGCCGCTGACGTGCGAGCCGAGGCCGATAGGCACGCCGGTGGCGACGATCTCGACGACGCCGCCGAGAGTGTCACCGTCCTTCTTGGCGGCCTCGATCTCGGCGATCATCTTGTCGGCCGACGCGCTGTCGAACGCGCGGACCGGGCTCTCGTCGATGGCCGCCAGGTCGCTGTAGCGGGGCGCGGGCCCCACGTACGGGTCGGATGCGCCGATGGAGATGACGTGGCTGAGCACCTCGATACCGAACACCTGACGCAGGAAGTTGCGGGCGACGGTACCGGCGGCCACCCGGGCCGCGGTCTCGCGGGCGCTGGCGCGTTCGAGCACCGGCCGCGCGTCGTCGAAACCGTACTTGAGCATCCCTGCGAAGTCGGCGTGGCCGGGCCGGGGCCGGGTCAGCGGCGCATTACGGGCGCTGCCGGACAGTTCGTCGGCATCGACCGGGTCGGCGGCCATCACCTGTTCCCACTTGGGCCATTCGCTGTTGCCGATCTCGATGGCGACCGGTCCGCCCTGGGTGCGACCGTGCCTGATGCCGCCGAGCAGCGTCAGCTTGTCGGCCTCGAACTTCATCCGGGCACCACGGCCGTAGCCGAGGCGGCGCCGGGCGAGCTGTTCGGCGATATCGGACGAGGTGACCTCTACTCCGGCGACCATCCCCTCGACGATGGCGACCAGGGCCGGTCCATGAGATTCTCCGGCGGTTATCCAGCGCAACACGGCGTCAATTGTTCCACGAGCCGATGCGGCCCTTCTGCTCAGGCCATGATGGACCGATGGCGATGGGCGATCTGGTCCCCGACGGATCCTCCCGCACATTCGATGAGCCCCTGACAAACTCCCGACGGGGTGACCGGCGTCCCTGTGACCTTCACATCGGCGGTCAGCGTGTCAACAAGCGCAGATCCACCTCAAAGGCGAACGGCACGGTTGTGGTGAACTCGCCGATGTGCTCATGGCCGGTGTATTGGCCGTCGGTCAGGGTGAATTCGGTCAGGCGTGGTCCGTCGAGGTCGACGATCCAGTAGTAGGCGATTCCGGCGTCGGCGTATTCGCTGCGTTTCATCACCCTGTCGATTCGCCGGGTGCCGGGTGAGATCACCTCGACGGCGAGGAGCACATGTGCCGCGTCGAGGTTGTCGGGAGCGGTGGCTGCGCAGACCACCAGGTCGGGGACGCGCACCGTGGCCGGGGTGTGGGCATCGATCACGATGTCGATCTCACCGAGCACCTCGTAGTCCTCGCCGGCAGCGCCCTCCAGCGCGTTCCACAGCCGGTGTACGGCGCGGATGTGTCGTTTGGCAGGCCGGGGCGTCACGATGCGGACACCCTCCTGAAGTTCGGACCGTACGTCGGTCTCCTCTCCGAGGGCACGCCAGTCCCGCAACGACAACAGCGAGGTGGGGTCGGGACCGGACATGAGGTCAGGGTACTCGCGCCGGTCGTGCGGCCGGCGGTGTCAATGGGTCACCCCGAGCAGCAACGCGGTGGCACCGACCAGTGCCGGTCCGTGTGGGAGCGACGACGACCGGGCGACCAGCGCGGCGATCGCCGACAGGATCGCGGCAAGCAGGACGACAAGCATTGCGATCACCCAGTCGGCGGTGAGACCGCCGACGACCAGCGCGAGTTTTACATCACCACCACCGCATTGGCGCAGCAGCCACGCCAGAAGGTACGGCGATGCCGCGATGAGCCCGGCGACGATCACTGCGGGCGAGGCGACACCCATTCCGGCGACCGCGACCACCCCGGGCCACAGGAGGGTGTTGGTGATGCGGCGAGTGCGTGCGTCGCGGACTGCGATAGCCGACAACCACAGTCCGACGGGGATCGTTGCGAGGGTCACACATCTATCGTCGCCGCCCAACCGCCGAATCAACCGGCCGCGATCACATCTGTGGACAACACACATCCCCTGTGACCAACACGCTTGACACCGATCCCCCTATCAAATGACGACAAGATCTTCCGTTCCCGCTCAACGGTTTCCTTCAACGCCACAAACGGATCCGATGAGCATCGAGGGAAACTGTTACGCGGGAACGGGGTCAGGCGGCGGCGAGCGCGGCGGCCATCGCCTCGCGGGGTGCGGGCAGGCCGGTGAACTGTTCGACCTGGCTGTAGGCCTGGTTGAGCAGCATCACCAGTCCCCCGACGACGCGGCCCCCCGACTCGGTGACCGCCGCCGCCAGCGGCGTCGGCCATGGGTTGTAGATGACGTCGACAAGCGCGGCCGATTCCCGCACCGAGTCGATGATCGGCGCGGTGGCCGATGATGGGACCGTCGAGACGACGACGCGTGCCGAACGGCAGGCGTCGGTGAGGTCAGCCGAGTCGGCGAACGGCAGGAAATCGCAGTGCAGGCCCAGGACGCCGGCAAGCGCGGCGACGTCGGCGGCCCGCTGCGGACTGCGCACCACCAGCCGTAGCGAGGTGATACCGGCGTCGGCGAGGGCGCTGACCGTCGGCAGGGCGGTGCCGCCGCCACCCATCACCACCGCCTCGCCACCGGTACGGTCCAGCACACCCAGGTCCCGTAATGCGCCGGCCATGCCGTCGACATCGGTGCAGTCGGCGCGCCAGCCCGCGTCGGTTCGCACGAGTGTGTTGGCCGACCCGATGAGCCGGGCCCGTTCGGTGACCTCGTCGGCGAACTCGAGCGCGGCGATCTTGCCGGGCATCGTCACCGAGAACCCGACGAACTCCGGTCCCGCTCCGCCGACGATCCCGGGAAGTTGCTCGGCGGTGCACTCGATGCGCTCGTACGTCCAGTCGGTCAGCCCCAGCGCCCGGTAGGCAGCCAGGTGCAGGTCGGGTGAGCGGGAATGCGACACGGGCGAACCGAGCACCGCCGCTTTGCGTGCTGTCACCGGCGGCCTCAGCATCCCGTGGACAGCAGGCCGGTGTCACAGGCCTTCTGCCGGTTGCGCTTGTGTTCCTCGTACGTGTTCGCGAACAACGTGGTGCCGTCCGTGTCGATCGACACGAAATACAGCCAGCGGCCTTTCGCTGGATGTTCGGTGGACTCCAAGGCACGTTCCCCGACCGCGCCGATCGGTGTCGGCGGCAGCCCGAAGATCTGGTAGGTATTCCACGGGTTCTCGTCGCTGTAGGCGTCGCCGTGCACGTCGATGTTGGTGACCTCGGCCTTGTAGTTGGACGTCGAGTCCATCTCCAGGCGCTGATCCTTGGCGAGACGGTTGAGAATGACCCGGGCGACCTTCGGGAAGTCCTCGGGATTCTTGGCCTCCCGTTCCACCACCGACGCCGTGACCAGGGTTTCGTACGGGGTCAGGCCCGAGCCGTTGTCGTTCAGCAGACCCCATTTCTCGAAACGGCTCACACTCTGGGAGATCAACTCGGACAGGATCTGCGTCGCCGAATGTTCCGGGTTGATGTACTCCCACGTGCCGGGTGCGATGAGACCCTCGATCCTGCGGAAGTCACCCTTCACATCCGAGGCGGTGACCCACTTGCGGGCCCACTCGGGGACGCCGAGTGACTTGGGGTCGGCGGTGGCCGCGACCTTCTCCAACTGTTTGACCGTGACCCCGCGATGCGCGCCGTTGATGTCGACCTTGGTCGCGTCGGCGATCATTTCAAAGATCCCGGGGGTGGTCTTGCCGTCGATACCCTTCTTGGATTCGAGTTGCAGACCCTCGGGAACGTTCATCAGCCCGACACGGTGAACCCGCGACGTGTCGCTCATCATGTCGACGGCGGTCGACGCCGAGATCTGGGTGCGCAGCTTGTAGAAGCCGCCCTCCATGGTCCGCCCTCCCGCGGCGTTGATGAACGCCTGCGAGCTCTTCACCACATCACGGTCGGCGAGGATGGTCCCGAAGTCGCTGAGCGTGGAGTTCTCGGGGATCTCGACGATCACGTCCGCGAGGCCGGTGGCACCGGTGTAGTCCTCGGCACTCGGGCCGCCGAAGGCGCGCATCGCCGCATAGCCGATCGCGCCGAGCATGGCCACGAACAGGACCAGGACGAACGCGAGGGCGGTCCGTCGCTTGCGCTTGCGTTTGCGGGCGGTATCGGCTGCTGCCGTGTCCCGGTCGTCCGATCGGGCTTTCCGGTTGTCCTTGCCCGCGCGCCCCGCCTTGCCCGAACGCCCCGCTGTGCCCGCGCGCTCGGTTCTGCCGGAGCGGCCTGCTTTGGCCGGAGGTTCTTCCGTACCTGAACGTTCGTCCTGGGCCGGGCGATCGTCCTCGGCGGAACGCGCATCGGACGCCTCACGACCGGTGGTCGTCGGGCGTGTGCTCTCGGCGGGTACTGCGACAGCAGCACGATCGACCTCGCCGCTTGTCTGGGTCCTGGTAGCGGCCACCGGCGATGGCGGGATCTGGCCGGTGTGCGTGTCGACCGGCCCCGGAATGACCTCGATCGGGCCGGTGTCGGAGTTCCCGTCGTACACCGCTTCGCGGCGGAAATACCCGGTCTGCGGAGGGGTCCGTTCGACGTCGTCATACGTCGGCGGGCCCGGCGGCAATCCCCGGGCGGGCCCGGGTGGCCGGCCGGCGGAGGGCCCGTGCGGGGCCGGCGGCACGTACTGCTGAGAGGGCGCCTGCGGCGGCTCGGGCCGCCTCATCGGCGGAGCGGGCTGAGCAGGTGCGGTGGGCGCGGGGGGCGGGGTGTACGAACCCGGGGCCGGCCTGCGGGGTCCCTGCGGGGGCCGCGGTTCGATCCGCTGCGGCATCGCCCGCCCGGTGTCGACCGGAGCCGGACCGTCGGCGTCGTCGCGGCGACGCCGGTGCCTGCTCGGCCGGTCCGGGTTCGGCTGGGTGAAGTACCTCAGCCGGTCGATGTCGTCGTGGGACGGGTCGGAGCCGGGGGCACCCCGACGACGGCTGTGCCGGTAGTGCTCATCATCCACGGGACATCACCACCCCGGCGACGGGACCGGTCACCGTGCAGTCCACCGACGAGGGGGTCACCGAAGCGCACCCCTGAGGGTGCGGCGCATCATCGTCCCGCATCCAGCCACCCTTGCAGAATAGCGACAGCGGCGGCCTGATCAATGACCTGGCGCGACGATTTCGCCGAACGTCCGCTGGCCCGCAGCGCCTGCTGCGCGGTCACCGTGGTGAACCGCTCGTCGAAATACTCCACCGGCACGGGTGCAATCGCGGCGGCGACAGCGGTCCCGAACTCGCGCGCCGCGTCGGCTGCCGCTCCCGCTGTGTTGCGCAGGGTCCGGGGCATCCCGATCACCACTGCGACGACCTCGTATTCGCTGCTCAGCGCGGCGATCCGGTCGACATCCGCGCGGTCGCCGGGTGTCCGGGCCACCGTCTCCACCGGTGTCGCCAGAATCCGGTCCGGGTCGCATACGGCGACCCCGATCCGTACGCTCCCCACGTCGATCCCGAGGACCCGACCCGGCCGACCTCCCCCTCCCGCGGTCACCGCAGAACGAGCTCTCGGATCCGGTCCATCGCCGCATCGGTGCCGGACGCGTCCGTTCCCGACCCCTGCGCGAGGTCCGGCTTGCCGCCGCCGCGCCCGCCGACCAGCGGGGCGATCTGCTTGACCAGGTCACCGGCCTTGATCCCGGCCTCACGGGCGCTGTCGGTGGTGGCGATGACGAACGGCACCTTGCCGCCGGCCGACGAGAACAGCGCGATGACGGCGGGCTTGTCGGCCACCTTCCCGCGCAGGTCGGTGGCAAGTGACCGCAGGTCACCGGCGTCGATACCGTCGGGCAGCCGGCCACCGACCACGAGGGTCGATCCGGAGGTGACGGCGGCGTCGATCAGGCCCGATGCCGCGTTGCGCGCGGCCTCGGCCCGGATCCGTTCGAGTTCCTTTTCCGCATCGCGCAGCCGCGTGACCAGCGCCTCGACGCGGCCGGGCACCTCCTCGGAGGGCACCTTCAGCGACGACGCCAGGCCGGCGAGCAGCGCGCGTTCCTTGGACAGGTAGCGGAACGAGTCCATGCCGACGTACGCCTCGACGCGCCGCACACCCGAACCGACCGACGACTCACCGATCACGGTGATCGGTCCGATCTGCGCCGACGACGACACATGCGTGCCGCCGCACAGTTCCATCGAGAACGGGCCACCGATCTCGACAACCCGGACCTCGTCGCCGTAGTTCTCGCCGAACAGCGCGAGCGCACCCATCGCCTTGGCCTCGGCCAGTCCGGTCTCGAAGGTATTGACCCGGTAGTCGGCCTCGACGGCCGCGTTGCTGATCTCCTCGATCTCGCTGCGCTGGGCCTCGCTGAGCGGACCGCTCGCGTGGAAGTCGAACCGCAGGTAGCCGGGCCGGTTGAGCGAACCGGCCTGGGTGGCGTTGGGGCCGAGCACCTGCCGCAGCGCCGCGTGCACCATGTGGGTGCCCGAGTGGCCCTGGGTGGCGCCGTGTCGCCAGGCCGCGTCCACCGAGGCGAGCACCTCCTCGCCCTCGGTGATCTCGCCCTCGTCGACCCGCACCTTGTGCAGCCACAGCGTCTTGTTGAGCTTCTGCACGTCGGTGACGGTCAGCCGGGCGCCGGCCGACGACGTAATGGTGCCGGTATCGGCGATCTGGCCACCGGATTCGGCGTACAGCGGGCTCCGGTCAAGGACGACGGTCAGTTCCTGACCCGCACCGGCGGCCGGCAGCCGTGCCCCGTCGGCGACCAGGCCGAGCACCCGTGCCTCGGACACCAGCTCACCGAAACCGGTGAACTCGGTGGGCCCGCGGTCGAGCAGGTCGCGGTACACGCTGAGGTCGGTGTGGCCGGTCTTGCGGGCGGTGGCGTCGGCCTTGGCGCGGCTCTTCTGCTCGGCCATCAGGGCGGTGAACCCGTGCTGGTCGACGGTCAGACCGGCCTCGGCCGCCATCTCCAGGGTCAGGTCGATCGGGAAGCCGTAGGTGTCGTGCAGGGTAAACGCGTCGTCGCCACTGATCGTGGAACGCTCGGCGGCCTTGGTGGCGGTGGCGGCGTCGGTGAACAGCTTGGACCCGGCGGCGAGGGTCTTGGAGAACGAGGTCTCCTCGCCCACCGCGGTGGAGACGATCTGCTCGCGCCGCTCCTCGAGTTCGGGGTACGACGGGGCCATCATGTCGATGACCCGGCCGATCAGCGCACCCATCGTCGGTTCCGACGCGGCGCGCGGGGTGACACCGGCGGCCTCGCTCGCCGAGGTCAGCAGCCGCACCGACCGGACGACGCGGCGCAGCAGCCGGCGCAGCACGTAGCCGCGGCCGTCGTTGCCGGGCAGCACGCCGTCGCAGATCAGCAGCGCCGCGGTGCGGGCGTGGTCGGCGATCACCCGGAACCGGACGTCGTCGTCGTGGGCGCCGCGACCGTAACCGCGACCGGTCAGCTCCGAGGCCAGGTCGATGATCGGCTTGAGCAGGTCGGTCTCGTAGACGTTGTCAACACCCTGCAGCAGACAGGCGACGCGCTCGATGCCCATGCCGGTGTCGATGTTCTGCTTGGGCAGCGGGCCGAGGATCTCGTAGTTGTCCTTGCCGCCGCCCTCACCGCGCTCGTTCTGCATGAACACGAGATTCCAGATCTCGATGTAGCGGTCCTCGTCGGCCTCGGGGCCGCCCTCTTTGCCGTACTCGGGGCCGCGGTCGTAGAAGATCTCCGAACACGGACCGCATGGGCCGGGCACGCCCATCGACCAGTAGTTGTCCTTCATGCCGCGCCGCTGGATACGTTCGGCGGGCACGCCGATCTCGTCGCGCCAGATGGCCTCGGCCTCGTCGTCGTCGAGATACACCGTGGGCCACAGCTTCTGCGGGTCGATACCGTAGCCGCCGTCCTCGACCGAGTTGGTGAGCAGTGTCCAGGCGAAGGTGATCGCCTCGCGTTTGAAGTAGTCGCCGAAGCTGAAGTTGCCCGCCATCTGGAAGAAGGTGTTGTGGCGGGTGGTGACGCCGACCTCATCGATATCGAGGGTGCGCACACACTTCTGCACGCTGGTGGCGCGTGAGTAGGGCGGGGTCTGCTGGCCGAGGAAGTACGGCTTGAACGGCACCATGCCCGCGTTGACGAACATCAGGTTGGGATCGTCGAGGATCAGCGATGCGCTGGGTACCTCGGTGTGTCCGGCGCGGATGAAGTGATCCAGGAACCGCTTCCTGATGTCATGCGTCTGCACTGTGGTCTCGTCCTTGCTGAGGTTCTTGATCGTGAGTTCTGGGATCGTGGGGGTTCTGTGATCGTTCGCTGTGCGGGCCGCGGCGCGGCGCCGGGGCTCCCGGCGTGGCGACGACTGCGACACACCAGCCTACATTCCCGGTCGCCGACGACTGTCAGGCCTGAGCGGGCGGGGATCGGCGGCGCCCGCCGCGCCGGATGATGGACCGCAGTTTGCCGAGCCGGGTGAAGATCTCCCGTTCGAATCCGTGCGGGGTGGGCCGGTAGTAGTCGACGCCCACCAGGTCGTCGGGTGCGTACTGCTGCGGCACCACGCCGTCGGGGTCGTCGTGCGGGTAGCGGTAGCCCTTGCCGCTGCCCATCGCCTTGGCGCCGGCGTAGTGGCTGTCGCGCAGGTGCGGTGGCACCGGTCCCGATTTGCCGGCGGCCACGTCGGCCATCGCCTCCCCGATCGCCGCGACCACACCCGGTGATTTCGGGGCGGTTGCCAGGTGGATGGTGGCCTGGGTGAGCGCGAGCTTGGCCTCGGGCATCCCGACCAGCTGGACCACCTGCGCGGCGGCCACCGCCGTCTGCAGGGCCGACGGGTCGGCCATGCCGATGTCCTCGGAGGCGTGCACCATCAGCCTGCGCGCGATGAACCGCGGGTCCTCACCCGCCGAGATCATCCGCGCCAGGTAATGCACCGCCGCGTCGACATCCGATCCACGGATCGACTTGATGAACGCGCTGGTCACGTCGTAGTGCTGGTCACCGTCCCGGTCGTAGCGCACGGCGGCGCGGTCGATCGCGGCCTCCACGTCGGCGACGTCGATGACGAGCGCGACCCGATCCCCCTCATCTACATCCCCCGCAGCAGTGTCCCCGTCCGCTGGGTCGTCGGCGTGGCTGATGACGCTGTCCGCACTGGCCTCCAGCGCCGTGAGGGCACGGCGCGCGTCACCGCCGGCGACGGCCACCAGGTGAGTGCGGGCCTCGTCGGTGAGCCGGACGGCCCCGCCCAGGCCGCGCGGATCGGTTATCGCGCGCTCGATGACCTCGACGATGTCGTCGTCGGACAGTGGCTGCAACCGCAGCACCAGCGACCGCGACAGCAGCGGCGCCACCACCGAGAACGACGGATTCTCCGTGGTCGCGGCCACCAGCAGCACGATCCGGTTCTCCACGGCGTCGAGCAGTGCGTCCTGCTGGGTCTTGGAGAACCGGTGCACCTCATCGATGAACAGCACCGTCTGCTGACCGTCGATGAGGCGCCTGCGGGCCACGTCGATCACCGCGCGGACCTCTTTGACGCCCGCCGACAACGCCGACAACGCCTCGAACCTGCCACCGGTGGCGCGGGAGATAAGCGAGGCCATCGTGGTCTTGCCGGTGCCGGGCGGCCCGTACAGGAGCACGGAGGCCGCACCCGACCCGCTGATCAGCCGCCGCAGCGGCGACGCCTTGCCGAGCAGATGCTGCTGGCCGATGATCTCGTCGAGCGTCTGCGGACGCATCCGCACGGCGAGCGGCGCGGTGGGACGACCGTCGGCACCGGGAACCTCACCCGACGGCGGTGGGGGCGCCGGGTCGAACAGTGAATCCATGGAACGCTCAGGTGAGCCAATCTCGGGTGAGGGCGGCGCCGAGCCGAACCGCCGTCGCCGACAGCACGGCATCGTCGGCGCGGCTCGCGGCGCTCGCCAGGTCGGCCCACCGGGTGACCAGCACCCGCGGGTCGGAGGTGTACAGCGCCAGATCGTGCAGGTGGCCGTTGGCGCGGCTCGATGACGCGCCGGCGACGGTGAGTTCACTTGTCTCGGCGAACCCCGCCTCGACGATGTCGGCGACGGTGGGTTGCAGGCCGTCGAGCGGCAGCATCCACACGGTCGACAGCCATACCCACAGCAGCCGGGCGGCCAGCAGCCTGCGCGCCAGTACCCGCCTGTTGGACAGCGCCGGCCAGATGAGCGAGACCTCGGCGCGCCACGCGTCGACCATCGCCTCTTCCAGCCGCTCGCGGACGGCCGGATCGATGGTTGACAACGCCGAACTGCAGGTGACCTGGGAGTACGCAACGTCGAGGATGGCGTCGCGGAAACCGCCCCACTCGTAGTCCATGAACTGCACGCCGCCACCGTTGATGAGGATGTTCTCGGGCCCGATGTCGGAGGTGCTGAAGGCGCGGTGCTCGCCCTCGGTGAACAGGTCACACGCGTTGGCGAGCATGCCCGTCACCCGCGGCGGCACCGGCACATCGAGCGCCCGCAGCGCCCCGTCGAACAGGGAGAAGGCACGCACCGCCTGTTCCCGCAGGACGTTGACCTCCTCCGCCCGGTTCGAGCCGCGCCGGAGCAGCGCCCGGAAATCACTCTCGCCGCCGAACGTGGCGGCGTGCATCCGTCCCAGGGCCTGCCCCCACGCACTCACCGCGTGGACGGCCTCGGTGACGTCGCGCCCGGTCAGCAGCTCCGACATCGACCGGCCATGGCCGAGGTCGCTGAGGACCAGGACACGTGCGTCGGCATCGGAGGCGATGATCTGGGGGCCCGGCCGCGATTGCGTCGGCAGGGTGGTCGCGTACTTGTAGGCCGCGATCTCGCGATGGAAGGCGTGCGGCTCCTCGTCGACCGGCAACGCCTTGATGACCAACGTCCGCGCCTGGGAGAACGGGTTCTGGGCGACGCGCACCCGGACAACCGTGGTGCGGCCGCGGCCCCCGAGATCCTCGGGATCATCGAGCACAACCGACGAACCTGCGCGCTGAGACAACACGGCCTCGGCTGCGCGCACCACGCTGACAATGCGACCCTCTGTAAGTACCGTCATGGCACTGACCAACCTACCCAATAACGGTGACACACGTCATCGTTGTTCATTCAAATGAACGCCAGTTGTGCTGTGGCACATTGCAGCTGGCGGATTACGGACGATTTATCACACCGGATTCACTGGACTGACGTCGACAGACACCGAAATCTCACTGCGCGTGGAATCGGTGTAGATCACACCCCGCAGCGGCGGCACATCGTCGTAGTCGCGGCCCCAGGCGACCGTGACGTGCCGTTCGTCCACCCATTTGTCGTTGGTCGGATCGAAGGCCAGCCAGTAGCCGGGTTCGGACGGATTGTCGGGATCGGGAGCGGTCCCCTGCACCCACACCGCCGCCCACGCATGGCTGGCGTCGGCGCCATAGATCCGTTCCCGGCCCGGCGGTGGATCGGTCGCGAGATACCCGGATTCGTAGCGGCCGGCCAGCCCGACCGACCGCAGGCATGCCAGCGCGACCCGCGCGAAGTCCTGGCATACGCCCTTGCGGCGTTCGAGCACGGTGTCGACCTTGGTGCTGATGGCCGTCGACCCCGATTCGTAGGTGAAGTCGTGGAAGATCCGGGTGGTCAGATCCCGTACCGCCTCCACGAGCGGACGGCCGGGGAAGAACACCTCGGCCGCGTACGCCCGCACCGCGGGGGTGATCTCCGGCGGGTACAGGTCCATCGAGAACTCACGCAGCACCGCCGACCCCGACAGTCCGGGACGGGCCTGCTCCCACGGCCCCACTGCCCCGGGTGTTTCGAACAGCGCCGGATCGACCGGATCGACCTCCACCAGCGATTCCGACACCACCACCAGCTCACGATGCGCCGAATGCACATGGAAGTAGGCGTCGCTGTTGCCGTAGACGTCCACCCCCGTCGACCGGTCGTCGGGTGCGGGGTCGATGGTCACCGACGCGTTGAGCACCCGCTGATGGACCAGGTCACGGGGCCGCAGATAGCAGCGGCCGTACGACGAGGAGACCACGTCGTTGTAGGTGTAGGACGTCCTGTGCATCACCTGGTACCGCCGGGTGCCCGGTACCTGCTGCGCACCACCGGCCTCGGCGGTGGGCGCGAACGGTGCCGCGGTGTTCTCGTAGGCCGTCATCACCCGCCGCTCCCGCCGGTGAGATCGATATCCGCACCCTGGCCCGCCCAGAGCGGCCGCAGCGCGCGTGGTTGCGCGAACCGGGTCCGGGCCAGCAGATCGGACACCTCCCGGATGCCACCACGCAGCGTCGTCATCAACTCCCCCAGGTCAGCGCGGCGTCCCTCCGCGTCGGCGGCGGTCAGATCGGCCGGGTCGGCACGGCGCAGTTCGGCTGTCAGGTCCTCGACGATGCGCTCGGCGCCCGCCGACCGGACCGAATCGGGCAGCGCCGTCAGATCCCGCATCATCGTGGTGAGCTGGTACACCATCGATCGCGGGTTCGATTCGTCGAACAGCATCAGTTCGAGCACAGCGCCGAGCCTGATCAGGCCGCGGTTGCGCCGCCGGTACGTGACCGACGACTCGTTGGCCACCAGAAACGACTCCAGGAGCGGCTGTTCCAGGTCGGGTTCGCGGACATCGGTGAACAGCGCCGCGGTCAGGTCGGCGAGCGCGATGGCCCGTTCCGCGCGACGGCCCACGTCCAGCAGGTACCAGCCGGGGTCCTGCACCATCGACTCGGCCTGCAGGCCGGACAGGGCCAGCACCGCGAACAGGATGTCGTCGTGCACCGATGCGAGTTCCGGTCCCAGTTCCAGTTGCGGGGTATCCGGGTCCACGTCGGTGTTCAGCATCCGGGTCAGCCGGGAGATGGCCCGCTCGGCCGGCGCCAGCACCATCCAGGTGCTGGTGGTCATCTGGTCGCGGACCGCACGCACCGCCCCCACCAGCCGCATCCGCGAGTAGGCGATGGTGCCGGGCACGTGCCGATCGGCGGTCAGTTTGGCGATGAGGGTCAGAATGTCGGCCGGTTCGTCGCCCGATTCGGTCTCGAGCAGCGCGGCGGTGCCGAGATACCCGGCGGTCCCGGTCATCCAGCCGGTGGCGTGCAGCAGCACCGGCACCACCTTGGGCAGTCCCGCCCACGAACGCCGCTGCAGCTCCTCATACCGGGACTGGCACACCTTGGCCAGCCGGGTCGTGCCGTCGACGCGCTCGAGATAGCGGCCCACCCAGAACAGGTCGGACAGCACACGCGGGCTGGCCACCAGCGAGACCCCGACATGATCGCGCGATGCTGTGGCACCCGATCGCACGGGTGCCGCCGCTGCATCGACGATCTCCGCCGGTTCGGTCCGCGACTGTGTCTTGCGCGAGACATGTCCACCTGATCCGGCGCTGGTCAGCCACACGTCCTTCGCGCCGATCGTGGCCATCGCCCGGCCGGCCGCACCGTCGACGAGCACCGACCCGAGCGCACCCGGCATCACCGCGTACGACTGCCCGCGTGCCAGGCTGAATGCCCGCAACGACACCGGCGCACCCCGGACCTCCCGCGACGACGGCTGGTCGGCTGCGCCGGGCAGCATCGTCGGCGCCGTGGAGTACTGCACCAACGACCGCCCGACCCACTGCCAGTTCTGGGCCTCGATCCGTGCGCGCAACCCGGACAGGGCCGCCGAGCCGCTGAGCGCACCCACGATCTCCTCGCCGGTGCGCACGTTGGTGAGCACCATCGACTCGGCCTCGGCGAGGATCTTCGACAGTCCGCCCGGATCACCGGCCCAGAATGTGGGCACGGATTCGAGCAGGAGCGGCTCGCCGAGGAGTTCGCGCGCCACCGCGTCGAGAACGGTGTGCAGCGCCGGGTTTTCCAGGACGCCGCTGCCGAGGGTGTTGACGACGGTGACATTGCCGCGGGAGATCGCCTCCACCAGCCCGGCCACCCCGAGCTGGGAATCGGTGCGCAGGTCCAGCGGATCGACGAATTCGGCGTCAACCCGGCGCAGCAGCACGTCGACGCGACGGTACTTGCCCAGCGACCGCATGTAGACGGCGCCGTCGCGCACCGTGAGATCTGGCCCCTCGACGAGCGGAATACCCAATGCGGACGCCAGATACGCCTGGTCGAACGCGGTCTCGGACATGCTGCCCGGGCTGAGGACGGCGACTGTCGGATCCTCGACACCGGGCGGTGCGTAGTCGAGCAGCGCCAGCCGCAAAGTCTGCACGAACGTCGAGATCGGCCGGGGTGCGCAGTCCTGGAAGAGCTGGGCGAACGTGCGCGAGAGGATCCGCCGATCGGCCAGCGCGTACCCGATGCCCGAGGGTGCCTGCGTGCGGTCGGCGTACACCACGTGGGTGCCGTCGGCGCGCCGGCCCAGATCCACCGCGTGCAGGAACAGCGCATGCGGGGCCGCGACGTCGAGGTGTGCGGCCTTGCGCAGGTAGCCGGGATGTCCGTAGATCATCTCCGGCGGCACGATGCCAGCGGAGATGAGTTTCTGGTCGTGATAGATGTCGCGCAGCAGCAGGTCGAGCAGCGTCGAACGCTGCGCGATCGCCTTCTCCAGCGACGCCCATTCGGTGCCGTCCACCATCAGCGGCGCGGCGTCGACCACCCAGTCGCGGGTGATGGTGGCATCACCGTCGTACTCGTTGTAGACGATGCCCTCGTCGCGGACCGCACCGGCCAGCCGGTGCGCGGCCTCGCCGAGCCGCCGCGGCCCACGTATCCCGTATCCGGCCACCAGTTCCGACCAGCCGGCCCGGGCTTCGCCCGCGCCGTCCAGCATCTCGTCGTACGACCCGGAACCGGCATCGGCACGGTAACGGTCGAACACCGCGGGCACGGTGTTGCCCGCGACGTCGATGCCAGGTGAAACGGTCACCGAAGAACTGTACGTGCGCGCCTCAGGTCGAGGATGCCGGGGACCCCCGAGTCGATCGCGCTCCGTGCCATACGTTCGCGCAGCACCCCGATGTCGACGTGACCGGCCGTGTGACCGGAGGCCTCGAACCTGCCGTTTCGCCGGGATTCCGCTTCCACGGCGTTCACCGGCGGGCGGTCGTAGGCCCGGCCGCCCGGATGCACGACATGGTAGGTGGCGCCACCGACGGACCGGCCGGCCACCTGATCCACCAGGTCGAAGGTCAGCGGGGTGTCGACGGTGATCGTCGGGTGCAGCGAACTCGGCGGCTGCCAGGCCCGGAACCGGATGCCCGCGACCCGCTCCCCCGGGATACCGGTGGAGCGCAGCGGGATGGGATGGCCATTGCAGGTGAGGATGAACCGGTCGTCCTCACCGCCGGAGACCCGCACCTGTACCCGTTCGACGGACGAGTCGACATAGCGGGCGGTACCCATGCCGGTCGACTCCTCGCCGAGGGTGTTCCACGGTTCGATCGCACCGCGCAGCTCCACCTCGTGGTCGCGGATCTGTACGGTGCCCAGCCGCGGGAAGCGGAACTCGGTGAACGGGGCCAGCCAGGCGGTGTCGAACTCGTAACCGGCCTCCCGCAGGTCCTCGGCCACGGCACCGATGTCGCGGATCAGGTAGTACGGCAGCAGATACTTGCCGTGCAGGTCGCCGCCGTGCCGAATCAGGCGATGACGGTACGGCTTCTCCCAGAACCACGACACCAGCGAGCGCACCAGCAGCGACTGCACCATCGCCATCCGGTGATGCGGCGGCATCTCGAACGCCCGCAGCTCCAGCAACCCGAGCCGCCCGCGCGGAGAGTCCGGGCTGTACAGCTTGTCGATGCAGAACTCGGCACGGTGGGTGTTGCCGGTGATGTCGGTGAGCAGGTGCCGCAGCGCCCGGTCGGTGACCCACGGGTTGGGCGGCGCGTCCCAGCCGGTGCCGGGTTCGCCCTTACTGGCGAGGCGGTCGATCTCGGCGAACGCGATCTCCAGCTCGTACAGCGCCGATTCGCGGCCTTCGTCGGCGCGCGGCGCCTGCGAGGTGGTGCCGATGAACCGTCCGGAGAACAGGTACGACAGGGCCGGATGCCGCTGCCAGTACGTCAGCATCGACACGAGTAGGTCGGGCCGGCGCAGCATCGGCGAGTCGGCGGGCGTGGGACCGCCGAGGGTGATGTGGTTGCCGCCGCCGGTGCCGCCGTGGCTGCCGTCGAGGTCGAAGCTCTCGGTGCCCAGCTTGACGTGCCGGGCATGCTCGTACAGCGATTCGAGCAGATCGGACTGGTGCGCGAAGCTGGTGGTCGGCTGGATGTTGACCTCGATGACGCCGGGGTCGGGGGTGACGGTCAGCGTCGTCAGGCGGGCGTCGCCGGGCGGGCCGTAGCCCTCGATCACCACCGGGAGGTCCGTGGCCGCCGCGGCGTCCTCGATCATCCCGATCACCGCCAGGTATTCCTCCAGGTACGACGTCGGCGGCAGGAACACGTGCAGGACGTCGTTACGCACCTGCGCCACCAGGGCGGTGCGCGGCAGGAACTGGCTCGGGTCGGTCTGCTTCACGATGTGGCCGACGGCGCCGGTCACGTCGTCGGGCAGATCGGGACGGCGTTCGGTGGGGTCGGACTCGAAGATGGTGGGCGCCGGACCCCACGACAGCGAGTTCAGCGGCAGGCGCAGACCGGCCGGCGAGGTGCCCGGGGTGAGCACGATACGGCCGCGGCGCATGGTCCATTTCGCCGACTGCCAGGCCGCGTCGTCGCCAGACCTGTTGAGCGGCAACACATATGCCGTGGGCACCGTGACGGCCTCGTCGAGCTTGGCCAGCAGCGACTGCCGCGCCTTCACCGAGTCGGCGGTGGGATCGAGGTCGTCTGCCTCATCCTCGGGTTCCTCGATGTCGACGGCGGCCTCGGCCAGGGCGAGGTTGTGCTGGGTGATCAGCGTGGGGTCGCCGGCCGGGTCACCGGGCGGCAGCGCCGCCAGCTCACGCATCCGCACGAGCGGATCCTCGAACGCCGGCATCACCTGGGTCGTGGGCAGGCCCAGCGCATCGGCGAAGGCGACCAGCAGGGCCCGGGCCCGCACGTGACCACTGCTCTCCCCCGCCCGCGGCCCCGATGTCTCGGTGTCGATGGTGGCCCGCGTGGCATCCATGCTGGTCCACGGGTCGGCGAGCAGTTCGGGCTTACGCCAGATGGGTTTTCCGTCGGCGCGCCACATCAGTGCGATCTGCCAGCGCGGCAGCGGTTCCCCGGGGTACCACTTGCCCTGGCTGCGCTGGACGAGGCCGTTCGGCGCGTAGTCGGCCATCAGCCGTTCGGTCAGTTTGGACGCCAGCAACCGCTTGTGCGGGCCGTCGGCGGCGGTGGTCCACTCCGGGTCGGTCTGGTTCTCGATCGAGACGAACGTGGGTTCGCCGCCCATCGTCAGCCGAACATCGTTGTCCTGCATCCGTGTGTCGAGCTTGCCCCCCAGGTCGAGGACCTTGTTCCACTGTTCGGGGGTGTACGGCAGGGTGACGCGCGGGTCCTCGTGGAAGCGGGTGACCGTGTTGGAGAAGTCGAGCGTGGCGTGGCACGGGCCGGTCGCACCGGTGATCGGTGCCGCACCCCCGGGGTGCGGCGTGGCCGCGAGCGGGATGTGGCCCTCACCGGCGAACAGGCCGGAGGTCGGGTCCATGCCGACCCAGCCCGCACCGGGCAGATACACCTCGGCCCAGGCGTGCAGGTCGGTGAAGTCCGCGTCGGGGCCGGACGGGCCGTCGATGGCCTTGATGTCGGAGGTGAGCTGCACCAGGTAGCCGGAGACGAACCGGGCGGCCAGGCCGAGGTGTCGCAGCAACGCCACCAGCAGCCAAGCCGAGTCGCGGCACGAGCCGATCGCGCTGGACAACGTGTACTCGGGTGTCTGCACGCCGGCTTCGAGGCGAACGGTGTAGTTGACCGCCGAGCAGACGGCCTGATTGACCGCGACCAGGAAGTCGATGACCCGGGTCTTACCGACGGGCCGGTACTTCTCGGCGAAGACGGCCACCTCGGGGTGGACCGGGGCACCGGAGAACTCGCCCTCGGTGACCCCCACCGGCCGCAGGTAGATCTCCAGGTCGCGACGCAGATCCTCGGGATACTCGAAACCGTAGTTCTCGGCCCAGTCCTCGACGAAGAAGTCGAACGGGTTGATCGCCGTGAGGTCGGCGACCAGACTGACCGTGATCGACAGATTCGTCGATGGTTTCGGAAACACCAGGCGCGCTTGATAATTCGCGAACGCATCCTGTTGCCAGTTGAGAAAGTGATCCTCGGGTTCGATCTTGAGCGAATACGCCTCGATCGGCGTGCGCGAATGCGGGGCCGGCCGCAGGCGCACCACGTGCGGGTAGATCTTGGCGGGCCGGTCGAATGCGTAGCTTGTCCTATGTTCCAGCGAGACCTTGATTGTCATCCGAGCACCTCCACAGTCATGGTGAAAATCTCATCACACAAAGTGTGGGCGCGCTTGGCATGCGGTTAACACCGATCAGGGATCACAGTCCCCGCACACAAACGGGAGGCACCCGCATCTCGGGTGCCTCCCGTTTCATGTCACCACCGGCGGCCGTCTACTCCGCGGTCGCAGGCTGGGCTTCCGCCCGCACAACGGGTTTCGCGTCGATGCCGGACTCCTTGCGCTGCTGCGGGGTGATCGCCGCCGGGGCATCGGTGAGCGGGTCGACACCACCGCCGGACTTGGGGAAGGCGATGACCTCACGGATGGAGTTCTCCCCCGCCAGCAGCGCGGTGATGCGGTCCCAGCCGAAGGCGATGCCGCCGTGCGGGGGTGCGCCGTAGGCGAAGGCGTCGAGCAGGAAGCCGAACTTCTCCTGCGCCTCGTCGTGGCTGATTCCCATGATGGCGAACACCTTCTCCTGCACATCGCGCCGGTGGATACGGATCGATCCGCCGCCGATCTCGTTGCCGTTGCAGACGATGTCGTAGGCGTACGCCAGCGCCGCACCAGGGTCGGTGTCGAGCAGTTCCATCGACTCCGGCTTGGGTGAGGTGAACGCGTGATGCACGGCGGTCCAGGCGCCCGATCCGACAGCCACGTCGCCGGAGGCGGTGGCCTCGTCGGCGGGCTCGAACAGCGGGGCGTCGACGACCCAGGTGAACGCCCAGTCGCCGTCCTTGATCAGCCCCAGCCGTGAAGCGATCTCGCCGCGCGCGGCACCGAGCAGCGCCCGCTGCGCCTTGACCGGCCCGGCGGCGAAGAAGATGCAGTCCCCCGGCTTGGCGTCCACATGCTCGACGATGCCGGCGCGTTCGGCGTCGGAGAGGTTCTTGGCGACGGGACCACCGAGGCTGCCGTCCTCCTGCACCAGGATGTACGCCAGGCCCTTGGCGCCACGCTGCTTGGCCCATTCCTGCCATGCGTCGAGCTGACGGCGCGGCTGCGATGCACCGCCGGACATGACCACCGCACCCACGTACGGGGCCTTGAACACCCGGAACGGGGTGTCGGCGAAGAACTCGGTGCATTCGACCAGTTCGATGCCGAAGCGCAGGTCGGGCTTGTCGGAGCCGTAGCGGCGCATCGCCTCGGCGTAGGTCATCCGCGGGATGGGCGTGGAGATCTCCACCCCGATCAGCTTCCACAGCGCGACGAGGATCTGCTCGGACAGCGCGATCACATCGTCCTGGTCGATGAAGCTCATCTCGATGTCGAGCTGGGTGAACTCGGGCTGCCGGTCGGCGCGGAAGTCCTCGTCGCGGTAGCAACGCGCGATCTGGTAGTAGCGCTCCATCCCGGCGACCATCAGCAACTGCTTGAACAGCTGCGGCGACTGCGGCAGCGCGTAGAACGTGCCGGGCTGCAGGCGTGCGGGCACCAGGAAGTCGCGGGCGCCCTCAGGGGTCGACCGGGTGAGGGTGGGGGTTTCGATCTCCACGAAGTCGTGGTCGGCCAGCACGCCACGCGCGGCGGCGCTCACCTGGGAGCGCAGCCGGATCGCCTTGGCCGGGCCCTCACGGCGCAGATCGAGGTAGCGGTGCCGCAGGCGTGCCTCCTCGCCCGGCGACTCGTCGAGCTGGAACGGCAGCGGAGCCGACTCGTTGAGCACCTCAAGCGATACCGCGTTGATCTCGATCTCACCCGAGGCCAGGTTCGGGTTCTCACTGCCCTCCGGACGTGCTTCGACGACGCCGGTCACGGCGATGCAGTATTCGGCGCGCAGCCGGTGCGCGGCCGCCGCGACGTCCTCGTTGCGGAACACCACCTGCACCAGTCCCGAGCTGTCACGCAGGTCGATGAAGACCACGCCTCCGTGGTCGCGGCGGTGCGCGACCCAACCGGCGACGGTGACGGTCTGCGAGGCATCGCTGCGGCGCAACGATCCGGCGAGGTGTGTGCGGAGCACTGGGGGTCCTTCCGAGAGGTCGGTACTTCGTGACGCCCGCGAACGGTGGTTCGCCGGGGTCGCAACAGGCCCTTCCATGGTGCCGCATCCGCCGCTCAGGGCCACAATCGCCTCCGGATACACCCCGATACCCCGCCGCCGCGCGACGCGTTGCGTGTCATCCTTGGTTTCCTGTGCGTCGGCGGGCACTTGTCATGCCATGATGATTCCCGTGACTTTCAGGGGCAGTGGATCCATCGAAACCGGCAATGTCTCCGGCGGCGGCGGTGGCGGTGGCGGCCGTGGGCGAATCGCACTAGGCGGCGGCGCCGGCCTGCTGGTGACCATCGTGGCGCTGCTGTTCGGCGTCAATCCCGGCGACATCATGGGCGGGGGCGATAGCGGCGGCGGCGGTCAGGACACCGCAGTCGTGTCGGAGATCGACAAGCAGCTCCAGGCGTGCACCTTCGAGAAGGCCAACACCGACACCCTGTGCCGTATCAAGGCCACCACGGTGAGCGTGGACAAGGTGTGGACCAAGCTCCTCGACGGCTACACCGAACCCAAGACCACGATCTTCTCCGATTCGGTCAACACCGGGTGCGGCGCCGCGTCGTCGTCGACGGGCCCGTTCTACTGCCCGGCCGACAAGACCGCCTACTTCGATCCGACGTTCTTCAACATGCTGGTGAAGATGGGCGGCAGCGACGGCCCGCTGTCACAGATGTACGTGGTGGCCCACGAATACGGACACCACGTACAGAACCTCACGGGCGCTTTGCAGAAGGGCAACCAGATGGGTTCGCACGGCGCCACGTCCGGTTCCGTGCGCACCGAGCTGCAGGCCGATTGCTACGCGGGTGTGTGGGCGTTCCACTCTGACAAGGGTGACGACGCGCTGCTCGAACCGCTGACCTCTGATCAGATCGCGACGGCCATCCAGACCGCGCGGGCGATCGGCGACGACACCATCCAGGGTTCCAGTTCCAACCCGGAGAGCTGGACCCACGGTTCTGCCAAGCAGCGGGTGAAGTGGTTCAGCACCGGCTACAAGAGCGGTGACCCCAACTCCTGCGACACGTTCTCCGCCGGCAATCTCGGCTGAGCCGCGCGCCGGGTCAGCGCGGTGGGTCACCGGAATGGCGCAATCTACACAGTTGTAACTTAGGGTTGACTAAGCTACTGCTCCTTTATACGGTTCACGCAATCATCCAGTGATTCATCATGTGAACAAGGGAGTGTGTGATGCGGCATGTTTTGCGCGCGGTGACTGTCGGATTGTTCGCGGTGCTCATGTCCGCCGGGCTGGTGTCACCCGCCTCGGCCGACGTGTCCATCCGCAACGGCAAGGTTCCGGACCTGTATGTCCGGTCGGCCACTCCGAGCGTCGCACAGGTCGAGCGGCAGTACGCGGCGATGTGGAACCCCAACCTGCCGATCGGCCCCAAGTACGAGGTGAGCCTCAACGGCGGCAACCCCACCGTGCAGAAGAACCTGCGCCAGGCCATGTCGATGAGCCGCACCTACGACTACTTCTCCATCCAGGGACGCGTCCTCGGCAAGCCCACGATCAACGGTAACCGGATGACCATTCGTGGCACGGGCGTCATGGCCGGCTTCCCCGCCCAGTCGTTCACGTACTACTACGTCCGGCAGAACGGGCTGTGGAAGTTCGACTGGAAGGCCAACTGCAAAGCCAGCGGCTGCCAGGGCGTCACGAACTGGGGCTACTGAACGCCACAGCGGGCGCGCCGGTGACCCCCACGCGGGGGATCTCCGTGTCGGGAGTGTCCAAGCGTTTCGGCGACAACCAGGTCGTCGACGATGTCACCCTCGGTGCCGGTGCCGGTTCGCTCACCTACCTGCTCGGACCGAACGGCGCCGGTAAGACGACGGTGCTGCGCATGATCGCCGGCCTGACCACACCGGATGCCGGCATCATCACCGTCGACGGCTGCCGGTTGCGTGATTTCGCGCAGGTCAAACGCGCCGTCGGGTTCGGGCTCAATCCGTTCGCACACAACCCGAAACACTCCGCGCGCCAACATCTGCGCTGGCAGGCCAGGCTTGGCGGTATTCCTCTCACCGACGCCGACCGGGTACTGGATCTGGTGGGCCTGGGTTCGGTGTCGGGACGGCTGACCGGACGGTTCTCCTACGGCATGCTGCAGCGTCTCGGCATCGCCACCGCACTGCTCGGCGATCCCCGGTGCGTCGTCCTGGACGAGCCGGCCAACGGTCTCGACGTCGAGGGCACGCTGTGGCTGCGCGAACTGTTCGGGACGCTGACCACGCGGGGCAAGAGCCTGCTGGTGGCCTCCCACAGCCTGTCGGAGGTCGAGATCACCGCGGACCGGATCATCATCATGGGCAAGGGCCGCATCCTGACCGATGCGGACCGCGATGAGGTGCTCGCCCTCGGTACCGGGCCGCGCCGGCTGGAGTCGGCGTACGTGGAGATCACCCGCACCAGCGTCGACTACGTGGGCGGCGGTTCGTCGCGATGACGCACCGCAGACCGGACGGCACCCTCACGCCGGCCCTGCCCGACATGGCACCCGGGTCGGCGATCGTGGTGACGCACCTGCTGCGGGCGCTGCGCGCCGAACTCGGCAAGCTCAGCAGCCGCAGCCCCTTGTGGTACGCGGTGATCCCCCTGGCGGTGCTGATCCCGGCGGGGCTCAATTTCGGTATCGCCAAGGCCGCGCAGCTCAACAAGATCGACGGCAGCGGCGGCATGGACACCAACAACGCCGCGTACTGGATCATCGTGTTCTCCACGTTCATCCTGATGACGGGTGCGGTGACCTCGTTCTGCGGTGAGTTCCGGGACGGCACAGCGGAACTCGAGTTCGCCGTCCAGCCGCGCCGGTGGCTGCTCCCGGTGGCCAAGCTCATCGTCTTCGGCGGCATCTCCGGCGTGGTCGCGCTGGTCACCACGTTCGGCATCATGTGGGGCTATCACGCACTGTTCCCCGATGTGTGGGGTCGCGTGGACGTGCTCTCCTACGACGGCGTGCGGCTGTGGCTCGGCACACCACTGCTCACGGTGCTGGTGGTCGCGCTGGGCCTCGGTCTGTCCGCGCTGCTCCCCCGCCCCGGTCTCGTGGTGATGCTCATCCTGCTGTGGAAGTTCGGGGTGGAGAAGTTTGTCGAGTTCCTCCAGGGCGACTTCGGGATCCTGCTGCAACGCTGGTCTCCGTTCCGCAACGCCGAGATCGGCGCGGGCCAGATGGTGACGTTCGACAGCCCGTTCGGTGGTGCACTCGGGTCGATGCTGTACTTCGCGGCAATCGCCGTGGGGTTCTTCGTGATCGGGACCGTACGCCTGTCGCGGGGCGATCTTCGCGGCAGCGACTGAGCCCGTACGGCGTTTACCGTTCTGATTACAGTAACCAAGTCGGCGGCTAGGCTGGCGCCATGTCACTGGCGATCACCGACGACCACCGGACCCTCGCGGAGACCTCTCGCGCGTTTCTCGTGTCGGCGCACGTGCGCGCCGAGGCCCGCGGGCTCCTCGACGCACCAGCCGAGTCCCTCCCGTCGTTCTGGCCTCGGATCGCCGAATTGGGCTGGACCGGAATCCATCTCGATGAACGGTATGGCGGTGCGGGCCTGGGCCTGAGCGAGCTCGCGGTCATCATCAACGAGGCCGGGTACGAGTGCGCGCCCGGTCCGCTGCTGCCCACGGTCATCGCGTCGGCGATCGTCTCTGTCGCCGGGGACGACGCCCAGCGTGACGCGCTGCTTCCGGGATTCGCCGATGGCACCGCCATCGGCGGGGTCGGCCTGCACGGCTCGCTCGACCGGTCGGGTGAATCCTTGTCCGGTGACGCCGGCGTGGTCCTGAGCGCGTCCCTGGCCACCCATCTGCTGGTGGTCTCCGGCGCCGACGTGCTCATCGTGGATGCATCGGCAGACGGTATCGCCATCGCCACCGCACCGAGTTTTGACCCGACTCGTCGTTCGGCCCGGGTCACATTCACCGACGTCCCGCTCTCGAGAGTCTCGGTCCTGGCCGGTGCGGCGGCGACGGCGGTGGCGATCGCCCGCACCCTCACCGCGGCGGAGGCCGCGGGCGGTGCCGCCCGGTGCACCGACGACGCCGTCGCCTACGCCAAGATCCGCAGCCAGTTCGGCCGGGTCATCGGCACGTTCGGACCGGTGAAGCATCACTGTGCCAACATGCTCAACGCCGCCGAACTGGCCGCCGCTGCGGTCTGGGATGCGGCTCGCGCCGCCGACGACGATCCCGGCCAATTCGTGATCGCGGCAGCATCGGCCGCGGCACTGGCTCAACAGGCGTTCATCGACAACGCCCAGCGCACCATCCAGCTCCACGGCGGCATCGGTTTCACCTGGGAACACGACGGGCATGTGCTGCTGCGCCGTGCTTCCGCGCTCAGTGCCTTCGCCGCGCCGGCCGTCGCGGCCGAACACGTCACCGCGCTGGCCGAGGCGGGTGTGGTGCGGCAGGGGCGGCTGGACCTGCCCGCCGAGGCTGAGTCGATCCGCACCGAGATCGCCGGCCTTATCGCCCCGATCGCGGCCGCCCCGGTCGATGAGCGGCGTCGGCTGCTGGTCGATGCGGGTCTGGCGATGCCGCACTGGCCCACGCCGTGGGGCCGGGCCGCGGGCGCCGTAGAACAACTCGTGATCGACGAGGGGATGGCGCGCGCGGGAGTCCGCAAGGTGCAACTTTCGATCACCGGATGGGTTGTGCTGTCGGTGATCTCGCACGGTACGCCCGAGCAGATCGAGCGGTGGGTGCGGCCCGCGCTGTACGGCGAGACAATCTGGTGCCAGTTGTTCAGCGAACCCGAGGCCGGGTCGGACGCCGCCTCGGTGCGCACCCGGGCCGTCCGCTCGGACGGCGGCTGGATCGTCAACGGACAGAAGATCTGGACGAGCGACGCACACAAGGCCGCGTTCGGTCTGGCGACGATCCGCACCGATCCCGACGTCCCGAAGCATGCCGGGATCACCACGATGGTCATCGACCTCAAGGCACCCGGGGTCACGATCGTGCCGCTGCGCGATGCCGGCGGTACGACACTCTTCAACGAGGTCTACTTCGACGACGTGTTCGTCCCCGACACCGATGTCGTCGGTCCGGTCAACGAGGGCTGGCGGGTGGCCCGCTCCACCCTCGGCAACGAGCGGGTCACCATCGGCGGCGACGGTCTGACCGCCACCATCGATCCGCTGCAGGCCTGGCGCGACCGCACCGTCGAGGTCGACGGCGCCCGGCGGCGCACCGGTGAGCTGGTCGCACAGAAGCAGGCACTACGGGCGATGAACCTGCGGCGCGCGCAGCGCGCGGTGATCGGCGGCGAACCCGGTCCGGAGGGCAATGTCACCAAGTTGCTCACCGCCGAACACGGCCAGCGCGCACTGGATCTCGCGATGGAGCTACAGGGGCCGGAGGCCGCGCTGGCCGACGGACCGGCCGCGATGACGTCGATGCTGTACGTGTATGCCCGGCAGAACACCATCGCCGGCGGCACCTCGGAGATCTCCCGCAATCAGATCGGCGAACGCATCCTGGGCTTGCCCCGCGACCCGCTGCTGCATCAGTGATGCCGCGAGCTGTATCCATGGGATCCTGATGCCTCTCGACGGAGGTCGCGGCGCGGTTTGAGTCGTTTACGCCGATAAGCGACCCACATTGCACGGACCTATCGTGTCGACGGGGCGGTCCGCACAAATCTGAACACAACGGTGTTGAGGCCGCATGGCAGCGGTTCGATTGCCGCGACCCGCAGCACGTTGCGGGTGGTGTCGTAGTCGACGCCTTCGGATTCCCAGTCGCCGGCGCAGGCGCTGCGGCCGCGTAACGGCAGCGTGAGTTCGGGCGACAGCCGTGCCGGGGTGACCGCACCGCCGAGTGGCGTGGTCAGGTTGACCGCGTGCAGGGTTTTCACCGCGCGGTCATCATCGATGCACAACAGCTTGCGTTCGGTGACGAAGTCGCAGGACTGAATGTCGCCAACAGTCCGGTCGAAGCGGATCTCGCCGATGTACCGGATCGTCGAACCATCAGGCTGCCCAACGGGATTGGCGAACACCAGTAGCCTCCGCTGCTGCTCGAACTCGCCGGACACCAGGTACTTGCCCGACGGCGAGACGGTGGCGAAAGAGTTGTTGGCCTTCTCCCCCGGCCGTACGCGGTGAAAGTAGGAACGTGCGCGTCCGGCGGCATCGGTCACCACGTACAGCTTCTTGCCAGACGTCAGGTTCTCGTAGGCGTCATAGGTGCGTCCGCCGTGGATGTCGTGGTCCCCGATGTGCGACCACCCGGCGAGCGCGAGGTCGGGCCGGATCGAGGTGTATCCGCGGACGGTGAGGCGCCCCGACGACGTGGTGGCCAGGCCCTGATTGGCGTCGACGCTGGGATGGTTCGAGGCTCCGGCGAGCCGCCATCCTGGCGCCGCGTGTGCCGCGGGTGCGGCACTGAGGGCGACCGCCGCCAGCGCGGCGGTGACCAGTCCGGTGAATCCTGCCCGAATCGTCGATCGACGTCGCAGTGCCATGCCCATGAACTGTAGTGGCCCATGTCACTGCCATCAGAGGTACCCTGGGTGCCATGCGCAAGCGACGATGACCTTCGGCCCGAACCTCGGCCCACGGCAGGGCTCCACCGGAAGAACCGATGTGAGTCCTGTTTCTTCGAGCCCGAAGGTTCATCGTGTTCACTGTTGTTCTCCGCGCGGATGATTCGCGCATAGCTCGTCTCACCGTCCCCCTGTACGCGCATGTCGCGGCCAAGGAGTTCGTGCTCCTGTATCCCGTCTACGCGTTGCTGTTCGACGAGCACGGCCTGTCGGTGACGCAGATCGGCTCGCTGTTCGCGCTGTGGTCGGGCATCGGTCTGGTGACCGGTGTCCCGGCGGGTGCGCTGGCCGACGTCGTGTCGCGCCGATACGTGCTCGCCGCGGCCCCGATGCTCACCGCCGCGGGATTCACGCTGTGGCTTCTCGCACCCGGATATACCTCGTTCGCCGCGGGCTTCGTGTTGTGGGGCATCTCCGGATCACTCACCTCCGGCGCCCTGGAGGCGTTCGTCCACGACGAGCTGTCGCACCGCGGCGCGGTAGCCCGGTACGCGCGGGTGATGGGCGTGACGCGGGCGATCGAGATCGGCGCGGCCGGTGCGGCCACCCTGGTGGCCGTTCCCGTGCTGAACTGGGCGGGCCGGGGCGGCACAGACGGCGATTTCGCCGCGGTCGGGGCGGCCAGCGTCGCCACCTGTGTGCTGTGCGCGATCGCCGCGATGGCACTGCCCGAGAACCGGGGCCTGATCCCCGCAACCCCAGACCGTAAGTCCGCGGACGAGGACCCAAGCGCCGGGGAATCATCATTGGGTTACCTCGCCACGCTGCGCGCGGGCATCGTCGAGGCCCGTGACAACCGGCGGGTGCGCGTGGCGATCGTCCTCCTGGTGGTGCTCACGTCGTTCTGGGGCGTGCTCGACGAGTACGCACCGCTGCTGGTCGCCGACCACGGCGTGGCCACCGAGACGATCCCCCTGGTGCTGGCCGTGATCTGGGCGGGTGCCACCGCCGGAGGACTGTGCGGCGGTGCACTCGCCAGGTGGCCCGACAGCGGCTTCGCCGGGTTGATCGCAGTGGGAGGGGTGTGCCTCGCGGCCGGTGCGGTCCTCGGCGGCATCGGCGGCTGGATGCTGCTCGCAGTCGCGTTCGGGATCTGTCAGGCCGCCGATGTGGTGGCCGATACCCGCCTGCAGGACACGATCACGGGCCAGAGCCGGGCAACGGTCACCTCACTGGGCGCCTTCGGCGCAGACGCGGCCGCCACCGCCGTGTATCCGGCGGTGGCGGCCGTGGTGTCGGCGACCTCGTACAGCGCGGCGTTCACCATGTTCGCCGCACCATATCTCGTTGTCGCGTGCGTGCTTTCGGCGACGTCGGCGCGCCGGCGACGCTACTTGGCGTAGTCGTAGAAGCCGCGGCCGCTCTTGCGGCCGAGGTAGCCGGCGTCGACCATGCGGCGCAGCAGCGGCGGCGGCGCGTAGTGCGACTCACGGAACTCGTCGTACAGCGATTCGGAGACGTCGAGCACGATGTCGAGGCCGACGGTGTCGCACAGGGCGAGCGGGCCCTGCGGGTGGGCGCAGCCGTTCACCATGCCGGTGTCGATGTCTTCCTTGGAGGCGTAGCCGCTCTCGTACATGCGGATGGCACTGACCAGGTACGGGATGAGCAGGGCATTGACGACGAAGCCGCCGCGGTCACCGGCCTGGATCGGCTTCTTGCCGAGGTTGTCGCGGACGTAGTCGGTCACCTTCGCGGCGGCCTCGGGCGCGGTGGCGAGGCTGGAGATGATCTCGACGAGCGGCATCACCGGAACCGGGTTGAAGAAGTGCACACCCACCACGCGGGACGGGTCGGCGACCTCCTTCGACACCCGGATGATCGGGATCGACGAGGTGTTGGTGGCCAGGATCGTCTCCTTAGGGGTGACCCTGTCCAGGTCCGCGAAGAACGACACCTTCAGGTTCTCGATCTCCGGGAGCGCCTCGATGACCAGTTCCCGGTCGCTGAAGTCGTCGACGGTGGTGGTCGTGGTCAGCCGGGCCAGCGCGGCGTCGGCGTCTTCCTCGCTCAGCTTGCCCCGCTTGACACCACGGGCCAAGGACGCGGCGATCCGGGCGCGGGCCGCGTCGGCGGTTTCCTGATCACGCTCGAGGATCAGCACCTGGTCGCCGGCCCGGGCCGCGACCTCGGCGATACCGGCGCCCATCGTGCCACCGCCGACCACACCTAGCTGCGTCATATGACTGTTCTCCAATCTCACCAGGATGCGAGCCGGGGCCGGATGCCGTCGACCGCACTGTCATCGGGTCGATGATAGTGAGACCGCCGGCGACGATGCGGGTGAGGCTCAGGCCAGGTCGGTCAGATCACCGTGCGGCCCCGGGTTCACGCGGGTACCGGGCGGATAGCGCAGCATCGTCTCGTCGGCGAAAACACTGATCACATAACCGATTCCGTCGCCGTAGGCCACGCATACCAGGTAGCGCAGCGCATGATCGGGATCGGTGCGCCCCGTGGGCATCATCACCGGCACGCTGATCCCCGACACCCTGACCCGCTCGCCCGGACGGTCGGCCCGCCCGACGATGTCGCCGGGGCGCAGCTCGTCCGGATGCACGGGCTGCCCGGTGGTTGCCTCGACCGACGCGACTTCTGCCATGGTGCGACCCTAACAACAGCATCGGCACACCGACAGGGCCGACAGCCCCGCTACCGGGCTGTCGGTACCGCCCGTCCGGCGTCATCGGCGGCGACATCGGGCTCGCAGCCGGTGCTGCCGTCCGTCGCGCCGGGGTCGCCGACGGCGCCGATGTCGCCAAGTGTCGGCACGGGCACGGTCACCGCGGTCGGCTCGACACCGAGATCGGCCCATTCGTCGAACCACGCCCGCATGTTCGGGTTGACCGGCCACGATCGCGCAGGACCATCCATCCGCTCGACGGCGGGTTCGGCGACGAACACCCCCGACGCCCGGCCGTCCAGTACGGGTCTGTCGGCCTCGTCTTCCGGTCCGGCGGGATCGACGGGATCGACCATCGGCGCGAAGTTCCGCCAGCCGCGCCGGTAGCGGGTGAGCAGGTCCGAACCCAGCCGCTGTTTGCCCAGCATCGATCCGCAGCGGCTGAACAGGTTGCCGATCCGGTAGAAGATCGTCAGCGAGTCATGTGCCTGCTCGTCGCGGGTGCAGCGCTGCGGCACGATCCGGTTCATGTCGAACACCAGACCGTTGTTCTTGGCGGCCTCGGTGACCATCCACGCCAGCGACCGGTCGCCGAGCGCACAGTTCTCGTAGCCGCCGCCGACATCGCTGTGCACCCCGTCGAACCACATCTGCACCACATCGCGGGACGCCGGCCCCTGCCCACCCTTGATATCGGGGACGGCCCACAGACACGGCGCGAAGGCGCGCCGGCGTTCGGCGATGGCCAGCGCCTGCCGGGCCACCAGCACCTGGTCACTGAGCCGCACGTCGTGGAACCGGTACCGGCGCCGGGTGGGGCCGGGTGCCCCGAGCGCTCCGACGGTGTCGAACACGCCGAGGAAGGCGATGGGCACGGCGAGATGGCAGAACCGCGTGAACGCCTCGCTGTCCTGTTCCCAACCGGGACTGCCGGCGTAGGCGGGCACGAATCCGATCTTGGGCCGCGGCCGCTCCCGATACAGGGTGAGCGCCTTCGGCAGCTTGCCGGCGGCCACACCGTCCGGGGTGAGCAGCCCGATGCGGCCCATCATGCCGACGAGGCTGCGGGCGGTATAGGCGCCCCGGCTGAACCCGAAGATGTACACCTTGTCTCCCGGCTCGTAGTTGAGTGCCAGGAAGCGGTAGGCGTCGACGATGGCGGTGTCGAGACCGATCCCGAACGCGCCGCCGACGATGCGTTCGATCTTGCCGCCGCCGGTACCCACCCCGGCCCGGTAGTAGACGATCTGCGGCCCGTCGTGCCCGGTCGGCGCCACCGCACGGGCGATCTTCTCGATATTGGACACATCGACGTCGTCGGCCCGTTTCCATGTGCCGTCACAACACACCACCAGCGTTTTCATCGCGCCTCCCTGTCCATGATCCGAAGGTACGGAGTTCCCGGGTGCTTGTCGTGAGTAGTCGACTACTCGATCTACAGGCCAGGGACGCGGTGTGCGCGGGTACCGGGTCAGGCGCTGTCGGTCAGCAGGGCCGCGAGTGCGGCGCGGTCACCGACGTCGAGTTTCGTACAGGCCCGGTAGATATGTCCCTCGACGGTGCGGACCGACACCACCAGCCGGTCGGCGATCTCGCGGTTGCTCAGTCCCGCGGCCACCAGGTTGGCGATCTCCCGTTCCCGCGACGTCAACGGCAGCGGGTTGGCCGACTCCACCATCGCCGGCGTGTGCAGGCCACCGCACTGTGCCGCCAGACGTGCGGCGTTCGCGGCCGAGATGGCCAGCACCGTCCGGTCACCGGCCCTGTCGTGGATGCTCGCCGCCGCGGCCGCCGAGTCCGCCGCCGACAGCAACGCGCCGATCCGTTCGAACTCCGCGGCGCAGTCGTCCAGCGCCGCCGCGTCGGAGTCGACGACCGCGCGTGCGTGCCGGGCGTACAACCCGACCAGTTGCCCGTTGATCCGCGTGGCCAGTTCGGCGAGGCGGTCGGGCACCTGCTCATCGGAGGTGCCGAACCGGGCCGCCGCGTGCAGTGCCTCGGCCTCGATGGCGAACTGGCCGCTCTCCGCCGCGGCACCGGCCGTCTTCTGTGCGTGGGTGATGGCGGTGGACACCATGCCCGCCGCCGCGAATTGCCAGGCCTGCGCGATCTCCAGCATGTGCCGGAACACCTCGACGGCCGGGCCGGCGCATTGTCTGGCCGCGACGAGAACGCCGGCCGACGCGCCGGCATCACCGAGAGCGGCATAGGCCTGTGCCAGCAGGACCCGACCCGGGAAGACCCACGACAGCGCGTCCTGGTCGGCCAGCGCCGCCATCGTCTGCTCGATCCGTTCGGCCGCGGCGGGGAACCGCCCCCGCGCCACCTCCACGGCCGCCAGGTGCGTACCCGACAGGGCCCACGCCAAATATTGCCCGGCAGAGGAGAATTCGACATACTGATCGGCCGCCGACTGCGCCGCCTGCAGTTGCCCGGTCAGCGTCAGCGCCAGGATCTCACCGAAACCGGCCGGGAATCTCAGCACGCCGTCGGTGCGTTTCTCCGCGCTGCGGCCACGGCGCGCGATCGCGGCGACCTCGTCGCCGCGGCCGGCCAGTGCCCGCGCCAGACCGCCGCCGAACACCGCCCACTCGGTGGCCCACGGCAACGGATCGGCGGCATCGAGCACCTTGTCCGACAGTTCTATCGCCGTCGCGATGTCGCCGGTGAAAAGCGCGCACGCCGAGGCGATTCCGTCGACGATCTGACTCAGGACCGGATCGGTGACGCGGTCGCGGACCAGGGTGAGCACCTCGTCCGCGGCGCCCACCTCGCCCAGCCCCCAGAACAGATTGCCGATCCGCTGCAACCCCCACAGCAGCAACTCGCCGTCGTCCAGCGTCGCCGGATCGTAGTCGGCGAGCACGGCGTCGGACTCGTCGCCGAGCCCTTTCCACATGAGTGCCCGCGCGAGCAGGCTCGCCGCCGCCACACCCGCCCCTTCGTCGACGGCGGCGCGGGCGAACTGTTCCCCCATCGACACGTCGGCGAGCATCAGCGAATCCCGTGCGGCGGTGGCGAACAGTTCCGGCTCGGCGGCGGCGTCACTGTCAAGTGCCAGCCCGGCGAGCCGGATACGATCCGACGCCGCGCGAAGCGGCCGGGTGCGCAAGGCGGTGACGAGCTTTCCCCGCAGCCGGCGCGACGACGCGAAGCCCAGCCGCTTGCGGATCACCTCGCCGAACAGCGGGTGTGCGTAGCGCACGGTCAGCGCCCGGCCATCCCGGGCGATCCGGATCAGACCCTCGTCCTCAGCCCTTTCCACCGGCTGCTCGCCCGCGAGTTCCATGAGGACGTCGAGGTCGATCGGCTCACACAGCGTGAGCAGTTGCAGCACGTGCGCCACGTCGTCGTCGAGCTGGTCGATGCGGCTTTCGAGCAGGGAGGCCAGCTCGGAGGTGATGGTTGCGCGGCCGCGGAGCTGCCACACGTTGTTGACCTCGCGCAGGCTGCCCGACTCGACGGCGCCCTGCACCAGGTGCCGCAGGAACAGCGCGTTGCCTCCCGAGGCGTCCCACATCAGGTCGGCCGAGAGTCCTTCGAGCCGGCCGCCGAGGACCCGCTCGACCAGTTCGACGCTCTGCTCCTTGCTGAACGGCGCCAGCGACACCCGGACGACGTGGTCGTCCTTCCACAGCGACGTGATGGCGTCGGGAACCGATTCGCCGCTGCGGACGGTGGCGATGATGTGAACGGCCCGGTCGATGGCGAGCTGATGCAGCAGGGTCGCGGACAGTTCGTCGAGCAGATGGGCGTCATCGACGCCGATGACGGGATGCCCGTCGGCGAGCAGCGACTCTCGGGCGGCGGCTAGGTAGGTGACCGGGTCGCTGGAGGTGGCCGGTCCCACCAGATGCGCGAACACCCCGAGCGGGATGCTGCGCGCCGACACCGTGCCTGCGACCCAGCGAACCCGTAATTTCATCCCGTCGACGGCATAGCGCGCCAGCGTCGTCTTACCGACCCCCGCGTCACCGGTCAGCACCACACCGCAGTGACCCGACCGGTCCCCCAACGCGGACCGGATCCGAGCGAACTCCAGTTCACGCTCGATCATCGGCCAGTTGTTCCCCATGGGGTAAATGTAGTCCTCATCACCTTGCCTCTCCACAGCAATGACACAGACACGGCTGGGCGAAAGCCTTGCGGCCGAAACATTATTAGTAACGCTAGGGAATATCGCCGAAGCACCGCGGCCCGGACCGATCCGTGCGACAGCGGGGAGGACGAATCCGCCGCCGAGACGCGGCAATCCGGCCCCAGACAGCGCGATGGCTGATCCGAGCCTGATCCGACTGTGACGCCCAACACAGGGTGACCTAATTTTTTGGATTGATTCCAGAAACTGATGACAAACCGGTGCGGGGCGCTTACCGTGGGTGAGGTGAGCGACGAATCCACCTTCACGGACCGCATCCGTGGCAGCGGACTTCGGGTGACGCGGCCTCGGGTCGCGGTTCTCGAAGCGGTGCACTCACATCCGCACGCCGATACCGACACCATCGTCGGTGCGGTGCGCTCCACACTGCCGGATGTCTCGACCCAGGCCGTCTACGACGTACTGCGGGCTCTGACCACCTCGCGGCTGATCCGCAGGATCCAGCCGTCCGGTCATGTCGCGCGCTACGAGGCCCGGATCAACGACAACCATCACCACGTGGTGTGCCGACAGTGCGGGACCATCGGCGACGTCGATTGCGCGATCGGTGAAGCCCCTTGTCTCACACCGTCAAACGACCAAGGCTTCGTCGTCGACGAGGCCGAGGTGATCTATTGGGGCCTGTGCCCCGACTGCTCGGTAATCCAGTCCGAACCCGCATGAACCCATCCTGACCCCGATCCCCACAAGGACCCGAAACACCCAGCCCGCGATCCCGCTAGACCAACGATTAATACTGCGGCACAGCCATTTCCGCAGCCTATCCGTCGATCGAACCCCAATCAGCGCGCCGGAGACCCCACGTCCGGCGGGCATTTGACGTACCCATTTTTCTCGGTCGATCACCGAAAGGAACCCCGCTCATGAGCGAGACAACCGACACCCCGCAAACCGGTGGATGCCCGGTGGCCCACGGCACCATCCGTCCCCCCACAGAGGGCGGCGGCAACCGTGACTGGTGGCCGAATCAGCTCAATCTGAAACTGCTGGCCCACAATCCCGATGTCGGGAACCCGCTCGGTGGCGACTTCGACTATGACAAAGCGCTGGAAAGCCTTGACGTCGAGGCACTGACATCCGACCTCAAGACCCTCATGAAGGATTCGCAGGACTGGTGGCCCGCCGACTTCGGTAACTACGGCCCCTTTTTCATCCGCATGTCCTGGCACGCCGCGGGAACCTACCGGGTCACCGACGGCCGCGGCGGCGCCGGCGCGGGTATGCAGCGGTTCGCCCCGCTCGGTAGCTGGCCCGACAACGTCCTGCTCGACCGGGCCCGCCGTCTGCTCTGGCCCATCAAGAAGAAGTACGGCAATTCCCTGTCCTGGGCCGACCTGCTGGTGCTGGCCGGCAACGTCGCACTGGACTCGATGGGCTTGAAGACCTTCGGTTTCGCATTCGGCCGCAAGGACGAGTGGGAGCCCGAAGAGGTCTACTGGGGCCCGGAGGCGGATTGGCTCGGCGACAACCGCTACACCGGTGAACGCGACCTGGCCAACCCGCTCGCCGCGGTGCAGATGGGCCTGATCTACGTCAATCCCGAAGGCCCCAACGGAAACCCGGATCCGCTGGCCTCGGCCGTCGACATCCGCGAGACCTTCGCCCGGATGGCGATGAACGACGAGGAGACCGCGGCGCTGATCGTCGGCGGGCATACCTTCGGCAAAACCCACGGCAACGGTGACGGCGACCAGGTGGGTCCCGAACCCGAGGCCGCCCCGATCGAGCAGCAGGGCATCGGCTGGACCAGTTCGGTGGGCACCGGCAAGGGTCTGGACGCGATGGGCAGCGGTCTGGAGGTCATCTGGACCCACACCCCCACCAAGTGGGACAACAGCTTCCTGGAGATCCTCTACAGCAACGAGTGGGAGATGTTCCACAGCCCGGCGGGCGCTCAGCAGTGGCGGCCTAAGGACAACGGCTGGGCCAACTCGGTGCCCGAACCGTTCGGCACCGGCAAGACCCATCCGTCGATGCTGACCTCGGACCTGGCGCTGCGGTACGACCCCGTCTACGGAAAGATCACCCGTCGCTGGCTCGACCATCCCGAGGAACTGGCCGACGCCTTTGCCCGCGCGTGGTTCAAGCTGATCCACCGCGACATGGGGCCGACCACCCTGTACCGCGGACCGCTCGTGCCCTCGGAAGAGCTCCTGTGGCAGGACCCGATCCCGGCCGAAACCGCCTCCACCATCACCGCCGCCGACGTCGAGACCCTCAAGGGTCAGCTCGCCGACTCCGGTCTGACGGTGGCACAGCTCGTGTCCACGGCGTGGGCGGCCTCGTCGACGTTCCGCGGCAGTGACAAGCGCGGCGGTGCCAACGGCGGCCGCATCCGGCTGCAGCCGCAGGCCGGCTGGGAGAGCAACGAGCCCGACGCGCTGGCCCAGGTCATCACGAAGCTCGAAGAGATCCAGGAGGCCTTCAACGGTGCCGGTGGCAACACCGTCTCGTTCGCCGATCTGGTGGTCCTCGGAGGTAACGTCGGCGTCGAGAAGGCGGCCACGGCCGCCGGCCACGACGTCACCGTGCCGTTCACCCCGGGCCGTGGCGACACCACCCAGGAGCTGACCGACGTCGAGTCGTTCTCCTACCTGGAACCGCGCGCCGACGGCTTCCGCAACTACCAGGGCAAGGCGTCGTCGGTACCCGCCGAGTACGAGCTCCTCGACAAGGCCAACCTGCTGACCCTGTCGGCGCCGGAGACGACCATCCTTGTCGGCGGCCTGCGCGTGCTGGGCGCCAACTACCAGGACTCGGCGCTAGGCGTGCTCACGGACAAGCCGGAGACACTCACCAACGATTTCTTCGTGAATCTGCTCGACATGGGCACCGAATGGAAGCCTTCGGCCGACGACGACGGTACTTACGTGGGATCCGACCGGGCCACCGGTGAGGCCAAGTGGACCGCCACCCGGGCCGACCTGATCTTCGGCGCCAACTCGCAGCTGCGGGCACTGGCCGAGGTCTACGCCCAGGATGATCACAAGGACGCGTTCGTCAACGACTTCGTCGCGGCCTGGACCAAGGTGTCCAACCTGGACCGCTTCGACGTCTGAGTGACACGCTCCTCCCCCGCTGGTGGAGGTGCCTCGCTGGTTGAGGTGCCCCCTCGGTGAGGTGCCCCCTCGGTTGAGGTGCCCCGCTGGTTGAGGTGCGAGGAGCGCAAGCGACGAGCCTCGAAACCCGGTGAGAAGACCTTGTCCTCTCACCGGGTTTTCTCGCGCCCACCTCAGGCGAACTGCCACGCCGCGGCGGCGGCGACGGCACCGGTGGCGTTGAGCGCCCAATGCAGCGCGATCGGCGCGATCAGGCTGGTGGAGCGGTGCCGCAACCAACTGAGCACCAGCCCGGCGACGGCGGTGGCCACGACGGCGCCGACCACCCCGGCGATCTGCCCGAACGTCCCATTGCCGAGAAAGTCGGTGAGTCCCTTGTTGCCGTCGGTCAGCCCCCACGACGACGCGATGTGCCACAGGCCGAACGCGAACGCACCGAGGAAGACCGCCGACCGCACCCCGAACAAGTGCGTGAGACGACCGTGCAGGACGCTGCGGAACGCGAGTTCCTCCGGGATGACGGTGTGCAGCGGGATCGCGATCCCGGCCGCGAACAGTGCGGGCAGGACGGCGTTGTACTTCTCCGACAGGAAGAGCTGCCGCAGTGCGGGCACCACGATCACCGCACCCACCACCAGAACCACCACGCCGATCGCGGCCGCGGCATAGGGCAACGACGGCCGGATCTGCGACTTCGCGAGCCCCAGATCGGCCCAGCCGAGCCCGGACACGCGGGCCATCACGACAAGCACGACTGCGGCGACGGGGACCACCGCGTAGGTGAGCGCGGTGGGCAGATGACCGGAACCGAAGGCGACCGCGAGATTGGCCCCCACCAGCACCAGGAGCGTCGCCGCGATCCATGCCACCGAACCGAGCCTCGACCGCACCATGACGTCCTCCTAATCACCTGTCGGCCACGGCGCCGACCTAGTGTTCAACCGTCGCCGGCGCCGGAAAGTTCCGTGATCGTGACACCGCCGTGACCGATCGCCCAACGACGGGTGAACAGTGTGTCCGCGATCACGGTTTTCACCGGGCGGTACCGCCTGGCCGTGGCTATGCTGGTGCCTTCCCCCAGGGAAGGAGAAGGTGATATGACCACCGGCCACATCCGGCTCACCTCGCACAGCGGTGGCGCCGATGCCCCCCGGATCCATTGGGGCGCAAAGACAGCCGAAGAACGCGGACCCGTCGTGGGAACGACCCTCACGCGCGGGCACCGTAATGTGATCGGCACGCACAGCGGGTCGTACAGCGTGTACCGCGCGCTGGCGGTGGCGGCGGGAGCACTGTCCCGCGATCACCGCGCCGACCTGACCAACACCTCCCCCACCGACCACATCGGCCCGTACCCGCAGTGGAGCGATCCGCAGGCGATCGTGAGCCTGGACCCGTGGGGAGCGACGGTGTCCGAGGTGTTCTCGGGGTACCTGGAGCGCGGCTTCGACATCCGTCCGACGATCGCGGTGACCAAGGCGCACGTGATCCTGCCCGAGATCACCGAGGCGATCGCCCGCGGCCGGCTGACCCCCGACGGCACGGCGCTCTTCGACAGCGGCGCCGCCCTGGTGACCAAGGTGGCCGTCGAACCGGTGTGGTATCTGCCCGGTGTGGCAGCCCGATTCGGTTGCGGCGAAGGCGAATTGCGCCGAGTCCTATTCGAGGAGACCGGCGGCATGTACCCGGAACTGGTCACCCGCTCCGACCTCGACGTGTTCCTGCCACCGATCGGCGGCCAGACGGTCTACATCTTCGGCGACGCCCGCGATCTCGCCGATCCCGGGGTCGAGCTGACGGCCCGCGTGCACGACGAATGCAACGGTTCGGACGTGTTCGGTTCCGACATCTGCACGTGCCGGCCCTATCTCACGCACGCCATCGAGGAATGCATCCTCGGCGCCCAGCGCGGCGGTGTGGGCCTGGTGGCGTACTCCCGCAAGGAGGGCCGGGCGCTGGGCGAGGTCACCAAGTTCCTGGTGTACAACGCCCGCAAACGCCAAGAGGGCGGCGACACCGCCGACCAGTATTTCGCACGCACCGAATGTGTTGCGGGCGTGCAGGATATGCGTTTCCAGGAACTGATGCCCGACGTTCTGCACTGGCTGGGTATCCGCAAGATCCACCGCCTGGTGTCGATGAGCAACATGAAGTACGACGCCATCACCGGCTCGGGTATCGAGGTGGGCGAACGGGTCAACATCCCCGACGAGCTGGTGCCGGCCGACGCCCGCGTCGAGATCGACGCCAAGATGGCCGCGGGCTACTTCACGCCCGGCCCGGTCCCCGATGCGACAGCGCTCAAACAGGTCCGCGGCCGGGGGCTGAACTGATGACGGCCGCCGACGTGGCGACCTCCGCCGCCGACGTCGCGGCAGCTCTGCGCACCACCGCCACCATCCGGGAACGCGCCGGCGTGCTGCTCGTGCGGGCCAGGTCCGGGGAGTCGGCGTGGTTCACCGTCGACGACGCCGCCTTCGCGGTCGCCGCGCACGAGGTGGCCGAGCTGACCCGATCACGGTTCCCCGACCTACAGATCCCCTATCACAGCAGGTGGCGGCATTTCGAGGCCGGGGGCATCGACCGCGTCGCGGACCTGACCGCGCGCATCGCCGGCCTCGACGCCGGCGAGCGGGCGCGCACCCTCATCGACGTGACGCTGGTGAGTGTCCTGCTCGACGCCGGCGCCGGCCCGGACTGGTCGTTCCGGGAATCGTCACCCGACGGTGACCGTGTCTACACCCGCTCGGAAGGTCTGGGGGTGGCGAGCTGGCACGCGTTCGGTGCCGGACTCTTCTCCTCGGACGCCGATGTGCCGCTGCGCGTCGACGCGGCGGGCCTGCGCGCACTCACCGCGGAACAACTGGCCGGCGCCTTCCAGGTCACCGGCGACAATCCGCTGGTAGGTCTGGACGGCAGACTCGACGTGCTGCATCGCCTCGGTGGCGTACTGGCCGCGGACCCGGAGGTGTTCGGCGCCGACGGTCGTCCGGGTGGCCTGTTCGACGTGATCACCGCGGGCGGACCCGTGACCGCCGAGGCGATCCTCGGTGCGGTGCTCGATCACCTGTCCCCCATCTGGCCGTCGGACAATACCTACACCGACGAGTCGGGAACCGTTGTGGCGCTGGGTGACTGCTGGTTCCACCCGGCCCTCGGCGACTGTACTCCCGCCCCCGGCCGGATGCCGTTCCACAAGCTGTCGCAGTGGCTCACGTATTCTCTCATCGAACCCCTGGAGCTGAGCGGCTACGCGGTGACCGGCCTCGACGGTCTCACCGGTCTGCCCGAGTATCGCAACGGTGGACTGCTTCTCGACACCGGCGTGCTCACGCCGCTGGATCCTGCTTTCACCGACCGCGCGTGGCAGGTTGACGACGAAGCGGTCGTCGAGTGGCGGGCCCTGACCGTCGCCCTGCTCGACGAGATCGCCGACGCCGTCCGCGCCGAACTGGGTGTCACCGCAACGCGGCTCCCGCTGGCGTGCGTGCTGGAAGGTGGCACCTGGGCCGCCGGCCGGGTCACCGCGGCCCGTCTGCGCGGCGGCCTGCCACCGTTCACCATCGTCAGCGACGGCACCGTCTTCTAGGAGCACACCATGGAACAACTCACCGTGATCGACCATCCGCTGATCGAGCACAAGCTGACGCTGATGCGCCAGAAAGAGACCTCCACCAACGACTTCCGTCGTCTGATGACCGAGATCTCCACGCTGATGGCGTATGAGGTGCTGCGCGACATCCCGATGCACGAGATCACCATCGACACCCCGATGGAAACCACCACCGGCCGGGTGATCGACGGCAAGAAGGTGGTGATCGCGGCGGTGCTGCGTGCCGGTTCGCAGATCGCCGACGGCATGCTCACGGTGGTGCCGGGCGCCCGCATCGGCCACATCGGCCTCTACCGCGACCCCAAAACCCAGGTGGTGGTGGAGTACTACTTCAAGATGCCCGGTGACCTGCACGAACGCGACGTGGTGGTGACCGATCCGCTGCTGGCCACCGGCCATTCGGCGGTCGCCGCCGTCGACCGGCTCAAGGAGTACTCTCCCCGGTCGATCAAGTTCGTCTGTCTGGTCGCCAGTCCCGAGGGCCTCAAGATCCTCACCGAGGCCCACCCCGACGTCACCATCTACACCGCGGCCGTCGACCGCGAACTCAACGCCGACGGCTACATCCTCCCCGGCATCGGCGACGCCGCCGACCGCGTCTTCGGCACCGACTGATCCCGCTGGGAGCCCCATCTCGCCGGACCCTTCGCCACCACCTCCACCCACCGAACAGCGGTACGGAACAATTCCGGCTATGGCACGCAACATCGTCGATGCGATGGACCGGCATCAGGTACCGATCTACATCGTCGCCATCCTGATCGGGGCGCTCGCGGGGTGGCTGCTCCCCGGCGCGACATCACCCCTGTCGACCGCGATGAACCCGGCCCTGGCGGCACTGCTGTACGTGACGTTCCTACAGGTGCCGATCGCCTCCCTGACCGAGGCGGTCCGTGACATCCGGTTCGTCTCCGCGCTGCTGGTGGCGAACTTTGTGGTGGTGCCGCTGCTGGTGGCCGCGCTGCTGCCACTGCTGCCTGACGCCGACGCGGTCCGCATCGGCGTGCTGCTGGTGCTGCTGTGTCCCTGCGTCGACTACGTCGTCGTGTTCACCGGCCTCGCCGGCGGCGACGCAGCCCGGCTGGTGGCGGGCACCCCGCTGCTCCTGCTGGTGCAGATGGCGCTGCTCCCGCTGTATCTGCGGATCTTCATGGGCGAGAACATCGGCGACGTGCTCGACGTGCACCCGTTCATCGAGGCGTTCGTGATCATCATCGTGATCCCGCTGCTGCTGGCCTGGCTGACCCAGTGGGCGGTCGCCGCCGACGAACGCCGCCCCACCCCGCGCGGCCTGCACCGCTGGCCCGGATTCGCCGCGACGACGATGGTGCCGTTGATGGTGCTGGTGCTGCTGGTGGTGACAGCCTCACAGGTCCCCCACATCGACGGCCGCGCCGGCGACGTGGCCCGGGTCGTTCCGGTCTACGTCGTGTTCCTCGCCGCGATGATCCTCCTCGGCGCCGCGGTGGCACGGCTCTGGCGGCTCCCCGCGCCACGCGCCCGCGCTGTGGCCTTCTCGGCCGCCACCCGCAACTCACTCGTCGTGATGCCGCTGGCGATAGCCCTCCCGGACGGCATGGAGATCGCCCCGGCGGTGATCGTCACCCAGACCCTCGTCGAGGTGATCGGCATGGCGATCTGCGTGCGCGCGGTGCCCGCTCTCATCAAGGCCTGACACCACGCGCCGTCACGCCCGGATCAGAGCGGTCCGGTGGGCAACTGCCGGCGCACCAGCTTGCCGGTGGGATTGCGCGGCAGTTCGTCGACGAACACCACATCGCGCGGCACCTTGTACCGGGCCAGGTGCGTCTTGACGTGCGCTTTGATCTCGTCGGGTGTGGGGTCGGTGTCCTCGGCCCGGACGATGAACGCGCGCAGCCGGGTACCGAACTCGTCGTCGGGCACCCCGATCACGGCGACGTCGTCGACGGCGTCGTGTTCGGCGAGCAGGTTCTCCACCTCGAGCGGGTATACGTTCTCACCGCCGGAGACGATCATGTCGTCGTCGCGGCCCTCGATGAACATGAGCCCGTCGTCGTCGAAGCGAGCCATGTCACCTGTCGACATGTAGCCGTCGATGATGTCTTTGTTGCGGCCGTCGGTGTAGCCCTCGAACGGCACCCCGTTCTTCACGAACAACCGGCCCCGCACGTTGGCCGCGGTGATCTGCTTGTTGTCGGCGTCGTAGAGCCGCAATCGGCTGGAAATCGGTGGGCGGCCGACGGTTCCGGGTGCCTTGCGCAGTTCTTGTGGCTGCGCGATGGAGGCGATGGCCACCTCCGTGGAGCCGTACAGGTTGTAGAGCACGTCCCCGAAGGCATCCTGGATCGCCTCCGACAGCGCAGGCGACAGCGCCGACCCGGCGATCACGATCACCTTGAGCGCCGACAGGTCGTACTTGCCGAGCACGTCCGGCCCGAGCGCCACCATGCGGTGCAGCATCGTCGGCACCGCCACCAGCATCTCGACCTTCTCCGCGGCCATGGTGGCGACAGTGTGCTCGGCGTCGAAGCGGCGGCGCAGCACCAGCCTGTTCCCGAGGGCCAGGTTCACTCCGGCGGTGGCGAATCCGGTGGCGTGGAACAGCGGCGAGACGATCATCGAGGTTCCCTTGCGCGGGAACGGGATCCGGTCGAGCAGCAGGACGCTGGCGAACGGTGACATCGCCCCGCGGGTGGCGCCCTTGGGCAGTCCGGTGGTGCCGCTGGTGAGGATCACCATCCCGGCCGCGGCATCGGGTTCCGGCGGCGCGGAGGTGTCGCCGCCGGCCGCGATCTCGTCGAGGGTGGTGATCCCCTGCGGCGCTTGGCCCTCCAGCCAGGTGATGATTCGCGGCATGTCGGCGGGCAGTGCATCGGCGAGCGCGGTGAACTCCTGGTCGTAGAGGATCGCGCTGACATTCTCGCGCTGGGCGACCTCCACGAACTGGGTGGCGCCGAAACCGGTGTTCATCATCACCAGCCGCAGACCGGCCTTTCCGGCCGCGGCCAGCGCGATGAGCAGGCCCCGGTGATCGCGCGCGATCACCGCGATCACCGAGCCGCGAGCGATTCCTTTGGCCAGCAACGCGTTTGCCAGCGCGTTGGATTGCCGGTCGAAGTCGCCGTAGGTGATGGTCCCATGTTCGTCGGTGATGCACGGGTCGCCGGCGAACTTCTCGCCGCCGTTGACGGCGAGCGCGGCGACCGGTCCGAGCCGTTCACCGCGCTTGGCCGACAACGCCGCGTGATGCGGTTTGCTCAGTTCCACGAGACCGTGATCGCGCAGCACCCGCACCAGCCCGATGACGTCGGTCACCGAGTCCTTCAACCCACCGAGTGAAACCATGCCAAACTCCCCATTCATCGCCCTGAGGCGCTCTGTCGTGGGTAGCCTATCGGTGGATCACCGATTTGGAAACATTTCTTCAGATTTGTTTCAATCAGGCGTGCGGCACGTCCGCCGAGAGCCCGCCGTCCATCACGAATTCCGACGCCGTGGCGTACGACGACTCGTCGCTGGCCAGGAACACCACAAAGGTGGACACCTCGCTCGATTCGGCCGACCGGCCCAGCGGAACCTTGACCATCCCCTCCGGAAGTCCTTCCGTCATAGGAGTTTTGATCAGTCCGGGGTGGATGGAGTTCACCCGCACATTGTGCGGCGCCAGCTCGAGGGCCGCCGACTTGGCCAGGCCGCGCACGCCCCACTTGGAGGCCACGTAGCCGTGCGCCCACGGGCTGCCCCGCAGACCCTCCACCGACGACACGTTGATGATGGACCCGCCGCCGGCGTCGATCATCGGCTGCGCGACGGTCCGGATACCGAGGAAGGTGCCGGTGAGGTTGACGTCGATGATCTGCCGCCACTTGTCCACCTTGAAGTTCTGGATCGGCGCACCGTTGACGATGCCCGCGTTGTTCACCAGAACGTTGACGGTGCCGAACTCACCGATCGCGGTGGCGACGGCCGCCTCCCAGTCCTCCAGCGAGGTCACGTCCAGGTGCACGTACCGCGCCGAGGTACCGATTTCCTCGGCCAGCGCCTTGCCCTCGTCGTCGAGGATGTCGCCGATGACCACCTTCGCGCCCTCTGCAACCAGTGCCCGTGCGTGCTCGGCACCCATGCCTCGCGCACCGCCGGTGATGATCGCAACTTTGTTCTCTACTCGTCCCATGGCGAGCAACAGTACCCGCCGAGGGCCGAAATTAGAACAAGTTCTAGCCAACTGCGGCGGCCCGTGATGTACTGATATGGACACCAGTCCGGACAATTGTTCATCTACCTGCGGAAACACGCCGGACCTGCACACATATCAGTGGGAGGCAACACACACCATGGCCATTCGCGTCGCGCTCGTCGGCACCGGAAACGCGGGCAGGCTCGCCCTGCGCCAGCTCATCGACGACCCCCGTTTCGAGTTGGTCGCTGTCGGCGTGTCCACCCCGGAAAAGGCGGGCAAGGACGCCGGCGAACTGGCCGGCCTGGAGGTCGCCACCGGCATCACCGCGGTCATCGGGCTCGACGGCGTGATCGCCGCCCGGCCCGACTGCGTCGTGTACACGGCGATGGGCGACACCCGCCCGATCGAATCGTTCAACGACTGCCGCCGGATCCTCGACGCGGGCATCAATGTGGTCGGCACCGCCCCCGGCGGCCTGCAGTATCCGTGGGGGGTGATGCCCGCCAAGGCGATCGACAAGATCGAGGGTTCGGCCCGCGAGGGCGGTGCCTCACTGTTCATCTCCGGTGTCGATCCGGGCTTCGCCAACGACCTGATCCCGTTCGCCTTCGCCGGCACCTGCCAGAACGTGCGGCAGGTGCGGTGCATGGAGATCGCCGACTACGCCACCTACGACGGCTCCACCGTCATGTTCGACGTGATGGGGTTCGGCCTGCCGATGGACCAGACGCCGATGCTGCTCCTGCCCGGCATCCTCGGCATGGCGTGGGGCACCACCCTGGCTATCCTGGCCGCCGGGTTCGGCGTCACCATCGACGAGGTCCGCGAGCATCACGAAAGCGAGCCCGCCCCTGAGACTTTCGATATCGCGGCGGGCACCATCGAGAAGGGCACGCGGGCCGCGGTGCGGTTCGAGATCACCGGCATGGTCAACGGTGAACCGGCCATCGTCATCGAGCACATCACCCGGCTACGCGACGATCTGCGGCCCGACTGGGCACGTCCGGCGCAGGACGGCGGCTCGTACCGGGTGGAGATCGTCGGCGAACCGTCCTACCGGGTCGACATCTGCCCCACCAGCGCGGTAGGCGACCACAACCACGCGGCGATCGTCGCGGGTGTGGGCCGCGTCGTCAACGCCATCCCGGCGGTCGTCGCCGCCGCGCCCGGCGTGCTCACCACGCTCGACCTGCCGCTGATCACCGGGCCGGGACTCGCGGCGGCGAAACCGGCCGCCGCGAACTGACCGCCGGCGGGGTCAGTCGCCGATGGTCCCGAGGAGCTTCTCCGTCAGCAGACCGCGTGCCCACTTGGGCATGATGAAGACCCCCTCGGCCTCGGCACACACCCCGTCGGATGTCGAAACCTCGGCCTTGGCAAAGGCTTTCACGCCTTCGATCCGGTCGAGCCAGGCCTCGACATGGACCTTGCCGAGCTTGGTGCCCTGCCGGTAGCGGATCGACAGGGTCCCGGTCATCCCCGGTACTTTCGCGTTCTCGCAGGCCCGGCCAAGTGCCTGGTCGAACACCGCCGCGAGCATTCCGCCGTGCACCAGCCCCGCCGGACCCTCGTAGGCACCACCGAGTTCCACGTCGACTGTCACCTTGTCGGGAAGGTGCCGAAACTCCAGCGGCGGGTGCGATCGGATTGCGGATGCCCGTCATCGCGTTGCCCCAGGAGCGACGGGTGCCGTCGGAGTTCACCCGCGTCCCGAAGGACCCGTCGAGGCTCTGCTCCTCGAGGATGCCGGTGGCCTGCCGGATGAGAGCGCGTGCCGCCTCGACGCGTTCGTCGTCGACGTCGGTGAGAACGGTGGCCGAAACGAGCGCACGCACGTCGCCGGCCAGTGCCCGGGCGACGACCGCCTGCTGCGCGATCTGCTCGGTGGGAACGTCCTCCTCGACGTACCCCCTGGGTGGCTTGGCGGCGCTCTCGTCAATGCTCATCGTCTCGTTGTATCAGGACAATCCGCCCACCCCGGGAACCGCACCACCTACTGCGGGGTAATCTCACGATTCATGAGTGAGCATCAATGGAAAGCGTTCACGGTCGCCATCGCCGACGGTATCGCCGAGGTCACCCTGATCGGACCCGGCAAAGGCAACGTGATGGGCCCGGACTTCTGGAACGAGCTGCCGGCCGTGTTCGCCGAACTCGACCGCGACGACGCGGTCCGTGCCGTGGTGCTCGCCGGATCGGGCAAGAACTTCACCTTCGGCCTCGACCTGCCCGGCATGGCCGGTGACCTGGGTCCGGTCCTGGCGCCCGACGCCAAGGCCGCCGTGCGGACCCGCTTCCACGACCTGATCCTGCGCATGCAGTCGGGCGTGAACGCGGTGGCCGACTGCCGCAAGCCCGTGGTGGCCGCCATCTGGGGCTGGTGCATCGGCGGCGGCGTCGACCTGATCACGGCCGCCGACTTCCGCTACGCCTCCGCCGACGCCAAGTTCAGCGTCCGGGAGGTCAAGGTGGCGATGGTCGCCGACATGGGCACCCTCGCCCGGCTGCCCGGGATCATCGGCGACGGCCACTTCCGTGAACTGGCGCTGACCGGCCGCGACATCGACGCCGCCCGCGCCGAGCGCATCGGTCTGGTCAATGACGTCTACGACGACGCCGAGGCGACCCTGGCCGCCGCGCGTGCCGCCGCCGCCGAGATCGCCGCCAACCCGCCGCTGGTGGTGCACGGCATCAAGCAGGTCCTCGACCGGGCGCGCAGCGCCGCCGTCAACGACAGCCTGCGGTTCGTGGCCGCCTGGAACGCCGCGTTCCTGCCGTCCAACGACCTGTCCGAGGCGGTCACAGCCGTCTTCGAGAAGCGGAAACCGAACTTTACCGGCGAATAGAATCCCTCCCACCACCGGCTGACGCGCGAGCCGCCTCCGGCCGGCTGACGCGCGACCCGCCTCCGGCCGGCTGACGCGCGACCCGCCTCCTGCCGGCTGACGCGCGACCCGCCTCCGGCCGGCTGACGCGCGACCCGCCTCCTGCCGGCTGAGGTGCGAGCCGCCTCCTGCCGGCTGAGGTGCGAGCCGCCTCCTGCCGGTTGAGGTGCGAGCCTGCGAGCCTCGAAACCCCGCACGCCGACATTGTCCTCGTGCGGGTTTTCCAGGCTCTTCGCCTAGGCTTCTCAGCGTTCCCGGAGCCGGAACACCGGGATCTGGCGATCGGTGCGCTGCTCGTAGAGGTCGAAGTTCGGCCATACCGCGCGCAGCACCTGCCACGCGTCGTCCCGCTCGGGTCCGGCGAGTTCGGTGGGGACGCATTCCCATTGCCTGCCGCCGTGGAAGACCGCGACCGTGTCGGCGGCGCGCACGTTGTACACCCACTGGGGCATCGCCTCAGTCCCGAAGTAGGATCCAGCGATCAGCCAGTCGTCCCCGTCGGGGGCGCACAGCAGCCGCGTGCGGCGCGCGATGCCCGACTTCCGGCCCGGCACGTCGAGCGTGATGTTGGGCAGGTCGGCGATGTCGAGCAGGCTGTAGCGGTCGCCGGTGACCTTCTGAATGGTGCCGTCGCACTTGACGATCTGCGGCAGGAACCGGGGCATCCAGGCGATCGAACCGATCCCGATGGCCAGCCGTTTGCGAAAACCCATGCCCGACAGTGTGCCATCACGTCCGGTCAACACCGGCATCCACAATGAACCGGCTGTGGATACCGCGATCGTGAAATCGTCCCGCGCCACGCACTATTCGGGCATGACAACCGAAGCACCACACCACCACACACCCCCGCTCACCCGCACCCTGTCGACGGTCACCGATCTCCGTGACGAATGGCAGCGCCGCACAGCCGATCTCACGTTCACCTACACCGCCCTCTGGTTCACCTTCCTCGACTCCGACAACCGCACGATCCCCACCCACAACACCGTCGATCTGGCGATCCGCCCCGACCCGGCGGGCATCAATCTGCTGATGCGGACCATCGCCGAGATTATCGAGGACGACACCTCGGTCGCCTTCTTGCTGGTCAGAGCAGGCGACGACAACGAGGTGTCGGACACCGACAGCGAGTGGGCCCGGCTGCTCGGGCTGGCCGCCCGCGACCACGAGGTGCATATCCGCCCGACACATCGCGCCAACAACAGCTCCGTCGTAGCGGTCGGCGGCTGGTGACCGGCCGGGTACCGTGGGCGGGGTGACCGCTTCACGACTGTTGGTCGACGCAGGACAGACCGGCACCCGATTACGCGTGATCGGCGCCGACGGCCATGTCGTCGACACCGTCGCCGGCCCTGTCGACACCAGCCACGGCGTCGTCGAGCAGGTTGCGGACAGGATCCGAGAGACATTGTCCGACAACAACGATCGTATCGGCGAGGTGGCGGTGGGACTGTCCGGTCTCACCGACGACGCCGCACAACCGGCCGTGCTCAGACACCGGCTGGCCCACTTCGGCGTCGGACGCGTCGTCCTCGCCCACGATTCGGTCACCGCCTACCTGGCCGCCAACGGAACCCGCCACGGGGTTGTGGTGGCCGCGGGCACTGGGGTGGTGACTCTCGGCGTAGGACCCGAAGGTGTCGCCCGCGTGGATGGTTGGGGTCATCTCCTCGGTGACGCCGGCAGTGCGTACTGGATCGGCCGGGCGGGCCTGGATGCGGCGTTGCGCACCTTCGACGGCCGTGCCGAACCGACAGCGCTGATGCGGGCCGCGATCGAGGAGTTCGGGCCGCTCCCCGACCTGTACATGGTGTTGCAGGCCGACCCGGCCCGGGTGAACCGCATCGCCGGTTTCGCCCGAACCGTCGACAAATTGGCCGACGACGCCACCGCCGCCGCCATCCTGGACGCGGCAGGCACCGAACTGGCCGGTTCGGCGATCGCGGCTCTGACCCGGGCAGGTCTGCGCGCAGGACACGACGCACGGGTGAGCTGGACCGGAACCGTCCTCACCCGCAACACCCGCGTGCGTGAATCCTTCCTCACCGCGGTCACCGCACAAGCCCCCGGCGCCGTCACCGGCACTCCCCTGGGCCAACCGATCGACGGAGTGGCCCTACTCCTGGACCTGCCACACGATCACCCCCTGCGCCCGCTCATCTTCCCATCTGCCGGTTGAGGTGCAGAGAACACTGTCATCCCACCAGGTTTCGAGGCTCGCAAGCTCGCACCTCAACCGACGACAAACCAGCTACCCCTGCCGGCTGAGCCTCAATACCCTACCCCGCCGGTTGAGGTGCGAGGAGCGCAAGCGACGAGCCTCGAAACCCGGTGAGACGACAATGTCGCCGCACCGGGTTTCGACGGTCACCTCGACGAACGAAGAACTCTAAGTGGTGATCGCGGCGGTCAGCGTCGCGGCGAGCAGTTTGGCGAACTCGGCCGGGTCGGTGAGGTCGCCGCCCTCGGCGAGCACGGCCATGCCGTAGATCAGCTTGGCTGTCGGCTCCAGCTCCGCCTTGTCGGTGGATGCCGCGAACGCCTCGTTGAGTCCCTTGACCAGCGGATGGTCGGGGTTGATCTCCAGTGCCCGCTTGGACCGGGGCACGTCCTGACCGGATGCCCGGTACAGCTTCTCCAACTGCGGCGACATCGAGAAGGTGTCGCCGACGAGGCAGGCGGCGGACTCGGTGAGCCGGTGCGAGATCCGGGCCTCGGTGATGTCGTCGGTGAGCGCCTCCCCCAGCCAGGTGAGCAGGTCGCCGTATTCGGCTGCGTCCTTGGCCTTCTCGTCCTCGGATTCGGACTTGTCGGCGTCATCGAGCTCGTCGAGATCCACCGCACCCTTGGCGATCGACTGGAAGCTCTTGCCGTCGAACTCGATTCCCGACGCCGACCACATCTCGTCGACCGGGTCGCTGAACAGGAGCACTTCGATTCCCTTGGCGCGGAACGCTTCCAGGTGCGGCGAGTTCTCGATCTGCTTGCGCGATTCGCCGGTCATGTAGTAGATCGACTTCTGCCCCGACACCATGCGTCCCACGTAGTCGGCGAGCGTGGTGAGCCCGTCCTCGGAGTTGGTTGACTCAAACGAGGACGCCTTGAGAATCGCGTCACGGTTGTCGAGGTCGTTGACCAGACCTTCCTTGAACACGCGGCCGAAGTTCTGCCAGAAGGTCTGGTAGTCGTCGGGCCGGGTGGACTGGATGTCGGCGACGGTGGAGATGACCTTCTTGGTGAGCCGGCGCCGGATGGCGCGGATCTGCCGGTCCTGCTGCAGGATTTCGCGGGAGACGTTGAGTGACAGGTCGGCCGCGTCCACCACGCCTTTGACGAAGCGCAGATATTCGGGCATCAGTTCGTCGCAGTCGTCCATTATGAACACACGCTTGACGTACAGCGACACCCCGGTGGTCCGTTCACGCATGAACAGGTCGAACGGTGCCTGAGTCGGAATGAACAGCAGCGCCTGATATTCGAAGGTGCCTTCGGCCTTGAACGGGATCGTTTCGAGCGGGTCGTCCCAGGCGTGCGCGACGTGCCGGTAGAACTCCTTGTACTCGTCCTCGGTCACCTCGTCCTTCGACTTGGCCCACAGCGCTTTGCGCGAGTTGAGAGTTTCGGTCTCGACGGTCGTGGTGGTGACGGGCTCGGCGTCTTCCTCCTCGGCCGGGGTGGTGGTCGTCTTCTCCACGTCCATCCGGATGGGCCAGGAGATGAAGTCGGAGTACTTCTTCACCAGGGCACGCAGCTTGTGCTGATCGGCGTAGTCGTACAGGTGATCTTCGGTGTCCACGGGCTTGAGCGTCAGGATCACCGAGGTGCCCTGCGGGGCGTCGTCGACGTCGGCGATGGTATAGGTGCCGTCACCCGTCGATTCCCAGCGGGTGCCGGTGCTCTCGCCGGCCTTGCGGGTGACGAGGGTGACCTTGTCGGCGACCATGAACGTCGAGTAGAAGCCGATGCCGAACTGGCCGATCAGTTCTTCGGACGCGGCCGAGTCCTTGGCCTCGGCGAGTTTGCGGCGCAGCTCGGCCGTGCCGGAGCGGGCGAGGGTGCCGATGAGGCCGATGACCTCGTCGCGGTTCATGCCGATGCCGTTGTCGACAACGGACAGGACGCGGCCCTCGGTGTCCGGGACGAGCTGGATGTGCAGGTCGCTCGCGTCGACGTCGAGGTCTTTGTTCTGCAGTGATTCCAGGCGCAGCTTGTCCAGCGCATCCGAGGCGTTGGAAATCAGCTCGCGCAGGAAGCTGTCCTTGTTGGAGTAGATCGAATGGACCATCAGGTCGAGTAGCTGGCGTGATTCCGCCTGGAACTCGTGGACCTCTGGTTGCGCACTCACCGACATACCTCCGCTGTTCTTTCTCGATTCGCGCACCCCTCATTCCGGGTGCTGCGACTGCCGTGTTCGCGCCGAAATTCTACTTGGGGGCGCCGACACGATCCCGAAGGCCCTGCCGGGCCCGGCCCTGTGCTTCTATGGTGGCTTGGTGGCCCCCCGACTGCTGTTCGTTCACGCACATCCCGACGACGAGTCGTTGTGGACGGGCGGCACGATCGCGCAGCACACGGCCGCCGGCGGCGACGCCGATCTGATCGTGTGCACGTGGGCGCCCGGCACCCAGCGGCATGCGGAGGTGGTGGAGGCGGCCCGCATCCTCGGCCTGCCGCGGGAGCCGATCGCCCTCGGCTACGCCGACGACCGGATCCCCGCGTCGGCTCCCGGTGCTCCCCGGTTCTGTGAGGCGCGACTGGACACCCAGGTCCGGGAGATGGTCGCGCATATCCGCCGGTTGCGCCCGGATGCGCTGGTCACCTACGACCCGATCGGCGTGTACGGCCATCAGGACCACATTCATGCTCATCGCCTCGCCGACGCCGCCGCCCGCGCCGCCGCCGTGCCCAACATCTATCGGCGCCTGGGCGATCCGTGGCAGATCAAGTCGATCTACGAGGTCACCACATCGGCCTGGATGGTCGACACGCTGTGGGAACACGTCTTCGACGAGAAGGAGGTGGACCGCCTGCAGGCCGTGTCGGACGACGACATCGACCTGCGCGTCGACATCGATTCGGCCGCGCTCCTCGACCGCAAGGAGGCCGCGATCCAGGCCCACCACACCGAACTCGACCGCAGCATCGCCATGAAGGCGCTGATGAGCCTGCCCACCGACATCCGCCGCAAACTCCTCGCCACCGAGTGCTACCACCGCCGCGACCTCATCCCCGGCGGTACACCCCTCCTCTGACCACAAACGCACACCCATCTTGATCCCTGAGGCCGAAGCGAGGAACGAGCGACCGCCACGAAGAGTCCGCCAACACACGAACCCTCAAGCGACCACCTCCTTCCCACGCACCGCCCCATCCACCACCGTCACCAACTCATCGAGCGCATTCCGGTGCACTAGATCATGTGTCACCAGCAACGTCGCGGTCCCCCGCTCCTTGGTGAGCCGGGAGATGAGCCCCATGATCTCGCCCCCGCGTTCGGAGTCGAGCGCGCTGGTCGGCTCATCGATCAACAACACCTCAGGCTCGTGAACCAAAGCCCGGGCGATCGCCACCCGCTGCCGCTGTCCCCCGGACATCTGGTGCGGCCGCTTCCCGCCATGCGCCCCCAGTCCGACGGCGTCAAGCAGTTCATCGGCCCGGCGATCGATCCGCGCTCGCCGCAACGCCCCGCCCCGCCCACAGAGCCGCCCCATCACCTGCAGTTGCTCGCGCGCGGTCAACGCCGGCAACAGGTTGGACTGCTGAAACACGATCCCGATCCGTTCCCGCCGCAACGCCGTGGCCTCGGCCTTCGGCAGCCCCGCCGCGTCGACGGCATCGGCACGGTCGCCGATGAGCACCCGCCCGGAGTCGGGACGGATCAGCGTCGCGGCGACGGCCAGGATGCTCGACTTGCCCGACCCCGACGGCCCGGTGATCCCGGTGACCACCCCGTCGGCACCCCGCACCGAGACGTGGTCGACGGCGGTGATGCGGTTCTCCCCGTCGGGGAAGGTGAGGGTGACGTCCTGCAGTTCGATCATCGGTTGCTCCCGAGTGCTGTCAGCGGGTCGGCGGTGGTGACGGTGCGCAGTGCGAACGCCGCACCGGCGAGGCCGAGCAGCGCGATCGCGACGGCCGGCACGACCGTGGTGAGCGGGCTGACGATGAACGGCAGCCTGGTCTCGGCGAGTGCCCCGAGTCCGAGAACGAGCACCAGCCCCGCCGCGATTCCGGCCGCCAACACCACAGCCGCCTGCCCGAGCGCATCGCGGGTCAGCGACCCGGTGGTGGCTCCGAGCGCCTTGAGGACCGCAATATCCGAGGCCCGCTGCATCGTCCACACCGTGAAGAACGCCCCGACGACGAGCGCGGAGATCCCGAACAGCATCACGATCATCAACCCGAGCGACCCGATCTCCGACATGAACGCTTCGAGCGCGGTCAGGCTCAGCCACCGCGACTTGGCGACGGTCCCCGTGTCCGCCGAAACCGCTCCCCAGTCAGGGTGACCGCTGACCGCGAGCGCCGTCGGCCGGCCGGTACCCCCGACGCGTTGGCTGGCCGCCGGCCATGCGGTCTCGGTCATGGCGATGACGGGTGAATGGCTGTACCAGAGGTCGTCGCCGACGGAAGCGACGGTAAAATCCCGTCCGGTGATGGTGACCTTTCCCCCGACCCGGACACCGAGCTTCTCGGCGGCCCCGGAACTGAGCCCGACCTGATCATCGGCCCCTGGCACAAGATCACCCAGCGACCCGGCAGAGCCGCCCGGCATCCCGACCAGCGCAACACCGACCCGATCGTCGGTACCGGCCGACGACACCCGCGCCTGCGCGATCCCGACGGGCACAACCGATTCGACACCTCCTGCCCGCTGCCATGTGCCGACGGCCTCGGGGCTGATCGACGATGTCGCGAACTTCGCATCCCCGTTCGCCGGTTGCTGCAGCACCACCCGATCCCCGGGCAGCTCCAGTACCGCCGAGATATTCTGCGACGCAAGCCCTCCCGCGAGTCCGGTCAGGAATCCGACGAGCAGGGTGATGAGGGCGACGACGGCCCCGATGAGCAGGAAACGACCACGCGCGAACCGGAGTTCTCGCCAGGCGACGAACACTGTGTCCCTTTCCGCCCGCAGCGGACTGTGCGGGCTACGCCACCTAGATTCCACGCTGTCGTGAGCCCGGTCATCGCCTGAACGGGCGGATTCGCGATCCAACTTTCGGTTGATGGGCGTCGCCGGGTGCTCGCCTACCCTGGTGGTGTCATGTCGCATTCAACTCTTGCCCCGGTGTTCACCGGCCTCCGGTCGGGGCTGCACGCGCTCTTGGTCGGGTTGGCGGTGTTCGCGGTGGTGCGGGCGTTTGTGGTGTCGTCGCCGGTAGCGGTGTGGACTCTCCTGGTGGGTGCCGGATTTGTGGGGGTGTATCTGTCCGGCGCGTGGGCGGCCCGCACCGGCATCCCGTTTACCCGGCCGGCCCCGGCCATCGGCTGGGTCATCGCGCTCACCGTATTGTGGGCGGTGCTCACGTGGCTGCGTCCGGAGGGCGCCTACCTGGTGTTTCCGCTGTTCTTCCTCTACCTGCACGTGTTGCGCGGGCGGCACGGTGTGGTGGCGGTGGTGGCTGCGACGGCATTCGCGATCGTGGCGCTCGGCCTGCATCTGGGGTTCAGCGTCGGCGGTGTGGTCGGGCCACTCGTCGGTGCCGGGGTGGCGTTGCTGATCGGCCTGGGCTACCGGGCCCTGATCCGCGAGGCCCACGAACGCGAACAGCTCCTCGCCGAACTCATCGCCACCCGCAGCCGGCTCGCCGAGACCGAACGCGAGCAGGGCGCTCTGGCCGAACGCGCCCGGCTGGCCCGTGACATCCACGACACGGTTGCGCAGGGTTTGTCGAGCATCCAGATGTTGCTGCGGGCCGCCGAACGCGACACTCCCGAACCGGGCGCCGGCTATCTGCGACTGGCCCGGGAAACGGCCGCCGGCAGTCTCGCCGACACCCGCCAGATCATCGGCGAACTCACCCCGAGCCGCCTCGACGATGGACTCCCGGCCGCGTTGCGCCGGCTCGGCGACGAACAGTCCCGACGCTCGGCGGCGACCATCGAGGTTTCGGCCGCCGACGTCGACCTACCGATGTCCACCCAGACCGCGTTGCTGCGTATCGCCCAGGGCGCCTTGTCGAATGCGGTGCGGCATGCGGACGCCACCCACATCACCGTCGACCTGTCGGCTGCGTCGGAGACGGTGATGCTGACGGTCCGCGACGACGGCTGCGGCTTCGACACCACCCGCGCTGACGCCGACGCTCACGAGGCCGGGTCGTTCGGTTTACGCGCGATGAGTGAACGGATCGGCCAGCTCGATGGCACCCTCACCATCACGTCCGCCCCGGGCCGGGGCACCCCCGTTGCCGCACACCTACCCACTTCCGAGATCCGTTGAGCCGCAAATGATCCGCATCGTCATCGCCGACGACCATCCGGTGGTTCGCGCCGGCCTGCGCGCCATGCTGTCGGCGGAACCGGACGTCGACATCGTCGGCGACGCCGCCACCTCCGACGACGCGGTGACCCTGGTGAGCGAACTCTCCCCCGATCTGGTGCTGATGGATCTGCGTTTCGGTGCCACCGGCTCGGGCGCCGACGCGACGCGCCGCATCCGCTCCCTGCCCGATCCGCCTGCGGTTCTGATCCTGACCAACTACGACACCGACGGCGACATCCTGGGTGCCGTCGAGGCCGGAGCCAGCGGCTATCTGCTCAAGGACGCCCCACCGGAGGAGTTGATCGCCGCGATCCGCGCCGCCGCAGCGGGTGAAACCGCCCTCGCGCCGGCGATCGCGGGCCGCCTGATCGCCCGGATGCGTTCCCCCCAACCAACTCTCAGCGCTCGCGAGCTAGAGGTCCTCCAACTGGTGGCCGACGGCGCAACCAACAATGCGATCGCCGCCCGCCTCCACATCAGCGACGCCACCGTGAAGTCCCACCTGGTGCACACCTACACCAAGCTCGGTGTCTCCTCCCGCACCGCAGCGGTCGCCGCCGCCCGCGACGCAGGCGCCCTGCGGTGATTGCCGGGAGTCGGCGGTCTGTCGGCACCGTCCACTAGAGTTTCCGGGGTGATCACCGGTGAGCTGAAGAGCAAGATCGACCGTATCTGGGATTCGTTCTGGTCCGGCGGCATCTCCAACCCCCTTGAAGTGATCGAACAGCTCACCTATCTGCTGTTCATCCGCCGCCTTGACGACGTCCAGATCCTCGCCGAACGCAAAGCGACCATCACCGGCAAACCCCTGGACAACCCGGTATTCAGCCCCGATGAGGCGCATCTGCGGTGGAGCCAGTTCAAGAATGCTTCCCCGGAAGTCATGCACCACACGGTCGCCAACCATGTGTTTCCGTTGCTGCGGTCGATGGGTGATGGCACCACCTACAGCGAGCACATGCGCGATGCCCGCTTCACCATCCCGACCCCGGCCCTGCTGTCGAAGGTCGTCGACATGCTCGACGACATCCCGATGGCCGACCGCGACACCAACGGCGACCTGTACGAGTATCTGCTGTCGAAGATCGCGGCGGCCGGTGTGAACGGCCAGTTCCGCACTCCCCGCCACATCATCGACCTGATGGTGCAGATGACCGCCCCCCGGCCCGGCCGACGAGATCTGCGACCCCGCCTGCGGTACTGCGGGCTTCCTGGTGGCAGCGAGCGAGTACATCCGCGACACCCACACCGACGCCCTGCTGGATGCCAAGCAGCGCAACCATTTCCACAATTCGATGTTCCACGGCTACGACTTCGATTCGACGATGCTGCGGATCGGTTCGATGAACATGCTCCAGCACGGCATCGAGTCCCCCGACATCCGCTACCGCGACTCCCTGTCGGAGGGCGCGAGCGAGGACGCCGAAAGGTACACCCTGATCCTGGCCAATCCCCCGTTCGCCGGCTCCCTCGACTACGAGGCCACCAGCAAAGACCTCCAGCGCACGGTGAAGACCAAGAAGACCGAACTCCTCTTCCTGGCCCTGTTCCTCAAACTCCTCAAGCCCGGCGGACGGGCCGCGGTCATCGTCCCCGACGGCGTCCTCTTCGGATCATCCAAGGCGCACAAGACTCTCCGCCAGCTCATCGTCGACGACCAGAAACTCGACGCCGTCGTCAAACTCCCCTCCGGTGTCTTCCGCCCCTACGCCGGCGTGTCGACGGCCATCCTGTTCTTCACCAAAACCAACTCCGGCGGCACCGACAACGTCTGGTTCTACGACGTCCAAGCCGACGGCCTCTCCCTCGACGACAAACGCAACCCCGTCGACGCCAACGACCTCCCCGACGTCCTGGCGCGTTGGCGCAACCTCGCCGCCGAGGCCGACCGCCCCCGCACCGCCCAGTCCTTCCTCGTCCCCAAGGCCGACATCGTCGCCCAAGGCTACGACCTGTCCCTCAACCGCTACAAAGAGATCGAATACGACGAAGTCGAGCACCGCCCGCCCCTCGACATCATCGCCGACATCGAAAAGTTGGACGCCGAAATCACCCAGGGCATCGCCGACCTGAAAGCGATGCTGTCGTGACGGTCCTGGCTGATGTACTTGACTTTGCTGGTGTCCCCGAACGTATTCGAGAGCCGGAGAACGAACGGTTCGTCACACTTAAGCTAAAGGCAGCCGGAGCCGTTCAACGTGTAATCAAAGACGGAAAAACTCCAGTTCCGTTCACTGGCTACCGGATCGCCGCTGGCCAGTTCATATATTCGCGCATTGATGCGCGAAACGGTGCCTTTGCGCTGGTACCGGACGCTTTGGACGGCGCCGTCGTTTCAAAAGACTTCCCCATTTTCAACGTTCGATTTGGTCGAATCGAGCCATCCTACCTCTTGCACTTGATGCGGGCTGGAGTCCTCCAAGACCAGATCCGCGCCTCCAGCTTTGGTGCAACGAACCGTCAGCGCATCGCAGAAGCGACGCTACTGTCGTTTCAGATCCCACTCCCCCCCCTCCCCGAACAACGCCGCATCGCCACAATCCTCGACCACGCCGACTCCCTCCGCACCAAACGCCGCCAAGTCCTCACCCACCTCGACTCACTCATCGAGTCTGTCTTCCGCGATATGTTCGCGGAGGTCCCTGCTACCTCGACTGTCGCTGCCGAAGCTTCACTGATAAGAACCGGCCCGTTCGGCAGTCAACTACTTCACAGCGAGTTCGTTGACGAAGGAATCGCAGTCCTGGGCCTCGACAATGTAGTTGGGAACAAGTTCCGTTGGGCCGAACGCCGTTTTATCACACCCGAGAAGTACGAGAAGCTGACAAGGTACACAGTTAATCACGGCGACGTTCTCATCAGCATCATGGGTACAACTGGCCGATGCGTTGTTGTCCCCGATGACATCCCCACCGCGATCAACACGAAGCACATCTGTGCGATTACGCCGGAAACCGAACGTCTTAACCCAGAATTCCTGCGGGCAGCGTTCCTCTGGCATCCCGATTCGTTGGCACACCTCCGCCGCCAAACCAAGGGCTCAATCATGGATGGCCTCAACATGGGCATCATTAAGGCGATGCCCATTCCGGTACCGCCGCTCAGTACACAGACCGAGTTCGCCGTGAGACTGGCCCGTATCGAATCCGAGCACGAGACCACTCACGCAGTAGCGAACCACGATGACGAACTCTTCACATCTCTCCAATCCCGTGCCTTCAGAGGGGACCTGTAGGTCAATTATGGACACCCATAAACGCACTCCACAGCAGTTGTTCAACCAACCACAGCATCTTGTGATTCCACTATTCCAGCGCAAATACGTTTGGGACGAGGAAGACCAGTGGGCACCACTGTGGAAAGACGTACGTCGGATCGCGAACCTCACTCTTGAGAATCCGATGGCGCGACCCCAGCACTTCATGGGTGCGGTGGTGTTGCAAGCCCAGGCGGTGACGACCGCGAATGTCCCGACGTGGAACGTGATCGACGGCCAACAGCGCCTCACCACCCTCCAGTTACTCATGGACGCGGTGAGTGCGGTGATCTCCGAACGCGGGGCCGAAAAATCTGCCGAGCAACTGGACATGCTCACTCACAACCCCACGGCATTCGTCGCCGACGGTGAGAGTGCCCTGAAAATACGGCATTTGAATGTCGATCGCGCGGCGTTCAGCGAGGTGATGGAGGCACCGGTCCCCGTCGACTACGTGTCGCTCACACACTCGAGAACACTGATCGCACAGTGCCATGCCTATATGACCGCTCGGGCTGAGGAGTGGCTGAACGAAGGCGAGGGCGACATCGCTCAGCGCGCCACGGTCCTCGCCGATGCGTTGCAGTCCCAACTGCAACTGGTGACCATCGAACTGACCGCCGAAGAGGACTCCCAGGAAATCTTCGAAACACTCAACGCCCGCGGAGCTCCGCTGACCGCAGCGGACCTTGTCCGCAACTATGTCTTTCAGATGCTCGATGCCGAGGGCGCCGACACGGAGAAGGTCTACCACCAGGGCTGGCCGTTCGAGAGCAAGTTCTGGGAGAAGGAGATCAGTTTCGGTCGTCGCAAGGTCAGCCGCAGCTCCCTGTTTCTCAACCAGTGGCTTGTGTCGCGGATCGGCGAAGAGATCAGTCCGCATTCGACGTTCAGCCGGTTCAAGTCGTATGTGAAGCACAGCGGACCGGCGATGACCGCTCTCCTGCCCGACTTGAAGCAGCAGGCGGACTTGTACGAACGGTGGTCCGTCAACGCAGAAGAATCGTCTCGGCAACTCGATCCGGTCGAGATGGCCGTGTACAGAATGCGGGCCAGCGGGATTGAACTCCTGACGCCGCTGCTGCTCTGGCTCCACGAGCCCGGCAAGGATGTCGACGCGGCCGTCGTCGCCGGGGTCATCGGGCATGCGGAAAGCTGGCTGTACCGCCGTCAGCTTCTCCGTCTCTCGAACTCCGATCTCGGCCGCATCGTCGCAGACTTCATCGGAACCAGCTCGCGTTCAGAACCGGCGGACCTTCCGGATCGGATCCAGCGGTACCTGCGCCGGCTGAACGCGGTGAGTACCTACTGGCCCGGCGATACCGAGCTTCGCACGGCGCTGATTACGGCACCGGTCTACAGCCGATTCCCTCGCGCCCGGTTGCGTGCTTTCCTCGAAGCGGTCGAGGACAAGTACCGTTCCGAGACGAAGCAGCCGCAGGTACCCCGCACCTCGCTACCTATCGAGCACCTGCTCCCGCAAAAATGGCAGGAGCACTGGCCGGTCGCCGACGAAGTCGAAGCGACCGAACGGCAAGCGCACGTGAACCGCCTCGGCAACCTGACCTTGCTGACGACGTCGCTCAACTCGAAGGTCTCGAACGGCGCTTGGGACCAGAAGCGGGCCGCCCTCCAGGACCACAACACGATCACCATGACCGGCCGTGTTCTCACCGCCACCGCCGACGCAGCCTGGAACGAAGAACTCATCGACAAGCGGACCCACACCCTGATCGACGCCCTTCTGAGCATATGGCCGGTCCCGGACGGCCACGAGGGAGTCGTCGCCGGACAGCAGCCGGTTTCGGGCGACGACGTGGAGATCAAGCATCTGGTCGCCGCGGGCCTACTCAAGGCCGGCGACCAGATCGTCGGCCGTAAACCCAACGAGGTGGGCACCATTACCGAATCCGGAATCGATTGCGGCGGCAACCCATTCTGGTCACCATCGGGCGCGGCCCGATTCGTTCGCGGCGGCGGCCATACCAACGGCTGGCGATACTGGTCCCTCAAGGACGGCCGCAAGCTGGCAGACGTCCGCGACGAGTACTTGACCAAGCCGGAGCCCACCCAGTGAGCACCCAAAGCGACGGCATCGAACACTTCACCGCTGAGGTGGAACGGCGAGGTGGATTCGCTGAGCGCATCCCGGGTCGCAAGCTCTTGTTCGAGGTGTCTGGTGCGGACGGGCAAACATACTGCGTGAAGCTGAAAACCAAGTCGAAGAGCAAAGATCCGTGGCAGGGCTCCAAGAAGGACGGATACCCCGGCGCGAATCCCGAGGCCGACGCCTGGGTATTCATCGACAATCAGGCAGACCCCGCCGATGCACCCGTGGCACCAGCGGATTTCATGCGCAACGACATCGCTCGCGAACTCGAGTTGTGGCTTCAAGCCGATCCTTCACGGAACGCCGACAAGAACGACCACCACAAGATCGACACCTTCAGGGTCGAGGACTGGGCAGGCCGATGGGACCTGATCGGACTGGACTTCGGGTCTGTGGACGGGTCGTAACCGCAGAGGACGAAGGTCAGGAAGTCGTAATCCGGAATAGTAATGAACAGTTACTGTCACACAACTGCGCACACACGCGTACACTGTGGGCATGAAAAATGCACTGCGTGTCGACCCGGCAACGATGTCGCCAAACACGTGGAACGAGATCAGGGACTACTTCGCCGCCGCTGAAGCTGCCGGCGAGGTCGTTGAGATCACGTCGCGGCTTGAACTGCTCACCCCCGCTCAGGCCGCTGACCACCTCGGCGTCTCGCGGTCAACAATCGCACGACGTATCGACAGCGGCGATATCCACGCAATCAAAGTTGGCGCCCATCATCGCATTCCGCTGAAAGAGTTCGAACGATTTCGCGATGCGCGTAGCATGGCCAAATTGATTCGCGCTACGAGCGAGGAGATCGAAGCCGACCTGTACGGTGAATGACACACAGAGGGTCTTTCTCGACGCCAATGTGGAAGAGCCGCTTTACCCTCGCAGTCAACCACTGACGACCAGCGAGCGCGAACCTCGGATTTTCTATCGCGGTGCACGATGCATGTAGTTGCTATAGCAAGAGATTCGTCGTTACGGGATGATCGGCGCCTCGACGTACTTCTGAAAGATCCGGTCGCCTGTCAGCTGGCCATGGCTAAGCCGCTCTCTGACAGCCTGTTCGTCACCCCACCGGCCTTGGCCGTCCGCGAGTGCCACCGCGAACGCGCGAACTGCCTCTTTGAGTTCCTCGAGCTTCGCTGGTGTTACGACCTTCATGCCATCAACAACCGTGCCGCGGTCATCTATCGTCCGGCTGGGATGCAGCATGATCGGGATACTCTGAACGCCAACGTTCTGCTCCTTATTCCATCGAATACTGCCTCCAAGCTGGTCGACGTCCTTCTTCACGATAGTGTCGGTGGTGCAACCAGTCTTGAGTTCGATGACAGCGTGGCGACCAGGCCCAAGGACCCAATGGTTATCTGGCCCCTTCCCGTAAAGCTGTTCTGGACGAGTGCTATCAAACCCTAGATGTCGGCCAAGCTCTTGCCACGCGTGCTCGGATTCTTTGGTTCGTTCTTCGTCCCACTCGATCTGGTCAAGGAGAGCTCGAACTCCGAGAACCAGGGACATCTGATCTCCGTACTCAGAAGATAGGAAGTCTGCTGCCACGCGGGCCTGAGCGACAGCTGGTTTCGCAGAGGAGAACGCGATTCCGGCTGGTGGGCGTAGAACGTGAGGGTTCGACTTTACGGCTGTTACAAGCGCTCTCTGGGCAGCGACTGGATCGGTGAAATACAGATAGGAAGCTTTTTGCTCCATTAGCCATCCACGCAGTTCTGGGTCTTCGAGATCGTTAATGGCCGCCTGGAGCTTTAATGCTGCTTCGCTTGTTTGCCCAGCGGCGGCGAGATCGAAAGCCACCCTTCCCGCAACTGCATCTGGGCGGACTACGCCCGTTTGGCTATAGCGGACCTCAGCGAGAGCCCTACGCCCACTGCCTACCCAATTTGGGTCCTGATCGAGGCACAGAGTGAGGACTGTTCGAACTGCTTCCAGCCCTTGCCCCTTGATCTGCGTGGCAACGTCCCTGCTCAGCCTCAGTTGCGCCTTCGTTGCAGGAGAGAACAGTTCAAGCCAGCGCGGGTCGTGTGTAGCCACGCCAAGGTTAGCTCCGAGGAGGAGCACCGCGCAGTGGTCGCTACTCTCGCGGACCCCACGGCCCATGCCCTGTTCAATACGTTGCACGTCACGCATGCGTCGAATCGGACTGCCACTCAGCGCTACTGCTTCGCGCCTTTCGACTGCGTCCATCGGCTGGGGCACACCATCAAGAATTAGGAGCTCACACGCCTCGTGCGGCAAATCCACTCCGTCATACTTATTGACAAGCACTACAAGCCCAACGTGACCGGTCTTGAGTTCCGCGACGCCGGCTTCCAGGTCCTTCACGTAGTGGATGCGGTCTGCGTATGACTCCCATACAGCCGCCGCTTTCGTGCTCGGCACTAGGACTACCACGTTGATCGGCTTCGAGTCGGGGACGTTGTCGCCGTTACGGTCTCCTTGTGAGAACTGCTTAGCGAGAACGCGCACCGCCTCATCGTCGAGGTTTGGATTAAGAGCAACCGGCGCGAGGATCATCCGATCACCTAGGTCCGCAGCGCTACCCGGCGTCACGGGTTTTGAGATGTGCGCGGGATCAGCGTCCAGATCGGTCACCAAGACGCTGTCATCAGACAATGTTGCGGTCAGATAGACCCGGCGCGTTGCGCGCGCGAACGAAGGGATCGCAGAGATCGGCGGGCAAGGCGGGCGCACTTCTATGTGGCGGGGGGTAACCGTCGCGGCACATAAGTGCAGTATATGACCGATTAGAGGCCACGTGAAAACGAAGCCATTCTCCGTCCTATGCGGATGGAGTATGGACATGACTTGGTCGGCCTTTTCCACCCAGGACCAGTAGGGGATCCGGGCGGCTGCGCCAAAATCGCCAGCCTGGAGGTCTTCCCAAACCTTGTTGGATTGTACGCGCAAATCCGCCGCGAAGAGATCGATCAACGCTTCGTAGGCGGCGTGCGACCTGGGAATGGACAGGCGGAATTGACCTTCGGTCGTGGCTAGCGCTGCATGCGCATCGTCGACGATGACGACACCCAGATCGAGTGGCTCTCCCCGGTCGTCTCCTACAACTCCGAAAACTGACCTTCCGTTAATGAGCTTTTGGTAGGTAGTCACCAGAATGGCCTGCTGAGCGCGGAAGTCCGGATCATTCGGATCGTCGGCGGTAGTGAACGAGAGTCGATCGGCTTCTTCCCGAACGCGGGTAGCGAGATACGTGTCCGGTGCGAGGTAGACAGCCTTCCCGATACCCTCATTCAATGTGCTCTGTGCAATCAAGAGGCCAGCCACGGTCTTTCCACCACCGGTGTTCTGTTTGATCACAACGTCGCGGTCGTCCTTGCGTTTGAACCATGCTTCGAGAACTTCACCCTGCTCCTGACGCAGGTATGGCCAAGGCTTGTGGGCTATCGCCGCATAAATATCACGAGGACGAAGTAGCGGTTCGTTGGCGCCAGCGCCGATTCGGCTCCAGTCCAGAGTCATTCCCTACCTTTCGATCATGCGCGGAGAGCTTGTTCAACACTTGAAACTTCGATCTGCCGGCCTCGGGGTCTGTCCGAGGATGCCGACTAGTCACACCTCGCGTACACCCTGTATCAGCTCAGGAGCCCGTCCATCGATCGATCGCAGCCTCGTAGACGGCATCCGTGAACGATGACGACGGTACTGATGCCGGGACCTGGCGCGATGGAACCGACGCTGCTCGCGCGACCGCGATCTGGAATCCAACGAGACCGAATGGGTCTGGACCCACATGTTCCTTGCCTGGCGAAAGACCGTCCGGCGCGGCCGAATCGTTCCACGTCACAGCCTTGTCGGCGGTCAAACGCACGGCAGCCCCCTCAGGCTTAGTAGTAGACGGCCACCACCCTGCGACCTCCCTCAAACACCCTACCCGTGAGAAACAGACGATACCGGAAGGCCCTCATACGCGTCGGCTCAGGTGACAACTCACATCCGTCCATGGGCAGGGCAACCGGTGTCGCCTAAACCAACACAACAGCTTATACCCGAAGTGATCCGTCCCGGCGTTTCCGGAGAGCTCATTTTGTGAGTACTCCCTCCGGATTGAGGGCGCGTAGCTGATCGTAGTGCAACTGTTCGGCGTGGTCGGGGGTGAGGTCGTGGCAGTAGCTGTGCGGGCGTTCGCGGTTGTAGAACGCGATCCATTCGGCGGTGCTCAACGACAGCTCGGCCAGTCCGTGATGCAGTGGCTGGTTGTCAACCAACTCGTTCTTGTAGTCGGCGTTGACCGACTCGGCCAGGGCGTTGTCGTAGCTATCTCCGACGCTGCCGATCGAGGCGGCGATACCTGCTTCGGCCAAACGCTGACCGAAGGTCAGTGCCGTGTACTGGGCGGGTTCAATCGGTCGATGCAACACCGGGTCGTTTGCCTGAGTGTAGTTGCTCTCCAAAGACTTCGGCGGGAGTCCTCCACTCAAGGGCTTTTCGGGGGCGGTTGTTGAGGGTGTAGGCGATGGCTTCGAGGTCGGCGGCTGACCACCGAGATAGGTCTGTCCCCTTCGGAAAGTATTGGCGTAGCAGTCCGTTGGTGTTCTCGTTCGACGGGCGTTGCCACGGTGAATGCGGATCGGCAAAGAACACCTGTGTCCCGGTATCCATCGCGAACTGGGCATGTGCGGACAGTTCTTTGCCACGATCCCACGTCAACGTCTTACGCAACTGCTGCGGCAGCTCGGCCATCGACGCCGTCAGTGCCGCGTTCATCGCGATGGCTCCGTAGCCACCGAGCGCCGGACCGTTCTTCACATACGCCTGCTCACCCCAGCCCTGCTGGCGCGGCAGGTGCACTAGAAGGGTTGCACGGCTGCGTCTTTCGACAAGAGTACCAATAGCTGAGCGGCCCACCCCGATGATGAGATCACCCTCCCAGTGACCGGGGACGGCGCGGTCTTCGGCTTCGGGTGGGCGCTGACTGAGCACGACATCGGAGGTGACATGACCCTGCGGTTTGTTGCGTGAGCGAGCACGAGGCTCCCGTAGGGCTCGCCCGGTGCGCAAACACGCCACCAGCTCACGTTTGAGCGCGCCGCGGCCTTCGATGAACAGGGACTGATAGATCGCCTCGTGGCTGATACGCATGGACTCATCATCAGGGTAATCGACCCGCAGTCGCTGGGAGATCTGCTCCGGGCTCCATGCCAGCGACCACCGGCGATCAGCCCGGTGCGGCTTGTTCAGCCCTTTCCATTCAGGTGGCGTGGGCCCAACCACCAGTGTGCCGTCGGGCCGGCGAACAACGCCGGCGAGGCGGTCCTGGACGTAGGTCCGCAACTCTTCGTTCGCCACGAGTTTCGCCGTTTTCGGACGCTTAGCGCCCTGCTGAGCTTTCCACTGCGCCACCAATGCCCGATACTCAAGTTTCCCGCCCCTGGTCGCAGCGTTGCGTCGCAACTCACGCGAAATCGTTGCGGGACTGCGTCCGATCTGTCGAGCGATCTCTCGCACGCCACGGTAGTGCCCCATAGAGTGGTGTAACTCGGTGGCCGAGATCGTCTTCGACGTTATGTCGGCAGACGCAGGAGCGGCCACCGTGTGATCCTTCGAGTCAACCTTCCACAGAATCCTCGAACGGAGTCATCACGATGGCCGCGCCCCATATTGTCGACCCTGCCGGCCTGCTTGGCCAAGCCCTCGCTGACGCATCCCCGGATCTGATGCGTGAGCTGCTGCAGACCATGATCAACGCCCTGCTGTCAGCCGATGCCGACAGTGTGTGTGGTGCCGAGTGGAATGCTCGCTCGGCCGAGCGCACCAACCGCCGCAACGGTTACCGCCACCGGCCCCTGGACACTCGTGTGGGCACCGTCGACGTTTCGATCCCCAAGCTGCGGTCGGGCAGCTACTTCCCGGAGTGGTTGCTCGAGCGCCGCAAGCGGGCCGAGTCGGCGTTGATCACGGTCGTGGCGGACTGCTACCTGGCGGGAGTGTCGACCCGGCGCATGGACAAGCTCGTCAAGACCTTGGGCATCGACTCACTGTCGAAGTCGCAGGTCTCCCGGATGGCCGAAGACCTCGACGAACAGGTCGCCGCGTTCGGGCACCGACGCCTGGACGAGGCTGGACCGTTCACGTTCGTCACCGCGGATGCACTGACGATCAAGGTCCGCGAGAACAAGCAGGTCGTCAAAGCCGTCGTACTGTTGGCGACCGGCGTCAACGGCGATGGCCACCGCGAAGTCCTCGGCATGCAAGTGGCGACCAGCGAGAGCAAGGCCTCGTGGAACACCTTTCTTCGCTGACCTGGTCGCCCGAGGTCTGGGCGGAGTCCGGCTGGTGACCTCGGACGCGCACGCCGGCCTGGTCGAGGCGATCGCGGCGAACCTGCCCGGTGCCGCCTGGCAGCGCTGCCGCACCCACTACGCCGCCAATCTCATGGCCGTGTGCCCCAAATCCATGTGGCCGGCGGTGAAGGCGATGCTGCACAGCGTCTACGACCAGCCCACTGCCGCGGCCGTCAACGCCCAGTTCGACCGGCTTCTGGAATACACTGAAGGGCGACTCCCCGACGTGGCCGAGCACCTCGGCGATGCACGCGAAGACCTCCTCGCGTTCACCGTGTTCCCCGACGACGTGTGGCGGCAAATCTGGTCCAACAACCCCACCGAGCGACTCAACCGCGAGATCCGCCGTCGCACCGACGTCGTGGGAATCTTTCCCCAACCGGGACGCCATCGTCCGGCTCATCGGCGCCGTCCTGGCCGAGCAGACCGACGAATGGGCCGAAGGACGCCGATACCTCGGACTCGAAATCCTCAACAGGTGCCGACTCACCCTGACCACCGACCCCGACACCAACTCGCAGACGGAGGTGAGTACCGATCCGCTGATCGAACTACCCGCCTGACCACCAACGAAGGATCAACAACCAGTTACACCACCACACGGGGCTTGACCCATCCACGGGCCGACAACCACACGACGCCCTGTTCCGGCTGATTTTCACCGACCCGGAGAACGCCGGATCAGAACTGCGTTCGGTGCTACCGCCCGAACTGACCGCACACATCGACTTCAACGACATGGTGCTTCAAGAAGGCACCTTCGTCGACGAAAACCTACGCCACCGACAAACCGACGTCCTGTTCAAAACGACAGTCCAGGAGGACGACGCGTACGTTTACGTCGTCATCGAACACCAAAGCACCCCGGACCCACTGATGGCGTTCCGCATGCTGCAATATCAGGTCCGCATCTGGGACCGACACGTCAAGCAGCACACGATTCGACCAGGCCAACGACCGCTGCCACTGATCATCCCGGTGGTCATCTACCAGGGCCGGCGCCGATGGACCGCACCCACCGACATCGCCGACCTCCTCGACATCAACGACTCGCTCGGCGCTGCGGCCGACGGTCTGATACCGCACGCGAGCTACCTGCTTGACGACCTCACCACCGTCAGCGACGCCGCCCTGCGCGCCCGACCACTGACAACCGCGGCCCGCATAACCTTCGTATTCCTCACTAAAGCACCAGAAGACCCAAACGCCATTCGCTGGCTGCCCGAGTGGACCGACCACATCAACCAACTCGACTCCAGCCGCCTCGAAGCCCTATTCCAGTACCTTGTAGTTGTCAGTACTACGCAGGTCGAAGACATCATCCGCTATACCGCCACCGTGGGACCCGAAGCCGAGGAGGCCGCAATGAACACCGCAGACGTACTCCGCGCGGAAGGCCGAGCCGAAGGCCGAGCCGGGGCTCTGGCCGAAGGACGAGCTGGGCTGCTCATCGAGCTACTGACCGCAAAATTCGGTGACGTCGATACCGATACGCGTGAGCGCGTCGCGCGCGCCAACACCGAACAGATTTCGCAATGGAGCGCCCGCCTGGTCCTCGGAGCCGACACCCTCGAACAGATATTTGCCCCTGAGGGGTAAACACACCTGGCCGCGGGCTTACGGTCACCGACGACACGGTGTCCCTTCCTATACTCGGCGCATGACTGACATCGTGATTCCGCTCGCTACCGGTGCTGCGGCGCTGGATGAGCTCGATCGTGTCGACTGGGAATCCCTTGCTCACGCATATGGCATCGGGAGGGGTGACGACGATGCTCCTCACACGGATGTTGCGGGTTCCCTTCGGGGACTGTCGATCACCGATCCGGACCATGAGCCACAGTGTGGAACAGGCACTACCGTGGGCGAGACGTCGGCGTTCGACGATGCGATCTACCTGTTGTACGGCAATATCTGGCATCAGGGCACCATCTATCAGGCCACCGCGTACGCCGTCCCGTTCCTGGTCGCCTACGCCGCCGGCGATAACACACCACAACAACAGCGGCGCAGCATCATCGAGTTGCTCGCCTTCATCGGTATCGCCTCCTCATTCGAGGCTCCCGAAGGCTATTACGCCGGGTCGTGGGGTTCGACCAATGTCGGCCCCAACACCCGCGCCGCCATCGCCACCAGCGCCGACCGGCTGCGGCCGATGGCCGACGATCCCGAACTGCGCCCGGTCATCGACGCACTCCTCCGTCTGCCCGACAACCCCGAACAGGCGGCGACCGCGCTGTCAGCACTCGTCGACGACTGATCCCGTGTTCCACGACGTGCCCGCTGGACGAACCATAACCTCGCCATCACATCCACACCCTGATAGCGTGGGAGGTCAGAGGTGATATCACATGACGGACATTTTGATCCGCAATGTCGACGACGAGGTGATCGCGCGCATCGACGACCAGGCCCAGAGCCTCGGCATGTCCAGGTCCGAGTATCTGCGGCAGCAGCTGAAAACCATCGCCCATCCACGTGGCCGGACCACCCGCGCTGACCTCGACCGATTCAGCGCACTCGCCGGTGACCTCCTCGACGATGAGGTCATGGCGAAGGCGTGGGATTGATGGCCTGGCTCGTAGACAAGTCGGCGTTGGTTCGCATCGCCCATTCGCCCGACGCCGATCAATGGCAGGACCGTATAGCGCGCGGCCTGGTACACATCTCGTCCACCACGCTCTTGGAAGTGGGGTTCTCGGCCCGTTCGGCTTCAAGCTGGGTTGAGCTGCAAAACACCCCACCGGTCTCTGACCTGCCGGTCGAGAGCATCACTCCGCGAACCGAGTCACGCGCTCTCGAAGTGCAACATGCCCTCGCCGACCGCGGAACCCACCGCGGCCCCGGCCCTGCCGACCTGCTCATCGCCGCGATCGCCGAACTGTCGGAACTGACAGTGCTGCACGTGGACAAGGATTTTGAGCTGATCGCCGATATCACCGGCCAACCGATGGAACGACTGACGGGGGATTTCTGAGACCGTGAGCAACTTCGCTTTCGTCCGCCAAACACTGCCGACGGTGTACGAGGATTGTGCTCGCGCCGAATCGTATCTGCATTCCGATCCGCGGTCGGCGTGCTTCTACTCGCGGCGGGTGGTCGAGGAGATCGTCGGCTATCTCTACGATGTGTTGTCGCTGCGGATCCCGTACAAGGACGACCTGGCGGCCAAGATCGGCGATGCGACGTTCAGACGTCTTGTACCACAAGGTATTACGGACAAGATGACGCGGATCCGCAAGATCGCGAACACCGCTGTGCACGATAATCGGCAGATCCGGCCCGATGTGTCGCTGGCGGTGCTGCGTGACGTGTTCAACGTCGTGGTGTGGGCGTCGTACCACCACTCCCCCTACCCGCAGGCGGTGGATCTGCGCACACAGTTCGATCCGAAGCTGGCGGCCCACGCCGCACCTCTGTCCCGGGACCAGTTCGCGCAGATCGCGGCCAAGTTCCGGGCCCAGGACGAGGCACGGGCGCGGGCGCTCGCCGAGAAGACCGAACTGCTCGCCGCCCGCGACGCCGAGATCGCCGCGCTGCAAGCGCAGATCGCCGCCGCGCAGGCCGCCGCGGCACCCGACGACCGGGACTACAGCGAATCGGACACCCGCGATGTGTTCATCGACCTGATGCTGCACGAGGTGGGCTGGCCGCTCGACCAGGATCGGGACCGCGAGTACGAGGTCACCGGCATGCCGAACGCAGGAGGCAAGGGATTTGTCGACTACGTGCTGTGGGGTGCCGACGGCCGGCCGCTGGCCGTGGTGGAGGCCAAACGTACCTCGAAATCACCGGAGGTCGGACAGCAGCAGGCCGGCCTGTACGCCGACTGCCTGGAGAAACAGTTCGGCCGGCGGCCGGTGATCTACTACACCAACGGCTACGAACATCGAATCTGGGACGATGCCGCCGGCTATCCGCCCCGCGAGATTGACGGCTTCTACACCGCCGCCGAACTCGAACTGCTCATCCAGCGCCGCCAGACCCGGCTGCCGCTGACCACCGCACCGGTCAACACCGACATCGCCGGACGCCCCTACCAGGTGCGCGCCATCAAAGCGGTCGGCGACGCCTTCGACCGCAAACAACGCGAAGCGCTGCTCGTGATGGCCACCGGCGCCGGCAAGACCCGCACCGTCATCGCGCTCGTCGACCTGCTGCAAAAAGCCAACTGGGCCAAGCGGGTGCTGTTCCTGGCCGACCGCACCGCACTGGTCAACCAGGCCGCCAATGCTTTCAAGGAGCACCTGCCCGGGTCCACCACCGTCAACCTGGTCACCGAGAAGGTCACCGACGGCCGTGTGTACGTGTCCACCTATCCGACGATGATGAACCTCATCGACGACACGGTCAACGACCAACGACGTTTCGGCCCAGGATATTTCGACCTCATCGTGATCGACGAGGCACACCGCTCGGTGTACGCCAAGTACGGCGCGATCTTCGACTACTTCGACTCGCTGCTGGTGGGCCTGACCGCCACCCCCAAGGACGAAGTCGACCACAACACCTACCGGCTGTTCCACCTCGAAGACGGAGTCCCCACCGACGCCTACAGCCTCGACGAGGCGGTCGACGCCGGATATCTGGTGCCGCCCAAAGGGATCAGCGTCGGCACCAAGTTCCTGCGGTCCGGCATCGCCTACGACGATCTCACCGAGGACGAGAAAGACCAGTGGGACGCCCTGGACTGGGGTGAGGACGGACCACCCGACGAGGTGGGTGCCGAAGAACTCAACCGGTTCCTGTTCAACGAGGACACCGTCGACAAGGTGCTGTCGACGCTGATGACTCAGGGTTACAAGGTTGCCGGCGGCGACCGCCTCGGTAAGACCATCATCTTCGCGAAAAGCCAGAAGCATGCCGAGTTCATCGAGAAACGCTTCAACCTGGCCTACCCCGAGCATGCCGGGCAGTTCGCGCGCATCATCACCCACGGCACCCCGTACGCACAATCGTTGATCGATGACTTCTCCATCAAGGACAAGGCACCGCACATCGCGATCAGCGTCGACATGCTCGACACCGGTATCGACGTCCCCGAAGTGCTCAACCTGGTGTTCTTCAAACAGGTGCGGTCCAAGTCGAAGTTCTGGCAGATGATCGGCCGCGGCACCCGGCTGTGCCCCGACCTGTTCGGGCCCGGCGAGGACAAGCAGGACTTTTTCGTCTTCGATTTCTGCGGCAACCTCGAATACTTCAGCCAGGACCTCCCCGGGTCGGAGGGCAGTATCCAGAAGTCGTTGGCGCAGCGCCTGTTCGAGGCCCGCCTGGGCCTGGTGACCGCGCTCGGTGACGACGAACCCGACCTGCGCAAGTCCACCGTCGATGGATTGCACGAGATCGTCGCCGGCATGAACCTGGACAATTTTGTCGTCCGGAAACACCGCAAGACCGTCGAACGGTTCGCCGAACCCGACGCGTGGTGCACGCTCTCCCCCGACGACGTGGAAGCGGCACTTCCCCTGGGAGGGTTGCCGTCGTCGGTGCGTGACGACGACGAGGATGCCAAACGGTTCGACCTGGTGGTGCTGCGCCGCCAGCTCGCCCAACTCAACGCCGACGCGCTTGCCGCCGAGCAGCTTCGGTCCCGCATTCAGGATGTGGCGGCCAGTCTGCTCGGTAGGACCTCGATCCCGTCGGTCGCCGCGCAGGCGGTACTGCTGGAGTCGGTGGCCGGTGACGAATGGTGGATCGACGTCACCCTCCCCATGCTCGAAGCGGCCCGCAGGAAGTTGCGCGGGTTGGTGCGGCTCATCGAGAAGACCTCCCGCAACCCGGTGTACACCGACTTCGAGGACACCATCGGCGAAGGTGTCACCGTGGAACTGCCCGGCATCACCCCCGGCACCAACTTCGACCGGTTCCGGTCGAAAGCCGAAGCGTACCTGCGCGACCACCTTGACAACCTGGCCCTGCAACGGCTGCGCCGTAACCGCCAACTCACCGCCGACGACATCACCGAACTCGAACAGATGCTGCTCGCCTCCGGTGGGCAGGAAGGTGACATCGTGTTCGCCGGGCGGCAGACCGGTGGCCTGGGCGTGTTCGTGCGCGGCCTCGTCGGCCTCGACCGCGGCGCCGCCACCGAAGCATTCGAGCACTATCTGAGCGGCACCATGTTCACCGTCGAGCAGGTGCGATTCGTCAACCACATCGTCGACGAACTCACCCGCAACGGAGTCATGGAACCGGGCCGGCTGTTCGAATCCCCGTACACCGACCACGGCAACCCGTTCGACGACGACGATCTTTTCACGATCGCCGACACCCTGCGCCGTATCACCGCGTCGGCGATGCCCGAGCAGGTCGCATAACCGCACAGGCGCAGATCCATGCCGCCCGCCTAGTCCTGAGCGGTCGGCCTGCGCTGTTCATCGGTCGGCGCGGTCTCCTGATCGGTCAGCCTGGTCGGTTCGATCCGGTCCAGCAGCACACGCAATGTGGTGGCTTCGGTGCGTGCTGCGGCCAGTTCCAGCGTCGCACCGGTGAGTTGGTCCTGGGTGGCGCGGCCCGTGGCGGTGAGTTTCTCGACCTCCTCGCGCAGCGCGGTGAGCTGGCCGGTCAGGTCGGCCTCGACGGTGGCGGCCCGCTGTTCGGCGAGCGCTGCGCGTTTGTCGTTGTGGATGGCAGCGTCTCGAGCCGATGCCAGGGCAACCGTGAGGTTGTCGACCTCGCCGCGTAGCGCGGCGAGCTGTGCGGTGAGGTCGGTCTCGATGGTCGTGGCCCGCTGCTCGGCCAGCGCGGTGCGTTTGTCGGAGTCGGCGGTGGCGTCCCGTGCCGTTGCCATTTGTTCGCGGAGTACCTCGGTCTCGAACTTGACGGTAGCAAGAGTCTTTTCTGCCTTGGCCAGTTCGGCACGAGCGGCATCGGCCGTGGCAAGAGCCTCGGCCCGGTCGGCGGTGGCTACCTGCGCGACCCGCTGGGCGGCGTCTTGGGCCTTCTGCTGGGCGTCCATGGCCGCCTGATGTCCCTGTGCGGCGTTGCGGAGATCCGTCACAGTGTCTTTTGTCGCCGCCAACTCTGCCTGGGCCTTCGCCAACGACGTTTCGGCCTCGACTTGCTTGGTCTCGGCCCTGGTCTGAGCTGCGACGGCGTCGCCGGCCTCCTTGGCGAGGCGGTCCAGTGCGGCGGCGTGCCGGGCTTCCAGCTCGGCCATCGCAGTGACCACGGCTTTCTGCCACAGCGGCTGCAGATCGTCCACGATGTCGGCGGGTATCGCGATGTCGCCGCGTTCGGCGGCCTGCACCGCCCGGCGCTTGTCGCGCAGCCATGAGGCGACGAGGTTGTAGTCCCCCAAACCGCTGTGACCTCGGACTTTCTCGTAGAACGCCTTGTTGGCGACCTTCGCGTCGGCCGCGATCGTGTCGGCCCAGGTCTGCTCCAAGATGTTCGTCTGATCCGGCATGAGCGTGGTCGCCACCGTAGTTCTCCGTTCATTTGCCGTGAATTCGCGGGTTCAGGGCAATAATACTCGTATGAATACTGATATTCCTCATCTCACGCCCAAATGTAGTGTATCGCGATAATGATCCTTATCGCGGTATCGTTACCGGAATGGACATCGAGCTGTACGACGGGCGCGTAGAGGCCGATCTGACTGCACCGGTACGCGTTCCGACGGAACTGGTGCGTGCCGCGGTCGACGACGCCCGGTCGCCGGTCCCCGTGGAAGTGCATCGGTCGGTGGCGCTGTCGGTGGCGCGTGGGTCCGAAAAGACGGCCCGGCTCCGGCTGGAGAGGCTGGCACGGGTGGTGCTGGCGACCGGGCAGGTGGACTCGCCCGCCGCGGTGTGGTCGACCGATTGGGCCGCGCTGCCTGCGGAGGTCTACCAGTCACTGGACCGCTCGATCGGCGGTGTGTGGGACGCCGCGTCGACACGCAATGCCATGCGCGATTCGGTACGTGCGGTGGTGCGGGCCTGCCGCGACGCCGGGCTGATGGACCACGGCACCGCGACGGTCGCATTGTCGGCACTACAGCCGGAGAAGATCGGCCGCGACGAGGACAAGCAGGCACGCGGACATATCGACGCGCACCGGGTCAAGGCCGCGTTCGAGGCACTGGCCGCGGACCCGTCGGCCACGGCCAGGCGCGACAGCGCACTGATCGCACTGCTGGTCGGGGCGGGCCTGCGCCGCGGCGAGACGGTGACCCTGGACCTCTCGGACGTGGACGCGGCACGCGAGACGCTGGTTGTGACCGGCAAGGGCGGCGTGGTCCGCTCGGTGCCGCTGGCCCCGGGGGTGCGGCGGGCGCTGACCGCGTGGTTGGAGGTACGTGGAGAGGGCGCCGGTCCCCTGCTGACGCCGATGAGTAAGGAGGTTCCCCGCGTGGCGGTCGTCGAGACCGGCCGCAGGCTGTCGGTGGATGCGGTGGCCGCCGCGGTGCGACGCCGGTTCCTCGGCGAGTCGGAGGCGGTGCGGCCCCATGACCTGCGGCGCACGTTCGTCGGCGATCTCCTGGACTCCGGGGCCGACCTGTCGACCGTGTCGAAGATCGTCGGCCACAGCAACCCGGCGACGACGGCAGGCTACGACCGGCGCGGGATCGCTACCCGACGAGCTGCGGTCGACCGCTTGTCGGTTCCGTTCGTGTGAGGCAGTCGTGGACGCGCATCACCCGGACGGCGATGCCCGAACAGGTCGCTTAGGGCCACGCGGACACCGCACGCGCGTTACGGTGGAGCGGTTCGCCTCCCACCGATCACCAGGGGTCAGCATGGCCGCCGATCACGTCTTCACCAATGCCGCTGTGTGGCAGCCGGAAACCGCTTCGCCCGCCGATACCGTGGCGGTCACCGACGGTGTCATCTCGGCTATCCGCATGGGTGTCGATACCGACCTCGTCGGTCCGGGCACGCAGGTGCATGATCTCGGGGGGGCCGGTCTGCTGCCCGGGTTCATCGACGCCCATGTGCATCCGGTGGCGGGCGGTTTGGCCGCACTGCGCTGTGATCTGTCCGAACTGGCGCACGATCGGCGCGGCTACCTCGACGCCATCGCCGAGTACGTCCGGACCCACCCGGATGAGCCGGTGATCAGCGGCAGCGGGTGGTACGGAGATGCCTTTCCTGGTGGTCTGCCCACCAAGGACGACCTCGACTCCGTCGTCGGTGATCGGCCGGTGGTCCTCTCCAGCCACGACGGGCACGGTGTGTGGTCGAACTCCGAGGCACTGCGGCGTGCCGGAATCAGCGCTGCCACTCCCGACCCGGACGGTGGGCGCATCGAACGTGACGAGCGCGGCGAACCCACCGGGGTGCTGTTCGAGAGGGCCTTCGACGCGGTCAACGCGCTGATCCCCGCCGATGGCCCCGACCGGTTGCGGGACGCTCTCCTGCTCGCCCAGCAGCGTCTACTGTCCGTCGGCGTGACCGGCTGGCAGGACGCCGGTGTGGGCATTCCCGCGTTCGGGCTCACCGACACCCTCGATACGTACCTCGCGGCCGATGCCGCGGGCGAACTCGTCGCGCATGTCTGCGGAGCGCTGTGGTGGACGGCCGAGGAGGGTATCGGGCAGCTCGGCACCATCCTGGACCGTCGCGATTCCGCACGTGGGCCGCGCCTGCACATCGACACCGTGAAGGTGATGCAGGACGGAATCTGCGAGAACTGCACGGCCGCCATGCTGGAGCCGTACTGCAACATCCCGGCCGACGCACACTCCGAGGGGCTCTCGTTCATCGACCCCGTCGAGTTGGCCGATGTGTGTGCGCTACTGGCACGCAACGACTTCCACATCCACATGCATGCGGTGGGTGATCGTGCGGTCCGCGAATGCCTCGACGCCCTCTCCTCGGCGGTCACCGCATGCGGGGACTTCGCCGCGCACCATCAGATCGCCCACCTCGATGTCGTCGATCCACTGGATATGCCCCGATTCCGAGAACTGGGTGTCACCGCCAACATTCAGGCGCTGTGGGCGCGTCGTGACATCGAGATTGTCGAACGCAAACTGCCACTGCTCGGACCGGAACGGGAGGGCCGGCATTTCCCGTTCGGGTCGCTGCTGCGGGCCGGAGCGCAGCTCGCGATGGGCAGCGACTGGCCGGTCACCGACCCCAACCCGCTCTGGGCGCTGCACACCGCCGTCCACCGCACCGGATCACGGGCCGACCCGCACGCCATCGGCCCCGACGCGCGGACCGTCCCGTTGCTCGCCGACGAGGCCATCTCGCTGCGGTCGGCGGTCGACGCCTACACTGCCGGTGCCGCGAGGGTCACCCACCGCGCGGCACGCGCCGGGACGATCGAGGTGGGCAAGGACGCCGACCTCATCGTCCTCGACGGCGACATCACCACCGCCGACGATATCGGCGAGCTGGCCGTACAGACCACCATGGTCGGCGGCGCGGTGGTCTACGAGCGTCCGTGATCGCGGTCGACCGACCGTTCGGCGGCGGCGAAATGCCGTTTGCACAGTTCCTTGAACGCCGACGCACGGTTGGTCAGGCGCACCCCGGCCAAATGCGCGATGACAAGCTCCAGTGCGGGCGCGCTGTCGGTGAGCTCGATCGCCGCGACCCTGCGACCGTCGTAGGTCAGGTCGTGGGCGGGCCGCTGATTGAGGATGGAGAAGCCGAAACCGTGCGCGACCAATGACCTTACCGTCTCGAAACCCGTACTGCGGAAACGGATCTGCGGGGTGAACCCGGCCCTGCGGGGCAATGACAGGAAGTAGTCGCGGCTGTGTGGCAAGTCCAGCAGCACCATCGGGTCGGTCGCGAACTCGCTCAGCGTGGCCTCGCGGCGGCCGGCCCGCGGGATCGGATGATCGACCGAGACGATGACATACGGCCTGCTCATCGCCAGCGGCTGGTAGGTGATTCCGTCGTCGCGGTCGAACCCGTACATCAGCGCCAGCTCGCACTGGCCGTCACGCAGCAGGCGCGTCAGATTCTCGTGCTCGCTTTCGATCACGTTCACCCGCACCTGCGGAAACCGTTGCTCGTACGCCGACAGCAGCGTCGGCAGACCGAACGGAGCGATCGTCGAGAAGCAGCCGACAGCCAGATCGCCGATCAGCGAGGTGCCCAGGCGTGCTGCCGAATCGGCCAACTCCACCGAATGCGCGAGAAAGCTGCGCAACTCCTGCCGGAAGTTGCGGCCCGCCGAGGTCAGTTCCAGACCCCGCGCATGCTGACGGATCAGCAACTGCACCCCGAGTTCCTTCTCGAGCTGCGCTATCGCCGTCGACACCGCAGACTGGGACACCATGAGGACCTTCGACGCCGCGGTCATGCTGCCGAGATCGGCGGCCGCGGCGAAGTACCGAAGCTGCACCAGAGTGAAGGATGGGTCCTTGGCAGGCATGGTCATCGACCTCTTCGATCAAACGTATGGACTCGATAGATCAGCGTACTGATCGGTAATACGGGCGAACACGACATCAACACTTTCTGCATCAACTATTCTAATGCAGAACATAGATTAGTTCTTCTTTACATATGCTCATGGCGGCCGGATCATGGAGGCAGTCAGACATAACGCCTACAAGTGCGGTGGAGGTTGCGGTGAGCGACGAAACAGTCGAGGTTCTCGTCATCGGTGCGGGACAGGCCGGTATTGCGATGAGTGAGCATCTCGGCAAACAGGGCATCGGTCACTTGGTCCTCGAACGTGACCGCGTCGCCGAACGCTGGCGCTCGTGGCGCTGGGATTCCCTCGTCGCCAACGGACCCGCTTGGCATGACCGTTTCCCCGGATCCGAATTCGACTGCCCACCTGAGGCCTTCGCCGGAAAGGAGGAGGTGGCAGACTACCTCGCCGCACACGCGGAGAAGGTCGGCGCACCCATCCGCACCGGCGTCGAGGTCACCAAGGTCCGTAAGCACGAGGGCCGGCCCGGCTTCCACGTCGAGACCTCCGACGGCACCATCGACGCACACTTCGTCGTCTCGGCCACCGGTGCCTTCCAGAAGCCGATCATCCCCGCGCTGGTACCCGAATCGGCGGGCTTCGCCCAGCTCCACTCCAGCGATTACCACAACCCCGGACAGCTACCCGAGGGCGCCGTACTGGTGATCGGTGCCGGGTCGTCGGGCGTGCAGATCGCCGACGAACTCAACCGGTCCGGCAAGCAGGTCTACCTCGCCGTCGGCCCGCACGACCGCCCGCCACGCAGCTACCGTGGGCGCGACTTCTGCTGGTGGCTTGGCGTTCTCGGCCTCTGGGACGCGGTCACCCCGCCCGCCGGCGCCGAGCACGTCACCATCGCGGTGAGCGGCGCCCACGGCGGTCACACCGTCGACTTCCGGCAGCTCGCCGACGAAGGCGTCACCCTCGTCGGACGGGCCAATGAGTTCGACGGCACCCGCATGCGCTTCGGTACCGACTTGAAGGCCAACATCGACGGCGGCGACGCCAACTACCTCGGAATGCTCGACGCCGCGGACGAATACATCGAACGCAACGGCCTCGACCTGCCCGAGGAGCCGGCCGCGCGCGAGATCATCGCCGACCCCGCATGCGTCAGCGCTCCGATCCTGGAGCTCGACCTGGCCGCCGCCGGCGTCACCACGATCCTCTGGGCGGTCGGTTTCGGCAATGACTACGACTGGCTGCAGGTGGACGCCTTCGACGAGGGCGGAAATCCGCAGCACCAGCGCGGTGTGTCGTCCGAGCCCGGCGTGTACTTCCTCGGCCTGCCCTGGCTCTCCCGGCGCGGTTCGAGCTTCATCTGGGGCGTGTGGCACGACGCCAAATACCTCGCCGACCAGATCGCCATCCAGCGCGCCTACGCCGAGTACAGGCCGCCGGCCTGACGGCTCACGGACCGGGTTCCGGGCCCTGAGTGCCCAAGAGAATCGCCCGTGGTGACCAGGTCACCACGGGCGATCGTCGTCGGGGTCAGTCGCCCTTGGCAATCCACGTGGTCTTGAGGCCGGTGAACTTGTCAATGGCGTGCACCGACAGGTCGGGCCCGAAACCGGACGCACCGAAACCGCCGAACGGGGTACCCATCGACAGCGCGTCGACGGTGTTCACCGACACCGTGCCGGCGTGCAGGGCGTCCGAGACGCGCAGCGCCCGATTCAGGTTTGACGTCCACACCGAGGCGGCCAGCCCGTAGGGGGTGTCATTGGCCAGGGCGACGGCCTCCTCCTCGGTGTCGAAGACGATCACGGCCAGGACCGGGCCGAAGATTTCCTCGGTGACCACCGCCGAGTCGACGGCGAGGCCGGTGACGACGGTGGGTTCCATGAAGTAGCCGGTTTCCCCGACCCGCTTGCCGCCCAGGGCGACCTGCCCGTCGGCGGCACCGACCTGGGCATACCGCAGGATCTGGTCGAGTTGTTTGCCCGACACGATCGGTCCGGCGGTGGTCGCGGGATCGAGCGGATCGCCCGGGTAGTAGTGGGCGGCCCGTTCGACGACCTTGGCGACGAACTCGTCGGCGATCTCACGCTGCACCAGCAATCGACTGTTGGCCGAACACACCTCGCCGGAATTGCCGAAGATGCCGAAGCACGCCATCTCGGCGGCCTTGTCGAGGTCGTCGCAGTCGGCGAACACGAGGTTGGGGCTCTTGCCGCCGCATTCGAGCCACACTTGCTTCATGTTGGAATCGCCGCTGTAGCTCAGGAACATCTTGCCCACGGCGGTCGATCCGGTGAACGTCAGGCAGGCGACGCCGGGGTGCAGGCCGAGCGCCCTGCCGGCGGTCGCACCGAGGCCGGGCACCACGTTGAACACGCCCGGCGGCAGCCCCGCTTCGACCGCCAGTTCGGCCATCCGCAACACCGACAACGGCGATTCCTCCGCGGGTTTGAGGACGACGGTGTTACCCGCGGCAAGCGCCGGCGCGACCTTCCACGCCGCGATGTCGAGCGGGAAGTTCCACGGAACGACGGCTCCGATCACCCCGAGGGGCACGCGCCGCACCATGGCGACACTGCCGTCGGCGGTCGGCGGCAGCTCGCCCGGGATCTTGTCGATGACCTCGCCGTAGTAGCGGAACACGGCCGCCGCCCCGGCGACCTCGACGTTGATCGCGTCGCTGATCGGTTTGCCCATCTCCAGCGTGACCAGCAGCGCGAGTTCGTCGGCATGTTCGGTGATCAGATCGGCGAAGCGGCACAGCAGGCTCCCGCGGGCGCCGGCCGACAGTGCCGACCAGTCGGCGAACGTGGCCGTGGCCGCGGCGACGGCCGCGTCAATGTCGTCGGCATCGCCGGCGGCCACCTCGGCCAATGGTTCGCCGGTGGCTGGATTGATGACGGTGAAGGTCTGCCCGGACGCCGCGGGGACCCAGTGGCCCCCGATATAGGCCCGGGTGGGAAAAGTGGCCTCGGCGGCCCGGCCATGCCAGTCGTCGACGGTGAGTTCTGTGGGGTCGGTCATCCCACAATGGTGACCCCGACCGGACCGCAAATGTGTAAAACCCAGGTGAAACCTGGCTAGATCTTATTGATCCAATGCAACAGTTTTCCCGATACACATGCTCGCGACACGACGTGCGTGCGGGCGCCCTCGAACCATCAAGAGAATTGATGCATTGGACCCAATATTTCTGATTTATCTTTCATTGCAGATGGGTCAAACTCTCTTCATCGCCCCGATGCCGCGGCGGTCACCCTCCCCGCGAACGAAAGCCCCCTTATGAGCACTCCCACCCCGGCCACCCCGGTTCCGGCGCAAGTCGAAAAGCGCACCATCGACCACATTCCCGAGGATGAGCGCCACGGCCGCGGCCGCGACCTCTTCACAGTCTGGTTCGGCTCGAACATCATGCTGCTCACCATCATCACCGGCGCCCTGGCAACAACGGTGTTCGGTCTGCCGCTGTGGGCCGGCGTGCTCGCCGTGATCATCGGCAACGTCGTCGGTGGCATCGTGATGGCACTGCACGCGGCGCAGGGCCCCCAGATGGGCGTGCCGCAGATGCTTCAGACGCGAGCCCAGTTCGGTTCGTACGGAAGCCTTCTCGTCGTCGTCCTGGTCGTGTTCATGTACCTCGGGTTCTTCGCCTCCAACGCGGTCCTGGGTGGGCAGGCACTGGCCCAGGTCACCGGAATGCCCACCGGCCTGGCCACCTTCCTGATCGGTTGTGTGAGCGTGGTCGCCACCATGGTGGGATACAAGCTCATCCACAGTCTGGCCGCGGTGTTGTCGGTGGTCGCCGGCGGCGCGCTGATCATCGCCTTCATCTGGATGGTGTGGGTGAATGGTCTGCCCGAGGACACCCTGCACACTGACGGATTCAGCGTCGCGGGCTTCATGGCGACGATCTCGGTGGCGGCACTGTGGCAGATCGCCTACGCGCCGTATGTGTCCGACTACACCCGCTACATGCCCAAGGACACCGGAGTGCGCGCAGCGTTCTGGGCCACCTACGCCGGGTGCGTCATCGGCTCCACCCTGCCGATGCTGCTCGGCGCACTCGTCGGTGCGGCACTGCCCAACGACGACACCATCGCAGGGATGGGCACCCTCACCCACGGTGTCACCACCGGAATCTTCATCGTCTTCGCCGTCGGTGTCGCCGCCACCAACTCGATGGACCTGTACTGCGGTTCGCTCTCGACCATCACCATCGGCCAGAACATCTTCCCGCGCTGGCAGCCCCGCGCCATCAGCCGGGCGATCACCGCCGTCGTACTGTTCGCCGTCGCCATCGTCCCGGCGATCTTCAGCGCCGACGACTTCCTGGCCAACTACGCCAACTTCCTCGCCCTGCTGCTGTGTGTACTGATCCCCTGGACCGCCATCAACCTCGTCGACTACTACGTTCTCCGGCACGGCGACTACGACATCCCGTCGCTGTTCGAACGCGACGGCGGCGTGTACGGCACCTTCAACTGGACGGCCATCGCCTGCTACTTCATCGGCATCGTCATCCAGATCCCGTTCCTGTCCACGACTCTCTTCACCGGGTTCGCGGCCGAGGCGATCAACGGCGTCGACATCTCGTGGCTGGTGGGGCTGGCCGTGATCTGCCCGCTGTACTACGTGCTCATGCGCCCGCAGTTCCAGGAGAGCGCCGAGCCCGCCGCCGAACCGGCCTGAGCGACCGCCCACGCCGACGTACCGTAAGACCACCGCCGAGCCCGGCCCCGGCACAACCCGCCCAGAACACGACCCGAACCGACCCGACCCACAGTAGGACAAGGAACAACACATGGCACCGACGCACCGGCGGATCCGGCCGTTCAACACCAAGGACACCTACCCCGAGCAGAACCTCGACAACGACCTGTGCCAGGCCGTCGTCGCCGGTGGGGTGGTGTACCTGCGCGGACAGATCGGCCAGGACCTCGACACCCGCAAATCGGTCGGAATCGGTGATGTCGCGGTCCAGACCGAGAAGGCCATGAGCAATATCGCGATGCTCCTGGAAGAGTCGGGAAGTTCGCTCGCCGACATCGTCAAGGTCACGGTGTATCTCACCGATATCCGCTACCGCGAGACCGTGTACCGGATCATGGGCCGCTGGCTCAAGGGCGTGTATCCGGTGTCGACGGGTCTGGTCGTCGAGGCGCTGGCCCGTCCGGAATGGCTGGTCGAGATCGATGCGACCGCCGTCATCAGCGAATCGCAGGCGACGGCACCGTGACATTCTCCCTGGTGGTCCGCGACGAGGCGACCGGCGCGTTCGGGATCGTCATCAGTTCATCGAGCCCGGCGGTGGCCTCGCGTTGCGCGCACGCCCGCGCCGGGGTGGGCGTGGTGGCGACGCAGAACGTCACCAATCCCGCCCTGGGACCTGCGGTTCTCGACGCACTGGCCGCCGGTGCCGACGCTCCGTCCGCGCTGGCACAGGTGTTGGCGGGCGAACTGTTCCCCGAGTACCGGCAGGTCACGGTCGTCGACGCGGCCGGCCGGACCGCGGTGCATTCAGGTGCCAACAGCCTGGGTATCAACACCCATCGCGAAGGCGAGAACGCTGTCGCCGCAGGCAATCTCCTCGCCGACGAACAGGTGATCACCGAACTGCTCGACGGCTACTCGACCAGCAGTGCCGCGTCTATGGAGGAGCGCCTGCTCGACGGATTTCGCGCCGCACTCGCGGCGGGCGGTGAGGCCGGTCCCCTGCACTCCGCCGGGATGCTCGTGGTCGAGGATGTTCCGTGGCCGGTCACCGATCTACGTGTCGACCACAGCGACGACCCGCTCGGCGAACTGGCCGGACTGTGGGATGTGTGGCGGCCGCAGAAGAACGACTACCGGGTGCGCGGCGTGAACCCGACCAGCGCACCGTCCTACGGCGTACCGGGAGACGAATAGCCATGTCCGAGAACACCAGCGACTTCGACTCGGCCGTTTCCTCGACGGTGACCGGAGCGCACCCCGCGCTCGTGGCACTCGCCCGCGACCTGTACGACCATCCCGAGATCGCCTGGGAGGAGGAACGTTCGGCACAACGGGTCGCCGATCAGCTGGCCGCGGCCGGGTTCACCGTCACCGGCAACTACTGCGACCTGCCCACGGCGTTCTCCGCAACCGTCGGATCGGGTGACCTGCACCTGGGATTGTGCGCCGAATACGACGCCCTCCCCGGCCTCGGCCATGCGTGCGGCCATAACCTGATCTCGGCGATCACCGTGGGCGCGGCCACCGCGCTCGCGCCACTCGCCGATGACCTGGGCATCACCCTGCACGTGCTCGGCACTCCGGCCGAGGAAGGTGGGGGCGGCAAGATCGAGATGCTCGAACGCGGTGGGTTCGACGGTCTGCACGCGGCCGCGATGGTTCATCCCGGCCCGGTCGACGTGGCCCGTGCGCGGCCGTTCGCGGTGTCGCACAGCCACATTGAATACCAGGGAAAGTCGGCACACGCCGCGGCCTATCCCGACCGCGGCATCAACGCCGCCGACGCATTCACCCTCGCGCAGGTGGCCATCGGTTTGCTGCGCCAGCAGTTGCCTTCGTCGGTGCGGGTCCACGGTCTGCTCACCCGAGGAGGCGAGGCCCCCAACTCTATCGCCGAACGCACCGAGGGCCGCTGGTACGTGCGCGCGGAGACCCTCGCCGAACTCGCCGAGATCGAACCGCGCGTGATGCGCTGCTTCGAGGCCGGAGCACTCGCCACCGGCGCACAGCTGACGGTGACACCCGAATCCAAGCCGTATGCCGAGTTCCGTACCGACGAGGAACTGCTCGCCTGCTACGAGAAACGTGCATCGGCCGTCGGCCGCACCTTCGGTTCAGGTTCGGATGCCACGATGGCGCGAGCATCCACCGACATGGGCAATGTGTCTCAGCAACTGCCCGCCATCCATCCGTACATCGGGATCGATTCGCTGCCCGCGGTGAACCATCAACCCGAATTCGCAGCCGCCACCATCACTTCCGCCGCCGAGGACGCCATCGGTCAGGGCGCGGTCGCGCTGGCCGGCACCCTCATCGACGCCGCCGTCACCACCGGCATCCGCGACCGCTTGCTCGGCTGACCTTCCTGGAGCACCCCCATGAACACCGCAATCGATTTCCTCTATCTTTCCGAGCCCGACATGATCGCCGCCGGGGTCACCGACATGGCCACCTGTGTCGACACGATGCACGAGATGTTCAAGCTCCTGCATGTCGGTGACTACCGGATGGCCGGACCCAACAGCGATTCGCACGGCGCGATGATCACCTTCCCCGATCCTCCGCCGTTCCCGACGATGCCCCGCAACACCCCCGACCGGCGACTCATGGCGATGCCGGCCTACCTTGGTGGTTCGTTCGGCACGTTCGGCGTCAAGTGGTATGGGTCGAACGTCGAGAATCGTGAGAAGGGTTTGCCCCGTTCAATTCTCATGTTCATGCTTTCCGATGTGGATACCGGCGCGCCGCTGGCGCTGATGTCGGCCAATCTGCTCTCGGCCTACCGGACAGGTGCCGTTCCCGGCGTGGGTGCGCGGCTGCTCGCGCGTCCCGACGCCACGACCGTCGGTATCGCCGGTCCAGGTGTGATGGCCCGGACCACGCTCGCGGCGTTCATGACGACCTGCCCGAACATCGATACCGTCAAGGTCAAGGGCCGCGGCCGGGCCAGCATGGAGAAGTTCATCGCCTGGGTGCATGAGAACCATCCGCGGATCACGACGATCGAGGAAGTCGACACGTTCGAGGAGGCGGTGCGTGACAGTGACCTGATCACTTTCTGCACCACCACCGTCCCCGACGACCCGTCGACATATCCGCTGATCAAACGCGAGTGGGTCAAGCCGGGCGCGATGCTGTCGATGCCCGCCGGGTTGGAGATCGACGAGGACCTGCAGGCTCCCGACGTGCGCAAAGTCGTCGACAACATCGGCGTCTTCGACGCATGGGCCGCCGAGGAAGGTTATCCGACGCACAATCTGGTGCCGATCATCGGATGCAAATTCACCGACATGATCCACGACGGGAAGATGAGCCGCGAGGACCTCGTCGATCTCGGGGCCGTCGCCGCCGGCGAGACGGTGGGACGACGCAGCGACGATGAGATCATCATCTTCGGTATCGGCGGGCTGCCCGTGGAGGACGTGGCGTGGGGTACCACCATCTACCGCACCGCCCTCGCCAAGGGTATCGGGACGTCGCTGAATCTGTGGCAGTCCCCGGCGATGTCCTGATCGCCGGTACAGGTATTGCAGGAAGGTAAGTGATGGATACCCACGTAGTGGTCGTCGGGCTCGGCACCTCGGGATCGATGGCGCTGTGGCAGTTGGCCAAACGCGGAGTGAAGGCCATCGGCGTAGAACAGTTCGGCGTCGGGCATTCACGCGGATCGTATGCCGGTGACTCGCGGCTGTTCCGGTCGACCGTACACGAGGGCACCCGCTATGTGCCGCTGCTGCAACGCGCCCGTCAACTGTGGCGCGAGCTCGAGGCCGAAACCGGTCGCCACCTGTACGACGAATGCGGCGCCCTGCAGATCGGTCAGGCCGGCTCGGGGTCACTCGCCAACTCGCTGGCGTGCGCCGAGAAGTACGGCCTGCCGTACGAGTTGCTCGACGCCGACGCCCTGCGCGCCCGCTACCCGCAGCACCGGGTCGACGACGACGATGCCGCGGTACTCGACGTGCACGCCGGCAGCCTCTACCCCGAGGCGAGCGTGTTCGCCGCCGTGGAGGCCGCGAAATCCCATGGTGCGCAGGTGGTCACCAACACCGAGGTGCTCGACTTCGACGAGGAGGGCGGCCGCCTCAAGCTGGTCACCTCGGGGGAACCGATCATCTGCGACAAGGTGGTCGTGGCCACCGGGTCGTGGACGATGCGCCTGCGGCCGGACCTGCGCGGATATCTGCATGTGCTGCCGTTCGCACTGACCTGGTTCATGCCGCATCACCCGGAGCTGTTCACCCCCGACCGTTTTCCGGTGTTCATCCGCGATTCCGACGGCGTCCACCTGTACGGCACCCCCACACACGATTCGTACAGCGTGAAGGTGGCCAGCGACCCGCAGTGGGCGGCAATCGCTGATCCCGACGAGATTCCGGTGTTCGAGCGCACCGAGCTACGCAGGATCGGTGCGTGGGCGGCGAAGTATCTGCCCGACCTCAACCCGGAGCCGGTGCGCCATTCGATGCACCACGACCTGTGCGCGCCCGGCGACTTCCCGATCATCGACCTCGACGAGGATTCAGGAATGGTGTTGCTCACGGCATTCTCCGGTCGCGGATTCAAATTCGCCCCCGTGTACGGGGAACTTGCCGCCGACCTCATCACCGGCGAACGCAACGACCTCTACGATCCGGGTTTCGCACTGTCCGGACATGATCGGTGACCACCGCGCGTCCCGAACTCAGGTGCCGAGCGGCCTGATTCGCGAACGAAGGCCGCTGGCGCGGGCGACGCGGCGGTCGACGGCGGCTTTGAGGACATCGAGGGTGCCGACGATCCAGACCTCTTTCTGGGCGCGGGTGATGGCCGTGTACAACAACTCTCGGGTCAGCAGTTCCGAACCGACCGGTGGCAGTACTACCGTCACGGCCTCGTACTGGCTGCCCTGGCTGCGGTGAATGGTCATCGCGTAGGCGGGCACCACATCCGACAGCCGTGCCGGGTGCACGCGGTGGACCCCGGACTCGCCGCGGGTGAAGGCGACGGTCAGCGGCACCGGACCACCTGGGTCCGCGGTGGTGCGCACGTCGCGGATCACCACGCCGCAGTCGCCGTTGGAGGTGTCCGTCTCCTTGTCGTTGACCGTGACCAGGATGGGGCGGCCCGGCCGGGTCATCACCGTCGTCGATGTCAACGGCAGGTGCGCGTGTCCGCCGGCGATCCAGTCGGTGATCTGTTCGGTCCAGCCCTGTACACCCCAGCGGCCCTCGCGGTGTGCGCAGAGCACCCGGTGCCGGTTGAGCGCGGCCAGCGCCCCGGCCTCGTCGCCCTCGTCGGCGGCGGCGAGAAGGTCACGGCCCCAGCCGGTCACGGCCTCCTGCACCGGGTCGACGCGGGTCGGGTCGACGAGCGTGACACCGGGCAGTCCGGACACGACGAGGCCGGCGACCCGGTCGGCATCGCCGTCGTTGACGGCGGCGGCAAGTTCGGCGATGCCGGGGCTGTTGCGATGTCCCCGGCGCAACGTGATCACGCCCGCGCTGATCCGCGACAGATCGGCGTCGTCGACCACCGAGTCGGGGTCCGGTGACTCCCCCGTCCCGTCGAACACCCGCATGCCGGCCAGCGCGACCGCTTCGGAGGCCCGCGCCCGAGCGGCGGCGGTTGTGGTGGCCTCCCCCGCATCCACCCGGTCCACCAGATCGGCGAGAACCGCACCGGCGTCGACGGATTCGAGCTGATGCGGGTCACCGACGAAAATGATCCGGGCGTCGGGGCGGATCGCGTCGAGCACATAACTCATCGCCGTCATCGACAGCATCGACGTCTCGTCCACCACCACCACGTCGTGCGGCAGGGTGTTGGTGCGGTTGTATCGCGGGTTGGCCCCCGGCCGCCACGACAGCAGTGAATGCACCGTGACCGCCCGGATGGGCGTGGCGTCGGTCCGGTACGAGGCGACCGACGACTGCAACTGTGCGGCGGCGCGGCCGGTGGGTGCGCACAGCCCGATCCGGAGACGGTGGTCGGACAGGTGCTCCAGTGTCGCGAGAATCCTTGCGACGGTGAATGTTTTACCGGTACCCGGCCCGCCGGCCAGGACGGTGATCCAACGGCCGGCGGCAACGAAACCGGCGAGGCGCTGCCGTGCGTCGACCCTGGTGGGCCCGTCACCGGATTCTTCGGTGTCATCCGGTCGGGGTTCACCGAAGGCGTGATACACGGCCTCCCGTACCGCGTCCGGGTCGACGTCGGGTGCGCGGGAGGCCCGGTCGTCGAGGACCGACCGGATGATGTCCTCCTGCCGGAAGTACTTGTGCAGATACAGCAGCGGGCCGTCGTCGGATTCGGCAAGCACCAACGGGCGCAATTTGCCGCCGTTGGAGCTGCCGGTGACCAGCGGGCACCGGGCGAGTGAGTCGAGCAGCGCTCGTGCCGACGGCACCCGCACACCGTCGGGTGCGAACTGTGCGACAAATTCGGCGACGTCGTTCAGCGCCAGGCAGGTCGACCCCTGCCGCACCGCGCGCACCGCCAGTGCCACACCCAGTTTGGCGTCGTCATCGATACGCTCGCCCGTCAGCCGTCCGAGCCGGTCGACGATGTGCAGGTCGGCCGCCGACAGCGAACCGGCCCGGTTCCACGGCTCCAGCACCGGATCAGCACCGAGCACGAGGTCGTCGGCGAACCGGTCCTGCCCGGTGAGTTCGGCGGTCATCGGGTCACCTCCATACCGGCGATCAGATCGGACAGTGCGACAACGAGTTCGGCGGGTATGTGCCATTCGAACACCCCGCAACCGACGGGTGTGGACAGCCCGATCATGCCACGCACGAAGTGATACTGGGCCGGGCCCAGACACTCACCCGGCTCGTATCCGGGTAATCGCCATCGCAGAAACCTGTGCAGGGCAACCGAATAGATCAATGCCTGTAGTGGATAGTGATTGGCGATCATCTCAGCGGCCATCGCCTCGACGGTGAAATCCTCGGCCACCAGATCCCCGGGCCGCAGCCGGTTGGTCTTGTAGTCGACGATGGTGAAGCGGCCGTCGGGGCGGCGCAGCACCGAGTCGATACTGCCGGTGAGGAACCCACGATAGGTCTGAGCGGGCAGTTCCCGCAGGTGGTCGGCATACCCGGACAGCGGATCGTCGGCGGACAGGTACCGGTCGAGCAGGTCGGCCACCGCGGCCACCGTGAACCCGGCAGCCACGTCGTCGCCGAGCGGAAACTCGAAGTCGAGTTCCGAGAGCCGGTCTCGCGTCGGAATCGACCACAGGTCACCGAACCCCAGCGGTGTGGTGAGCACCCCGACGAGCGCCCGGGTGAGGACGTCGATGTCGATGTCGGCGGCACCCACCGATTCGGAGACCAACTCGCGCACATGGGCATCGATGTCCGGGGCAGAGGTGTCGACGTATTCGAGTGCCTCGTGTACGACGGTGCCGAACGCCGCACCGAACGGCAACCCGTTCATCAGCGACGCCGTCGGCGATTCCGCCACGACCACCGGTGCTTCCAACGGATCCGCGGTGTCCTCGGAGTCGTCGTCGGTGCGCACCCGCATATCGTCATCGGGTTCGCTGCCCGCGGTGACCGGTGACGCGGACCCGTGTGCGCCGGCGGTGATCGCCGAATACGAGGTGCGACGCCAGGTCTGGTCGATCTCGCGGGTGAACCGCGCCGCGGACAGCGCCCCGGTGGGCAGGTCGCGGGCCGGGTCGGTCCACGCGGTGTGCGCGGCACGGGCCGGCTCGACGGTGATCAGCGCACCGTCGGACACACCCCGCAGTCCCGCGACCACCGCACCGTCGTCGGGGACCTCGACGGCGTCGGGCACCTCCCACACCCGGGGACGCCCCGCACCACCGACCGCGGAACTACCCGGGCGGCCGAAGATCAGCCGGTGCAACGGTGCCGTGCGGGTGCCGTACGCGGGTGCCCACCACATCACCACCTGCGAACGTGCCCGCGTCGCCGCCACATACAGCAGGCGTAGTTCCTCGGCGACCGTTTCGGCGTGAGCCCGCGCCCACCGCCAGGTCCGGCCTGGCGCCTCCTTGCCGCCCACGTCGAGACGACGCGCACCGGTCTCGTCGTGGTACATGATCGTGGCGTCGTCGGGAGTATGCAGGCTGTCCCAGGCAAAGGGCAGGTAGACGATCGGGAACTGCAGTCCCTTGCTGGCGTGCACCGTCATGATCTGCACGGCCTGCGCATCCGATTCGAGCCGGCGGACCTGGTCGTCGCTGCGGGCGTGGGAGGCGATGTCGGCGACACGGTCGGTCAGCCATTCGGTGAGTTCGCTCAATCCCCAGCCCTGGTCCATCACCTGCCGGTTGCAGATCGCGGCCACCTGCAGCAGATCGGTCAGCGCGCGCTCGCCGTGCGGTGCCGCCAGCACGCGGGAGGCCACCGCCATCTGGTCGACGATCCGCGCCGCCATCGCCGAGAATCCGGCTTCGGTGAACACCCGGCCCCATTCGGCGAAATGTGCTGCCAGCGCCGAAATCCGCTCGTCGTCGGCATCGGCGAGGGTGGCTGCCGACCACCCGATGAGGGGGGTGGTCGCTGCCAGCCGGACATTGTTGGTGCGGGCCGGCGACTCGATCGCGGTCAGCATCCACAGCCAGTGCCGGGCACCCGCGGTACGGAACACACTTGCCCCCGAGCCGACCACGGCCGCGATACCCCGTTCGGCCAGCGCCCGCCGCAACGGCTCGACAGTCTTGTTGGCCCGCACGAGCACGGCGATGTCCCCGGGGCGCACCGGGCGGTTGTCGTCGCCGATCGTCACGGCCGAACCCAGCAGCGCGGCGATGTCGTCGGCGGCGTCCTCGGTCACCCGCGGCCGGAGGTAGTCGACCGACGGGAATCCGCTGGCGCCGAACGCGGTACGGCCCTTGCAGTCGTTGCGGACCACCGCGCGGATCCGCAACGGCACCGCACCGGAGATCTGGCTGCCCGGGCGCGCCGCGGCGACCTCACGCGCGACGATCTCCGGGTGACCGAGCTGAGCTCCACCGTAGATGCGGCCGAGTGCGGTGACCAGGTCGCCGTCGGAGCGATGGTTGGTGTCCAGAGCGAGACGCTGGTCGGCGGACCGGACCGCCGACAGGTAGCTCAGCACCTCCGCACCGCGGAAACCGTAGATCGACTGCTTCGGATCGCCCACCAGCACCAACGGCAGGTGGCCGTGGAAGCAGCGGCGCACGATCTCCCACTGCTGCGGGTCGGTGTCCTGGAATTCGTCGATGAGCACCACACCGAACTGCTCACGGATACGTGCGCACGCATCGGGGCCGGCTTCGGGGTCGCACACGATCCGGTGCAGGATCGCCTGCAGGTCGTCGTAGGTCCGGATACGCGACTCACGTTTGCGCCGCTCGACGATCTGCCGCACCTTGCGGGTGAAACGCACCCGGCGCAGCACCGCCTCGGCCTCCGGCGAACCCGGTTCGGACAATTCGGATTCGTCCGGTGACAGAACGGCCGCCGGATTGCGCATCGCATCCTTGGCGATGCCTTCGGCCGCACCGAAACCGAACTCGGGATGCTCTGCGTCCTTGAAGCCGTCCATGTACAGGTCGCGCGCGGCCTCGGCGACCATCTCGTCCACATCCTCGACGATGGCCGCGACAGGTTCCCGTTCACCGAGAAAGCCGAGCGCCTCCAGCATCCGGTTACAGAACGTGTGAGTGGTGGCGATGGTCGACGCGTCAAAGTCCGACAGCGCCCGCTGCAGGTTCTCGCGCCGCCGGGCCACCTCCACCGAGTCGCCTGTGGCGAGGAAACGTTCGAGCCTGTCCGGTGATCGCCGTGCCGTGTCCGGGTCGGCGAGCGCCAGGCACAAGCCCTGTACCCGCTCCCGCATCCGCTCCCGCAGTTCGGCGCTGGCGGCGCGGCTGAAGGTGACCAGCAGAACCTGGTCGATCGGCATGCCCTCGGCGACGCGGCGGGCCGCGAGCCCGACGATCGCGTACGTTTTGCCGGTACCGGCGCTCGCCTCCAGTACCGTGGTGCCGTTCGGGAGGGGCGCGGTGATATCGAACGATGCCGGTGTGGCGGCGTCCCCGGCCGCAGGGCTGCCGGATGCGGTGGTCATGCGTTCACCTCGTGGGTCAGCAGTGGCATCCACAGCATGTGGGCCAGCGCGCAGAACACGGCGTCGGCGTCCTCGTCCAAGTCCGGATCCGGTTCCAGACCCAGCGCGGTCCAATCGATCTCACCGATATCACCGATGCGGTCGACGAGCAGGTCGTCGAACTCGACGGCCGCCGACACATCCCCGCCGAACGCCATCCGCACGAAACGGTCGGCGGAGGCACCATAGCCGCGCTCGAAATTGCGCCGCGCCGCCGACAACGCCACCTTGCTCTTGGATCGGCGCTGCGTCTCCACAAAGTCGGCGGCAAGCTCGGCGGTCACCGGAAGGATCTTCCGTAAACCCAGGTCACGTAGTGCGACAAGCTCTTCCAGGACAGCCACCGGGTCCTCGGGAACAGCGAACCGCGACAGCGCAACACCACCGCTTCCGCGGGTGCTGCGGCCCACGACCACAGCGGAGGCGACGGACGACGCGGTGTCCGGGCCCGCCGGCCGCGTCGCCGACAGAGCGAGCAGACCGATCCACGCAGCCAGCCGCTGTTTGGCCCGGAGTTTGGAAAACGTCGCGGTGATGATGCTTTCGCCGTGCACGTCGGCGATCGTGCCGTGGATGCGGCGGCCGTCCGTGAGTTGGACCAGCACATCTGCCGTCCGCGGCCTGCCGTCGCCGAGCGCCTCCTGACGCAACGGGGATACCGCGTCATACACCTGGTTCACCTCGGCCGCGATCTCCCGGAGTTCACGCGTTCCGAACATCCTGGGCGGCAACGTACCCCGGCGCAGCTCCGCCGCCTGGCAGTCCATCATGTCCGCACCGCCGAGCATCCGCCGCAACAGCCTGTCGCCCACACCCCACTCGTCGAGTCCGCCGAGGTCGATGTCCAGCTCGTCCGCGTGGGCGAGTTCCTCCTGCGGTATCCAGATCTGCAGCCGCTGCCGGAAGAACGCCTCGATCGGTGAGGTGTGGAAGGCGATCAACTCGCCCAGGTCGATGTCGGGGCGCCCGGTCGTGTCGTGCTCGGTGGGTTCGTCGTCGGGCATCGGAAACACACAGCGCGCGGGCACCGGCGCCGCCACCTCACCGCTCGTGGATCGCTGGGCCAGCGCGCCGGCAAGGAGCGCCGTGTCGTGGCTGAAAGGTCCGGTGATCCCGCGCATCGCACCGGCGGCGAAATTGCGGGAGTCGAAGGCGTGCAGAGTGTGCCGTCGCACCACGGTGCCGCCGCCGGTGAGAGTGTCGAGGGCGTCGACCAATTCGCTGACGACGACGGCCGGCGGCACCGGGCGGCCGGTGATCGGGTCGGCGCCGGTGACGTACACGTGCAGGGTTTCGGTGGCCGCCCAGATGGCGTCGAGAAAGGCCTGCCGGTCCTCGTCGCGCGGATGGCGTTCACCGACCAGCGGTCGGGTTCCGCACACGTCGTCGCCGTCGATGCGGGTGGCGCGCGGGAAGGTGTCGGCGTCGATGCCGAGCAGGATGATCACCCGGTGCGGCACCGACCGCATCGGCACCATCGAGCACACGGTGAGTTCGCCGGTGCGGAAGTTGGAGCGGCCGGCCCGGCTCGCCAGCAGCCCGGCCATCATGTCGCGCACATCGGCCGGCCGCAGCTCACACACCGTGGACCGCGGCGCGCTGTCGGCTGTGGGTCCGTCGTCGAGAACCCTGCCGATGGTGCGCAGCGCCGCGGTGGTGGTCCACTCCTCACCCGGGATCGCGGCGGTCAGCGCCCGCACGCCGTCGCTCAGGATCGTTACCCAGCGCGCGGGGGTGGCGGTCGAGTCCATCTGCGACAGCACGTGTTCGAGCCGGTTGATGAACTCGGTCAAGCGGCCGAACAGGTCGATGGCGGTGCTCTCGACGGCGTCGAGGGGCAGCGCGGTGCCCAGCCATTGCCCGTCGGCCTCGTCGGCGACGGCGCCGAGCGCGATCCGGTCGAGTCCCGCGGCGAAGGTGCCCTGCGGGAACGCCCCCATGTTGAAACGGCTACGTTCACGCGCCCCAAGCCCCCAGCGGATACCGCTGCGGCCCAGCCATTCCCGGATGGTGTCGAGGTCGGAGTCGGAGAAACCGAAACGCACCCGGACGGGTTCGGCGGACGCCAGGTCGAGGACCTCACTCGCGGTGAGCCTGCCGGCGGCCAGCCCCACGACATGCGCGATCACCTCTAGCACCGGATTGAGTTGCCGCACAACACGATCAGCCATCCGTACCCGCAACGAGAACGCGGGATGGTCGAGACCGGTCTGGCCGAACGCGCCGCGGATCAGTGGACTGAACGTTTCCACGTCCGGGCACATGATCAGCACATCACGCGGCTGCAGGGTCGGGTCGGCGGAAAACAGATGCAGCAGCCGGTCCCGCAGCACCTCCACCTGCCGGTGCGGACCATGACAGGAATGCACCTCGACGCTGCCGTCGTCGACGGTTCCGCCCGGGAGCAGGTGATCATCGCGCAGCCCTGCCTGCAGTGCGTGGAGCAACGACATGGATTCGGCGCCATCGATGTCGTGGTGCAGATCGCGGTCGGCGATCCCGGTGAGACGTTCCTGCAACTCCCCCACGTCCCGTGCCAGACTCGCCAGCAACGGATGCCGTGGCATCGGCCGCTCCCACTGTTTTCGCGTCACGGGCGGCGCGGGTCTGCGCGGTGCACCGTCCGCCCGCAACGCAGAGGGACCCGCCGACCACAGCACCGGACTCGGATGCGGCAGATACAGGTGAACGTCATGGTGCTCGGCGGTGGCGGTGAGGAGCTGCCGGAACGACTCAGAGATGCGCGTGGGCCCGAACACCGACAGCCGGGCCGGCAGGCTCCCGGCCTCCGGGTCGGCGCGCAGCCGGTCGCAGACCGTGCCGAGGTATTCAGCGGGATGCGGCACCCCGATCTCGTCGTGCACCGCGCGGAAGAATCCGGGCTGCCAGGCCATTCCGTCGGCGACAGCGGCACCCGTGCCGTCGAGGTCCACCCCGTCCACGGGGCCGGTGATCCACCCGGCGAGCATGGCCGGCCGGGCTGTCGCGTACCGGGTGAACAGGTCCGCGATCTGACGTGCCGTGGAATACCTACGGCCACGGCGATATTCGGCGTCGTCAACGGTACTGTCGGGCCGGTTCGGCCCGGCGGGTTGCACACCCACATGCCGCGCGATCACCCGGAACGCGGCGTCATCGAGGCTCTCGTCGAGAACCCTCAGCACCGGCCACACGAGTCGCCCCGGTCGCCACGGGTCGTCGGTACGGCCGTCACCGGTCGCGCTGAACGGGACACCCGAATTGACCGCTGCCACGATCCGGTCCGCCAGGTCGGCCGGCGATGGGAAGTCGATGTTCGCCGAGATCCCGTCGTGGCCGCCCGCAGACCCGGTACCAAGCGTGCGAGCCAGGTGCTGCTGTAGCCATCGCTCCACGCCGCGGGCGGGCACGCTCACGATCTCCGGCGCGAAAGGATCCGCCTGTCCGCCGCCGGACGGCGTGAGAGGTTCGGCGAGAACCCCGGCCAGGACGCCGGCCAGCGCATCGGTGCGTTCGGCGCGATGGACGATCAGCATTGTCGGTTCCCCTTGCCCGTCAGCCTTCTTACCGTCAGCCTTGTGTCTCGGTCAGCCCTTGAGGTCGGGCAGCGGACCACGCCAGCTCTCGAAGACGGCCTTGACCTCGTCGGACAGGTGTTGCGATGCACCGGACTCCCGGTCGATGGCCACCAGAACGGTCCGCGCGATCGCGCACAGCTCACCGTGCGCCGAGTACAACTGCCCACCGATGGTGACCGACTTGGTGCCGATGCGGCCGACGGACACACCCACCCGGGCGGGCGCGAAGCTGTACATCAGCGGCACCCGGAACTCGATGTCCTGCCGCGCGACCACGGTGACAGGACGCACCGCACCGATGTCGCGGCGGAACCACGTCGCCAGCGCCCGGATCCGGGACTCCTCGAAGATCCGGGCGATCACCACGTTGTTGACGTGGTGGTTCAGGTCCATGTCGCCCCAGCGCAAGGACACCGGGACATCGACGCCTCCGCCGGGCACGCGGCGGATCACGACTCGCTCCTCGCTGATGATGTCGTCGTCGGCGGGGACATCGGCTCCGGGGACATCCGCTGCGGGGCCGGAAGCGTCTACATGTGAAGGGCTGTGTTCGTGCACAGGGCAAACCCTAACGGCTCGGTCCGACCTTCCGGGCCGGCAGTCGGCGATGCCCGACAGTGACAGGCGATACACCCGATCACACCCACAGGTATGGAGGTGACGACGTAGACTCACCCGAAGGCGGCAAACGGGTCGTGTACCGGCGCGGATTCGGCCGGTGAAACAACAGCGGTAGTCACAGCAGGCCAGACGTACAGCAGCGGAAGGGGTCACCGGTGATCCTCCAGACGCGCCACCTTCGTCTGGACCCGGTCTCGGCCGCCGACGTCGACGACCTTGTGCTCCTCGACAGCGACCCCGAGGTGATGCGTTACGTCAGTGGCGGTGCGCCCACCCCGCGTGAGGAGATCGTCGACTGGGTCGTTCCGCGCGCGGAATCGCACCTGCGGTCCGCCAAGGGCGGATTGTGGGTGGCCCGGGAACGCCGCACCGGCAGCTTCGTCGGGTGGGTGTCGCTGCGTCATCCGGGACACAGCCCGCGGTCCGAACTCGAACTGAGCTACCGGCTGGCTCGGCGGTGGTGGGGTTCGGGCCTGGCCACTGAGGCCTCCGAGGCGCTCATCTCGATGGCGTTCCGGAGGTTGGGCACCCAGCGGGTGTTCGCCACCACCACGGCGGCGAACATCGGTTCGCGGCGGGTGATGGAGAAGCTGGGCATGTGCCTGACCTGGGTGGCGGTACCCGAAGACGACGCCGACGCCGATCTCGCGGACGTCGAGTACGAATTGTCTCGCGCCCAGTGGGAGATCGGGCAGGCCCCGACGGTCCGCTTCCGCGGCATCACCCCAGGTCGGATCGCCCCAGACCGTTCTTCTTCGCAAGACCGTTCTTCCCATGGCCGCGGTGTCCCCGACCGCCGCGCCACGCCGGTCCGGCGATCGGTGACCACCCCCGCCCCGGGGCCGGTTCCCCCAGGTCATCGCACCCAGAATGCCGCATCGGGTGGTCGTCACCGCAGGGCTGCCACAACGGAGTTTCCTTTCATCGCGACCGAAGCCGGATAAGCGACTACCGTAACGACTGTGCGCGTTGGTACATATCGGTGCGCACGGGGCGCATGGTCGCCCGTCACCGAACGCACCACCTGACAGGAGTCGTCCACTCATGAGCCGCCCGCATGTCGTCATCATCGGTTCGGGATTCGGCGGACTGTTCGCTGCCCAGCGCCTGCGCAAGACCGATGTCGACATCACGCTGATCGCCCGCACGACCCACCACCTGTTCCAGCCGATGCTCTACCAGGTGGCCACCGGCATCGTGTCCGAAGGCGAGATCGCGCCCGCCACCCGCGTCATCCTGCGTAAACAGCGCAACGTGCAGGTGATGCTCGGCGACGTCACCGAGATCGACCTCAAGAACGGCACGGTCACCTCGCGACTGCTCGAACGGTTCACCACCACCCCGTACGACAAACTCATCATCGCCGCCGGCGCCGACCAGTCGTACTTCGGCAACGACCACTTCGCCGAATACGCGCCCGGCATGAAGACCATCGACGACGCCCTCGAACTGCGTGGCCGTATCCTCGGTGCCTTCGAGCAGGCCGAGCTGTCCACCGACCCCGCCGAACGCGAGCGCCTGCTGACCTTCGTCGTGATCGGCGCCGGTCCGACCGGCGTGGAGCTGGCCGGTCAGATCGCGGAGATGAGCGACAAGACACTCAAGGACGCCTTCCGCAACATCGACGCGACGCTGGCCAGGGTGATTCTGCTGGACGCCGCTCCCGCCGTGCTTCCGCCGTTCGGTGAGAAGCTCGGCAAGAAGGCCGCGGCGCGGCTGGAGAAGATGGGTGTGGAGATCCAGCTCGGCGCGATGGTCGTCGACCTCGACTACGACAGCCTCACGGTCAAGGAGAAAGACGGCACCACACGGCGGATCGAGTCGCAGTGCAAGGTGTGGTCGGCCGGTGTTCAGGCCAGCCCGCTGGGCAAGCAGCTCGCCGAGCAGTCCGGTGTCGAGCTCGACCGCGCCGGCCGCGTGAAGGTCGGCCCCGACCTGTCGATCCCCGGCCACCCGGATGTGTTCGTGGTCGGCGACATGATGGCCGTCGACGGGGTGCCGGGCGTCGCCCAGGGCGCCATCCAGGGTGGCCGGTACGCGGCCGACGCCATCAAGGCCGAACTCAGCAAGGGCCAGACCCCCGAGCAACGTAAGCCGTTCAGCTACTACGACAAGGGGTCGATGGCCACCATCTCGCGTTTCAGCGCGGTGATGCAGGTGCCGATCCCCGGTACCAAGAAGAAGTTCGAGACCGAGGGTTACTTCGCGTGGCTGGGCTGGCTGGCGCTGCACCTGGTGTACCTGGTCGGCTTCCGCAACCGCCTCAACACCCTCATCAACTGGTTCTTCGCGTTCACCACCCGCGGCCGTTCCCAGCTGGCCGTCACCGAGCAGCAGGTGTACGCGCGCACCGCCCTCGGCCACCTCAGCGAGATCGAGCATTCGTCGGTCGACGACGTCGAGGGCGAGTTGGCCAAGGGCACTGCGACCGAAGAGAAGAAGCCCGAGACCGAAGCGGGCTGAGCCGGCCGGCACCCCATCGACGCACAGCAGCCGAGGATTTTCCCCTCGGCTGCTGTCGTCTCCGGGTAGGTGCTGCAGGGACGTGACCGGTGTTCCAGGCACGAATCGGCCAGGAAAGTTCTGGTCAGGAAAGTTCGGTCAGGAAAGTTCTGCGGCGATCTCGCGTGCGGCGAAGACACGATCGGCGAGCACGGTCGTCAACGTCGGTGTGCCGGACGGATCGGCGATCCCGGCACCAGGAACGGCCGCGAGACGCAACCGGGCCGCGTACTCCTTCGACGAGACCATCTCCGGCCGGGGGTCAGGGTAGACGAACGTCGAGCTCAGTCCTCGGTGCCCACGACTGATCTCCCCGGGCCCCAGCACCAGCCGATGCCGCAGCACCGGATGTTCTCCCACGTCTACCCGCATCGACCCGGACCACCGTCCCCCGATCGCGGCATCGGTTACGCCCCGGCCGATCTGCACGTGCTCGGCGATACGCACCCGCGAATCGGAGTGCAGGCGCGCGACCGTGGAGGTGGTGTGGTCGGCACCGCCGGCGACAATCGTCGGCTCCGGATCGCACGCCAGCTCACCGCCCTCGTCCACCTCGATCAGCCATCGGGTCGACGAGTCGGCCCGCCCCGCGGCGGGCAGCGCGATGGTGGCCGCGACCGACCCCAGCTCGAGTCGCGCGCCGGCCTCCACCACCACCCTGATCTTGATCTCGTCGCCGCCGAGAGGTGTTGCGGCCGTGGAGATCAGATGCAGCCTCGACGGCCCGGTGCGCCGCACCGCGAGCCCGCCCGTGGCGGAGGTGTGGATCGACGCGTCGGACCGGGCGACGATCGTGACGTCAGTGAACATCTGCTGTGCGCGGATCCGCCTCGGACACATCGGGGTTCGCGTATTCGGCGAGTTGGGTGCGCACCCAGGCCAGTACGTCGCTCGCCGACGGGTCGTCGGTCAGCGAGATCAGCGCCGTCGGGCGGCCCTCGCGGACCTTCGCCGAATCGCGGCGCATGACGTCGAGGTCGGCGTTGACCCGTTCGGCGAGGTCGATCTTGTTGACCACCAGCAGATCCGAGTAAGTGACACCCGGCCCGCCCTTGCGCGGCACCTTGTCGCCACCGGCGACATCGATCACGAAGATCTGCACGTCGATCAGTCCGGTGGAGAACGTCGCTGTCAGGTTGTCGCCGCCCGATTCCACCAGGATCAGATCCAGCGGGGGGTTCGCGGCGATGAGGTCGTCGATGGCGTCGAGGTTGGCGGTGATGTCGTCGCGGATCGCGGTGTGCGGGCAGCCGCCGGTCTGCACGGCGGTGATGCGCTCGTCGGGCAGCACGGCGTGCCGGCGCAGGAAGTCCGCGTCCTCGGTGGTGTAGATGTCGTTGGTCACCACGGCCAGCGACAGTTCGTCCCGCAGTTCCCGGCACAGCGCCGCCACCAGCGCGGTCTTGCCCGAGCCGACCGGCCCGCCCACACCGATGCGCAGTGCCTCCCCCGGCTCCCGGTGCCGGCGGGGACGGTCGTGGTCGTGGCTGTGCGGTTCGCCGTCGATCAGATGGGGTGGCATGGGTTTTCGCTCCTTCGTTGAACAGGTCGGGTGCCGGTCACGACATGAACAGCGGCATGTCGCGCCGCGTGTGCCGTTCGGCGAAGATGTCGAAGATCGGGTCGGACAGGTCAGCGAGTCCGGTGGTCGCCTCCCGGGCCACCTGCTCGCACAGCGGCGACAGTTCGGCGATCGTGATCGCGACATCGGCCGGGTCGAGCGCCAGCAGCCGCTGGCCCGCGGTGGCCGAACCGCTCATCGTTGTGTACACCAGAACCAGCGCGGTCTGCAGTGGTGACAGCCCGGCCACCGCACCCACCGACCCGCTGATCACCGGAAGGTGGGTAGCCGGACTGTGTTCGGACCAATCATGGTGCGGATACAGCCTTTTCGCCAGCCGGACCATTCCCCTGCCCTGCGCGTAGGAGGCCTGCCGGGCGGCGCTCGACGGGGTGCGCGCATCCATCTCCCGCTGAGCTCGCGACACACTCAGCTCACCGGCGCTCACCTGCGCCGCCACCGACGCGGCCACCAGACCCGCCGATTCCACCCGGCGGCGCAGAAAATCGGCAAGCGTGGCCACCGACCGCACATCGCCGTCGGCGACGGCCTGCTCCACACCGCCGGAATGGACGTGACCGCCGACCGGCAGACGAGAGTCGGCCAGACTCAGCATCATCGCCAGCGGCGCCTGTAGGGACGCATCCATCAGAACAGGAAATACCTTTGCGCCATGGGCAATTCGGCCACCGGCTCGGCCTCCCACACCTCGCCGTCGACGCGGACGGTGAAGGTGTCCGGCTCCACCTCGATACGCGGGCAGGCGTCATTGCCGGGCATGTCGGCCTTGCCGACCTTTCGGGTGTTCTTGACCGGCACCAGCTTTCGGTCCACACCGATACGTCCGGCCAGATCCCCGGGGGCCCCGGGCGCGACGAAACTGATCGACGTGGCGGCCGCCGCCTTGGGCGCGGCACCGAACATCGGCCGCGGCAGCACCGGCTGCGGGGTGGGGATCGACGCGTTCGCATCACCCATCGCCGCCCAGGCGATCGCACCCCCCTTGATCACCAGATCCGGTCGCACCCCGAAGAACGCGGGATCCCACAGCACCAGGTCGGCGAGTTTGCCCTCCTCGACCGAGCCGATCTCGTCGTCGAAACCGTGCGCGACGGCGGGGCAGATCGTGTACTTGGCGACGTACCGCTGGGCGCGCACGTTGTCGGCGCGGCCGTCGCCGGGCAGCGACCCCCGCTTGACCTTCATCACGTGCGCGGTCTGCCAGGTGCGCAGCACCACCTCACCGATGCGGCCCATCGCCTGCGAGTCGGACCCGATCATCGAGATCGCGCCCAAGTCGTGCAGCAGGTCCTCGGCCGCGATCGTCGACGGCCGGATCCGGCTTTCGGCGAACGCGAGATCCTCGGGCACAGTCGGATTGAGGTGATGGCACACCATCAGCATGTCGAGATGCTCGTCGAGGGTGTTGACGGTGTGCGGACGCGTCGGATTGGTCGACGACGGAAGGACATTCGGGTAGGCCGCGACCGTGATGATGTCGGGTGCGTGACCACCGCCGGCCCCCTCGGTGTGGTAGGCGTGGATGCTGCGTCCGGCGATCGCGCCGAGCGTGGCCTCCACGAAACCGGCCTCGTTGAGAGTGTCCGAGTGCAGTGCCACCTGAACACCGGTCTCGTCGGCCACCCGCAGGCAGGCGTCGATGGCCGCCGGAGTCGAGCCCCAGTCCTCGTGCAGCTTGAAACCCGAAGCGCCGGCCAGGATCTGCTCATGCATGGCCGCCGCGCTGACGGTGTTGCCTTTGCCGAGCAGCGCGATGTTCATCGGCCAGTGATCGGTCGCTGCGAGGATCGACGCCAGGTGCCAGGCGCCGGGGGTGACCGTGGTGGCCTTGCTGCCCTCGGCCGGGCCGGTGCCGCCGCCGATCAGCGTGGTGATGCCGTTGCCGAGTGCCTCGTCCATGATCTGCGGGCAGATGAAGTGCACGTGGCAGTCGATGGCGCCGGCGGTGACGATCTTGCCGTTGCCGGCGATGACCTCCGTCGACGGCCCGATCACGAGCTTCGGATGCACCCCGGTCATGGTGTCCGGGTTGCCGGCCTTGCCCATCGCGACGATGCGGCCGTCGCGAATACCCAGGTCGGCCTTGATGATTCCCCAATGGTCGAGGATCACCACACCGGTGATGACGGTGTCGGGGGCGCCCTCGGCGCGGGTGGCGCGGCTCTGGCCCATCGACTCGCGGATCACCTTGCCGCCGCCGAACACCGCCTCCTCACCGGCCAGACCCGGACCGCCGGAGCGGTCCTCGGTGACCTCGATCAGCAGGTCGGTGTCGGCGAGCCGGATCCGGTCGCCGGTGGTCGGGCCGAACAGCTGGGCGTAACGGTCGCGTCCGAGAAGTGCCATGTCAGATCTCCTCGGTGATGCCGGTCGCCGGGCCGTCGAGTTTGCCGGGTGCGTCGAGCGAGATGCCGTACACCTCGCGGGTGCCACCGAGCGGGACCAGTGTCACCGTCATCTCGATACCCGGCTCGAAGCGCACCGCGGTGCCGGCCGGGATGTCGAGACGACGCCCGTACGCGGCGGTGCGGTCGAAGCTGAGCGCGCCGTTGGCCTGTGGGAAATGCACGTGACTGCCCACCTGGACCGGCCGGTCGCCGGTGTTGGTGACGACGAGCCGCACCGGGTCGGCGCCGATGTTCAGTTCGATGTCGCCGTCCTCGGCGATCACCTCACCCGGCACCCGCGACGATCCGGGTCCCGGGTCGATCGGGCTGTGGACAGTGACGAGTTTGGTCCCGTCCGGGAACGTCGCCTCCACCTGGACGTCGTGCAGCATCTCGGGGATGCCGTCGAGCACGTCGTCGCGGCTGAGCACCTCGCGTCCCGAGGTCATCAGCTCGGCCACCGACCGCCCGTCGCGTGCGCCCTCGAGCACGTGCTCGGTGACGATCGCCACCACCTCGGGATGGTTGAGCTTGAGTCCGCGGGCCTTCCGTCGCCGGGCCAGGTCTGCCGCATACGAAACCATCAGCCGCTCTTGCTCATGTGGCGACAGGCGCACGGATTCATCTCCTTCAACACCGTTGGGTCCAGATCCCGGTTGTCGTCATCCTGCCACGGGTCGCGGCCCCCGGCTCGACGAGCGGGAACTCACCATGTCGCGACCGGTCGCACCTGTTCAGTCCGCCAACGCTCCCCCGCCGGCGCGCAGCGACTCCAGGGCGGACTCGGTGACCAGCGGCGCGATCGCGGCCACCTCGTCGTAGGTGAAGGCGCCCGCGGCGATACCCCGCCCGATGACCAAGGACAACGACATCGCGGTGGCCGGCTCGTCGGCGACGTCCCCACCGGACCGCTCGAAGTACGCCTGCAACCGTGCGGCGGCGCCCGGCATGGCGCCACGGAAGAATCCGACCACCGCGAGCCAGCGGGTCACCAGGTGACCGGGGTGCATGTCCCAGCCCTGGTAGATACCCCGTTCGAGGGAGCGGACCACGAGCGAGTGGTGCCGGCGTACCGCCGCGGCGATGTTGTCGGGGGTTCCCGTGGGCAGTACCTGGGTCGACCCGTCGCTCACCCACACCCCGGTCTGCGCGGCCGCGGCCTGCATGACCGCCTTGGCGTGGTCGGCGACCGGATGGGCCAGGGACTGCTGGGCCGAGACGACCCCGCAGGCCGCGCTGTAGTCGTAGGTGCCGTAGTGCAGCCCGGACAGCCGCGGCCTGCCCCGGTGGATGGCCCGGGCGAGTGTGGCGGTGCCGTCCGGACCGAGGACCGCCTGCGGAATCTCGATCTGCAGTTCGTACCGCAGCGCCCCCTCGGCGAGGCCGTGCACGCGTTCGAACTCCTCGCACAGCACGTTGACGGCGTCCACCTGACGCACGTCCCGGAGCTTCGGGACGGTGAAGACGAAACCGTCGGGCACACCGCCTGCGGCGTCGAGGACGAGTTCCAGTGTGCGCAGCCCGCGAGGCCGTTCGACGGCGCCGAGGCCCTTGGCCCGGACCCCGAAACTGCGGGGTGCGTGCGGGGCGTCGGCCGACCAGTCGCGCAGGGTGCGCCCTGCCGCCCTGGCGTGGGCATCCTCGACGTCGTCGGGGCGCCAGCCGTACCCGTCCTCGAGGTCGATTCTCAGGTCCTCGATCGGGTTGGTACGCAACCTGTCGAGAACGATGCCGATGACCTGTTCGCCGGCCAGCTCACCGAGCACCCCGAAGGTCTCCCCCGCGAGCGTGATCGCGCGTTCACCCCACTCCCTCGGCGTGCCCGGGTCGGCGTCGGCGGCGCTGACGTACACGGTGTGTGCGGGCTGGCCCGACGGATCATCGCCGGGAAAGCAGGTGGCGAGGTCGGCGTCAACCGGCGCCAGCAGATCATCGATGCGCCCACGCACGGAGTCGGACAGGGTGCGTGGGTTGCCGGCGGCGGTCACTCACCACCGTTCGAGGGTGCGGAATCGGGCAGTTCAATGTTCTGCAGTCGCACCTGCGACCGGGCCAGCGCTCTTCCGTCGGCGTCGGTGAACTCGACAGCCCACAGCTGCTGGCGGCGGCCACGGTGGATCGGGCTGGTGCGGATCGAGATGGTGCCCTCGCTGACCGAGCGCAGGAAATCGGTGCTGTTGTTCACGCCCACCGCGGTGCCGCCGATCCCGGTGGCATGCAGCCAGTAGGCGCCGCTCATACTGGCCGCCGATTCGGCCACCGCGCAGTACACACCCCCGTGGACGATGCCGAACGGCTGATGATGCTTGGCCGACAACTCCAGCGTCGCGACCAGGCCATCGGCATCGATCGAGGTGAACTTCTGGCCGATCTCGGCGTCGAAACCCCGGACGTCGTTCAGGTTGTTCACGATTTCCTCAACAGTGAGTGTGCTCATGGATCCCAGATTGTCACGGCCCCCGGGCGGTGTCATCACGAGGCCGACCCGACCCGTTCCCTCCAGTTTGTGATCGAAGTCACGGAAGTGGCATCCGCACCGCTCATGCCGGGTTCCGGGCCCCACCGATCGCGATCATCATGAGCGAAAAGCGTGCCGGAGGAACCGAAAGGCCCTACCCCTCGTTGGAGAGGTAGGGCCTTTCGTGACGTGGACCGGGGGTCTCTGCAGCCCTCAGGACTCTCGCGCGGTCCGACGTTGTAATTAATGTAGGCTACCCTTACCAACATGTCAAGCTCGCGATCGAGATCCGAAGAAGGGATGCCTGACCAGCCACGACAGCACGGCCACGCCAGTCCCGCGGCCCAAGCTGTACCGACCGCCGACAAGACGGCCGCCGGATACACAACAGAGCACCAAGGGAGGAACGCAGTAAGATGAGAAAGATGAACGGTTTGGGTGACTTGGAGCGCGCGGTGATGGATACCTTGTGGGGTAGTCCGCAGCCGCAGACTGTTCGCCAGGTCCACGCATCGCTGTCGCGTAACCGCTCCCTCGCGTACACCACGGTGATGACCGTTCTGCAGCGTCTGGCCAAGAAGAACCTGGTCACCCAGATCCGCGACGACAGGGCGCACAAGTACGTGCCCACCCACCCGCGCGAAGACCTCGTCGCCAGCCTCATGGTCGACGCCCTGAGCGAAGCCGACGCCCCCGGATCGCGGCACGCGGCTCTGGTGTCGTTCGTCGGCCGCGTCGGTGCCGAGGAGGCCGCAGCCCTGCGCGATGCACTCGATGCGCTCGAAGCCGCACGAGATCACGATCACGCAAGCTAGATTTGTGTCCACGGACGCCCCGGTGACATAACTGACGTGACCGGCCGACCGTAGCCCTCCCGTTCACAGCTCAAGGATGACCGATGACCGCCCTGATCTTCGGTGTCGTGACCGTGATCCTGATCTGTCCCGCCGCGGAGCTGCTCTCCCGCGCACGCTGGCAGATCAGAGCCCCACGAGCCGCGATGACTCTGTGGCAGGCGATTGCCCTGGCCGCGGTGCTGTCCGCGTTCAGTTGTGGCCTGGCGATCGCGTCCAATCTCCTCGAGCCCGGGGCCGACGGCGCCCCCACCACCAACCCGGTCAAAGAGATCGACCGCATCGGACTGCCCCTGTGGATCGTGTCCGTCACCGTTCTCGCCATCACCCTGATCATCGGTGTCCGGCTGTTCTACACCACCATCCGCGTCGGGGTCCGCACCCGTGCCCGCCGCGCCGCGCACCGCCACCTCATCGACCTGCTCGACCGCTGCGACCACTCCGCGGCCAACTCGCTGTTCGCCCGCGACGTCCGGATGATCGACGTCGACACCCCGTTGGCCTACTGCCTGCCCGGACTGCGCCAGCGCGTCGTCATCAGCGAAGGCGTCGTCGCCCGGTTGTCGGAGGACGAATTGCGCGCCGTCCTCGCCCACGAACGCGCCCACCTTCGCGCCCGCCACGACCTCGTCCTCGAGGCGTTCATCGCGCTGCACGAGGCATTCCCCCGGTTCGTTCGCAGCAAGTCCGCCCTGGGTGCGGTGGAACTGCTCGTCGAAGCCCTCGCCGACGACCAGGCCGTCGCCGCCACCACTCCCACCACCCTCGGCCGGGCGCTCGTGGCCTGCGCCGACGCCGTCGCCCCCCGCGGCGCGATGGCCGTCGGCGGTCCCACCACCCTCGCCCGGGTGCACCGCCTGCGAGATCCGCAATCACCCCGCTGGGTGTCGGCGGCGGCCTACACCGGCGCCGCGGCCATCCTCGTCGTCCCCACGCTCGCCGTCGCGATACCGTGGCTCACCGAGCTCTCACGCCTGTTCGCCACCGCCTGAACCGTCGCGTTGCCCTGGCTGACCGAGCTGTCACGTCTGTTCGCGGCTGCCGGTCTCCTCACACCTACTGACCAGTACGTGGGCCACGACACATGGCCGGGAGCAAACCCATAGGATTGCGTCCATGACCACTCCTGAAACCGCTGTCGGCACCGCCACGCCAAAAGCCCAGATCGGTGTCACCGGTCTGGCCGTCATGGGCTCCAACATCGCCCGAAACTTCGCGCGCAACGGCTACACGGTCGCGCTGCACAACCGCAGCGTCGCCAAGACCGATGCCCTGCTCGCCGAGCACGGGGACGAGGGCAGCTTCATCCGCAGCGAGACCATCGAGGAGTTCGTCGCCGCACTCGAACGCCCGCGCCGCGCCCTGATCATGGTGCAGGCCGGCGCCGCCACCGACGCGGTCATCGACAGCCTCGCCGACGCGATGGAACCGGGCGATGTCATCATCGACGGCGGCAACGCGCTGTACACCGACACGATCCGGCGAGAGAAGGCCCTCGCCGAACGCGGCCTGCACTTCGTCGGCGCCGGCATCTCCGGCGGCGAGGAAGGCGCCCTCAACGGTCCGGCGATCATGCCCGGCGGACCGGCCGAGTCGTACAAGTCTCTCGGCCCCCTGCTGGAGTCGGTCGCGGCCAAGGTCGACGGTGAGCCCTGCTGCACCCATATCGGTCCCGACGGCAGCGGCCACTTCGTGAAGATGGTCCACAACGGCATCGAGTACGCCGACATGCAGCTCATCGGTGAGGCCTACGACCTGCTGCGCCGGGTGCTCGACCTGCCCAACGCCGAGATCGCCGACGTCTTCGCCCGCTGGAACACCGGCGCGCTGGAAAGCTATCTGGTCGAGATCACCGCCGAGGTGCTCGCGCAGGTCGACGCCGAGACCGGCAAGCCGCTCGTCGACGTGATCGTCGACGAAGCGGGCCAGAAGGGCACCGGCCGCTGGACGGTCAAGTCCGCGCTCGACCTGGGTATCCCCACCACGGGTATCGCCGAGGCGGTGTTCGCGCGCGCGTTGTCGAGTTCCACCGACCAGCGCAAGGCCGCCGCCGGCCTGTCGGCCGGCACGCTCGCCGCGGCGCCCACCGACAAGGACACGTTCATCGACGACATCCACGCCGCGCTGTACGCGTCGAAGGTCGTCGCCTACGCGCAGGGCTTCGATCAGATCGCCGCCGGCAGCAAAGAGTACGGCTGGGACGTCGACCCCGGCGCCCTGGCCACCATCTGGCGCGGCGGCTGCATCATTCGGGCCCAGTTCCTCAACCGCATCCGCGAGGCGTACGCCGAGAACCCGCAGCTCCCGAGTCTGCTGCTGGCACCGTACTTCCGCGAGGCCGTCGAAGCCGGCGTCGACAGCTGGCGGCGCGTGGTGGCCACCGCTGCCGCCACCGGCATCCCGGTGCCGGCGTTCGGCTCGTCGCTGTCGTACTACGACGCGCTGCGCAGCGAACGCCTGCCCGCCGCCCTCACGCAGGGTCTGCGCGACTACTTCGGCGCGCACACCTATCGGCGCATCGACAAGGAAGGGTCGTTCCACACCCTGTGGGGTGGCGACCGCTCCGAAGTCACCGCCTAGTCAGGGTCAGCACCTGATCGGGGAACGCAGACCGACACACAGAACCCATCTCGACGCTCCAACTACCATCGGGGTTCGAGATGAGTTCTGTGATGTCCCCGGCCGTGACCGCAACCACCGCTCCGCCGCTGACCGGCGCGCAGTGGCGTGAGCTGCGCGCTCAGCACGCCGACCGCGTCGACGCGCTGATCGGCGACTACCTGCGCCGCCGGAAATCCGGTGAGAAGCACCCGGTCATCGACTTCCTGTTCACCTACTACGGGTCGCGGCCGGCGCATGTGACCCGCTGGCATCCCGGTATCGGTACCGCGTTGGCCGATGCCGACGAGTATCTGAAACTGCCGGGCTACGTGCGCGGCCGGGACGGCGTCCACGCCGATCCCGCACTCGTGACCGAACGCGCAGAGCAGTTGCACTCGACCGTCGCGCTGCTGGCGGCGACCGCGGGACGGCCTCCGCGGCTGGGTTGTTTCGGGTTGCACGAGTGGGCGATGGTGTTCCGCACCGACCGGCCCCGGCACAGTCTTCCGCTGCGCCTCGGTGCCGCCGGCACCAACGCGGTGATCGAATCGATGCCGCTGCGCTGCACCCATTTCGACGCGTTCCGGTTCTTCACCGAGGCCGCCGCACCTCTCAACGAACGACAGTTGTCGCGCTCGTCACAGCAGGCGAACGAACAACCCGGCTGCCTGCACACCACCATGGATCTGTACCGGGTGTGCCTGCGTATGATTCCTCTCATCGAGTCCGATCTGATCTTCGCGGCCTTCCGACTGGCCCTGGATGCCCGCGAGCTCGATATGTGCGCGAGTCCGTACGACCTGACCGCGCTGGGCTACGACCCCGTCTGCGTGGAAACCCCGGCAGGCCGGGCCGAGTATGTGCGCCGCCAATCGGATATCGCCGAGCGCGGCAGTCTTCTGCGAGAATCAATTCTTGATCGACTACGCGGAATTGCGGACACCACGGACTGTGCCGGAAAGACCTAAATTACCGGCGAGTAGCATTGCGGTGTCACCTGCGGGGATCCCTCTGCGGTGAGTAGTTCCGTCCCACCCATGAAAGGCAGTCATGTCCGACCGGATCAACGTCCACGGCTTGCAGGTCGAACCCGTCCTGTACGACTTCATCAACAACGAGGCGTTGCCGGGCAGCGGCGTAGACCAGGAAGCCTTCTGGTCGGGTGCCGCCGAGGTGATCAACGATCTGGCTCCCCGCAACCGCGAACTGCTCGCCATCCGCGACGACCTGCAGGCCAAGATCGACCAGTGGCACCGTGACCATCCCGGCGCCATCGACTTCCCCGCCTACAAGGCGTTCCTGATCGAGATCGGCTACCTCGTCGACGTTCCCGAGGACTTCCAGATCTCCACCACCGGCGTCGACTCGGAGATCGCCGAGACCGCCGGCCCGCAGCTCGTGGTCCCCATCCTCAACGCCCGGTTCGCCCTCAACGCCGCCAACGCGCGCTGGGGTTCGCTGTACGACGCGCTCTACGGCACCGACGTCATCCCCGAGACCGACGGTGCGGAGAAGGTCGGTGCCTACAACAAGGTCCGCGGCGACAAGGTCATCGCGTACGCCAAGAACTTCCTCGACCAGGCCGTGCCGCTGGAATCGGGCAGCTACGCCGACGTGACCGGTCTGGCCGTCGTCGACGGCGCGCTGCAGATCAGCACCGCGTCCGGGGTGACCGCGCTGGCCAACCCGTCGGCCCTCTCCGGCTACCGGGGCGAGGCGGGCGCCCCCACCTCGGTGCTGCTGCGCAACAACGGCCTCTACATCGACATCGAGATCGACCCGTCGTCCCCGATCGGCCAGACCGATCCGGCCGGCATCAAGGATGTCGTCCTGGAGTCGGCCATCACCACGATCATGGACTTCGAGGACTCGGTCGCAGCGGTCGACGCCGACGACAAGGTCGTCGGCTACCGCAACTGGCTGGGCCTGAACAAGGGCGACCTGGCCGAGGAGGTCAGCAAGGGCGGCAAGTCCTTCACCCGCGTCCTGGCCGACAACCGTGAGTACACCGCGCCCGACGGCAGCGGGTTCGACCTGCACGGCCGCTCGCTGCTGTTCGTCCGCAACGTCGGTCACCTGATGACCAACCCGGCGATCCTCGACGCCGACGGCAACGAAGTCCCCGAGGGTATCCAGGACGCCCTGTTCACCTCGCTGATCGGCAAGCACGGATTGTCGGCCGAGGGCAAGCAGAACTCGCGGACCGGCTCGATCTACATCGTCAAGCCCAAGATGCACGGCCCCGACGAGGTCGCGTTCACCGCGCAGCTGTTCGGCCGCGTCGAGCAGGTGCTCGGGCTGCCCGAGAACACCCTCAAGGTGGGCATCATGGACGAGGAACGCCGCACCACGGTCAACCTCAAGGCCGCCATCAAGTCCGCCGAGAGCCGCGTCGTGTTCATCAACACCGGCTTCCTCGACCGCACGGGCGACGAGATCCACACCTCCATGGAGGCGGGTGCGGTGATCCGCAAGGGCGAGATGAAGCAGCAGAAGTGGATCAACGCCTACGAGGACTTCAACGTCGACACCGGCCTGCATGCGGGTCTGCAGCACAAGGCTCAGATCGGTAAGGGCATGTGGGCGATGACCGACCTCATGGCACAGATGGTGGAGACCAAGATCGGTCAGCCGCGCGCCGGCGCCACCACCGCGTGGGTGCCCTCGCCCACCGCCGCGACGCTGCACGCCATGCACTACCACCAGGTCGACGTGTTCGAGGTGCAGAACGAGATCGCCAAGCGTGATCCGGCGTCGGTCGACGACATCCTGACCATCCCGCTCGCCCCCAGCACCGACTGGTCCGACGAGGAGAAGAAGGAAGAACTCGACAACAACTGCCAGTCGATCCTGGGCTACGTGGTCCGCTGGATCGACCATGGCGTCGGCTGCTCCAAGGTCCCCGACATCCACGATGTGGCACTCATGGAGGACCGCGCCACCCTGCGCATCTCCAGCCAGCTGCTGGCCAACTGGATCCGCCACGACATCGTGACCGCCGACGACGTGGTCGCCGCGCTCGAGCGGATGGCTCCGGTGGTCGACCGGCAAAACGCCGACGACCCCGAGTACCGGCCCATGGCACCGGATTTCGCGACGAATATCGCGTTCCAGGCGGCCAAGGAGCTTATCCTCGAAGGCGCGAAACAGCCCAGCGGCTACACCGAGCCGATCCTGCATCGCAAGCGGAGGGAATACAAGGCAGCCAATGCCTAAGTCATGACCACTCGGTCATAAGGGCGCCGCCCCATGATCCAGCCGGGCCGTCACCATCTCTATTCGAGACGGGTGGCGGCCCGGTTGCATATTGTGGAGGGGCGTCCACCCGTGAACGGTCGGGCGCGGGTGTTCAGCGTGGGATGAGATGCGAAAGGCTCTAGGAGTTGGCACAGCACCGGAGACACCGCGACGACGACGGCCCGGCACCTCAGCGTCGCGGCATCAGCCGCGGCCTGCTGTTGGGCATCATCGCGGTGATGATCGTGATCGCCATGGTCGTCGCCTGGCAGCATTTCGCGGGCAAGTCCGACGACGAGGGCACCAACGCCGCGCGCTCGTGTGTGGAGGGTGAACTACCCGTTCCCATCGTCGCCGATCCCGACATCGTCGAGGCGCTGAACACTGTGGCCGCGGCGTTCACCCGGACCAACCCGGTCATCCGGGACCACTGCATCAGGGTGCAGGTGCGCGCCGGCGACTCCAAGGTCACCCTGGAGAGTCTCACCGGCACCTGGGATGCGGCGTCGATGGGTGACCGGCCCGCGGCGTGGATCCCGCAGTCGACCATCTGGTCGGCGGAACTGGCGACGGCGAAGCCGGACGCGATCGAGGGCACGCCTACGTCGCTGGTGACCACGCCGGTGGTGCTGGCGGTGCAGCCCGACCTCGGGAGCAAGGCCAAAGGCACCCTGCAATGGAGCCAGTTGCCCACGCTGCAGTCCTCCGACGGCAGTCTGTCGACGCTGGGACTGCCCGGTATCGGGTCACTGCGGATGGCGATGCCGCGTGGCGCGCAGTCGGACGCCACGAGCCTCGCCGCGCAGGCCGTCGCCTCGACACTCACCCGTTCCACCGGACCGCTGACCGGTGACGACGCGGCTCTCCCCCGGGTCGCCTCGGTGGTCAACGCGCTCATCAACGGCGCGCCCGAGTCGCAGGACGGTACGGCGACGGCCGCGCTGAAGGCGATCGGCCCCGACATCGGCAGTTCCCCGGTCAGGGCAGTCCCCATCACCGAGCAGAAGCTGTATCAGTTGACGAAGGGTGACGAGAAGGCGACGGTCACCGAGATCGTGCCCGGTGGCCCCACCCCCATCGCCGACTACCCGCTGATCCGGCTGGCCGGTAAGCAGGTGTCCGCCGACGCGTCCGAGGGGGCGGCCGCGTTCTTCGACTTCCTGGCCACACCACGACAACTCGCCGTGCTCACGGCACTCGGATTCCGCGGCGACGCACCTCTTCCGAAGGCGACGGCGACCGTGAAGTTCCCGGAGACCCCGGATCCGATGCCGGCCCCGGAGAACGAGGCCGCGGTCACGATCAACCGCCTGATCTACGGGGGCTGACGCCCAGCGCCCCGCAGATCGGTGTCGGTATCGGATCGGTGTCGCTATCCGGTCAGGCCTCGTCGGCGAAGGCGTCGATCGGCGGGCAGCTGCACACCAGGTTGCGGTCGCCGTAGGTGCCGTCGATCCGCCGCGAACCCGGCCACACCTTGGGACGCGCACCACCGGACGGCAGGCCGAGCGGGTACACGGCAAGCTCCCGTGAGTACGGGTGATCCCAGTCGGCCACCAGGCATTCGGCGGTGTGGGGTGCGCCCCGCAGCGGGTTGTCGTCGGCGGGCCACTCGCCCGCGGCGATCCGGTCGATCTCCCCGCGGATGGCAATCATCGCGTCACAGAAGGCGTCGAGCTCGGCCAGGTTCTCGCTTTCGGTCGGCTCCACCATCAGCGTGCCGGCCACCGGGAAGCTCATCGTGGGAGCGTGGAAACCGTAGTCCGCGAGGCGCTTGGCCACATCGTCGACGGTCACCCCGGTCTCCTTGGTCAGTGACCGCAGGTCCAGGATGCACTCGTGGGCCACGAAGCCCTCGTCATCGTCCCCCTCCGTGCCGGTGAACAGGACGGGATAGTGCTCGTCGAGCCGCCGGGCGATGTAGTTGGCCGAGGCGATCGCGGTGAGCGTCGCACGACGCAGCCCTTCCGCACCGGTCATCGCGATGTACGCGTAGGTGATCGGCAGGATCGACGCGGACCCGTACGGTGCGGCCGACACGGTCGCCGCACCTGGCAGTTCGTCGGCCAGCGGGTGACCGGGCACGAACTCGGCCAGATGGGCGCGCACCGCGACAGGGCCCACGCCGGGACCACCGCCGCCGTGCGGGATGCAGAACGTCTTGTGCAGGTTCAGGTGACTCACATCGCCGCCGAACCGGCCCGGGCGGGCCACGCCCACCAGCGCGTTCAGATTGGCGCCGTCGACGTACACCTGCCCGCCGGCGTCGTGCACCAGGGCGCAGATGTCGGCGATGTCGTGCTCGAACACCCCGTGTGTCGACGGGTAGGTGATCATGATCGCGGCCAGCGACTCGCGGTGCTGATCGATCTTGGCCCGCAGGTCGTCGACGTCGACGTCACCGTTCTCCCGGCAGCCGACCACGACCACCCGCATGCCCGCCATGACGGCCGACGCGGCATTGGTGCCGTGTGCGCTCGACGGGATCAGGCAGATGTCGCGGCCCTCGTCGCCGCGGCTGCGATGGTACTGCCGGATGGCCAGCAGGCCGGCGTACTCGCCCTGCGAGCCGGCATTGGGCTGCAGGCTCACCTTGTCGTATCCGGTGATCGCGACCAGCCACTTCTCCAGGGTCGCGATGAGTTCCCGGATGCCTTCGGTGTCGGCCCACGGTGCGAACGGATGCAGCCGGGCGAAGCCGGGCCAGGTGATGGCCTCCATCTCGGCGACCGCGTTGAGTTTCATCGTGCACGAGCCGAGCGGGATCATGCTGCGGTCGAGGGCGATGTCCTTGTCCGAGAGCGCGCGCAGGTACCGCATCATCGCGGTCTCGGTGTGGTAGCTGGTGAACGCCGGATGCGTCAGGAACTCGCTGGTCCGGGTTTCGATGGGCTGGGCGAACGCGCCCACGTCGTCGCGCTTGAGCACCCCGTCGGCCTCGAACGCCCGCAGCACCGCCGCCACATCGTCGAGGGTGGTGGTCTCATCGCACGAGATCGCGACCTGATCTCCGGACACCAGCCGCAGGTTCACGTTGTCGTGGCGCTTGGCCCGCGCGACGATGGCGCGCGCCTGGCCAGGGGTGCGGACGGTGATGGTGTCGAAGAAGCGCGCGTTCTGCACCCGGTAGCCGGCCTTTGTCAGACCGTTGGCGAGCGTCTCGGCAAAGCCGTGCGTGCGGCGGGCGATGGCGCGCAGACCGTCGGGACCGTGGTAGGAGGCGTACATCGCGGCCACGATCGCCAGGAGCACCTGAGCGGTGCAGATATTGCTGGTGGCCTTCTCGCGGCGGATGTGCTGTTCGCGGGTCTGCAGCGCGAGCCGGTAGGCGACCTTGTCGTCGGCGTCCTTGGACACACCCACCAGCCGTCCCGGCAGCTGACGGGCATGCGCGGTGTGCACCGACAGATAACCCGCATGCGGACCGCCGAAGCCCATCGGCACACCGAACCGCTGGGTGGTGCCGAAGCAGACGTCGGCGCCAAGCTCGCCGGGAGGCGTGATCAGCGTCAGGGCCAGCAGATCGGCCCCCACGGCCACCATGGCGCCGCGCTCATGTGCGTCGGCGATGATCGGTGCCGAGTCGACGATGCGGCCCGAAGCGCCCGGGACCTGCATGATGACACCGAAGAAGTCGCCCTCGGGCAGGCCGCGGCCCGGCAGATCCGGCAGTAGCGTGGCCTCGACCACCTCGATGCCCAGCGGTTTGGCCCTGGTCTCGATCACCGCACGCGTCTGCGGGAACAGATCGGTGTCAACGACCAGACGGGACGACTTGGACCGGTTGGCGCGGCGCATGAGCGTCATCGCCTCAGCCGCCGCGGTCGCCTCGTCGAGCATGGACGCGTTCGCCACCTCCAGACCGGTCAGATCCGCGACCATCGTCTGGAAGTTCAGCAGCGCCTCGAGCCTGCCCTGACTGATCTCGGGCTGATACGGCGTGTACGCCGTGTACCAGGCCGGGTTCTCCAGCACGTTGCGTACGATCACCGGCGGCGTGTGGGTGTCGTAGTAGCCGAGGCCGATCATCGAGCGGGCCACGACATTGGTGTGGGCCAGCTCAGCCAGGTGTGCCAGCACCTGGTCCTCGGTCATCGGCTCGTTCAGCGCGGCGAGGCCGTTGTTCGCAGGGTTGTCGGCGATGACGGCGGGCACCACGCGGGCCGCGAGTTCGTCAAGAGACGCCACACCCAGCGTCTTGAGGATGGTCGCGGTCTCGGCGGAATCCGGTCCGACGTGGCGGTCGATGAACGGCAGGGACATAGGTGGGAGGCACCTCTCGGCAGCGGTCGGCGGTTGCGACGACCGATGAGCCCTCCCCCTCTGTCATGTCCCGGCCGGCCTGGAACCCGCACGTGGACGCCTGAGAGTTTCGGGCCGGCGGGCCGGCCCTTTCACCATGGGCGGACGGGTGGCCCCGTCACTTTCCAGAGACGCCGTCATCCACCACGGTCCAGGTGCCTGAGAGTTTGACGAGGAGGTGTTGCTCCTTCGGCGGTCACCCTCACCTTAAGGTGGGCGACGCTCTCCCGCAGCGGTGCGACGTGGGCTCAGTCTAGCTGCAACGATGCCCTGGTCCGCAATCTCGCGGACCGGTATCACACCTGCTAGCCGGTGCGGCGCGTGCGATTCTTGCGCCGGGCGGCCAGCTCGTCCTCGGGGGCGGGTTCGCTCACACCGCCATCGGCGCGCTCGCCGGGGAAGTCCGCGATTGTTCCGGTCAGCTCCCGCATGGCACCGCTGACGGCGATGCCGAACACGCCCTGTCCGCCCTGCAGTAAATCGACCACTTCCTCGGCCGACGTACATTCGTAAACGGTGGTGCCGTCGGAGAACAGGGTGATCTTGGCCAGATCCTCGACACCGCGCTGGCGTAGATGGTCGACCGCGACGCGGATGTTCTGCAGCGAGATCCCGGTGTCCAGGAGACGCTTGACTATCTTGAGGACAAGGATGTCCTTGAAGGAGTAGAGCCGCTGACTGCCGGAACCGGCCGCGCTGCGGATCGAGGGCACCACCAGTGATGTCCGGGCCCAGTAGTCGAGTTGCCGGTAGGTGATCCCGGCGATCTGGCAGGCCGTGGGTACCCGGTACCCGACCAGGTCGTCGGGGACGACATCGTTGGGGAACAGACCCGGCACCACATCGCTCAACCGTCCCTGCCCGGGTGTGACCGGATGGGGCTCCGCCATCGACGATTCATCAGTGGACCCGACGACGTCGGCGTCGATTGTTCATCATCCCGACCGAACTGCTGATCGCGCACTTCAGACTCCTCGCAACGCTCAGAT
>NZ_BAED01000002.1 GCF_000241345.1 Gordonia amarae NBRC 15530
TCCACCGACTGTGACGCGCTGGTGAGCCTGCGGCCCGGCACGATGCCCACTCCCCGGAAGATGCCTGCCCGCAGCACGATGGCCGATATCTTCGCGCGGGGCCGGCTCATCGTGGGCCTCGACATCGGCAGCAACCTGTTCAGCTTCCGCGACACCATCACCGGCGACATCAAGGGATTCGACGTCGACGTCGCCCAAGCCATCGCCCGCGCGATCTTCAACGATCCCGACCAGATCGAATTCCGGGTCCTCACCTCCGGTGAGCGGATCGCGGCCCTGCAGGCCGGATATGTCGACGTCGTCGTCAAGACCATGTCCATCACCTGCGACCGCCGCCAGGATGTCGCCTTCTCCGCGCCGTATTACGTTGCCAACCAACGCATTCTGGCGCAGCGCAACGCGGGGATCAGCGATACCGACGACCTCGCGGGCAAACGGGTCTGCGCGGCGCGCGGAGTGACGTCGATCGGCAGGCTCCAGTCGATCGTGCCCACCGCGAAGATCACCACCACCAGCACCTGGGCCGATTGTCTGGTGATGTTGCAGCAGGGGCAGGTCGACGCGGTCAGTACCGACGACGCGATCCTCGCCGGGCTGGCGGAACAGGATCCGTGGGTCAGCGTCATCGGGCCGAGCCTCGGTGAGGAGAACTATGCGGTGGGCATCGCGAAAGGACACGATGATCTGGTCCGGTTCGTCAACGGTGTACTCGAGAACCTGCGCGACTCGGGGCAATGGCAACAGATGTACAACCGCTGGCTGTCGATTCTCGGCCCCGGCTACCCGCCCGTCCCCCGGTACGAGGACTGAGCGACCATGACCGGTTCACCCACCCCAGCGCACCCCGGCGGCACCTCCCCGCCCGACGGGGACCACACGACAGAACCCAACAGCACCGAACCGAACAGCAGCGAATCCAACAGCAGCGACCCCACTTCGGCGACCACCGACAGGGTGCGGTCCGCCGACGTCGACGATGGTACCCAATCGGTCTCCCGGGACGAGCTCGGGCTCGGGACCGATGCCGACACCGACGAGGACGACGGAGACAGCACGCAGGCGGCGGCGTTCGACCCATTCGCCGACGACGAGGACGACGAGGACGACGACGAAGAGGACGGGGACAAAGACGACGGGGAGCGGGATGACGGGGAGGACGACGACCACACCCAGGCCGCGGCGTTCGACCCCTTCGCCGACGACGAGGACGAAGACGACGGGACCCAGGCCGCCCCGTTCGACCCGTTCGCCGACGACGACGAGGGAGACGGCACCCAGGCCGCGGTCTTCGACCCGTTCGCCGGCGACACCGGCACCGGCACACAGGGGTCGGTGTACAACCCGTTCGCCGGTGACACCGACAAGGTGCCCCGGCGCCCACCGCCTCCCGAACCGGTCACCGGATATTCCACCGGCAGCACCGGACCCGTGTCGTCAGAGGCCATCACCACCGGCTCCACGCTGCGCCTGATCCCGCAGAATCACCTCGGCGTCCACGACCGGCGGCTGGGCAGCGGACTGGTGGACCTGCCCAAGATCCACGACATCGACCCCGCCGACGCCGTTCTCACCGGCGCGGTCATTCCCGAGGGCAAACGCCGCTGCTGGCGGTGCGGCCGGCCGGTCGGGCGCACCCAGGGCAAACACGCCGGACCACTGACCGGCGACTGCCCGAAATGCGGGGCACACTACTCGTTCGTGCCCGGTCTCGACCCCGGGACGCTGGTGGCCGACCAGTACGAGATCGCCGGCGCCATCGCCCACGGCGGCATGGGCTGGCTGTACCTGGCCACCGACCGCAACGTGTCCGACCGGCCCGTCGTCCTCAAAGGCCTGCTCAATTCGTCGGATTCGGAGGCGCAGCAGGTGGCGCTCGCCGAACGGCAGTTCCTCGCGTCGGTGAATCATCCCGGCATCGTCAAGATCTACAACTTCGTCGAGCACCCCGACCAATTCGGCCAGCACATCGGCTACATCGTGATGGAGTACATCGGCGGTCAGACGCTGAAACAGCTGATGGCGGCGCAGAAGTCGGCCGCCGACAGCGATCGGGGGCTTCTGTCCATCGAGCAAGCGATGGCGTACGTGCTGGAAGTGCTTCCCGCCGTGGGTTATCTGCATTCGGTGGGCCTGGTGTACAACGATGTCAAACCCGAGAACATCATGGTCGCCAGCGACGATGTGAAGCTGATCGACCTCGGCGCGGTGTCGGCGATCAACGGCTACGGACACCTGTACGGCACACCGGGATTCCAGGCGCCGGAGATCGTGCGCACCGGACCGCAGGTGGCCACCGACATCTACAGCATCGGCCGCACCCTCGCGGTGCTCACGCTGCCGATGCCGCGCAAGAACGGCCGTTACCTCGACGGCCTGCCCAGCCCGGAAGACTCAGCTGTCCTCACCGACAATCCGTCGTATCATCTTCTGCTGCAACGCGCCACGGCACCCGATCCGGCCGACAGGTTTGTCTCCGCGGAGGAGATGACCACACAGGTGCTCAACGTGCTGCGCGAGGTGGTGGCCGTGCACACCGGTGTGCCGCGGCCATCGTTGTCGACGGTGTTCAGCCCGCCGCGCACCACCTTCGGCACCGAACTGCTGCTCGGACCGGTCGACGGCTTCTTCGACCCGGACAAGGCGGCATTCTACGACCCGCTGGACATCGCGCACGCGCTGCCTGTGCCGCTGGTCAGTCCCGCCGACCCGGCGGCGGGCATGCTCACCTCCGCCGCCCTGTCCTCGCCCCGGCAGACCCTCGACTCGATCAAAGTGGCACGCGCCGATGGGTTCTCGTCGATCTTCGGTACCCCGTCCACCGATCCGCATCCGTCGCTGGAGATCGATCTGGTGGAGGCGCGCGCGCACCTGGAACTCGACCAGGTGGACACCGCGATGGAGCTGCTGCGCAAGATCACTGTGCACCACGGTGATTCGTGGCGGGTACGTTGGTATATGGGTGTGTGCGCGTTGCGCAACGGTGAGCCGGAGATCGCGTACGAACGTTTCGACGATGTACTGCAGGCGATGCCGGGCGAGATCGCCCCGAAGATCGCCGTTGCCGGCACCGCCGAGCTCATCGGCCGCTGGCTGGCCGACGAACGCCTGGCCAGTCCCCGGCGGATCACCGAGTGGACCACCATCGCCGCCCACCACTATCACGACCTGTGGTGGACCAACCACACCATCATCACCGCGGCGTTCGGGCTGGCCCGGCTGAACACGGCCGCCGGCCGGATCGCCGAAGCGCTCGAACCTCTCGACGAAGTACCCTCCACCAGTAGGCATTACAACACCGCCCGGGCCACCGCCGTGCTCATCCTGGTCCATGGGCGCAAGTCCGAGGACATCACCCGCGAGGAAATCACCGCGGCCGCGGCCCGGCTCGAGCAGATCCCCGACAGCGAGCCACGTAAGGCCCGCCTGACCCTCATCGTCCTCGGCACCGCGCTGGGCTGGATTGCGGTACAAGATGATCCGCCCACCGACTCGAAGGTGAAGATCCTCGGCTATCCGTTCACCGAGCTCGGTCTGCGGCGCGGCACCGAGAGTTCCCTGCGGTCACTGGCCCGGCAGACCCGCTCCAACCGCGACCACCGGTTCATGCTCGTCGACCTCGCCAACTACGTCCGCCCCGAAACCCTCTTCTGAGTTCGCTGGGCCAGGACCCGAAACCCGGTGAGACGACGCCGGATCAGGCCTCGGCGACGACCGCGGCGGACTGCCGGGCGATGGCGAGTTCCTCGTTGGTAGGAACGACCAGCACGTCCACCGTGCCACCGTCCGCCGAGATGCGTCGGGGGTCCTTGGAACGCACCGCATTCCGGTCGGGGTCGATGACAATGCCGAAGTTCTCCAGGCCGGCGAGGGCGTCGGCGCGCAGACCGGCGGCGTTCTCCCCGACACCGGCGGTGAACACGATCGCATCGAGGCGGCCGAGGTCGAGCATGTAGGCGCCGATGTACTGGCGCAGGCGGTGCACGTACACGTCGTAGGCAAGCTTCGCCGATGCGTCGCCCTGCTCGATCAACTGGGTGACGGACCGGAAATCGCTTTCGCCACAGAGACCTTTGAGACCCGACTGCTTGTTGAGGAGGGTGTCGATCTGCTCCGCCGACAGTTTGGCCACCCGGTGCAGATGGATGACGACGGCGGGGTCGATGTCGCCGCTGCGGGTACCCATCACCAGGCCTTGCAGCGGAGTCATACCCATCGAGGTGTCGATCGGCTGCCCACCGCGGATCGCCGACGCCGACGCGCCGTTACCGAGGTGCAGCACGATCTGATTCAGCTCGGTCGGCGGCCTGCCGAGGAACTCCGCCGCCTTGGCCGAGACGTACTCGTGGCTGGTGCCGTGAAAACCGTAGCGCCGGATGGCATGCAGGGTGGCCACACCGCGGTCGATGGCGTAGGTCGACGCCGCGTCGGGCAGGCCGTGGAAGAATGCCGTGTCGAACACGACCACGGCGGGAACGTCGGGCAGCAGTTCGCCCGCGGCGCGCATCCCGATCAGGTTGGCCGGATTGTGCAGAGGTGCGAGGGTGGAGATGCGGTCGATCTCGCTCATCACGTGCTCGGTGACCAGCGTGGGCATGAAGAAGGTGCGCCCACCGTGCACCACCCGGTGCCCCACCGCCCGCAAACCCGCTGTGGCCAGGTCGATCCCGCCCTCGGCGAACAGCGCGACGACCCGTTCGAAGGCGGTCTTGTGGTCGGGCAGCTCGATCTGTTCGGTGACCTCTGTGCCGTTCTGCTCGTGGGTGATCGACGACCCCAGGTCACCGATCCGCTCGCACAGTCCCTCGGCACTGACCACCTCGGTATCGGGGTGTACCAGTTGGTATTTCAGCGACGACGAACCCGCGTTGAGAACCAGCACCGCACCCCTGATTCCCGTGTGACCGACACTCATGTCGCTCCCTTCCCGGCAGACTGGGCCTGAATGGCGGTGATCGCCACCGTGTTCACGATGTCGGACACGAGCGCACCGCGGGACAGGTCGTTGATGGGCTTGTTGAGGCCCTGCAGCACCGGCCCGATGGCCACCGCGCCCGCGCTGCGCTGCACCGCCTTGTAGGTGTTGTTGCCGGTGTTGAGGTCGGGGAAGATCAGCACCGTCGCCTTACCGGCGACCGGCGAGTCGGGCATCTTGGTGGCCGCGACCGACGGCTCGACAGCAGCGTCGTACTGAATCGGCCCTTCCACCAACAGATCCGGGCGACGCTCACGCACCAGCCCGGTGGCCACCCGCACCTTGTCGACGTCGGCGCCCGAGCCGGACTGTCCCGTCGAGTACGACAGCATCGCCACGCGTGGTTCGATCCCGAACGCCGCCGCCGTCTCCGACGACGAGATGGCGATGTCGGCGAGCTGCTCGTCGGTGGGATCGGGTACCACCGCGCAGTCGCCGAAGGCCAGCACCTGATCGGCCAGGCACATGAAGAACACGCTCGACACCGTCGACACACCGGGCTTGGTCTTGATGATCTCGAACGACGGCCGGATGGTGTGCGCCGTGGTGTGCGCGGCCCCGGACACCATGCCGTCGGCCTTACCGGTATGCACCATCATTGTGCCGAAATACGAGACGTCGCGCACGATGTCACGGGCGGCTTCCTCGCCGATCCCCTTGTGCTTGCGGAGCTGGTAGTAGACCTCGGTGAACTCGTCGACCAGCTCCGAGTCGAGCGGATTGATGACGTCGACACCGTCGAAGTCGATGCCGAGCTCGTCGGCGCGGCCCCGCACCACCACCGGGTCGCCGAGGATCGTCAGTCGGGCCACCTTGCGGCGCACCAGGATTCCCGCGGCGCGCAGGATGCGGTCGTCGTTGCCCTCGGGCAGGACGATGTGGCGCAGGTCCGCCCGCGCCCGGGCGAGCAGCTCGTACTCGAACATCTGCGGCGTGACCACCTGCGCGAGCGGCACGTCGAGCGGTTTCATCAGTTCGGCGACGTCGACGTGCTTTTCCATCATCGCGATGGCCGCCTCGATCTTGCGGGCGGAGAACCTGCTCACCTGACCGCGGGTGTGGGCGGCGGTGCGCGCCGTTTCGTAGGTGCCCTGCTCGCAGGCGATGATCGGCAGCGTGGCGCGCAGCCCCTTGACGAGGCTGTCGATCATCAGATGCGGCCGCAGGCCACCGTTGAGGATGATTCCGGTGAGTCTCGGGAATCCCTGCGCCACATTGGCATTGACCAGTGACAGCAGTACGTCGGAACGGTCGGCCGGGGTGATGACGACGGTGCCGTCAGTGATGCGTTCGAGGATGTGCTCGACGGTCATGCCGCCGACCATCACCCGCAGCGCCTCCCGGTCGAGCAGTTCCGGGTCGCCGCTGTACAGTTCGGCGCCGAGCGCCTCCTTCAGCTCACCCATGGTGGGCGCCACCAGGATCGGGTCCTCGGGCAGCGCCCACGACTGCACCCCGGTCCCGGCCAGCGCGGCGGTGATCTGCTTGAGTTGCGCCGGATCGCACCGGTTGGCGATCAGCACCGCGGTGGTGGCGTGCGCGGCCGCGATCTCGCCGATCAGCAGGTCGGCGTGGGCGCGCAGGGTCTGCGGGGTCTGGTCGACGGCCCGCAACGCCAGCACCACCGGCGCCGATAAGTTGGCCGCGACCCGCGCGTTGAACGACAGCTCCGACGGGTTGCCGATGTCGGTGTAGTCCGAGCCGAGGATCAGCACCGCGTCGCAGCGTTCCTCGACGGCGTGGAACCGGGCCACGATCTCGGCGACGGCGGCGTCAGGGTCGACGTGCACGTCGTCGTAGGTCACGCCGAGGCAGTCGTCGTAGTCGAGGTCGGCCGACGCGTACTCCATCAGCAGTTCGAGGATACGGTCGCGATCGCCGTTGGCCTCGGCGCGGAAGATGGGCCGGAACACCCCGACCCGGCCGCTGGTGGCGATCAGCAGTGCGAGCAGGCCGAGCGCGATCGCCGATTTTCCGGTGTCGCCTTCGGCGGATGCCACGTAGATGCTTTTGCAGGAAGGCGCTGATTCAGGCGTCGCCGACTGTCCCATGGGGTAAACCCTAACGCCCCGGGCCACATCGCGTGATCCGAGTCGGCAAGGCAGCCCCACCGGTTCCCCACCACCTCCGGTTCCCCACCGCCACGGGTTACCCACTGCCGGTTGAGGTGCGACGAGCCGCCAGGCGAGAAGCCTCGAAACCCGGTGAGCCGACATTGTCATCGTGCGAGGTTTCGAGGCTCGGTCGCTGGGCGACCTCACACCTCAACCGGCAACGGGCCTTCCCCGGTTGAGATGCGACCACGAGGTTTCGAGGCTCGGTCGCAGGGCGACCTCACACCTCAACCGGCGACGGGCCTTCGCCGGTTGAGGTGTGACGAGCCGCCAGGCGAGGAGCCTCGAAACCCGGTGAGACGACGATGTCCGTTCCCACCGGGTGTCGAACTCAGCCGGCGGAAGGGGTGAGGTTGCGCAGTCGCGGTTCGAGGTCACGGGCGAAGTTGTCGAGGAAGCGGCGCTGGTCGTGGCCGGGTGCGTGGAACACCAGGTGGTTGAGTCCGGCGTCGGTGTAGAACTTGACCTTCTCGACGGCCTCGTCGGGGTCGGAGGCGACGATCCAGCGCTTGGCGACCTGCTCGATGGGCAGTTCGTCGGCGAGGCGTTCCATCTCGGTGGAGCTGTTGACGCTGTGCTTCTGTTCGGGGGTAAGCGACAGCGGCGCCCAGAAGCGCGTGTTCTCCAGTGCCAGTTCGGGATCGGGGTCGTAGGAGATCTTGATCTCGATCATCCGGTCGATCTCGGCGGTATCGCGGCCCACCTTCTCCGCGCCCTCCTTGACGGCCGGGATGAGCTTCTCGGTGTAGAGCTCGGCGCCCTTGCCGGAGGTGCAGATGAAGCCGTCGCCGGCACGGCCCGCGTAGCGCGCCACCACCGGTCCGCCGGCGGCGATGTAGACGGGGACGGGCTTGTCGGGAATGTCGTACATGTAGGCGCCCTGCGTCTTGTAGTACTCGCCGTCGAAGTTGACCTCCTCGCCGGTCCACAGCTCACGCATCAGCGCGATCGACTCGCGCAGCCGGGCGAAGCGTTCCTTGAACTCTGGCCACTCCCCCTGGAAACCGGTGGCGTACTCGTTGAGCGCCTCACCGCTGCCCACTCCGAGCATGATGCGGCCGGGGTACAGGCAGGCCATCGTCGCGAAGGCCTGCGCGATGACGGCCGGGTTGTAGCGGAAGGTGGGGGTCATCACCGAGGTGCCGATCTGCACGCGCTCGGTGCGCTCGCCCACCGCCGCCATCCAGGCCAGCGAGAACGGGGCGTGGCCGCCGTTGTGCCGCCACGGCTGGAAGTGGTCGCTGACGGCCACCGAGTCCATGCCCGCCTGCTCGGCCGCGACCGCGATCTCCACCAGTTCACGCGGGTCGAATTGCTCGGCCGACGCCTTGAATCCGAGTTTGAGTTGTTGCGCCACCTGCTTCTCCTTCACTGCGGTCCCGACCTCGGCAGTACCTGCCGTCTTGTCAGATTTCGCCCGAAACGAGCTCCCGAGCGAGCACTCGCTCACCAACGTACCCGGCGGACTTTTCACGGTGTCACCCGGATCACACCGGCCGTCACACCGGGCCGCCACACCACGCGACCGCCGGCCTGTGGGCAAGGTCGTTGCGCGAATCCGGCACACCCCCTACCGTCGAACGGGCATTCGATCATGTGTCTTTCCATCGAGCCAGGGAGTGCCGCCGTGACCACCTTGCCTTCCGACGACGGCGTGTTGCGCTGTTCGTGGGCGAGCCGCGAACCCGAGACCGCCTACCACGACACCGAGTGGGGTTTCCCCGTCGGCGACGACACCCGGCTGTTCGAGAAGATCTGTCTCGAAGGGTTCCAGTCCGGGTTGTCGTGGCGCACCATCTTGCTCAAACGCGACAACTTCCGGGAGGCGTTCGCCGGTTTCGACATTCCGACCGTCGCCGGATTCGGCGAGCGTGAGGTGGAGCGGCTCCTCGGCAACGCGGGGATCATCCGGCACCGCGGCAAGATCAACGCCACCATCAACAACGCCGCCCGCGCTCTCGAACTCATCGACGAAGCCGGCTCGCTGGCCGCCTTTGTGTGGCAGTTCGAGCCGGACGTACCGGCCGCATCACCCGAACCCGTTACCACGACACCGGAATCGGGGGCGCTGTCCAGGGCACTCAAGAAGCGCGGCTGGAAGTTCGTCGGCCCCACGACGATGTACGCGTTCATGCAGTCGATGGGTGTGGTCAACGATCACGCGCCCGGCTGCGTGACGTACGAGCCGGTGGTCCGCGCCCGCGAGCGGTTCACCCGGCCCACGCCGGCCGGCGCGGTACCGTTGAGCTCACCATGACTTCCCGATCGACCGAGTGGCTGACCGAATTCACGGCAGCGCAACATGATCCGAAGACAATTGCGCTTTTCGTGCGGCGTACGGCGGATGTGATCGCCGAGCGGACCGGGCCGCTGCCCGATGACGTGCAGGCCACGATCGGCAAGGCGATCGAGGAGCATTGGCGGGCGTTCCTGGGCGAGGTGACCGCCAACGACCGGGGTATCACCGAATTGGTGCCCGCCGCACACAAACTCGCTGTGCAACTGGCCGCGCACCATCTTGATCTGCCGGTGCTGCTGATGATCTACCAGGCCGCGCAGGCAGCCTCGTGGGAGTTCGCGGTGGGCGTGGTGGCCGACGCCCCCGACGACCTGGACCACACCACGCTGCTGATCTGGTTCTGGACCAAGGCATCTCGCTGGTTCACCGCGTCAATTGAGTTGTCGGTGGCGGTGTACCAGGAGGAGTTCAACCGGATCCGGCAGCGCGGCGACACCCGGCGGCACGAACTGGTTGCCGACGTCCTGGCGGGCACGGAGATCGGGGCAGCCGAACTGTCGGCGGAACTCAGCGGCTACCGGGTCAGCGGGGTGCCGCATGTCGCGGTCATCGCGCACGCCCTGACCGCCGACGCCATCGAAGGGCTCGAACCCGCGGTGACCGCGCTGTCGGCGGTCCTGCGGGGCGCCGCGCTGACCCTGGTGCGGCCCGGTGGCCGTGAACTGTGGGGCTGGATCGCGGCCCCGACGCTGCGCGGCGCCGACCTGAGCCCGCAAACGCTCGGCATCGACGCGTCGGCGGTCCGGCTCACCGTCGGCGGACCGGCCACGGGACTGGCCGGGTTCATCGCCGCACACCAGGACGCGCGCACCGCGCAGCGGGTGGCGCTGGCCCCGGCCCGGGAGGTCGCCGTCACCCGGTACGACGAGGTGACGGCCCTGACCCTGCTTGCCCTCGACCACGCCTCGGCCGCCCGCTTCGCCCGCCACACCCTGGGCCCGCTCGCCGACCCGGACCAACAGCAGCTACGGGACACCGTGCGTGTCGTGCTGACCTCACCGGATCCCGCCGACGTCGTCGCCGCCCGGCTCGGGGTGCACAAGAATACGGTGCGCTACCGGGTTCAGCAGGTCGAGCGAATGCTCGATCGCCCGCTCCAAACCGGAGCGGGCGATCTGCTGCTTGCCATCGACTATCTGGAGGCGTTTCCCAACGATTAGCGGCGGGCCGGCGGCGGGTTCGGTTGACCCGTCCCCGTCTGGACGACCGAGTGAGCCGGGCGACGAAGGAGCCCGCGTGAACGAGGGAGGAAGACGGGGACTTCCGGGTCAGCCGAGGCCCGCCGCCGAAGGCAGAGGTATGAAGTCGACCTTGTCGCGCACACCGCAGTCGGGGCAGACCCAGTCGTCGGGGATGTCCTTCCAGGCGGTGCCGGCCGCGAAGCCCTCGGCCTCGTTACCGGAGGCGACCTCGTAGGTGTACTCGCAGCCGGGGCAGCGGGCGGCCAGCACCTCGGTGGCGTACACCTGCCGGGTCACGTCGTCCTTCTCCAGCTCGAGGTCGGTTCCGGGCGGCGGGAACTTGGCGACCAGCTTGTCGAGCTTGCCGGGCTGCACGTTGGCCAGCCGGACATCGCCGTCGAAGTGGGCGACGACGCGCGGGTCCATCACCTTGCGCCACAGCGGCGGGATCACGGCCAGGACGATCATGCCCGCGTAGCCGGTGGGCAGCGTCGGAGATTCCTTGTAGTCGCGCAGCGTCTGGTAGCGGCGGGTGGGGTTGGCGTGGTGGTCGCTGTGCCGCTGCAGGTGGTACAGCAGGATGTTGGTGCCGATGTTGTTGGAGTTCCACGAGTGCGACGGCAGGACCCGCTCGTAGCGGCCGGTCCGCGTCTTCTGCCGCAGCATGCCGTAGTGCTCCATGTAGTTGACCACTTCGAGCAGCGAGAAACCGACGACGGCCTGCAGGATCAGGTACGGGATGACGTCGAAGCCGGCGATCGCGATGATCACACCGAACAGCACAATGGTCATCGCCCAGGCGTTGAGGACGTCGTTGCTCCAGTGGAACGGGTGGGTTTCCTTGCGTTCGAAGCGCTTCTTCTCACTGCCCCAGGCGCTGCGCAGCGAACCGGAGACGGTGCGCGGCCAGAAGCGGTAGAAGCTCTCGCCGATGCGCGACGATGCCGGATCCTCGGGGGTGGAGACGCGGGTGTGGTGGCCGCGGTTGTGCTCGATGAAGAAGTGGCCGTACGCGGTCTGGGCGAGCGCGATCTTGCCGAGCCAACGCTCTTCCTTCTCCCGCTTGTGGCCCAGTTCGTGGGCCGTGTTGATAGCGATACCACCGACGCAGCCGATGGAGATCGCCAGGCCGATCTTGTCGATGACCGGCCAGTCGGTGGTGCCGACCAGGTACATCGCCAGGATGAACCCGGCGTACTGCAGCGGCAGGAACGCGAAAGTGACGTACCGGTAGTACTTGTCGTTCTCCAACTCCTCGATCATCTCGTCGGGCGGGTTGGAGGTGTCGATGCCGATGATCAGGTCGGCCAGCGGCACGATCACGAAGATCACCACCGGCCCGGTCCACAGGAACACTCCCCAGCCCGTGAGCAGGTACAGGCCGAGCGCGACGAACGCCAAGGACGGCACCACCAACCCCATCAACCAGAGGTAGCGCTTGCGGTCGCGCCATTGTTCGGTGGTGCCGTCCGGGACGACTCCCGAGGCCTTCAAACTCATAGCTGTGTTCTCCCTGAGATCTTTACAACGACTGATGTCATAAGATTGGCAGGGAGATAGATCACAATCAAGAAGGAAAATGCACAGACTTCGGACCCGAGACTGTGTTTTTTCACAATCATTACAACGCTCGTGTGAAGATGCGACCCGCACGTGGCCTCGGAGACGACTGCGCCCCGTGCAGCGAACGCCTATGGCGCTCACCACACGGGGCAGCATGCTCCGCGGTGTCAGGGACGGGTCAGTCGTCCTCGTCGTCGTCACCCCGGCCACGGACGGGTGTGCGGGCCGGCGGCGCGGGCGCCAGCCTGCGCTTGCGGAACTGCAGGTACACCATCGCGAGGTTGACCAGGATCATCGCGACACCGACGATCCCCCAGCCCCACCGGCCGTCGGCGAACCAGCCGATCGACAGGTAGCCCACGCAGCCGATGAGGATGATCGAACCGACCACCGTCATCGCCATCGACACGCCCGCAGCGGTGCGCTGCATCTCAGAGAGGGTCACCGGAACGCGTCCCATCCGGTCAGCGCCTTGCCGATCATCAGCTGGTGCATTTCACTCGTCCCCTCGTAGGTGAGCACGGACTCGAGGTTGTTGGCGTGCCGGATCACCGGGTACTCCAGGGTGATGCCATTGGCGCCCAACAGGGTTCGGCATTCACGGGCGATGGCGATGGCCTCGCGCACGTTGTTGAGTTTACCCAGGCTGACCTGCTCGGGTGCGATCTTGCCCGCGTCCTTCTGCCGGCCCAGATGCATGGCGAGCAGGAAGCCCTTGCCCACCTCCAGCGCCATGTCGGCGACCTTGGTCTGGGTGATCTGGTAGCCGGCCAGCGGCTTGTCGAACACCTCGCGGGTGCCGGCGTAGTCGATCGCGGTCTGCAGGCAGTCGCGGGCGGCGCCGATCGCGCCGAACACGATCCCGAACCTGGCCTCGTTCAGGCAGCTCAGCGGGCCACGCAGCCCCTCGACGCCGGGCAGCATCGCCGACGCCGGCAGCCGCACGTCCTCGAGCACGATCTCGCCGGTGATCGACGCCCGCAGCGACATCTTGTGCTTGATTTCCGGGGCGCTGAATCCGGGGGTGTCGGTGGGGACGACGAACCCGCGCACCCCGCGCGCACCTTCGGCGAGATCGGTCTTGGCCCACACGACGGCGACGTCGGCGACGGGCGCGTTGGTGATCCACATCTTGGCGCCGTTGAGGATCCAGTCGTCGCCGTCACGCTTGGCAGCCGTGCGCATACCGGCCGGGTTGGACCCGAAATCGGGTTCGGTGAGACCGAAGCAGCCGATGGCCTCGCCCTTGGCCATCCGCGGCAGCCATTCCTCGCGCTGCTCGTCGGAACCGAAGGCGCGGATCGCGAACATCGCCAGCGACCCCTGCACCGACACGAAGCTGCGCAGACCGGAGTCGACGGCCTCGAGTTCGAGGCAGGCCAGGCCGTAGCTGACCGCGGACGTGCCGGCGCAGCCGTACCCCTGCAGGTGCATGCCGAACACGCCGAGCTCGCCGAGCTCGAGCGCCAGGTCGCGGGCGGGCAGGGTGCCGTCCTCGAACCACTGCGATACGTGCGGACGCAGGCGTTTGGCGCCGAAGTCGGCGACGGTCGAGGCGATCGCACGCTCCTCGTCGTCGATCAGTGCGTCGAATGCGAACAGGTCGGCGATGCTACGTGTGGATGCGCTCATCGGATCCTCCTCAATTGGCCATGGCTACGGCTTGAACTCTGCGTCAAGTCTGAGTGACCAGGATCGCCGTCGCAACGAAAACAGACACAACAACTATCGCAGCGACCACCAACAACACCGCCGACGGCCCCGGCATGTCACCCCCGTCACGCAGCACCGTCATGGTGCGCCGCCACCGGTAGCCGCCGGTCACGGCAATCGCCGCACCCACCACCACCATCAGCACCCCGATGGTCGCGTCGAGCCATTCGGAGCTCTCGCTGGGCGCGACGTAGACGATCGCGACACCACCGGCGATGAAACCGAGCGCGGTGCGCACCCAGGCGAGGACCGTACGTTCGGCGGCGAGGGTGAAGCGCGCGTCGACGCTGCCCGGCGGGTTCGCGGGCGCGGCGCCGGGCCGGTCAGCCGACCTGTTCGTCTCGGGCATCGGCGCCGCGCGTGTCGGTGTTCCGGGCGGCCCGGACGGCCGCGGTGGCGAAGTCCGCGGTCAGCCGCAGCGCCTCGCGGGACTCGGGCAGGTCCTCGATGAGCATCGGGAAGGCATGCACCTGCCAGGCGTAGCTGTGCAGCTGCACCTCGACGGCTGCTGCCATGAGCCGTTCGGCGAGGACGATCGCATCGGGTTCGAGCATCTCGTTCTCGGCGGTGATCAGGATGGTCGGCGGGAACCGCCGCGGGTCGACGTCGACGAGGTTGCGGATGCCGGCCAGCGCCACCGGACCCCGGTCGAGCAGCGGCACCAGCGTACGCATCTTGCCTATCGACAGATACGAATCCGACCGGCTCGACCGATCCGGGTTGGCGTCGGCGTCGAGGTCCAGCCACGGTGAATACCCGATCCACGCCGTGGGGGCGGGCAGCCCGGCGCCCTCGGCCAGCTCGATGACCTTGCCGCACAGGTAGCCGCCCGCCGAATCACCGGCGACGACGATGCGCCGGTAGCCGCGTTCGGTGAGCAGCTCGCGGTAGGCGTCGAGGGCGTCGGCCACCGAGGTCCCCACCCCCGCCTCGGGAAGCTGCCGGTATTCGAGGGCGAACACCGGCAGTCCGGTGGCCCGCGACAGCCTGCCGGTGATGCCCCGGTGCGTGCCGATGCCGGCGACGACGAACGCGCCACCGTGCAGGTACAGGATCGCGGTGTCGCAGTCGCCGCGGCTCGGCCCGGCGGGCATCGTCAGTTCGGTGCGGCGCCCGCCGAGGGTCACCCATTCGGTGACCACCCCGCGGGGCGACGGCGCCTTGTCGGTGATCTTGGCGTCGAGCTTCGGCAGGATCGACATGCCGGCCTCGGTCAAGGGCCACAGCGACAGCAGCGGCCGCAACGTGAGGCGCAGGAACAGGAACACGAAGTAGGAGCCCACACTCGGATGTCCGTGACGGGTGATCGACATCGTTGTCCTCTCGTCCGGCGCACCGGGCCGTCGCAATCGTGCGGCCGGCATGACCGGGCGCGCTCCCCGTCGCTGAACCTACACGCAGGCGCGGCGCAGGTGTCCCAAGCGGCCGGGAAATCGGTGGGTGAACACTCGTCGTCTCGGGCCACACCGGGGCCTACCGGGCGATATTCTTTCCCGGTGACGATCGGTGGCGATGCATGAACCAGATTCCGGATCACTACCTGCTGTCCGGACAGGCGAGCCCGCCCCGCACGCTGTGCGACATCCTGGACGCCACCGCCGCGAATCACCCTGACGCCCCGGCCATCGACGACGGCGACATCACGCTGAGCTACCGCGAGCTGCTGGCCGTGGTGCGGCGCACCGCGTCCCGCCTGCAGGCCGCCGGGGTGCGGCGCGGGGGTCGGGTCGGCGTCCGGATGCCGTCGGGGTCCCGGGACCTCTATATCGCGATCCTCGGCACCGTGTACGCGGGCGCCGCCTACGTGCCCGTCGACGCCGACGACCCCGAGGAACGCGCCACGCTGGTCTTCGGCGAGGCCGGGGTCGACGCGATCATCACCGCCGACGGCATCGACAACCGGACGACCGAGACACCGGACGAGACCGACGACGGCCGCCCCACCACCGACGACGACGCGTGGATCATTTTCACCTCCGGCTCCACCGGCACCCCGAAGGGCGTGGCGGTCACACACCGCAAGGCGGCGGCCTTCGTCGACGCCGAGGCGCGGCTGTTCCTGACCGGTGATCCGCTCGGACCCGGCGATCGGGTGCTGGCCGGGCTGTCGGTGGCGTTCGACGCCTCCTGCGAGGAGATGTGGCTGGCCTGGCGCAGCGGCGCGTGCCTGGTGCCCGCACCGCGTGCCCTGGTGCGCAGCGGCATGGATCTGGGGCCGTGGCTGGTGCAGCGGCAGATCAACGTCGTCTCCACGGTGCCGACGCTGGCGTCGCTGTGGCCGCCGGAGGCGCTGGAGGCGGTGCGGCTGCTGATCTTCGGCGGTGAGGCCTGCCCTCCCGAACTGGGTGAGCGCCTGGCCGTCGACGGCCGCGAGGTGTGGAACACCTACGGCCCCACCGAGGCCACCGTCGTCGCGTGCGGGGCAATGCTCGACGGCACGGGCCCGGTACGCATCGGACTGCCGCTGTACGGCTGGGATCTGGCCGTCGTCGACGCCGACGGGCAGCCGGTGTCCGAGGGCGAGGTCGGCGAACTGGTCATCGGCGGGGTGGGACTGGCGCGGTATCTCGATCCGGCCAAGGATGCCGAGAAGTACGCGCCGATGCCGACGCTCGGCTGGGACCGCGCCTACCGGTCCGGTGACCTGGTGAAGCTCGAATCGGAAGGCCTGCTGTTCCAGGGCCGCGCCGACGACCAGGTGAAGGTGGGCGGGCGGCGCATCGAACTGGGCGAGATCGACAATGCGCTGCAACAGCTTCCGGGTGTCGGCGGGGCCGCGGTGGCGGTACGCAAGTCGGCCGCCGGAAACTCGCTGCTCGTCGGTTATCTGGTGTCGACGGACCCGGATTTCGATGTGGCACAAGCTCATCGGCTACTGACCGAACGACTGCCCGCACCGATGGTGCCCCGCCTGGCGCTCGTCGACGAACTGCCCACCCGCACCTCCGGCAAGGTCGACCGCAACGCGTTGCCGTGGCCGCTGCCCGGGATCGCCGCCGACGCCGCCGGCCTGAGCGAGACCGAACAGTGGCTGGCAGGTCTGTGGACCGACGTGCTCGGCATGCCCGTGGGCGACGCGAACGCCGACTTCTTCACCGAGGGCGGCGGCTCGCTGTCGGCGGCGCAGTTGGTCACGGCGATCCGCTCGCGGCATCCCGAGGTGACCGTCGCCGACCTGTACGACCATCCGCGCCTGGGCTCCCTCGCCCAGCACCTTGACGACAAGCACGCGCCGCAGGTCATCGAAGAACGGTACGTCCGTCCCACACCACGAACGTCGGGACTGGTGCAGTTACTGCTGTCGGTGCCGCTGACCACCCTCACCGGTCTGCAATGGGCCACCTGGCTGGGCGTGGTCAACAACGTGGCGGCCGCGGTGGTGAAGGCCGCCGACCGGAACGTCGACTGGCTGGTCACCGCGAACTGGTGGGTCGTGATCATCGCCTTCCTGGTGTTCATCACCCCGCCCGGCCGGATGGTCATCGCGGCCGTCGGGTCGCGGATCCTGCTGCGCGGCGTCGGGCCAGGCAGCTATCCACGTGGCGGCAACGTGCACATCCGGCTGTGGGTGGCCGAGCGGCTGCTCGAGGCCAGCGGTGCGGCCAACCTGTCCGGTGCGCCGTGGATGATTCACCTGGCCCGGGCGCTCGGCGCGCAGGTCGGGCACGGCGTCGACCTGCACACCATCCCCCCGGTCACCGGCCTGCTCACCGTCGGCGACGGCGCGTCCATCGAACCGGAGGTCGACCTGGCCGGCTGGTGGATCGACGGCGACGTCGTGCACATCGGCGAGATCGTGATCAAGCCGGGCGCGTCGATCGGGGCGCGGTCGACGCTGATGCCGGGCACGGTGATCGGCCGCGACGCCGAGGTGGCAGCCGGGTCGGCGGTGTTCGGCAAGGTCAAGGCCCGCCAGCACTGGGCCGGATCACCGGCCAAGAAGGAGGGCAAGGCGTCACATCCGTGGCCCGACCACCGGCCCGCCCGGCGCAGTTGGTGGGTGCCGCTGTACATCGTGTCGTCGCTGTTCCTGGCGGCGGTGCCGCTGGTCTCGCTCGGCGCGGGGCTGGCGGTGATCGGGACGTGGGCGCTGTACGCCGACCGGCTGCGCGACGTGCTGGTGCGCTCACTCATCCTGATCCCGGCCGCGGCCGTCGTCTCGCTCGGGGTGTTCGCGCTGATCACACTGGTCTCGGTGCGGCTGCTGTCGGTCGGGATGACCAAGGGTTATCACCCGGTGCGTTCCCGCGTCGGCTGGCAGGTGTGGCTGACCGAACGTCTCCTCGACTCGGCCCGCACCTACCTGTTCCCGCTGTACGCGAGCCTGCTCACGCCGATCTGGTTCCGGGCGCTCGGGGTGAAGGTGGGCAAGGGCACCGAGATCTCGACCGCGCTGGTGCTGCCCAAGTTCACCACCATCGACGACGGTGCGTTCCTCGCCGACGACACCATGGTCGCCTCCTACGAACTCGGCGGCGGCTGGCTGCACATCGACGACGCCAAGGTGGGCAAACGCTCCTTCCTCGGCAACTCCGGTATCACCGGGCCGGGCCGCAAAGTCCCCAAGAACTCGCTGGTCGCCGTCCTGTCGGCGACGCCGGAGAAGGCGAAGTCGGGGTCGAGCTGGCTCGGCAGCCCGCCCGTCCGGCTGCGCCGCACCTCCGCCTCGGCCGACACCTCCCGCACCTTCGACCCGCCCACCAAGCTCAAGGTGGCGCGGTCGATCATCGAGACGCTGCGCCTCATCCCGGTGATGGTGTCGTTCGGGCTCGGCATCTTCATGCTGCTGGGCCTGCAGTACATCGCCTTCCACAGCAATATCGTCGTCGCGGGCGTGGTCTCCGGACTGCTGCTGCTGGTGGCCGGCGCCGCCGCCTGCTGCATCGCCGCCGCCGCGAAATGGCTGGTCGTCGGGAAGATCCCGGTTTCCGAGCAGCCGCTGTGGAGTTCGTTCGTGTGGCGCAACGAGTTGTCGGACGCGTTTGTGGAGACTGTCGCCGCACCGTGGTTCGCCAACGCGGCCACCGGCACCCCGATCCTGAACGTGTGGCTGCGCATGCTGGGGGCGAAGATCGGCAAGGGCGTGTGGTGCGAAACCTACTGGCTGCCCGAGGCCGACCTGGTGACCCTCGGCGACGGCGCCACCGTGCAGCGCGGCTGCGTCGTGCAGACTCACCTGTTCCACGACCGCGTCATGGCGATGGACCACGTCACCCTGGAAGCCGGTTCGACCCTCGGCCCGCACTGCGTCGCCCTGCCCGCTGCCGGGCTCGGCGAGTCCGCCACCGTCGGCCCGGCGTCGCTGGTGATGCGCGGCGACGTCGTCCCCGCCCACACCCGCTGGCAGGGCAACCCCATCGCCCCCTGGAACGGGTAGCCGGAGCCTCGTCCCGCGTCATGAACGTCGTCCCGCTTATCGGATGTCGCGCTATCCGATAAGCGGGACGAAATTTGGAGCGCGGGAAGGCTGCGTCGTCAGCGGAGCGTCGGGGAGGAGGTCGGGCAGGCGCGACCCCGAACCGCTACGAGCGGCCGGCCGTTCGCTGGCGGCCCTCGCGCAAACGATGGGTGATCAGAACCGCCCCGACCGTCCCACATTGTGAGCGTCGTCGCGCGTCGCTGACGTCCCGTAATTGATACGAGCGCCAATCCAGATCAAATAGCTTCCCGAAGCCCGGATGTATGTGATCCAGATCCGCGGTTGTAGCAGATCGGGCTCACCTGAGACGAGGCTGAACGCACGGCGTGTGGAGTTTCGTGTCCTGCATCAGTGACTTACATTGGCCACAATCGCCACAGACCAGGAAGGGGTTGGTACGCACATGCGTGATCAGGGCCGGGCACGAACGGCATGGTTGTCCGGTGCGCACGCGTACCGATCGGGGCGCACCGCGACGGCGACGATGCAGTTCGAGCATGCTGTCGCCATCGACGAGGGCATGGCCGACGCCTGGCTCGGGCTGCACGCGCTCTCGCACCGGCCCGACCAGGCGCTGGAGGCGATGGCGCGGTACGAGCACCGCTTCGGTGAGGAGCGCCGGCGTTCACGCACCACCCTCGATTCGCGGTTCGCGATCGGCCCGTACGTCACCTACCGGCTGCGCAGCCACGACGACCTGTGGTCGGCGGTGGCCGCCTCACACCTGAACAACAAGGAACACAATCTCGCCCGCACGGCCATCACGCGGATCACCCCGGACACCGAGCAGGGCACCTACCTGCGCGGATACCACGCCTACGTGACCGGCGACCGCGACGAGGCGATCACCTCGCTGCGCGGGGTGATGGGCCGCGACAAATACCTCGACGCCTCGTCCCGACTGCTGAGCGCGATCCTGCTGGCCGAGGCGGGGGCGATGGCACCGGCCAAGGGCTACCTGACGTCGCTGCTCGAGCAGGAGTTCCTGCCGCAGATCCACGCCGAAGCGCTGCTGGTGCGGGGGCTGATCACCCGTGCCGAGGGCACCGAGGACGCGGCGATGAACGACTTCCACCACGCGTACGCGCTGCGGCCCGACCTGCCCGGACTCAAGGAGGCGATGGCAGGCCGCGAGGCCGCCCCCCGGATCACCGTCACCCGGGCCGCGGCGGCCGTCTCGGATGCCCCCGCGCCCCGGACGAGCGGCGCACCCGTCGAGGAGGACGTCCCACCGCCCGACAGCGCACCCGCCGCCGACACCGGCGACACCCTCGAAGCGGTGCTCGCCGACCTCCACAGCCAGGTGGGTCAGCAGTCCATCAAACGGCAGGTGATGATCATCCTGGCGCAGACCCGCGCCCAGATCGCCCGCCGCGACGCCGGCCTGCCGCAGCCCCGGATGACCGAGCACTTCGTGTTCACCGGCCCGCCCGGCACCGGCAAGACCACCATCGCCCGCATCATCGCCCGCCTCTACAAGGCTCTCGGCATCCTCGACGGCGGGCACGTCGTCGAGGTGGACCGGTCGGGCCTGATCGGCCAGTACCACGGGCATACGGTCGCCCAGACCAAGGCCAAGCTCGACGAGGCGATGGGCGGGGTGCTGTTCATCGACGAGGCGTACGCCCTGCACACCGAGGGTTTCACCGACGGCGACCCGTACGGCACCGAGGCCATCGACACCATCCTCAAGCGGATGGAAGACGACCGCGACCGGTTCGTGGTGATCGCGGCCGGCTACCCCGAGCCGATGCAGCGCTTCCTCGACTCCAACCCGGGCCTGCGCTCACGGTTCACCACCACCATCGACTTCGCGTCGTACTCGTCGACCGACCTGATCAAGATCGCCGACTCGATGGCCGCGGCGTCGGGCGACAGGCTCACCCGCAACGCCTACGGTGTGCTGGAGAACGTGCTGGCGGTGCTCGACGCCCAGGGCAGGCTCAAGGATCCGTCGTTCGGCAACGCCCGGTTCGTGCGTAACCTCATCGAGAACGCGGCCCGGCAGCGCGATCTGCGGCTGTTCGCCGAGATCGGCGGCGACACCCCCGACACCGATGAGCTGACCACGATCACCTCCGACGACATCCGGGCGGCTGCCGGCGCGCTGCGCTGACGGGTGCTTGTCAGCTCTTGATCTTGCTGTAGACGAAGTGGTCGACGGCCAGCGTGCCGGCCTGCGCGAAGCAGACCGCGGCCAGTGCGGCGATGAGCGCGAGCTGGAACTCGTAGCCGCCCGCGTAGTCCCAGAACCCGGCGTCGAAGCGGATGAAGTAGATTTCGATGCCCAGGTCGACGATCAGCAGGACACACGCCACCGGCAGGGCCAGCCCGATGGCCACCGCGACGCCACCGATCAACTCGACCCACGCCGAGTACTGCCCCACGAGGTCGGGCCACGGCACCCCCGCGGCGTCGAAATCCCGGGCCACCTGCTCGACTCCCACGTCGAATACCTTCTGCCAGCCGTGCATCACGAAAATGACGCCCAGGATCAGACGTGCGACGAGATGCGCGTACCCGTTGATACCCTTGACCATCGTCCCCTCCACTCCACCAATGCTGGTGTCGAGAATATGCGTACATCCGGACACGCACCCGCAACACGCGCACCACCCGGCACACGTGCTGCTGTCATGCCGACGGCGACGAACACCCCGACCCCCCGACCACCCCGGCGCATAAACACCTGCCGGGTGACAATCCCGCGCTGAGGGTAACGTGAGTGAGCGCGTGGTGCCGGGGCGAGCGAAGCGACGGGAGATGTCACGGCGAGCGAAGCGACGGGAAATGTCGCGGCGAGCGCAGCGACGGGAAATGTCACGGCGAGCGAAGCGACGGGAAATGTCGCGGCGAGCGAAGCGACGGGAGATGTCGCGGCGACCATGAAACACTCGCAGTGGACGAGATCGAGCAGTGAAGGAGCGATGCGTGCCGGGTAAGTCGGGCCGCCGAACGCCAGGAACGCCCCTACTCGGCGCACCGTCGGACGCACTCGACCCGTATCTGCCGAACAACGGCAACCTGGGCTTCCGGGTGCTGCGCTACGACCTCGAACTCGAGTACAAGGTCGCCAGCAACCGGCTCGACGGCACCGCCACGCTGACCGCCACCTCGTACCGGGAACTGCGGCGCTTCACCCTCGACCTGGCCGCCGCGATGCGGGTGAGCCGGGTCAGCGTCAACGGCAAACGCGCCCGCTACACCCACCGCGACAGCAAACTCGCCGTCACCCCCGACGCCGCGATCCCACCGGGCGGCGCGCTGACCGTCGCGGTGCGCTACACCGGGTCGCCACGGCCGATCAGCGGCGCGTGGGGCGAGGTCGGCTGGGAGGAACTGACCGACGGGTCGCTGTGCGCCAACCAGCCCAACGGCGCGGCGTCGTGGTTCCCGTGCGACGACCACCCCAGCTGTAAGGCGCCGTACCGGATCTCGATCACCACCGACAGCCCGTACTACGCGCTCGCCAACGGGACGCTCGTGGACAAGCGGGTGCGCGGCTCACGCACCACCTGGGTGTATCAGCAGGTCGAACCGATGTCGACCTATCTGGCGTCGGTGCAGATCGGCCAGTACAAGCGGGTCAGCCTGCGGCAGAAGCCGTTTCCGGTGCACGCGATCTTCCCACCGCGACTGAGCCGTGACTTCGACGTCGACTTCGGCAGGCAGCTCGAGATGATCGACGCGTTCACCGAGATGTTCGGGCCGTACCCGTTCCCCGGGTACACCGTCGTCGTCACCGACGATGAGCTGGACATTCCCATTGAGGCACAGAGCTTTTCGACGTTTGGCGCCAATCATTGCGACGGCAGCCGGCATTCGGAGCGGCTGGTGGCGCACGAGCTGGCGCATCAGTGGTTCGGCAACTCGGTGACCCTGGAACGCTGGCGCGACATCTGGCTGCACGAGGGTTTTGCCTGCTACGCCGAATGGCTGTGGAGCCAGCGTTCGGGCGGGCCGTCGGCCGACGAATGCGCCCGCAAGTACTACCAGAAACTGCGGTCGACGGCGGTGCGGGTGCCGCTGGCCGACCCCACCCCGGCGAAGATGTTCGACGACTGGGTGTACAAGCGCGGCGCGATCACCCTGCACGCGCTGCGGCTGCGAATCGGTGATGGCAACTTCTTCGCCCTCATCCGCCGCTGGACCGAGAAGTACCGGTACGGCACCGCCACCACCGAGGACTTCATCTCGCTGGCCGCCAACTATTCGACCGAACCGCTCGGCGAATTGTGGCAGCAGTGGCTGTTCACCCCCGCCCTGCCGCCATACCCGGGTCCGGGCAAGTGAAGCCTCCCCCTCGTCGGTTGAGGTGCCACACTCGTCGGTTGAGGTGCCCCACTCGTCGGTTGAGGTGCGAGGTCGCCCTGCGACCGAGCCTCGAAACCCGGTGAGATGACATTGTCGGCTCGCGGGGTTTCGAGGCTCGTCGCTAGCGCTCCTCACACCTCAACCGGCGAGGAGGCCCTGCGATGACCAAGGTGACTATTGCGACGATCGTCGCCGCCGCGTCGGGTTATCTGGTGCTGCTGCTGGCGGCGCGCGATCTCGGGGCCACCGGGTACGGCGTGTTCGCGGTGTTCTGGGCCGCGTACGGCATGGTCACCGGCACCCAGAACGGGCAGTTGCAGGAGACGGCGCGGGCGGTGTCGGCGGGCGCCGAGCACGGCGCCGGCGCGGGCAGGCCGCTGCGGGTGAACGCGCTCGTCGGACTCGGGCTGGCCGCCGCGGTGGCCGTCACCTCACCGCTGTGGGCGCCGCATCTGTTCCCCGAGCACACCTGGCTGTCGGTGGGGCTGCTGGTGGCCGGGGTCGCCGGTTTCGCGATCTACGCGCATCTGGCGGGGGTGCTGTCCGGGTCGGGACGCTGGCCGGTGTTCGCGGCGCTGCTGTGCGTCGACGCGCTGATCCGGCTCGGCGCGGCGGTGGTCGCGACCCTCACGCGGTGGGGGCTGCCCGCGTTCCTGGTGATCACCGTGCTGGGTACGTTGTCGTGGATCCTCGTCTGCTGCTGTTCAGTGGCGGCCCGGGAGGCGCTGGGACTCGCCGGTGATGTGGCGAACCGGACGCTGACCGTCAACACGCTCACCGCGATGGCCGCCGCTGCGGCTGCGGCCGTACTGGTGATGGGTTTTCCGGTGCTCATCAACCTGACCCGGCACGACGGCGACGCCGCGGACGTGCGGGGCGCGATCATCCTCGCCGTCACCTTGACCCGGGCGCCGCTGCTGGTGCCGCTGAACAGCTTTCAGGGGGTGCTGATCACCCGGTTCGTCGCCGCGCACGGACAGCTGGGGCGGGCGCTGGCCGTTCCGGTGGCGGCGCTCACGGGTGTCGCCGTGGCCGGGGCGGGCCTGGCGTGGGTGATCGGGCCGTGGCTGCTGACCTCGGTGTTCGGCGCCGGCTTCGAGCTGAGCGGGACCGCCCTGGCCGGCTTCACCCTCGGCGCCGGATCGCTCGCGGTGCTCACGGTGACGGGGGCCGCCGCGCTGTCGGCGCACCTGCACCGCTGGTACGCGGGTGGCTGGTGGGCGGCCACCGCGGCGTCGATCCTGTTGCTGACCATCCCGGCCGGGCAGGTCACCCGGGTGACGCTCGCGCTGGTCGTCGGCCCCCTCATCGGGGTGGCCGTGCATGTGGCCGGGCTGCTGCAGCTGCGCGGGGTCAGCGGTGGCGCACCGCCCGCAGCCGGGCCAGAGCGTGATGCAGACGTGAGGTGAGGTGCAGTTTCGCGGCCCGCTCGGCCCGCGGCCAGCCGAGCGCCGCATAGCGTCGCGCCTCGGCGGCGAAGAAGTCCGATTCCTCGGTGAACCGGTCACCGTCGACGGCCAGCACCGAACTCACCGACGCCGCGTGCCGCCGGTAGGAGAACACCACCCGCGGGTCGTAGACGAGCGCTCCCCCTGCGACCGTCAGGTCGAGCAGTAACGCGAGATCGAGCACCACGTCGAGTCCCTCGCGGAAGCCCGACTCGCCCACCTCGCGGACCGACTCCGTGCGCCACAGCAGCGACGGGAAGTACGTCCAGTTGCCGTGCAGCAGGCTCACCGCCAGGTCCTGCCCCGACAGCACCACCGCCTCGCGCGGGGCCAGCCGGCGCTTGATGCGGTCGCCGAGTGGTCGCACCACCGCACCGGTGTCGTCGATGATCTGCACGCCCGGCGCGATCACCGCCGCCCGTGGATAGGTGGCGGCCAGTTCCACCACCCGGGCCAGGTAGCCGGGTCCCATCGCGTCGTCGCAACCCATCACGACGAAGTAGTCGGCGGTGACGAGTTCGACGCAGCGCCGGAAGTTGGCGTTGACACCCAGGTTGGTCTCATTGCGCAGGTAGACGACCCGCTCGTCCGCGAGGGACTCGGCCCAGCGGCGCGGTGCGTCGTCGGGGTGGCAGTCGTCGACGATGGTGATCCGGAAGTTGCGGTGCGTCTGGTACAGAACGCTGAGCACGGCCTGCCGGAACTGCGTGAAGTCGCCGTAGAACGGCATCATGACGTCGACCAGCACCCGACCAACACTAGTGGGTCGGTGACCGTGGCGCGGCTCCGGGCGCGCGAGTACGGGCGTGGTGCCGCCGGGTACCGCGCGGTAGGGGCTAAGGTCGAGGACATGGTCGACGGCGCCTCACAGACCCCGAGGCCCGCGACAGAGGACGGCAATTGCGGCAAGCCCGGCGGAGTCCCCGGCAGCCCCCGTGTCCCCGGGATTCCCAACCCGGAGGTATGGCTGATCGTGCCCGTGTACAACGAGGCGCCCGTGATCCGTGACGTCGTCGTCAACGCCTCACACACCTTCGGCCACATCGTGTGCGTCGACGACGGCAGCAGCGACGGCTCGGTCGCTCAGATCAAGGCGGCGCAGCAGGTGGCGCCCGGGGTGCGGATCGTGCGCCACCCCATCAACCTCGGACAGGGGGCGGCCATCCAGACCGGTGTCGAGTACGCGCGGGAGCAACCCGGCGCACGCTACTTCGTCACCTTCGACGCCGACGGCCAGCATCAGGTGCCCGACGTCGAGGCGATGATCGGCAGGCTGCGCACCGAACCCGTCGACATCGTCATCGGTACCCGGTTCGGCGGCGAGCAGAGCCGGTCGGTTCCGTTGCTACGCCGGATCGTGTTGCGCAGCATCGTATTTCTCAGCCTCCGGAACCGCAGGCTGGGACTGACCGACGCGCACAACGGGTTACGTGCCTTCAACCGGACCGTCGCCGACAAGCTCGACCTGCTGATGAACGGGATGAGTCACGCCTCCGAGTTCGTCGGGCTGATCGACCGGCACAAGTGGCGGGTCGCCGAACAACCCGTCACCATCCTGTACACCGAATACTCACGCGCCAAAGGACAATCGCTGTTCAACGGCGTCAACATCCTGGCCGACGGCCTGCTGCACGCACGGCTGAGGAGGTAACCCGATGCTCGTCATCCAGATCGTGCTGATCGCCGCCGCGGCGGGCCTCGTCTGGTTCTTCGTCACCAACCGCGGCAACGCGCGGGCGTCGGCGGGGTTCAAACTGCTGTTCGTGGCGTTCGTGGCGTTCGGGGTGTACGCGATGATCCGCCCCGACGACCTGACCGTCATCGCCGGCTGGGTCGACGTGGGCCGCGGCACCGACCTCATGCTGTACTGCCTGGTCATCGTGTTCGCGTTCACCACCGTCGCCAGCTACCTGCGATTCCGGGAGCTGGAGATCCGGTTCGCGCGGCTCGCCCGGGCGGTCGCGCTGCAGAACGCCGAGGCCGACGAACGGAACGATCACCCGGCCGCGTGACCCACACACCCAACCCCTCGCTGGTTGAGGTGTGAGGAGCGCAAGCGACGAGCCTCGAAACCCGGTCACCGGACACTGTCACCTCACGAGGCTTCGAGGCTCGGTCGCTGGGCGACCTCACACCTCAACCAGCGAGGGGCGGTGGATCAGGGAGTGCCGGCGAGTGACCGGAGATACGCGGCGACGTCGTCGTGGTCCGGCAGCAGGCCGGAGGCGGCGGCATCGGCCAATGACGGTGCGGCCGTGTCCTTGTCGGACAGAGAGTACGTCAGCGGGGTGCCGTCACGGGCGGTGGTGGGCCAGTCGATACCCAGGGCCGGATCGAGGGGGTTGATGCCGTGTTCGGCCGACGGGTCATACCCGGTAGAACACAGGTAGGTGACGGTGGAACCGTCTGCCAGCGCACAGAATCCATGCCCGAGACCCTCCGACAGGTACACCGCCCGGCGATCGACGTCATCGAGCAGCACCGTGTCGTACTGACCGAAAGTCGGTGAGCCGACCCGGATGTCGACGATGACGTCGAGGATCGCCCCCGACGGACAGGTGACGTACTTGGCCTGGCCGGGCGGGACGTCGGCGAAGTGGATGCCGCGCAGCACCCCGGCCGCCGACACCGACAGGTTGACCTGGGCGAGGTCGAAGCGGTGCCCGATCATCTCCGACAACAGGTCGGCCTTGAACGCCTCGGTGAACAGTCCCCGCGAATCACCGTGCAGCACAGGGGTGATCTCCCACGCCCCGGCGATGGCCAGCGGCCGTACCCGCATCAGAATCCCTTTCCGCGCTCGAGGATCTCGAGCAGATAGTCACCGTAACCGGACTTGCGCAGCGGCCGTGCCCGGGCGCGCAGCTCGTCGTCGTCGATGAAGCCGCTGCGCCAGGCGATCTCCTCGGGCACAGCGATTTTCAGTCCCTGTCGCTGTTCGACGGTGCGCACGAAGTTGCCGGCGTCGAGCATCGAGTCGAAGGTTCCGGTGTCGAGCCAGGCGGTGCCACGGGGCAGCACCTTGACGGCCAGTTTGCCCCGTTCCAGATAGTGCGAGTTGACGTCGGTGATCTCGTATTCGCCTCGCGCACTGGGTTTCAGGCCACGCGCGATCTCGACCACCTCGTTGTCGTAGAAGTACAGGCCCGGCACCGCGTAGTCCGACTTGGGTTGTGCCGGTTTCTCCTCCAGCGAGCGCGCCACCCCGTGCTCGTCGAAATCGACCACCCCGTAGGCGCCCGGATCGGCCACCCGGTACGCGAAGATCGCACCGCCGTCGATGTTCTCGAAACCCCGCAACCGGCTGCCCAGGCCCGGCCCGTAGAAGATGTTGTCGCCCAGGATCAGTGCCACCGAGTCGTCGCCGATGTGGTCGGCACCCAGGAGGAACGCCTGCGCCAGACCGTCGGGCGAGGGCTGCGCCACGTACGACAGGGAGATGCCGAACTGTTCGCCGGTGCCGAGCAGGTGCCGGAAGGCCGGGGCGTCGTGCGGGGTGGTGATGATCAGGATGTCGCGGATCCCGGCCAGCATCAGTGTCGACAGCGGGTAGTAGATCATCGGCTTGTCGTAGACGGGGATGAGTTGCTTGCTCACCCCCTGCGTGATCGGGTGCAGCCTCGATCCTGTTCCGCCTGCCAGAATGATTCCGCGCACGAGGGCCAGCGTAGGGCATGCGGCGCCGCGTCATCGGTAGCCTGGGTGCTCGGACGGACGAACGAGAGGGTCAGGATGCGGGTTTTGGTGACGGGCGGGGCTGGTTTCATCGGCGGCAACTTCGTGCTGCGCACGCTCGCGACCCGCCCCGACGCCGAGATCACCGTGATCGACAAGTTCACCTATGCCGCCAATCCGGCCGCCCTCGACTCCGTCGGCGACCGGGTCGAACTGGTCAAGGCCGACGTCGCCGACGCCGGTGTGGTGGACGAGCTGGTGGGCAAGACCGACCTGGTGGTGCATTTCGCCGCCGACACCCACAACGACAACTCCCTCAGCGACCCGGCGCCGTTCGTGCACAGCAACCTGATCGGCACGTACACGCTGCTCGAAGCGGTGCGCAGGCACGGGGTGCGCTTTCACCACATCTCCACCGACGAGGTGTACGGCGATCTCGAACTCGACGACCCGGCCCGGTTCACCGAGACCACCCCCTACAACCCGTCGAGCCCGTACTCGGCCACCAAGGCCGGCAGCGACATGCTGGTGCGGGCATGGGTGCGGTCGTTCGGGGTCGCGGCCACCATCTCCAACTGCTCCAACAACTACGGGCCGTACCAACACGTCGAGAAGTTCATCCCGCGACAGATCACCAACGTGCTGTCGGGGGTGCGGCCCCGGCTGTACGGGGACGGCCGCAACGTGCGCGACTGGATCCACGTCGACGACCACAACGACGCCGTGTGGACGATCATCGACCGCGGGCAGATCGGCGAGACCTACCTGATCGGCGCCGACGGCGAGGTGGACAACCGGACCGTCGTCGAAACGGTGCTGGACCTGCTCGGACAGCCGGCAAACGCGTTCGATTTCGTCACCGAGCGGCCCGGCCACGACCGGCGCTACGCGATCGACTCCACCCGGCTGCGCACCGAACTCGGCTGGTCGCCGCAGTACGTCGACTTCCGGTCCGGGCTGGCCGCCACCATCGACTGGTACCGCGCCAACCCCGGCTGGTGGGAGGCGAGCAAGGTGGCGGCGGAGGCCAGGTACGCGGCCACCGAACAGGTCCTGTGACGGTGACGTCATGCGCTGATCTCGGCGGACCCTTCGTGCCCCTCCCTCCTTCGTCGCATCGGCCTCAGGGATCAAGCAGGTTCACCAGCCGGGCCGCTTCGGCCTCCCGGTCGCGACCGCGGAATCAGTCGAGGGGAACGATCTGGTCGAGGAAGTCGACCTGGTCGGCGATCACGGCCTCGAAGGCGTCGCCGACGTAGATGTCGAAGTGGCCCTCGTCGTAGCGTTTGAGCGTGACCTTCGGGGCGGCCTCGGCGGCCTTGATCGTCGGTCCGGCCGGGGCCACCGTGTCGCGGTCGCAGGCGCAGACCAGCGTCGGCGCGTGGGCCTTGCGCATGGCGCGGGCCGGGGACAGCAGCGGGATGACCAGGCCGATGCGGGCGGCGACGGCGTCGGTGAAGTCGAGGCCGTCGGGCACCAGCGCCAGGTAGCCGTCCATCACGTCGGGGGCGGTCATCAGCGCGGTTGATCCGGGGTGCGCGGCCAGCGGCACCCGCACCGGGCCACGGCGCACGACGGCCGCGGCCAGGTCGGCGAGTGCCAACGCGGTCACCTTCGCCGCGACCAGCGGCTCCATCGCCAGCGCCGACGCCACGCCGCTGGTGAACGGGCACTGCGCGATCACCGCCGCCACCCGCTCGCGGGCACCGACAGCCAGCACGTGACCGCCGCCGAAGGAGGTGCCCCACAGCACCACCCGGGAGCCGTCGACCTGCGGCAGCGACCGGGCGAAGGCGATCGCCGACGACCAGTCCTCACGCTGGCGGCGCACCGACAGCAGGCCGCGCGGCAGTCCGGCGCTGCTGCCGAAATGGCGGTAGTCGAAGACGAGGCAGGCGTATCCGGCGTCGGCGAACCGTTCGGCGAAGGCGTCAAGACGCATCTCGCGGACCCCGCCGAGGCCGTGGGCCATCACGATGATCGGCGGGCGGTTTCCGGTGTCCGGCTCGTACAGCCAGGCGCGGCACGGGACACCGCCGGAGGCGAACTCGACATCCGAACGCCTCATCAATGTCCCTCCCACCGACCGTCACAACCGAAATCACAGTCTATGCCCTGCCCGTTTTCAGACATGCGCCCTAGTGTGGGGACCATGCGAGTACTAGTGAGTGGCGGAGCCGGCTACATCGGCTCCCACACCGTCGTCCAGCTCGTCGAGGCCGGACACGACGTGGTGGTGGTCGACGATTTCAGCAACTCCAAGCCGACTGTTGTCGGCCGGTTGGAGGCGCTGACCGGCACGACGATCCCGGTGCACGGCTTCAACCTCACCGACCTGGACAAGACCGAACAGTTCTTCGCCGCCGAACCGATCGACGCGGTGATCCACTTCGCCGGGTTCAAGGCTGTCGGTGAGTCGGTGGCCAAACCGCTCGACTACTACCAGAACAACCTCGACTCGACGTTCGCGCTGCTGCGGGCGATGGGCGCGCACGGGGTGCGGCGGCTGGTGTTCTCGTCGTCGGCAACGGTGTACGGGGCCGACCCCGTGCTGCCGATGACCGAGGAACTGCCCACGTCGGCGACCAATCCGTACGGCTGGACCAAGGTGATGATCGAGCAGGTGCTGCGCGATGTGGCCGCCTCCGACGACAGCTGGCGTATCGCCGCTCTGCGCTACTTCAACCCGGTGGGTGCCCACCCGAGCGGCACCATCGGCGAGGATCCCAGCGGCATCCCCAACAACCTGATGCCATTCGTCGCGCAGGTGGCGGTGGGCCGCCGCGACAAGTTGTCGGTGTTCGGCGACGACTACGACACCCCCGACGGCACCGGGGTGCGCGACTACATCCACGTCGACGACCTCGCGGCCGGGCACATCGCCGCCCTCGACCGCATCTCTGCGGGTGATAACCCGTTCTCGGTGTGGAATCTCGGTACCGGACAAGGTGTTTCAGTGCTGGAGGTGATCGCGGCGTTCGAAAAGGCCAGTGGGCGGCCGATTCCGTACAAGATCGCCCCGCGCCGGGCCGGTGACATCGCCGCCTCCTACGCCGACCCGACCCAGGCCAACGGGGAGTTGGGCTGGGCGGCAACCAAAACCATCGACGACATGTGCGCCGACACCTGGCGCTGGCAGTCGGCCAACCCCGACGGCTACCCCGACGCCTGACGCCACCCTTTCCGAGCCCCCACCTCAACCGGCGAAGGGAGAGGCGAGCCTTCAGACACGTCCCCGGAGGACGTCGGCGTCGACCTTGTAGACGGTGGCGTCGCCCCGGCGGAAGACCTCGGTCAGGCCGGGTGGGGTCTGGCGGCGCAACGCCAGGAACGGGTCGCCCTTACGGCCCGGCCGGGGGACGCCGTTCTGGAAATTCCAGTAGCTCGGCGGGCTGTCGATGACGTAGCGGATGTGCATGTCGCGGACGAGTTGGTCGACGTGCGGGTCGCGGCCGATGTTCGGGGTGCCCCAGTACACCTGACGCTGCCGGGGTGACCACTCGTTGGCCCGGTAGAACGGGAACAGCGGTGTGAGCCCGGTGACCGGGTAGATCCAGCCGGTGCCCTGATCGAGGTTGTTCAGGATCAGCGACCCACGGGCGCCCGGCTGCCGGGCCAGCCAGTGGTAGGCGGCGAGGTCGTCGGGGCCGATACGTTTGGCGGTGCGCTGGCGGGCGGCGGTGCGCGAGTTGTCGTGATAGCCACCCACCGCGGCCCCGGCGACCACGGCCAGGACGAGCGCCATCGCCGCGGGTACGGCCAGGCGCAGCCGCACCGACACCGTCCCCCGGCGCCGCCACCACCCCGCCACCCACAGCGCCGCCGCCCCCACGCAGACGCCGGCCGCGACGGCCGAGAACATCGCTGCGACGAACGTGAGCCGGTGCCCGGAGTTGTAGAAGTAGCCACCGAAGGCGCTGAGCACACCGTCGAGCGGGCCGAGCGCGACCACCGAGTTGGCGGTGACCAGCACGAACAGCACCCACGCGGCCAGCGGTGCCCAGCATCGCCACCATGCGAGCAGCACCAGCCCGAGCAGTGCGGGGATCACCAGGTACCACAGCGGATACCGGTGCCCGAGCGGTGCGGTGCCGTTGAACAGCGCCTCCCCCAGCGCCTTCCACACAGTCGCATCGTCGACGCGGGAGTCGAATCCGGACAGTTCGTTGTTCTCGGCGATCTTGGTGGTGCCGTAGATGACGGGGGCGATCAGCACGAGCGCGCCGACGCCGGTGACCGCGAGCGCGCCGAGTGCCCGGAGCCTGCTGCCGGCTTCGAGGAGCCACCACAGCCCGACGATCACGGCGAACAGCACCAGCCCCGACGGGTGGGTCGCGGTGACCCCGGAGACGGCCAGGGCGGCAGCGGCGATGCGCCGCCGGTCGCGGGTGGCGCTGATCGCCGACGATGCCGCGTTCGGGAAGTTGCGCCTGTTGCCGGCCGCGGATATCGCCAGGACCGCCGCGATCGGGGCCATCGACACACCCACCGCGTTGGGCACCGAGGTGGTGGCGACCTCGACATACGGCAACGACGGGAACAGCGAGGACACCGCCGCGGCGATGCCGGCGACCTGTGCCGACGGCGTCGGGGCGAGGCGGTGCCGGGCACACCAGTAGGCCAGCGAGGCCACCCCGAACGGCACCGTGATCGCGAGAGCGGCCGGTGAATACGTGTTGTATAGCTCGACGGGATCGGCGCCGGTGACCGGCATCAGGATCGCGCCGAGCGCGTGCCAGGTGTCGGGGTAGTAGTTGAAGCCGTGGCTGTCGACGTTCATCAGCTCACCCATACGCAACGACGACGCCACCCCCGTCTCGTGGATGAAGCGCAGTGAACTCGCATGCCACAACGCGTCCCACACCTGGGTGATGTTGCCGAGTCCGGCGAAGCGGGCGTTGACGATCGGCCGGACGCAGGTGATGACCACGGTCACCGCGGCCAGGCCGATACCCGCGGCGAGCGCGAGCAGACCGGACCGGTCGGGGCCGGTCTCAGGGTCGTCCGATGGTGCGGGCGGCCGCGTACGACGGGCGATCAACCGCGTGCCCAGCAGGCACACGGCCGGGGTGAGCGCCAGCGCCACGAGTGCGGTGGGCAGATTCCACGGGATGTCGACGAACCCGTACAGGACCGACCAGAGCCCGACGACGGCGAGGGTGATCGGTGGTCCCGCGGCGATGGCCACCGGCCACGGCAGGTACAGAACCCTGCCGGTGAGGGCCCCCGGCACCACCAGCGCCACAGCTGTGACCACAGTGACCCACGCCGCCAACAACATCCGCGCCTCCTCGGTAGCCTCTCCGGCTACCGCAGGCTACTCCGCGGGCGTGGCGATATCGGTGACCCGCGGCCCGGCCGGGTGGAGGCGATGGGCCGCGATCACGACGACGAGGCAGGTCAGCGCGGCCGCCACCCCGACACCGAACATCATCGGATAGGTCACCGCCGGCCACGTCTCGGAGATGAACGCCAGCAGCATCGGCATCGCGAAGCCGAGATAGGTGGCCGAGTAGAACACCGCGGTCAGACCGGCCAGGTTGTCGGCGCTCGCCAGCCGCTGCACCTCCAGCAACCCGGACAGAACGGCCATGCCGTAGCCGCAGCCCAGCACGGCCGCGGCGACCAGCGAGACCCAGATCGTCAGCGTCTGCGCGGTGAGCACCGACAGCCCCATCCCGGCGGCCACCAGGATCAGCGCGATTCCCGCACCCCGGACGGTGCCGGGCCGGTCGATGCGGCGCCCGATGATCTGGATACCGAAGCCGACGCCCAGCCCGAGCAGGCAGCACAGACCGGCGAACGCGATCGGGGCGCTGGAGGTCTTGTCGGTCATCAGCGACGGGATGATCGCGTACGCGGTGGCGCAGGCGCCGAACACCCACGGCGCGACGGGCAGCACGATGAACAGGAACCGGGGATGGGCCAGGCCGGCGATCTTGAGGTCGTCGACGAGGCTGCCCGCACCGGCGGTGCGTTCGCGGGTCTCGGGTGCGCGCGGCAGCAGCACCAGCGCGATCAGCGACAGCGCGATGTTGACCGCGTACGCCAGCACGTGCGGCCAGGGCGCCCACTGCGCGAGCACCGCGGCCAGACCCGCACCGAGACCGAATCCGGCGGTCAGGCTCATCGCGGCGCGGGTGGCGGCCCGGTTGGCGGCGCCCGCACGCCGGCTGATCTCGGCGATCCAACTGCCGCCGACCGCCATCGACAGGCCGAGCGCGACACCGCTGAACACCCGGCCCAGCGACATCAGCAGCAGCGATTCGGAACCAAGCGCCAGCAGCAGCGAGCCGAGCGCGGCGAAGATCGGCGCCGGGAACATCAGCGGACGGCGGCCGAGCCGGTCCGACAGCGGGCCGCCGATCAGCAGCGCCGGGACGATGCCGAGCACATAGGTGAACAGCAGACCGTCGACGGCGACGTCGGACAGCGCGCCGTTCTCGCGGTACATGACCAGCAGCGGGGTGAACTCGTTGCCGCCCCACGCCGACGCGAACACGGCCAGCGACACCGGGATCCAGCGGCCCGTCGCCGACGCCGTGCCGCCCGGGATCGTCCGGGCCTCCGTGGACGCACTCACCGCTGTTCTCCTTCTGATGGCCGGGTGCCGATGCCTGTGCCGACGCCGTGGACCGCGAGCAGGTGCCGGTCGAGCGCGGCGACGAACTCGGCGGCGTCGGCGTCGGCGATCGCGGCGATCAGTTCGTGGTGGTCGTCGAGGATGCGCTGGTGGGTGCCCGCGCGGCGGTGGACGCTGGCGGTGGTCATCCGACGGTGCCGCTCCCCGAGGCTCGTGTAGAAGCCCGACAGCAGCCGGTTGCGGCCGGCGGCGGCGATGAGCTGATGGAACTCGGCGTCGACCTTGGCGAAGGCCGCGACGTCGGCGGGGTCGATGCCGCGCTGGTCGTCGAGGTTGGCGCGCAGCGCGGTGACCAGGGCGTCGACGGCCGCCCGGTCACCGGCGATGGACCGCACCGCGTGACCTTCGAGCAGGATGCGGGCCTCGACCACCTCGGCGGCCTCGTCGTCGGCGATGGGCAGTACCAGGGCGCCCCGCTTGGGGTAGAGCTTCATCCAGCCCTCGGATTCGAGGCGCAGGAACGCCTCACGGACCGGGGTGCGGCTGACGTGATACTGCCCCGCGATCTCGCCCTCGCTGATCAGCTCACCACCGGAGATCCGGTTGGACAGGATCGATTCCTTGACCTCGTGGTAGACCCGTCCGGCGGCCGACAGGGCCTCAACTGACTTAGACACAACTTGTATCTTAGATGACGGCACGGCGGGTTTGCCACCGTGAATGCCGGGAGGCCTTCACACCGGACCTGCGGGAAGTGCGATAATCACACCCGCCACGCGATGCGCATCACATGCGCGAGCGCCGACCACGCGAGCTCACCCCGCTCGAACGCACACGCGAGGCGCGGCAATGCGAGAAGTCCGCAGCACAGCCGTCATCGCGCACTGACAGACTCGCCCCCGGGCCCAACCAGGGGCGAGAACAGAAAGTCCGGCCGCCTGCCGGACCTTGAGGGAGGACCACCGTGACCAGCACGGCCAGCAACAACTCTGCATCCGGCACCACCGGCACCCCCGGACAGCCGACGATCGCCGAACTGCCCATCACCGACGACGAGATCTTCCTCGCACACGTCGGGGGCAAACTGTCCGTCGAACTGCGGTCGCCGATCGACACCCAGCGCGACCTGTCCATCGCCTACACGCCCGGCGTCGCACAGGTCTCGCGCGCCATCGCCGCCGAGACCGAACTCGTCAACAAATACACCTGGACCGAACGCCTCGTGGCCGTCGTCAGCGACGGCTCGGCGGTGCTGGGCCTCGGCGACATCGGCCCGCGCGCCTCGCTGCCGGTGATGGAGGGCAAATCGGCCCTGTTCCGCTCGTTCGCCGGCCTCAACTCGATCCCGATCGTCCTCGACACCAAGGATCCCGACGAGATCGTCGAGACCCTGATCCGGCTGCGCCCGAGCTTCGGCGCCGTCAACCTCGAGGACATCTCCGCGCCGCGCTGCTTCGAGATCGAACGCCGCGTCATCGAGGCCCTCGACTGCCCCGTCATGCACGACGACCAGCACGGCACCGCCATCGTGACGCTGGCCGCGCTGCGCGGCGCCGTCCAGGTGCTCGGCCGCGACATCCGCGAGCAGAAGGTCGTCATCTCCGGCGCGGGCGCCGCGGGTGTGGCCTGCGCCAACATCCTGCTCGCCGCCGGTGTCACCGACATCGTCGTCCTCGACTCCAAGGGCATCGTCAGCCTGCACCGCAAGGACCTCAACGAGTTCAAGGAAGAACTCGCCGAGCGCACCAACCCGCGCGCCCTGCAGGGCGGTGCCGCCGAGGCCCTCGCCGGCGCCGACGTGTTCATCGGCGTGTCCGCGGGCACCATCGCCGAGGAACTCATCGCCTCGATGGCCAAGGACCCGATCATCTTCGCCATGTCCAACCCGGACCCGGAGATCCGTCCCGAGGTGGCCGCCAAGTACGCCTCGATCGTCGCGACCGGTCGCAGCGACTTCCCCAACCAGATCAACAACGTGCTGGCCTTCCCGGGAGTGTTCGCCGGGGCGCTCGACGCCGGCGCCAAGCGGATCACCGAGCGGATGAAGATCGCCGCCGCCGACGCCATCCTGTCGGTGGTCGCCGACGACCTGCGGCCCGACCAGATCGTGCCCAGCGCCCTCGACCGCCGGGTGGCGCCCGCGGTGGCCGCGGCCGTCGCCGAGGCGGCCCGCGCCGAAGGCATCGTCTGAGTTTCTTCACGGAAGAAGAATCCGCCCCGGAGCAGGGCGCCGATGCGTATCCGCAGCGGCGCGCCCGCCCGGGGCGGTCCTTGTTCGGTGGGTCAGCCGAGTCCGAGTTCCGTGGCGATCTCGCTGATCGCCTGCGCCAGCTCGACGTCGAGTTCGGTGAGCGCGCCCACGCTGTGCGTGAGCAACGCCAGATGCACCGTCGAATACCGCAGGTCGATGTCGGGATGGTGGTTGAGTTCCTCGGCGGCGTCGATGATGCGCGCCACGAACTCCCCTCCCTTCACCATGTTCGACGTCGTGTAGTCGGCGACGAGCACACCGTCGGCGACCTGCCACGGCCCGGGAACGGACCGCGCGGCCTCGGATTCGGAAATCGGTAAAGCAGACATGGCCCCAGGGTGCCTGAACACCCCCGACCGGCGAAAGAGCGCCACGCGGTCCCGTTTTTGATTCGGCGCCACCAGTCGCTACACTCGTACCCGCTGCCCAACGCAGCACGCCGCCTTAGCTCAGTCGGTAGAGCGATTCACTCGTAATGAATAGGTCAGGGGTTCGATTCCCCTAGGCGGCTCCAAAAAGAGCAGGTCAGAGCTGGTTTTGGCTCTACACTGCCTCCCTGTGGTCACCGCCACCGGTTTGGTGGTGGTGTGATGTCGGTACTTCACTCGCTGTCGTCGTCGGTGTCCGGTGTCAGTACGCGTTTGATGGCGATATCCATACGTCCGGCGATGTCGTCGAAGGTGTCCGGGAACAGGCCGGCGTAATGCCGCAGCGTGGTCGATGCGTCCTGGTGGCCGAGCATGCGTGAGACCGCGACAACGGATGCAGAGGATTCGATCGCCAAGCTTGCTGTTGCGACGAACCCCGAGTTCGATCAAGCGGATTGTCGCTGCACGCTGCCGATCTACGTCAGCGCCTCGCTTTGCGGCGGGTCAGTCGCGGGTAGACACGCAACACGAAGGTCATCGCCAACGCGATGACCGGATTGCTCGGGTTGATGTATTCACGGACGGAGTCGATACGCCCATCCTGGATATGCGCAATCCAGCAATATCCGTCGATGACGATCGTCCGACCGGCGATGGTCGCCTCACGCTCGTATTCGAGCAGCACCTGGTCGGCGTTTGCGAACGAATTCGTGATCCGAACCTTGCGCCCGCCGCCGGTGCCCTCACCATCCCCTGAGACGGTGAGGGCACCGATGACTTGCTCTCGACCACGCCAGGTGTAGCCGATGGGAACGAGGGTGAATTCGCAATCTTCGGTGATCAGCTCACCGAATTGTTGAAAATTCTGATCCGCTACCGCATTCAGATATTTCTTGACAACACCATCGAAAGCGTCAACATCCGACATTTCTCATCTCCTCTACTCGACCAATGGACAAAACACATACAGATCGTGGGCAGATCTCTCGCGCCCACACGCAATAACCTACGCTCACCGGAAACGAAAATTCTACCGTATTACTCGAACCGGCACATTACTCCACCCTGCCAGATTCTGCATATTCACTCGCCGACATGCGTCCCAATCAACTTCGTACCGCGGCATGTAATCGAGGAGTCGCTCCAATGCGATGACACTTTCCATCCGCGCCAGGGCCGCACCAAGGCACGTGTGAATCCCGACTCCGAACCCCAGATTCTGCGCCCGCACGCGTTCACGGTCTATGTCGAAGACGTCGGGGTCGCACCACACATCGGGATCACGGTTGGCTGCGCCTATCAGGACGAACACCGGTTTACCGGCCGGAATCGTCACGCCGTGCAGAGTCACGTCTTTGGTACTGCGCCGTACGTTGTACTGCGTCGGTGGCTCGAAGCGGAGAACCTCTTCCACTGCTGCGGGTATCTTGCTGCGGTCGGCCTGCAGCTTCTCCCACTGCTCAGGGTGCTGCGCGAACAGCACCGCCATACTCGCCACGAGGCGGGTGACAGTTACCGCGCCCGCACCACCCAAGACCAGGGCGAACTGAGCAATCTCCGTATTGTCCAGACCGGTCAATTCACCGTTCTCACGCCGCACCCGGGCGGACACGAGGTCACTGATCATGTCGTTGCGCGGACACGCTCGTCGCTCCTTCACGACCTGGTAGTAGACGACCACCATCTGCAGCGCGGCCTGTAGCCCCGCCTCCGAGATCTTCACCTCACCGGGATCACGATGAAGGAACTCATCGAGCCAGAGCCTGATCTGACCTCGGCGCTCTTCCGGAACACCCAGCATCGTGGTGATTACCTCGATCGGAAACAGCGCCGAGAAGTCCTGAACGACATCGAAATTCGCGGGGTCGGCGGCACCGAGATGACGATCGATCAAGTCGGTGACCAACGGCTTCAGTTCACCGATCGCCCGCGGCGTGAATACCTTGTTGACCAAGCCTCGCATGTTTCGATGCTCGGGCGGATCCATGACGATGATCGATTTATGCATCGGCGGCTGCCCGGACTGTATCGAACCGAGATCCACACCGTCCGCAGATGAATACGTCTCGAAGTTCTTATGCCCATCGGCGACGTCGGCGTGTCGACTCAGCGCATAGAAGTCATATTTTTCGCTGTAGTAGACCGGCGCCTCCTCGCGCATCCTTCGATACGTTTCATAAGCACCATTGAAGTAGTCATCCGAGAACGGGTCGAACTCCAGTTTATCCTTCAGCATGAAAGATCCCTTTCCTCCGCGAGTCGCAAGAATTCCGGCTCGGCTTCAGGACGTCTCGGCAAAGTACTTCTGAGTCGCGTGATCGATCGCCTGCTGGTGCTTCTGCGCGAGATCATCGCGCACCGCTGCCGCACGTGCGGCAGCATCCAGGGTGGGCTGTGCCTGACCCTGGAAGTGCGGAACCACTTCGGCTGCAAATAGTTCGGCCGAACGCTTCGTGGCCGCCGGATTTGCCCATTCATGAGCCATCTGCAGCATGCAGCCGAAGCCCCCGGATTGATCCCACAACCGCTGAACTTGTTCGCGCGCACGTTCCGGAGTACCTATCACACCGGCACCAAGGTCATTGATGATCGTGATCATCTCATCGATCTCCTGCCCCGGCATGGTCAGATGGGGGAACGCTGCCACCTTCTGGAAGTACCGGAACCAGGATTCGATGCCGTACCTGACCTCCTCACGAGCCTGCTTCTCGGTCTCCGCAATGTGGAACGGGCCCGCCAACGCCCAGTTCTTACGGTCGATCTGAGTGTTGAACGCCGCCGCCTGCTCTTCCGCAATGCCCCAGTGGTAGGAGAGTGCGCTGAAGCTGTCGATCGTCAACGTCGAGCCGATCGAGATGAGTCCGATACCGTGCTTGCCGGCCAACCGGGCGCCGGTGGGCGAGGAGACCGCCGCGACCGCGAGAGGCATACCGCCGTCGGTGTACGGGGCAAGCTGCAGCCGCGCGTCGACCAGCTCGTGAGTGCGGGTCTTGGCGCTCACGGTCTCCCCGTTGAGAAGTCGGACCACGATGTCCAGGTTTGTCTCCAGCAGTTCACGCGTATCCTGCTGCGTCAGACCGATCATTCCGGCGTCAGTCGGCAACGAGCCCGGCCCGAATCCGCCGATGACCCGTCCGCGGGTCAGGTGATCGAGCAACACCAGTCGGTCGGCCACCCACAGAGGATTGTGGTACGAGAGTGAGATCACTCCCGTGGCAAACCGGATGTTCTTCGTCCGCTCGGCCGCTGCGGCGATGAACACCTCTGGTGAGCTGAGGATCTCGCTACCCGCCGAATGATGCTCGCCGAGCCAGACCTCGTCGTAGCCCAATGCATCGATGTGTTCGATGAAGTCCAGATCACTGTGCAACGCAAGGGTCGGGTTTGTACCTGCCCGGTGGAACGGTGCGACAAAGTATCCAAAACGGAGACGCGACATAGTTTTTCCTCTTGTTGTAGGTTGTGTTCTTTTGACACATCGGATGATGTTCAGCCACTGACCGACGGTTGGCTCAGCTCTCGACCGACCTGGCCAGGCGGATTCAGTGAATCCAGATAACCTGCACTCATTCACTTCTCAGGTCGACGGGACGTTGATCGTCTGCGCATGATCGCCGTTCATCGGTGCCATCACCTCGTCCCGGTAGCGACGCATTCCCGCCTCAAGGTCGGTGAAGAACATTCCGGCGGGCACCAGGATCCGGTCAACCCCAAGTTCTCGGTAGCCTTCCAGCTCTGCGGCCGCGTTCTTTCCGATGAGCGTGGAGGTCACCGTCACCTCGATGTCATCCATGTCGCGGTCCGAGACCGCCGCAGCGTTCCGGGTTTCCGCCAGAAGCCGCCGTAGCGTACCGGCATCTCGCGTCATCGGCAGGTAACCGTCACCCAGCCTCCCGGCTCGACGCGCGGCCGCGACCGAATCACCGCCGATGTGAATCGGAACGGAGTTCTGATGGGGTGCAGGTCGCATAATGCAGTCGTCGAAATCGATGTGGCGACCGTGATAGGTCGCCGCGTTCCCCGACCATAGAGCACGCATCACGCCGATGTACTCGTCGGTGCGGGGCCCCCGCCCGTCGAACGGCACACCGAGAGCCTCGAACTCCTCACGCATCCAACCCAACCCGATCCCCAAATCCACACGGCCACCGCTCAAGTGGTCGAGTGTAGCGACCTGTTTCGCCAGCACAACAGGATTCATCAACGGCGCGATGACGGCGCCCGTGGCGAGGCGAATCCGGTCGGTCACCGCAGCCACATAGCCAAGCCAGATAAGCGGGTCTGGAATCGGCATCTCGTCCCCGCCCGGCATGCGTCCGTTCGCCGTATACGGACATGGTGACGAGTAGCCCGAAGGGATCACGACATGCTGACTGGCCCAAAGAGACTCGAACCCCAGATCCTCGGCAGCCTTCGCGAGTCCCAGAGCGGACTCCGGGTCGCCCATCTGTCCGGTGTTCGCGAACAGAATTCCAAACTTCATGATTCCCCTGCCGTCATATACCTTGGTCGCCATCGACTGAGTTCGCCTGAAACTCGCTGTCGCAACTGCTCATCGGTCGCTCCCGGCGCGCTCCGCCATGCCGGATCCGACCGGTGGGAGATCTGACAAGATCACGTGCGCGTTTGTCCCGCTCAATCCGAATGACGACACTCCGGCTCGGCGTGGACCTGTCGCGTCGGACCATACCTGTGCCTGGGTCAGCAGACTCACCGCACCGGTCTCCCAGTCCACGTGTCTGCTAGGGCGGTCGACATGCAGGGTCGCCGGCAGCACGCCGTGGCGCATAGCCTCGAGCATTTTGATGACGCCGGCCACACCCGACGCCGCCTGGGTGTGTCCGATGTTCGACTTCACCGATCCCAACCGCAATGGGCGGTCCGCCGGGCGGCCCTGACCGTAAGTGGCTAGCAACGCCTGCGCCTCAACCGGATCTCCCAATGTCGTGCCGGTGCCATGGGCCTCGACGACATCGACGTCTTTCGGTTCGAGTCCCGCATCAGCCAGCGCGGCACGGATGACATTCTGCTGCGCCGGACCGTTCGGTGCCGTGATGCCGTTGCTCGCGCCATCTTGATTGACCGCCGAACCGGCGACCATTGCGAGGACCGGATGGCCGAGTCGGACCGCGTCCGAAAGCCTCTCCAGCACAATAACACCGACTCCTTCAGAGAATCCGGTACCGTCCGCGGCATCAGCGAAGGCCTTGCATCGACCGTCAACGGAGAGCCCTCGTTTTCGTGCGAAACCGATGAACAATCCGGGCGTGGCCATGATCGTCGCTCCACATGCCAAAGCCATCGAACATTCCCCCGAACGCAACGACTGCACCGCCAGATGCATTGCCACCAGCGATGACGAGCACGCGGTATCAATCGTCAACGCCGGACCCGACAAGCCTAGCGAATAGGCTATCCGCCCGGAGCCAAGGCTCAAGGTCGTGCTCTCACCCAGGTATGCCTCGGCTTCCGGTGGCGCATCATTGATCATCCGGGCTGCGTAATCCGCATAGGTGATGCCCGCGTATACGCCGGTATCACTCCCCTGCAGCGACGACGGATCGATACCCGCACGTTCCAACGCCTCCCACGTCACCTCGAGCAACATCCGTTGCTGAGGATCCATCGCCAACGCCTCGCGGGGACTGATTCGGAAGAAGTCGGCGTCGAAATCGGCTACTCCGGTGAGGAATCCGCCCGCACGGGCATACGTGGTCCCGGCATGGTCGGGATCCGGATGAAATAGATCCGACAGATTCCACCCACGATCCTCCGGAAAGTCGCCAAGGACATCGAGCCCACCGTCGACGACGTCCCATAGCGCGTCCGGGGAATCAATACCACCTGGGTACCGACAACTCGCACCGACGATGACCACCGGATCATCGTCGCTGCGGACGGCCGTGGCCGCCCCATTCGTAGCGGCCGCGGCCGACGAGGGCATGGCTGCTGCCGCCATGTGACGAGCGAGCTGCCGAGGTGTCGGATGATCGAAGACCGCCGTCACGGACACACGCAGATCCATCGCACGCTGTAGTCGATTACGAAACTCCACCGCGCTCAGGGAATCGAATCCGAGGTCGGTGAAGGCGAGATCCACTCCGATCCTGTCCGATCCCACCCCCAGCACGGCACAGGCATGCTCGACGATGACATCGAGCATGTGCTGTTCCCACTCGGCTGCGGTGCGTTCGACGTCCCGCGTTGCCGGTGCCGCGACCTCTCGGCGCCGCTCCGTCCGCAGTGATATCCCCAGGTCTCGCGCGATCGCGGGCACCATGCCGGTGGTAGCGAGCCCGGCCACATCGATCTGAGCCGGCACCACGAGCGAGCTCGCGGTCGGCAGCACCAGGTCGAACAGGCGCATGCCGTCGTCACCCGCCAACGGCACCATGCCATTTCGACTCAGGCGAATGATGTCACGGTCAGCAAGGTGCCCGGTCATCCCACTGGGCTGTGCCCATTGACCCCACGCCATCGACACCGCAGGCAATCCTTCGAATCGCCGACGCTGCGCAAGCGCATCCAGGAACACATTTGCCGCCGCATAGTTCGCCTGGCCGTACGAGCCGACTACACCCGCGATCGACGAGAACAGCACAAATGCCGCGAGATCGCTTGAGCGCGTCAGCTCGTGCAGATTCCATGCAGCGTCGACCTTCGCCCGCATGACATTGTCCAGCGATTCCTCGGTCACCTCACCGAATACCGCGTCGTCGAGGACTCCGGCCGCGTGAACCACGGCGGTCAACGGGTGTGCCGGAGAGATCCGGGCGAGTTCGTGTGTCAGCGCGTCACGATCCGCTGCATCGCACGCGGCGACGGTGACGGTGGCGCCCAGCGCATCCAGCTCTGCGGCGACTTCTGGAGCCGGCGCTTGCCCCCGGCGCCCGATGAGGAGGAGGTTCCGGACACCGACGTCGACCACCAGGTGCCGGGCCAACAGTGTCCCGATCATGCCGGTTCCACCGGTGATCAGCACGGTTCCCGCCAGGTCGATGGCACGCGGAACGGTGAGCACGAGCTTACCGACATGCCTCGCCTGTGCCATGAACCGATATGCCTCGGGTGCCGCGCGCATGTCCCAGGCGTGAACTGGAAGCGGACGCACCGCACCCGAGTCGAACAGTTCGACGATCGCATGGAGCATCTGTCGCAATCGGTCCTGGCCAACCGTCGTCAGGTCGAACGATCGGTAGCGGACGCCCGGATGGTCAACTGCTACCTGTGCCTCATCACGCAGGTCCGCCTTGCCCATCTCGATGAATATGCCGCCAGGCGCGGTCACCCGGAGGGATGCATCCACCAGGTCCCCGGTGAGGGAGTTGACCACCACGTCGGCTCCGGTGGCACCGAACTGTTTTCGGCATCGGTGTTCGAAGTCGGCCGTTCGTGACGACCCGATATGCGTGTCATCGAAGCCCAGTTCCCGTAGGTTCTCCCATTTGGCGGGACTTGCGGTGGCAAAGACCTCCAGACCCCAATGACGGGCCAGCGCGACCGCCGCCATACCGACGCCACCGGTCGCCGCATGCACGAGAACTCGCATGCCTGTCCGCACCTGCGCAACGTCGACCAATGCGTAGTACGCCGTGAGGAATGCCGCAGGAATGGCTGCGGCCTGCGCGAAGGTCAACCCGTCTGGAATCGGTGCGAGCGTACGGTGATCGGTCACGATGACCGGTCCGGCACCGGCGAACAGACCCATCACCCGGTCACCCGGTACGAGGTCGTCGACATCCGCGCCCACCTCGAGCACGACACCCGCGCCTTCGGCACCCACCGCCGCCTGTCCGTCGGGGTAGGTACCCAGCGCTATCAGCACATCCCGGAAGTTCACGCCGGTGGCGCGCACACCCAACCGGACCTCACGCGGACCGAGTTCCTCGCTTCCGTTCGAGGTCGCCCGCAAGGACAGCCCTGTCGCATCCAGCGTCCCTGTGCCAAGACTCGTGAGACTCCAGTTGGTTCCGGCGGCGGGAAGGTCAAGACATGATGCACCTTGTCCGCGCACGAGCCGTGGCACGACGACAAAGTCGTCACGCAGGGCCAACTGCGGCTCGCCGGCCATCTGTGCCGCAGAGACAGCCACGTCGACCTGTCCCCAATCAGCGACGTCCACCAGCACTATCCGATCGGGGTTCTCCATCTGCGCAGTCCGCAACAAACCCCAGACCGGTGCGTCATACAGATCGACGACATCCTCGTCACGGGTCGCCACC
>NZ_BAED01000001.1 GCF_000241345.1 Gordonia amarae NBRC 15530
GGTGCGGCACGCCCGGGTTCCGGGCCGCGTCCCGGACCCAAGCCCGGCCCGCGAGCCCCGCGCGTCGGCAACAACCCCTATTCGTCGGCTCCGCCGCCCGCGCCGCGTCCCGCCGGTCCCCGTCCCGGGCCCGGTCAGGGTGGTCCGCGTCCCGGCGGTGGTCGCCCCGGTGCGCAGGGCAGGCCCGCCCCCGGTCAGGGTGGTCCCCGTCCCGGCCCGGGTCAGGGTGGTCCGCGCCCCAATCCCGGCAACATGCCTCCGCGCCCGAACCCCGGTGCCATGCCTAGCCGTGCCGCCCGTCCTGATGCCGGTCGTCCCGGCCGTGGCGGTCCCGGTCCCGGTGCGGGTCGTGGCGGTGCCGGTGGTGGTGGCGGCTACCGCGGCGGTGGTGGCGGCGCTCCCGGTGGTGCTCCCGCCGGTGGTGGCTTCCGCGGCCGTCCCGGCGGCGGTGGTGGCGGCGGTGGCCGTGGACGCGGCGGTGCCGCGGGTGCCTTCGGGCGTCCGGGCGGTGCCCCCCGCAAGGGCCGCAAGTCCAAGCGCCAGAAGCGCCAAGAGTACGACTCGATGCAGGCACCGGCAGTCGGCGGTGTCCGGCTGCCCCGCGGCAACGGCGACACCATCCGGCTCGCCCGCGGCGCCTCGCTGTCCGATTTCGCCGACAAGATCGGCGCCAACCCGGCGTCGCTGGTCCAGGCGTTGTTCAACCTCGGCGAGATGGTCACGGCCACCGAGTCGGTGAACGACGAGACGCTGGAGCTGCTCGGCGGCGAGATGAACTACGTCGTCCAGGTCGTCAGCCCGGAGGACGAGGATCGCGAGCTGCTCGAAAGCTTCGACCTCACCTACGGCGAGGACGAAGGCGGCGAGGAAGACCTCGAACAGCGTCCGCCGGTGGTGACCGTCATGGGTCACGTCGACCACGGTAAGACCCGACTGCTCGACACGATCCGAAAGGCCAACGTCCGTGAGGGCGAGGCCGGCGGCATCACCCAGCACATCGGCGCCTACCAGGTGAACACCCACCTCAACGGCGAGGATCGCCTGATCACCTTCATCGACACCCCCGGTCACGAGGCGTTCACCGCCATGCGTGCCCGTGGTGCCAAGGCCACCGACATCGCGATCGTCGTGGTCGCGGCCGACGACGGCGTGATGCCGCAGACGGTGGAGGCCATCAACCACGCCCAGGCGGCCGACGTGCCGATCGTGGTGGCGGTCAACAAGATCGACAAGGAGGGCGCGCAGCCGGAGAAGATCCGCGGCCAGCTCACCGAGTACGGTCTGGTTCCCGAGGAGTACGGCGGCGACACCATGTTCGTCGACATCTCGGCCAAGCAGGGCACCAACATCGAGGGTCTGCTCGAAGCGGTGCTGCTGACTGCCGACGCGTCGCTGGACCTGCGCGCCAACCCCGACATGGACGCCCAAGGTGTCGCCATCGAGGCGCACCTGGACCGCGGCCGTGGCCCGGTGGCCACCGTCCTGGTCCAGCGCGGCACGCTCAAGGTGGGCGACTCGATCGTCGCCGGCGACGCCTACGGCCGCGTCCGGCGCATGGTCGACGAGCACGGCGACGACGTCGCCGAGGCCACCCCGTCGCGGCCGGTGCAGGTCATCGGCTTCACGTCGGTGCCCGGCGCGGGTGACAACCTGCTGGTGGTCGAAGAGGACCGCATCGCCCGGCAGATCGCCGACCGGCGCAACGCACGCAAGCGCAACGCGCTGGCCGCCCGCAGCCGCAAGCGCATCAGCCTGGAAGATCTGGATTCGGCTCTCAAGGAGACCAGCCAGCTCAACCTCATCCTCAAGGGCGACAACTCGGGTACCGTCGAGGCCCTCGAGGAGGCGCTGCTCGGTATCGAGATGGACGACGAGGTGTCGCTGCGGATCATCGACCGCGGCGTCGGCGGTGTCACCGAGACCAACGTCAACCTGGCGGCGGCCTCGGATGCCATCATCATCGGCTTCAACGTCCGCGCCGAGGGCAAGGCGACGGAGCTGGCGAACCGCGAGGGCGTCGACATCCGCTACTACTCGGTGATCTACCAGGCCATCGACGAGATCGAGAGTGCGCTCAAGGGCATGCTCAAGCCGATCTACGAGGAGGCGGAGCTCGGCCGCGCCGAGATCCGCGCCATCTTCAAGTCGTCGAAGGTCGGCAACATCGCCGGCTGCCTGGTCCAGTCGGGCATCATGCGCCGCAACGCCAAGGCACGTCTGCTCCGCGACAACGTGGTGATCGCGGAGAACCTGACGATCTCCTCGCTCAAGCGTGAGAAGGACGACGCGACCGAGGTTCGCGAAGGGTACGAGTGTGGCCTCACGCTCACCTACAGCGACATCAAGGTCGACGACGTCATCGAGACGTACGAGCTGCGCGAGAAGCCGCGCGACTGATCCGATGTCCCGCATCGCGGCGCGCAGGGTCCATCCGGACCCTGTGCGCCGCGGTCGTACCTGATGTGTCCTCCCCCCCCGCAGGGACGTATCACACGCGGCGGCAATGCACGTGTGAGCATGAGGGGGAGTAGTACTTTGAAACCTGAAAGGACGTGACCTATGGCTGACCCGGCACGGGCCCAACGCCTGGCCAAACGGATCTCCTCGATCGTCGCCTCCGCGATAGCGCACGACATCAAGGACCCGCGGCTGGCGCACGTCACCATCACCGACGCCCGCGTCACCAACGATCTGCACGAGGCGACGCTCTACTACACCGTTATGGGTGAGTCGATCGATTCGGAGCCCGACTACGCCGAGGCCGCCGCGGGGCTGGCCAAGGCCACCGGGATCCTGCGATCGAAGGTGGGCGCCGGAACCGGGGTGCGATTCACCCCGACCCTGACTTTCGTCCGTGACTCGGTACCCGACGCGGCCCGGCACATGGAGGAGCTGGTCGCGCGTGCGCGCGCCAACGACCAGCTGGTGGCCCAGCAGGCGGCGGCAGCTCAGCCCGCGGGTGAGGCCGACCCGTACCGGCACGATGACGACGAGGACGGTCCGACCGAGTGAAATCCGCCACGCCGCAGGACATCGCCCAGGTGCTGGGCGATGCGACGGCCGTGACGATTCTCTGTCACGTCCGGCCGGACCCCGACACCATCGGCAGTGGCCTGGCGCTGGCGCTGGGACTGTCGCGGCGCGGCGTCGACGTCGAGGTGTCATTCCCGGGTGCCGAGACGCTGCCGCGGTCGCTGACCGCGCTCGCCGGTGCCGACCTGGTGGTGCCCGCCGGTGAGGTGGTGGGTCATCCCGTCGTCGTGTCGGTCGACGCCGCGACCCTCGGCAGGCTTGGTGATCTCGGTGCCGTCTTCGAACGCGCCGACCACAACATCGTCATCGATCATCACGTGTCGAACACCGGATTCGGCGAGTACAACCTCATCGATCCGGCCGCCGACTGCACGTCCATCCTGATCCTGGAGATCCTCGACGCGCTGGGCACCGACATCGACTCGGACATCGCCACCTGCGTGTATGCCGGTCTGATCACCGACACCGGGTCGTTCAAGTGGGCACGCCCAGAGTCGCTGCGCATTGGTGCGCGGCTCCTGGATGCCGGGGTCGACGGTGCGGCGTGGAGCCGGGCGTTACTCGACAGCCACCCGGTGGCCTGGCTGTCGCTGGTGTCCAGGGTGCTCGGCGGCGCCCGGTTCGACGCCGCCGCGTGCGGCGGGCACGGCGTGATCTACGCGGTCGTCTCTCTCGACATGCTCGGCCCGGTGGGCTGGGCGGATATCGAGAGCATCATCGACGTGTTGCGGGTGGCCGAGGAGGCCGAGGTGGCAGCGGTGTTCAAGGAGACCGCGCCGTCGAAGTGGGCGGTGTCGTTGCGCGCGAAGGACAAGATCGACCTGGTTCCGCTGGCCGGTGCCCACGGCGGCGGCGGTCATCGGCGTGCCGCCGGCTACAGCGACAGCGGGACGGCGCAAGACGTGATCGACCGGTTCCTGAGGTCCCTCTGACAACCCACCCGGATCCTCCGTCCACCGGTGTGCGCCGTATCGCGGTGCTGTCGGTATCCGCTCTGCTGGTGCTGGTGGCACCGCCTCTGTACCTGCTGCTCGATCTGGCCGTGGTCGGCCGGCTCGGCGGTCATGAACTCGCCGCTCTCGGTGTCGGCACGCTCGTGTTGGCCACCATCAGCACCCAGCTCACCTTCCTGTCCTACGGCACCACGGCGCGGTCGGCGCGGCTGTTCGGTGCCGGTGATCGTGTGGGCGCGGTCCGGGAGGGTGTGCAGGCGACGTGGGTCGCGCTGGGTGTGGGTGTCGTCCTGATCATCCTCGCCTATCCGCTGGCGCCGGTGGCGATGGGTGCGTTGGTGGGTTCGGGCGAGGACGGTGCGGCCGAGGTGGTCGACGAGGCGACCCGGTGGCTGCGGATCGCGATGTTCGGGGTTCCGTTGATATTGGCATCGATGGCCGGCAACGGCTGGATGCGCGGGGTGCAGGAAACCCGGCGACCGGTGCTGTTCGTGCTGTGCGGACTGTCGTTCGGTGCTGTCGGGGTGGTCGGTCTCGTGCACGGACTCGGCTGGTTTCCCCGGCTCGGCCTGACCGGCAGCGCCGTCGCCAACGTGGTGGGGCAGTCGATCACCGGGGCCCTGTTCGTGGGCCGGCTGGTGGGTGAGTCCCGCCGCGGGGACACACCCCTGCCGCTGCGTCCGGATTGGTCGATCATCGCGGCGCAACTGCTGATGGCGCGCGACCTGATTCTGCGCAGTCTGTCGTTCCAGGTGTGTTTCGTGTCGGCGACGGCGGTGGCGGCCCGGTTCGGGATCGCCGCGGTGGCCGCGCACCAGGTCGCCGTCCAGGTGTGGGATTTCCTGTCGCTGCTCCTCGATTCGGTGGCGATCGCCGCGCAGGCGCTGGTGGGGGCGGCGTTGGGTGCCGGTGCGACCGGTGTGGCGGTGACCGTCGCCCGTCGGGTCACCGTGGTGGCGGTGGCGATCGCGGTTGCGGTGGCGGTGGTCTTCGCGGTCGGTGCGGGAATGATTCCGGGTGTGTTCACCCATGATGCCGAGGTACGCGATGCGATGGCCGTGCCGTGGTGGTTTCTGGTGGGGATGCTGCCGATCGCCGCGGTGGTCTTCGCGCTCGACGGTGTGCTCCTCGGCGCCGGGGACGTGGTGTTCCTTCGCAAGGCCACGATGTTCTCGGCGCTGTGCGGATTCCTGCCGCTGATCTGGTTGTCGCTGGTGTTCGGCTGGGGCCTGGCGGGTATCTGGTCGGGTCTGGTTGCACTGATGGTGCTGCGTCTGGTCCTGGTGGTCGGGCGGGTGCTGGGCGGCCGGTGGCAACGTGTCGGCGCCGATGCGGTGACCTGATCGACCCGCGGTGACCCTATTGAGACCTGGGTTACTCCTGTGGGTGATGTTGCCCGTGGGATAATGCACGAGGCCGGTGCCGCGTGTGGCGGTGCCGAGAACGAGGGTCTGGTGGGCGGGAGATCGAGGACCATGGTGAGACCGGCGAAGGTGTGCGCGGCGATATGCGCGAGCGTGCTCGCGGTCGCGCTGTCCGGTTGCGACGAACTCGACAAGGTCATCGGATCCGAGACGGTCACCGTGACCGAGACCCCGGGACCGCACAACGCGCCGAAGGCCGACGAGGACCGTGAGCAGGTGACGGCGGACGACGCCGACCAGGACGGCGGCGGGCGCGGCTATTTCGGGGGGCCGACGATCAGCCAGGACCGTGGCGCGATCGTGTGGACGTGCGGCCGCAAGGCGATCCTCATCAGCGGTGATGCCAACATCGTCACCCTGCTCGGCATGTGTACGTCGGTACTGATCAGCGGCGACGGCAACAAGGTGATCCTCAGCGGGGTGGAGCGGCTGTCGGTGTCGGGGGACGGCAACACCATCACCTACTGGCCGAGTACCGCCAAACTCACCGACACCGGCAACGGCAACACCTACTTCAAACGCTGAGGCCTGTATCGGGATCGCGTTTCACGGAGATCCCGAGGTGTGCGGGTTCGCATCCGTCGGCCGACGCCGTGACGTGAACCTCCCCGGATTCGTGCCCGGTGCGCAGCACTGCGAGGGCCCTGCCCTGATAGATGCGATGCTCGCTGGAACAGAAGCCCTCGTCGGTGATGGGCTCGGCGCTGCCGAACCCGAGCAGGGTGGCGGCACCGTCGACGCTCAGCGACACCGGGCGGTCGTCGAGCGGCCGCACGACGCCGTCGGCGTCGGTCAGTTCGACGTGCACGAAGGCGAGGTCGTGGCCGTCGGCGCACAACTCCACCGATTCGGTGCGCAGCGTCAGCCGGAGGTCCGGGCCGGCGCTGCGCAGCACGTCCCGGCCGATCTCGCCGCCGCCGGCGTCGCGGAGTATCGCCGTGAGTTCACCCGCCGCGTACGGCACGGTGAACGTGGCCAGATGCCCTGTCCGCGCCGATATCCGGCGCCGGCCGACCGTCGTGCCGTTGAGCAGCAGTTCCGCCTCGCCGTCGGCGCCGTACACCTCGACGGTCGCGTTCTCGCCTTCCAGGCCCGCCCAGCTCCAGCTGCGGATCGAGTCGGTGGCGCGCCACGCGGAGTCGACCAGCCGGTCGCGGGAGTGGTCGACGGGCCGCACCGCCAGGTGCGGGCCGGGTGTCAGGCCCCAGGCGATCTCGTTGAGGTACGACTGCGTCTGCCGGTGCCCGGTGATGTCGAGGTTGCTGGTGCCCGCGGTGAGCGCGGGGAAGGGCAGGAACATTCGCGGCCGGTCGTTGTAGCGCACCGCGGCGATGGCGCCCTCGCCCAGGTAATCCCATCCCGTCCACACGAAGTCGCCGATGACGTACGGCTGATCGGCGATGTCGTGCCAGATCGCGACGGTCTGGGTCGGCGGGTTCTCGCTGCCGACGAACACCCGCTGCGGGTGCAGCCGGTGATCCTGCCGGAAGCGGGCGGCCATGTAGTTGTAGCCGGCGATGTCGACGTCGGCGAATGCGTCGCGAGTCTTGCGGTCGACGATCGGCTTGGTCAGCACCCACTTCATGATCTTCGCCATGGCGCCCATCGCCAGGTTCAGCAGCAGGATCAGGTTCTTGTTGGCCGCGGTGGTACCCGCCGCGCGCGCCTTGGCCGCTGTGCGTTGTACCTTCGCCTCGTCGGCGCCTGCCACCAGGTTGAGAAAACCGTTGACGCAGTTGGTGACCGGCCGGGACGGGTCGAGTTCACCGGTTGCCTCGGCGAGCTGTGCGCCGAGCCGGACACCGTCGGGGGTCGCGGTCTCACCGATCTCGTTGCCGATCGAGTACACGATCACCGACGGATGGTTCACGTCCTTGATGATCATCGCGGCAAGATCCTCGCGCCAGCGCCCGCTGAACTCCAGCGCCGCGTCCCAGGTGGTTTTCGGCCGCGTCCAGACGTCGGTGAGTTCGTCCATCACCAGCACGCCCAGCTCGTCGCAGGCGTCGAGCATGGCCGGCGATGCCGGGTTGTGGGCGCTGCGGATGGCGTTGAACCCGGCCTCCTTCAACAGGCGCACCCGGCGGTGCTCGGCGGCGGGCAGGCAGTGCGCGCCGATCACGCCGTGGTCGTGATGAATCGCCGCACCCCGCAGTCTGACGACTTTTCCGTTGATCAGCAGACCGGATGCCGCACCCACCTCGACGGTGCGGACCCCGAACCTGGTGTGTGCCTCGTCGGTGCGTCCGCCGGCGGCGGCAGTCACGCGCATCGTGTACAGAGTGGGCGATTCCGGGGCCCACAGTGCGGGATCGGTCAGCTCGACGGTCTGGGTCAGCGGCAGTGTGCTTCCGGCGGCCACAGGGGTGGTGAGCCGCGCCTGATGGACCGGTTGTCCGGCCGGATCGTCGACCGTGATCGACAGCCACACGTCGCGGTCGGTGTCCCCGGCGTTGACCACATCGATACGGACGTCGAGCGTTGCGGCACGGGGATCTGCCGTCCGCGTCGTCACCTGCGGGTATCCGGGCGCGATGTGCACCGCGGGCCCAACGAGCAGATGCACGGGCCGGTAGATCCCGCTGCCGGTGTACCAGCGGCTGTTGGGTTGCTGCGAGTTGTCGACGAGCACCTCGATCGTGTTGGTGTCACCGAAGCGCAGACCGGTCAGCGGCACCCGGAACCCGGTGTAGCCCGACGGACAGCCGCCGACGTCCACACCGTTGAGCAGGACCTGCGACCGGTGGTACACACCCTCGAACTCGCATTCCACGACGCAGTCGCGCCACACAGCCGGGGCGGTGAACCGCTTGGCGTAGCGGTAGACGCCGCCGGGGAAATAGCCGGTGTTGTGGGCGGCCGCGCAGCCGGGGTCGCGGTCCTCGAACATCATCGCGTCGTGCGGCAGGGTCAGCGGACCGACGATCCGGCGTGGCCGCCCCGGCGTCTCGGTGGTGATCGTCCAGTCGGCGTCGAACGCTGTTCGGATCACGGGCGGCTCCATCGGGACGGATTACTGATATGTCAGAATCGAGAAAATGTATCAAAACCCTGGGTTGGTCGATGGCGTTTCGATGATCCGGGTGCCCTGCGACGAGTTCCGGTCCGGCGCTCGGGCGGCGCGGACGTCACCACGGACTCTGGCACTATGGATCTTCGTGGCTACACTCTGGGCGATCAGTGATCTGCATGTCGGGCATCGTGGAAACGAGGAGATCGTCGGCAAGATCCGGCCCGAGCGGTCCGACGACTGGCTGATCGTCGCCGGCGACGTGGCCGAGCGCACCGACGACATCGTCGACACGCTGCGCCGTCTGAAGCTCAAGTTCCACACCGTCATCTGGGTACCCGGTAACCACGAGCTGTACACCACCAGTCGTGACCCGCGGCAGCTGTTCGGGGTGGCGCGCTACGACTATCTGGTACAGGCGTGCCGGGACATCGGGGTGATCACGCCCGAGGACATCTACCCGCTGTTCGATCCGGGCAACGGGGACGCGCCGGTGCGTATCGTGCCGATGTTCCTGTTGTACGACTACACATTCCGGCCGGAGAACACGACGACGGCGCTGTCGGCGCTGGCGCTGGCCCGTGAACGCAACGTGGTGGCCACCGACGAGTTCCTGCTGTCCCCGGAGCCTTTCCCGACGCGGGACGCGTGGGGAAGGGCGCGGATCGAGGCCACCAGGTTGCGGCTGGAGGCGCTGGACCCGAACGAGAAGACGGTCCTCATCAACCATTGGCCGTTGCGCCGCGAACCGACCGACGTGCTGATGTATCCGGAGTTCGCGCTGTGGTGCGGCAGTGAACTGACCGACGACTGGCACACCCGGTTCAACGCGGTGTGCTGCGTCTACGGGCACCTGCACATCCCGCGGACCACCTGGTACGACGGGGTGAAGTTCGACGAGGTGTCGGTCGGCTATCCCCGTGAGTGGAAGAAACGTGGACTGCCCGAACCGTTGCTGCGCAAGATCGTTCCCGACGAGGGGATCGGCCCGGGCGACCTGTCGGAGTTCGGTGAGCGCTTCGACATGCCGCCCGAGTACGCCGAGCGGACCGAGGAGATGCGCCGGCGGGTGGAGAAGGCGCAGTCGTACCGGCGGATGACCGGCGGAAGCGGCACCTCGTAGCCCGGGGCTGATAATCAGGTCACCCTTGCTAGGAATTTCGGGTAACCGAAATTAAGGTATCGGGCGTGTGGAAGATCGGTGAGGATGGGCGCGCCCGGCTGCGGTGGAGCGCGGTCATCGTCGCGGCCGTCGTCACGCTCGGTGTGGTGACGGCCTGTGCGCCGCAGGACTTCCCCGACGACGGCAAGCCGGTCGTGGTCACGACGTTCACCGTCCTCGCCGACATCGCGTCGGTCGTCGCCGGTGACCGGATCCACGTGCGGTCCATCACCAAGCCGGGTGCCGAAATCCACGGCTACGAACCGACCCCCGGCGATATGCGCCGGTCCGCGAAGGCCGACCTGATCATCGACAACGGTCTGCACCTCGAATCGTGGTTCACCCGGTTCGTCCAGGCGCTCGACGTCCCGCACGTGGTGGTCAGCGACGGCGTCACGCCGATCGACATCGCCTCCGATGCGTATGCGGGCAAACCGAATCCGCACGCCTGGATGAGTCCGCTGAACGTCATGATCTACGTCGACAACATGGTGCGCGCGTTCACCCGGATAGATCCCGACGGCAGGGCCGAGTTCGAGGCCAACGCGGCGTCGTACAAGAAGAAGCTCCAGGCGGTGCACGACGATCTGGTGACGTCGCTGCGCACGGTGCCGCGCACGCAGCGCGCCCTGGTGACCTGCGAGGGCGCGTTCCCGTACCTGACCCGCGACGCCGGGATCGCCGAACGCTACATCTGGCCGGTGAACGCCGAACAGCAGGCCACTCCCAAGCAGGTGTCGGCGACCATCGACTACGTCCGTGACAACCAGGTGCCCGCCGTGTTCTGCGAGTCGACGGTGTCGAACCGGCCGATGAAGCAGGTGGCCTCGGCCACGGGCGCCCGGTTCGGCGGCACCCTGTATGTCGACTCGCTGTCGGCCGCCGACGGGCCGGTGCCGACCTATCTGGATTTGATCCGCCACGACACCACGACCATCGTGTCGGGCCTGACAGGGCAGGGGAACAGATGACCAGCACGGGTTGCGACGCGATCGTCGTCGACGACGTGACCGTCCGCTACGGCGACGTCGTGGCACTCGACGGGGCCTCGCTCACGCTGCGGCAGGGCACGGTGTGCGGCCTGGTCGGGATGAACGGGTCCGGCAAGTCCACCCTGTTCAAGACGATCATGGGGCTGGTGCGTCCCGACTCGGGCACCGTCACCGTCAACGGGCGGCCACCGCGCGCGGCTCGCCGGTCGGCGTCGATCGGGTATGTGCCGCAGTCCGAGGACATCGACTGGCAGTTCCCGGTGTCGGTGGAGGACGTGGTGATGACCGGCCGCTACGGGCAACTCGGCTTCACCCGGCGGCCCCGGCAGCAGGACCGGGACGCCGTCGACGACGCGCTGGCCCGGGTGGAGCTGACCGACTACCGGCACCGGCAGATCGGCAGGCTCTCCGGCGGACAGCGCAAGCGGGCGTTCGTCGCCCGCGGTATCGCGCAGGGCACGTCGATCCTGCTGCTCGATGAACCGTTCGCCGGTGTCGACAAACGTACCGAGGCCACGATCACCGCGCAGTTGCGGTCGCTGGCCGCCGAGGGGGTGACGGTGCTGGTGTCCACGCACGACCTGCACGCGCTGCCGACTCTCGCCGACGAGGCGATCCTGTTGATGCGCAAGGTCCTTGTGCACGACACCCCCGAGACGGTGCTCAAGCCGGAGAATCTGGTGCGCGCGTTCGGTGTCGACCCCCTCGACCTGGCACCCGGCGGTGCCGCATGATCGACTACCTGATCGACCCGTTCACCTACTCGTTCATGTCCCGGGCACTGATCGCGACGCTCATCGCGTCGGCGGTGTGCGCGTTGCTCTCGTGCTGGCTGGTGCTCATCGGCTGGTCGCTGATGGGCGATGCCGTCTCCCATTCGGTGCTGCCCGGTGTGGTGCTCGCCTACATCGTGGGTGCGCCGTTCGCACTCGGCGCGGTGGTGTTCGGTTTTCTGGCGGTCGGGTTGATCGGCGCGGTCCGCGACCGCGGCCGGATCAAGGAAGACGCGGCGATCGGGATCGTGTTCACCACCCTGTTCGCGATCGGTCTGGTGCTGATCTCGGTGACACCCAGCCAGACCGACCTCAACCACATCGTGTTCGGCAACGTGCTGGGTGTGTCGCGGTCGGATCTGGCGCAGATCGCGGTGCTTGGCGCGATCGTGGCGGTGGTGTTGCTGGTCAAGCGCCGCGACCTGGTGCTGTTCGCGTTCGACCCCATCCACGCGCATGCCATCGGTCTGAACCCGCGCGTCCTGGGCGCGGTGTTGCTCGGCCTGCTGGCCTTGACGACGGTGACCGCGCTGCAGGTGGTGGGCATCGTGCTGGTGGTGGCGATGCTGGTGATCCCGGGCGCCACCGCCTACCTGCTCACCGACAAGTTCAGCCGCATGCTGGTCATCGCGCCCATCACCTCGATGCTGTGCGGCCTCGTCGGCCTGTACATCTCCTACTACCGCGACACCTCGCCCGGCGGGATGGTCGTGGTGGTGCAGGGCGCGCTGTTCCTCCTCGTCTACCTGTTCAGCCCGAGCCAGGGGATAGTCACCGGCCGGCTCGGACGCCGGCGGACCGCGGCCGCCTGATCAGACTGTCGCGGTTCCGATGCTGATAGCCCCATACGGACGCGGTGCGCCTGCGACGTAGAACTGGTCGAGTCCGGTGATGGTGAGGCCGGCGTCGGTGAGCAGCGACGGGATGTCGCGGGTGAGGTGGCAGCCACCGGCGATGAGTTTCTGGATCGGTTCGAGCCGACGCTGGTATCGCCTCGGAGGTGCCACCATGCCGGTTGTAGTGCGATCGTGCCGGCTCTCGGTGCCGATCCCATGCTGGTTGAGGTGCGAGCTTGCGAGCCTCGAAACCCGGTGAGTCGACAATGTCCCCGGCCACGGTCCTCGCCGTACCTGACTAGTCTGGACCGATGCCCGTACCCGTTGACTGGACGCCGCACCGCCGCGAGGATCGTGAACTGCTCGGCTGGATCGTCGCCGACGACGAGTCCGGCGATGCGTGGTCGGCGATCGACGTGCTGGGCAGGGCAGTGGTGACCGGCGCCGACTGGCTCGACGCCGAGGCCGCCCTCGACGATCGCGGACTGCACTATCTCGCCGACCCGTACATGCTCGAAGGGCCGCGTGAGCAGCCGGTGCGGGTGCGGCTGGTGGAGGTCACACCTGAGCGGATCGTCGTCAAGGAGGATGACTTCGGGGACATGACCGCGACAACTGAACGTTTTGTTCTGCCCTGGCCGATTCCTGCGGAGTTGCGCGAGACGCGGCCCGACGATCCGGACGGCTTCACGTTCGGCGCCTCCCACTAGACTCTCGGACGGACTTTCGTGGAAGGGAACTGGGTGTGATCGAGCAGGTTGTGCCGTCCGGGGTCGCGTCGATGGAGACGTTCGCCGACCCGCCGGGTATCGCGCCGATGCCGGGGGAGGAGGCGATCATCGCCCGCGCCGTCGACAAGCGCCGCCGCGAGTTCATCACCGCACGTGACTGCGCGCGTAAGGCGATGGCGCAGCTCGGTGTGGAACCGGCGCCGATACTGCGGTCGGCCACCGGGTCACCGCAGGAGAAGGCCGCCCCGATCTGGCCGCAGGGCATTGTCGGCTCCATCACCCACACCGACGGCTACCGGGCCGCGGTGGTGGCCTACAAGCTGCAGATCCGTTCCCTCGGTATCGACGCCGAACCCCACGAGGCGTTGCCCGAGGGGGTGCTCGACCACACCAGCATCGCCGAGGAACGCGCCGTCCTCGCGACCCGACCCTCCGGGCTGCACTGGGACCGGCTGCTGTTCTGCGCCAAGGAGGCCACGTTCAAGACGTGGTTCCCGCTCACCAAGCGGTGGCTCGGTTTCGAGGATGCCCACATCACTTTCGAGCAGACCGGTGAGCAGTCGGGCACCTTCGTCTCGAAGCTGTTGGTGGACGGTTCGGTAATCGACGGCGGCACCCCGCTCGCCTCGTTCGACGGGGTGTGGCGCGTCGAGCAGGGTTTCATCCTGACCTCGATCGCGCTGACCTGACATGGCCGACGCCTCCATCGAGAACGCCGGGCTGCTGATCGTCGACAAAGAGGCCGGCATGACCAGCCACGACGTGGTCTCGCGCTGCCGCAAGATCTTCAACACCCGCCGCGTCGGGCATGCCGGCACCTTGGACCCGATGGCCACGGGCGTGCTGGTGATCGGTATCGAACGCGCCACCAAACTCCTCGGTCTGCTGTCGTTGACCACGAAGGCCTACGAGGCCACCATCCGGCTCGGCGCGTCCACCACCACCGACGACCGCGAGGGTGAGATCCTCGAATCCACCGACGCCTCAGAGGTTTCCGACGACGCGATCCGTTCCGGTATCGCCGCACTCACCGGCGACATCCAGCAAATCCCGGCCAAGGTGAGTGCCATCAAAGTCGACGGCCGCCGCGCCCACGCCCTCGTCCGTGGCGGCAAGGAATTCGACCTCGAAGCCCGCCCGGTCACGGTGTCCCGCTTCGACATTCACCACATCCGCCGCGACGAGCCAGGTTTCGTTGACCTCGACGTGACCGTCGAATGCTCCGCCGGCACCTACATCCGTTCCCTGGCACGCGATCTCGGGTCCGCGTTGGGTGTCGGTGGCCACCTGACCGCACTGCGTCGCACCGCAGTCGGTCCGTTCACCCTTGACCACGCCCTCACACTGGACGAGGTCCGTGACAACCCCCACGTGAGCCTCGACATCGACCAGGCCGTCAAACTGTCCTTCCCGCGCCGCGACATCGATGACTACGAAGCCGAATCCATCAGTCAGGGCCGCTGGCTCGAACCCATCGGCCGCAAAGACATCTACGTCGTCGTCGACCCAGCCGACAAGGCGATCGCCCTCATCCAGGAAAAAGGCCGCCGCGCAAGCTCGGTCATGGTCGTCCGCCCGGCAACCCTGCGATAATCGGAAATTCCGCACTTTGTGTCGCTCAGCGCGACAAAGCGCGGAGTCTCGGCTGAGACTCACGGTGGTCATTCGGTGACGATGAAGATGGCTCGGGCGGCTATGTCGCCTAGGTCGACGGTGGTGGTGTTGTCGATGGAGACGGAGATGGTGCCGGCGAAGGGGCGCTTCTCGCGGATCGTGAGCACTGAGTCGAGGGCGACGCCGACCTCGTCGAAGTAGCGGAGCATGTCGGGGTCGTCATCGGAAATGCGTGCGACCCGGCCGGATTGGCCGATGTCGAGGTCCGAGAGCAGGCAGGCGTCGGGGGTGGGGACCGAACCGTCGGTGCGGGGGATCGGGTCGCCGTGCGGATCACGTTCGGGGAAACCGAGTTTCGCGTCGAGGCGGGCCAGCATGCGGTCGGAGACGGCGTGCTCGAGGATTTCGGCCTCGTCGTGTACCTCGTCCCAGCCGTAGCCGAGTTCGCGCACGAGGAAGGTTTCGAG